>JAVKHQ010000005.1:0-117180 GCA_031459875.1 Candidatus Fervidifonticultor sextus | reverse complement strand
CTGACGACGTGCAGGCGCGGCTGGCCCCGCTGCCGGTCACGGTCCTCTGGGGCGTCGGGCCGAAGACCGCGGCGCGCCTGAAGGAGGCGTTCGGGGTCGCGACCGTGGGTGACCTGGCTGCGCTGAGTAAGGCACAGCTTGTCGGGGAGTTCGGCCCGACCCACGGCGCCGCGCTGTACGAGCGCGCGCGCGGCATCGACGAGAGCCCGGTGGAACCCGCCTGGGAGCCCAAATCGCTCAGCCGCGAGGAGACCTTCCAGGTGGACCTGCGCCGCCCGGAGATTATCCGCCAGAAGATCGTCGCCCTGGCTTGTGAGGTCGCGCGGGATCTCCGGGCGGACGGCTACCGGGCGGCCACGATCACCCTCAAGGTGCGGTTCGCCAACTTCCACACGGTGACGCGCTCGCGCACGCTCTCCGCGCCGATCGGGGACGCAAAGACCCTGGCACAGGTGGCCCTCAGCCTGCTGGAGCGCGTGACCGTCGACCGGCCGGTGCGGCTGCTCGGGGTACGGGCCGCGAAGCTGGCCCCTGGGGAGGTGAGTGAGCAGTGAGCAACGCACCGCGGACGCCGTGCGAGGCCGCCTGGGAAGACGAGGACTACAGGGATCTGACCGCCGCTTCCACCTCGTCGTAGTTCGGCTCGGTCCCCTGCGTGGGGGCCACCCACTTGTACCGGACGATCCCATCCCGGTCCAGGACGAAGACCGAGCGCATGGCCACCCCCGGCAGCAGGCCTCCCCAAAAGTTGGGATCCTCGACGCCGAAGGCGCGAATGCCCTCCCGGTTGAAGTCCGACAGCAGCGTGAAATTCAGCCCGAGATGCTCGGCCCAGGCCTTCTGCGACGGCGGCAGGTCCACGCTGATCCCCACAACCTGGGCAGCCATCGCGTGGAACTTCTCCAGACCGTCGCGGAGGGCGCACATCTCCCTGGTGCACGTGGCGGTGTAGGCGCCGGGGAAGAACGCCAGCACCGTGGGCCGGCCGCGAAATTCGCTGAGCCTGACCGCCTTGCGGTCCGCGCTCACCAGCGTGACGTCGGGTGCCTGCTGTCCGACCTCGACCCCCACCCCGGTCCCCCCTCTCCATGGTCTACCCTGCATAGTGCATCCCGGTGGCGCGCAGCGTCAGCGGATCGCCCTCACGGTGCACGCCCGCGTCGATGACCTCGGCGACGAAGATCAGGTGGTCGCCCCGGTCCACCGTCGCCACGACCCGGCACTCGAAGAACGCCAGGGCGTCGGTGAAGATGGGCGCACCGGTGGACTTGGTGTAGAATTCATAGCCGCCCAGGCGGTTCCCTTCGCGGGGCCGCCGCCGGATGAAGGTCTTGGCGAAAGCAGCCTGGTCCGCCGCGGGGATGTTGACCGAGAATTGCCCGGTCTCGGCCACCATCTCGGTGGAGAGGGCCTCCTTCATCAGAGCCAGGACCACCAGGGGAGGGTCGAAGGACGCCTGCGTCAGCCAGTTGACCATCACCGCGTGTTTCTCCTCGCCGCGGTGGGTGCCGACGACGTACAGCCCGTAGGTCATCAGGTCCAGCGCCTGCTTCCTCGCCTTGGGCTCCATCGTCCCTGACCAAACCGTCCGACGCCGCGTGCTATTCCCGGGGGGCGGGAGGGTGTCGGCGGGACTAGCGGGGGCGGAAGGTCATGAGGCTGTCCTGCAACAGTTGCGTTTCCTCCCTCAGGCGTGGCGACGAGGCGGACGTGGTGGCCGTCACCGAGTAGCCGCGGAGGCCGTCCACGATCAGCAGATGGATGTGGTACAGGCGGACGCCGCCCGCCTGCTGGACGAAATACCAGAGGATCGCCGGAAGACCTCCGATGTGCACCCCCGCGAGCCGGAGGCGCTGGTACCCGCTGCTGCGGGGGGCGCGCTGGACGGCGTCTTCGCGGTTGTCGAAGAAGTCGTCGATGCTGGTGTCGAACGGCACGGGCGTCACCATCACCCCCACCGTGAGGGGGACAGTGGCCGAGCCGGCCGCCCGGGGCCCTTCAATGAGCACCTGGACGCCGGGGGGCAGATTGGTCGTCTTGACCGTCCAGCCCGCCGGGTACCCGATGGAAAACCCGAGCCCCGGATGACGGTAGGTGACCCACCTCGGTCCCGCCGCGCCCGTCCCGGCGCCGACGGCCAGCGCCAGGAGCGCGGCGACCGTCCAGCCGGCCTGTCGCGCTCGCTGCCCGCGTCGCACCATCCAATCCCACTCCCCACACCCCGCCCCTGCGTTCGATGCTAAGCTCCGGCGCTCCTCCTCGAAGGCATGCAAGGAAACCCCGGGGGCCGGCCGAATTGTCTTCTAATGCCCGCTAGCGCAGCCGGGATGCGCGTCCTGGTCCTCCGCGACGCGGAGGTGATCCTCGATCCGCAGGAGCCGCTGGCGGCGCTGCGGGACCGCGAGGGCCAGGTCCTGTGGATCGACCTGCCCGACCCCACGGCACAGACCATGGCGCAGGTCGCCGGCATCTTCGCCCTGCACCCGCTGGCCGTGGAAGACGCCCTCAAGCGCCGGCAGCGGCCCAAGGCCGAGGAGTACGAGGGGTTCCTGTTCATCACCACCCACGCCGCACGGGCGAAGGGCGCCGGGGGGCACGACGTGGCCACCGACGAGATCGACGTGTTCTATGGGCCGGCCTACGTCATCACCGTCCACAGCGGGACATCCGCGGCCCTCGAGGAGGCGCGCCGGCGCCTGGTGCAGGCCCCCGCCGATCTGCGCCGGTCCAACGGCTATCTCCTGTACGTGATTTTGGACGCGGTGGTGGACTCCTACTTCCCGGTGCTGGACGCCCTCGACGACGACATCGAGCGGCTGGAGGACACCCTCTTCAAGAGGCCCAGCTCGAGGACGCTGGACCGGTTGTTCGCGTCCAAGCGTGCGCTGCTGACCCTGCGCCGCATCGCCGCTCCCCAGCGCGATATCATGAACCTCCTCCTGCGCCACGATACGCGGCTGATCGGCGAGGGGCTGCGCGCGTACTTCCGCGACATCTACGACCACCTGCTGCGCATCACCGAGCAGATCGACACCCACCGGGACCTGCTGGCCGGCGCGCTGGACATCTATCTGAGCCTGGTCTCCAACCGGCTCAACGAGATTGTCAAGGTGCTGACGATCATCACCGCGGTCTTCGCATCCCTGGCCGTGATCACGGGCATCTACGGGATGAACTTCGAGCACCCGTTTCCTCCCTTTGGGTGGCGGTACGGGTTCTACGCGGCGCTGGGCCTGATGGCGGCCAGCGTCGCCGTCATGCTGGCCGTCTTCCGCCGCCTGCGCTGGCTGTGAACACACCCAGCACGCCACCGGGCAACCGGCCGGCCGGCGGGAGTCCGCCGACATCCGACGGGTTCGGATATGTGACGCCCGACAACCTCGCGCTGCTGGTCGACCTCTATGAACTCACCATGGCGGACAGCTATCTCCGCCATGGGATGAACGATCGGGCCACCTTCGCCCTCTTCGTCCGCTCGCTGCCCCCCGGCCGCTCGTTCCTGGTCAGCGCGGGCCTGGAAACGGCCCTGGCCGGCCTGGAGGCCCTGCGCTTCACCGGGGAAGCCGTCGGCTACCTGCGCAGCCTCGGGGTGTTCAGCGAGGCGTTCCTGGACTACCTGCGCACCTTCCGCTTCACCGGCGATGTGCGCGCGATCCCGGAAGGCGAGCTGTGCTTCCCACCCGAGCCGCTGCTGGAGGTCAGCGGCCCGCGCATCGAGGCCCAGGTCGTCGAGACGTTCCTGCTGAACACCTTGAACTTCCAGGTCATGGTGGCCAGCAAGGCGGCGCGGATCGTGCTGGCTGCGCGCGGCCGGGGGGTCGCGGACTTCTCGCCGCGTCGGGACCACGGCACCGACGCGGCCCTGAAGGCGGCGCGCGCCGCCTACATCGGCGGCTGCACCGCCACGTCCAACGTGCTCGCGGGCATGCTCTACGGCATCCCCGTGACCGGCACCATGGCCCATTCGTACATCATGTCGTTCTCAGACGAACTGGAAGCCTTCCGCGCCTTCGCCCGGGACTTCCCCCACAACGCCGTGCTGCTGATCGACACCTACGACACGATGCAGGGGGTGGCCAACGCGATCACCGTGGGGCGGGAGATGGCCGCCCGGGGCGGGCGGCTGCGGGGGGTGCGCATCGACAGCGGCGACCTGGTGACCCAGAGCCGCGCGGTGCGCGCCGCACTGGACGCAGCGGGCCTCCGCGAGGTCCAGGTCTTTCTCAGCGGCGACCTCAACGAGTACAAGATCGCCGACCTGCTGGACCGGGGGGCGGCCGCCGACGCGTTTGGGGTCGGGACCGAACTCGGCACGTCGGCGGACGCTCCCAGCATCGGCGGCGTCTACAAACTCGTCGAAGACGAGAAGGGCTACCGGTTCAAGCTCAGTACCGGCAAGGCCACGCTGCCGGGCCGCAAGCAGGTCTGGCGGCGCTTCGATCCCGACGGCCAGCCGGCGGGGGACCTGATCGCGCTGCTGGAGGAACCAGGCCCCCCGGGCGCGACGCCGCTGCTGGTCCCGGTGATGGAGGGCGGCCGCCGCGTGTGGGCGGAGCCGTTGCCCACGATCCGCCAGCGGTGCACCGAGCGGCTGGCCTCGCTGCCGGAGGAGTACAGGACCCTCGAGGACGGGATCGCCTACCACGTGGCGCTCAGCCCCCCACTGGCCGCGCTGCGGGAGAAGATGCAAAGCGGCGGCTAGTGAGCAGGACACCGCCCGGTCAATGCCGAGGCACGGGGGGTGCCGCGTCCCCAGACAAGGCGCACCTGAGACTCCCATTGATGTCGCGTCCGGTGGGTGTTACGATTTGATAGGAAGGTAACACCCTGGCGATCCCCGGTCACCCGGGCCCACCATGAAGCCGGCGCTGAAGCGCTTCAGCATCTCCATGGCGGCGGATCTGGTCGGCCAGCTCGACGCCATGGCGAAGGCCAAGGGATACCGCAACCGCTCCCACGCGGTCGCCGACATGGTGCGCAGCCGGCTGGTCGACTACCGGGCCGAGCGGGGGAACCGTCCGATTGCGGGCACCATCACCCTCGTCTACGACCACCACAAGCGAGGCGTCCAGGCCCTGCTCACGGAGATCCAGCACCACCATCCCCACCTGATCATCTCCACCCTGCACGTGCACCTGGATCACCGCAACTGCCTCGAGGTGCTGGCCGTCCGCGGGCGGGCCCGCGACGTCAGGAAGATCGCCGACCGCCTGGTGGCGACCAGGGGCGTCAAACACGGGCGGCTCACCGTGACCGCGACCGGCAGGGAGTTCACCGCCTAACGGAGGTGGGACGTGCACATTCCCGACGGCTTCCTTGACGCCAGAACGGCGCTGGCCGGCGGCGCTCTGGCCGCGGCTGGACTCGGCCTCGCCCTGCGCGGCGCCAGACGGACGCTCCCCGATCGGCGCGTCCCGCTCGTCGGCGTCGCCGCGGCGTTCATCTTCGCGGCGCAGATGCTCAACTTTCCCGTGGCCGGGGGGACATCCGGGCACCTGATCGGAGCCACGCTGGCGGCCGTCCTCGTGGGGCCCACTGCGGCCGTCGTGGTCATGTCGTCGGTCTTGATCCTTCAGGCGTTGCTCTTCGCCGACGGCGGACTCACGGCGCTGGGCGCCAACATCTTCAATATGGCGGTGGTCGCCCCGCTGGTCGGGTACGCTGCCTATCGGGGTGTGAGCCGTCTGTGGGGCGGCGACCTGCGGGCGCGGCTGACCGGTGCGGCCTTCGGCGCGTGGTGCTCCACAGTCGCCGCGTCGGTGGCCTGCGCCGGACAGCTGGGGGCCTCAGGGACAGTGGCCTGGGACGTGGTCTTTCCGGCCATGACGGGCATCCACATGGTAATCGGCGTCGGCGAAGCGCTGATCACCACCCTTGTGGTGGCCGCAGTCGCCGGAGCCCGTCCGGAGCTGCTCGACGACCGCACCACGGGGGCCGGTCGGGTCGGGGACCGGACCATGGTCGGCTACGGCGCCCTCGTGGCGTTGGGGCTGGCCGTCTTCGTAGCTCCCTTCGCGTCCACCTGGCCGGACGGTCTGGAGATGGTGGCGGAGCGCCTGGGGTTCGCCGAGCGAGCCTCCGAGAGCCCGGCGGCCTCCTCGCCCCTGGCCGACTATGCTGTCGCGGGCATCGCCTCCCCCGCCGCGTCCACGGCCGTCGCCGGGGCGAGCGGCACGGTGGTGGCTTTCGTCCTGGCGTATGGGCTGGCCCGCCTCCTCGTGCCGCGGGGCGCTCGCGGTCCGATTCCCCGTGCGGGAGGCGCGCACGGCAGTGCACCACGGCCTGTCTGATCCCTACCAGCCCGGGTCGAGTCCCGTCCACCGACTGGCACCGGCGGTGAAACTGGCCGCCGCGTCGGGCTTCGTCTTCGCCGTGGTCCTGCTGCCGCGCGGGACCTGGCCCGCCTATGCCGCTGCGGCTCTGGCGCTGGTGGCCGCGGCTGCGGCGTCGCGGGTGCCCCTGCGCCGTCTCGGCGCCCGACTCCTGGTCGTCGAACCGTTCGCCCTGGGGGTGGCCGGGCTTTCCCTGCTGCAGCGCGGTGGCGTGGTGGTGTTCCTCGCGCTGCTGGCGAAGAGCACGCTGTGCCTGGCCAGCATCGTCCTGCTGGGCGCCACGACGCGCTTCTCGGACATCCTGCAGACGCTGGCGCGCCTGCGTGTCCCGTCCCTGCTGGTGACCACGCTGGCGCTGTTGTACCGGTACCTGTACGTGCTGGTGGAGGAGATGGGCCGGATGCATCGGGCGCGCCGGAGTCGGACCTTCGTGCGCGGCCGGTGGTTCGCCTGGCGGTCGTCCGCCACGGTGATCGGCCACCTCTTCCTGCGCACCTCAGAGCGGGCCGAGCGGATCTACGCTGCCATGTGCGCGAGGGGGTGGAAGACGTAGACGCCCTCGAGATCCGCCATCTGGCCTACCGGTACGCCGACGGCACGGAGGCCCTGCGTGACGTCAGCTTCTCTGTCGCCGAAGGCGACCGGGTCGGCCTGATCGGCCCGAACGGCGCCGGCAAGTCCACCCTGCTGTGGCACCTCAACGGCCTGCTGCCCGACCATCCGGCCCGTGAGGCCGCCGTGCGGGTCTTCGGGACGCCCGTGGCGGAGCCACACCTGCCCGCCATCCGTGCGCAGGTCGGCCTGCTGTTCCAGGATCCGGATGATCAGTTGTTCTGTCCCACCGTCTGGGAGGATGTCGCGTTTGGCCCGCAGCAGTTGGGGCGCCAGGGGCCGGAATTATCGGCCCGCGTCCGGGACGCCCTGCAGCGCGTGGGCCTGGCGGGGTTCGAGGACCGCCATCCCTCCCGCCTCAGTCACGGCGAGAAGCGCCGGGTCTGCCTGGCCGGCCTGCTGGCGTGCGAGGCCCGCATCCTGGCCCTGGACGAACCGTCCAGCGGCCTGGACCCCCGGGGACGGCGCGAGCTCGTGGGCCTCTTGAAGACTCTGCCCGTGACCCAGATCATCGCCACCCACGACCTGGAGCTGGTGGTCGAGGTGTGCCCGCGCGTGGTCGTCCTCGACGGCGGAGTGGTGGTGGCCGAAGGCCCGACGGTGCAGATCCTCAACGACGAGGCGCTGATGCTGGCCCACGGGCTGGAGCGGCCTCACATCCTCCGGCACCGACACCCGCACTAGAACTAGACGCCTGCGAACCGCTCGATCAGACGCGCCATCAGGTAGATCGTCTCCTCGAAGTCCGCCAGCCGGATGTGCTCGTCGGGGGCATGGGCGCGGCTGCCCCAGTAGCCCGCACCGATGCTCACAATCGGAATGTGCAGCGCCGTTCCCAGGTCGTACATGGGACCCGTGCCCGCCGATGTCGGGTAGACCGTGACTTCCCGGCCGGTGGCCTCCTGCGCAGTGGCCACCACCAGCGCCACGAAGGGATCGTCCAGGTCCGTCCGGTAGGCGCGCTCGCCCCCCAGCAGCCTGGCCGAGATCTCGAACCCCAGACGCGCGAAGTGGACTTCTACCAGGCGCAGGATCTCCTGCGGGTCCTGGTCGGGCACCAGGCGGAAGTCCACCTTGGCGCGGGCGCGGCGGGGGAGCACCGTCTTCGAGCCGGGGCCGATATAGCCGCTCTCGAGCCCGCAGACCGTGCAGGTGGGATGGTAGAGCAACTGCACCTGCGCCTCGAACCCCGTGACCCCGCCGATGAAGCGTTCCACGCCGATGTGCTGCTTCAGTTCGGCCTCATCGAACGGCAGACGCCGGGTCGCTTCCAGTTCGCGGGCGGTCGGAGGCCGGACGCGGTCGTAAAACCCGTCCACCAGGACGCGGCCGGTCTTGGGGTCCTTGAGCGACGCCAGCGCCCAGGCCATCTGGGTGCCGGCCCCGTCCACGATGGCGCCCAGCGACGAGTGCAGGTCGCGGCTGGTGGCCTGCAGTTCCAGGTCGAGGTAGCAGATGCCCTTGACGCCGAGGGTGACCTGCAGGCGCTCCTTGAGATCGCGCTGGCCGAACTCCCAGATGCAGGCGTCCGCCGCCAGGGCGTCGCGGTGAGCCTGCACGTAGGCGCCGAAGTGCACCGAGCCGATCTCTTCCTCGCCTTCCACGACGAACTTCACGCGGCAGGGCAGCCGCCCGTGCGCGGCCTGGAGCGCGCGCACCGCGGCCAGGCGGCTGACCAGGTCGCCTTTGTTGTCGGCCACCCCGCGGCCATAGAGGCAGCCGTTGCGGGTCGCCGGCTCGAAGGCCGGCGAGGTCCACTCATGTAACGGGTCCGGCGGCTGCACGTCGTAGTGGTTGTAGAAGAGCAGGGTCCGGTCGTCCGCGCCGGGGAACTCCGCGACGATCAGCGGCGGGGCGTCGGCCCGTGTGTAGACCTGGACCCGGGCGCCAGCCTCCTCGAAGGTGCGGCGGACCAGCGCCGCGCACTCGGCCACCCCCTCCCCGGTGGCCGCCACGCTGGGCTGGCGCACCAGCGCCCGCAGCGTCTCCAGCCCCGGACCTGCCCGGTCCCGTGCGATGTCCTTCAGTGTCGGCATGCCGAACTCTCCCTCCCGGATGTGCCGAAGAGCCGACCCACGACCGCCGCCGTCTCCTCCAGGCGCCGGCCGTGGGCGGCCACGCTGGGCCGCCGGACGAGCCGATCGAGAATGGCCGGCCACTCGGACAGGTGGGCCGCGACACGGGCGCGAAGGGACTCCATGGGGGCTGCTGCATTGAGAGTTCTCGGCACGCACGGCGACCCCTGCACTGGCGCGATGCGAGGACAGACATGGCAGACATCACCATCCGGGCCCTGACGGACGCCGAGTCGCTGCAGCACATCGAGGCGCTGCAGATGGAGATCTGGGGCATGCCGCCCCACGATGTGGTCCCCGTCCACCAACTTAAAGCGGCGACGAGCGCCGGCGGAGTCGTCCTCGCTGCCTTCACAGCCGACGGCACCATGGTCGGCTTCTGCTACGGGTTCGCGGGATGGCGGGGCGGCCGGCCGTTGTTCTACTCGCACATGGCCGGCGTCCGCGGCGGCCTGCAGTTGCAGGACATCGGGTTCCGCCTCAAGTGCGCGCAGCGCGAGGCGGCGCTGGCCATGGGCTACGAGCACGCGGTCTGGACCTTCGATCCCCTCCAGAGTGTCAACGCGCGCTTCAACCTGCACAAGCTGGGCGCGACCGCCAGCCGCTACTACGTGAACTACTACGGCCAGATGCAGGACGAATTGAACCGGGGGCTGGACTCCGACCGGCTGGAGGTGGACTGGGCGTTGCGCTCCCGCCGCGTCGAGGCTGCGGTGGCTGGCCGGCCGGCGGAGCGCGACTGGAGCGCGGCGCCCCGCGCCCTGGAGGTGGTCCCCCATCTCGTGGGCATCGCGCCCAAGCCGCCCGCCCTCGACCTGGAGGACCCGGCGGTCCTCATCGAGATCCCCACCGACTTCCCCCAGATCCGCCAGCGCGACCGGGGCCTCGCCGTGGCCTGGCGCCTGGCCGCCCGGGAGGCGTTCCTGACCTACTTCGGCCGCGGGTACTGCGCGGTGGACTTCCTGTTGCACCCGCGGGAACGCCTGCGGGGCGAATACGTCCTCTCGAGGGTCCCCGATGAAGATTGACGCGGTGGAACTCCGACAGATCCAGATGACGCTGCGCTCGCCGTTTGAGACCTCGTTCGGCCGCGAGCAGACCCTGCCGGGCATCCTGGTCCGCGTCCAGGCCGACGGTCTGGAGGGTTGGGGCGAAGCGCCCACGGGCATGGGCGGACTCTACAACGAAGAGACCCACGAGAGCGTGTGGGCGATCCTGGAGCGCTACATCATCCCGCCGCTGGTGGGTCGCGAGCTGCCATCCCCCCAGGGGTTCGCCCGGCAGGTGGCCCGCATCCGCCGCAACCACATGGCCAAGGCCGCGGTGGAGGCCGCGCTGTGGGACCTCGAGGCGCAGCGGCAGGGGAAGCCGCTGGCCGCGCTGCTGGGCGGTGAACGCGAGCGCATCACAGCCGGCGTGAGCGTGGGCATCGAGCCCACGGTGGACGAACTGCTCGACCGCGTGGACGGCTACCTGCGGGCCGGGTACCGCCGGATCAAGATCAAGATCAAACCGGGGTTCGACGTCGAGCCCGTGCGCCGCATCCGCGAGCGGTTCGGGGACATCCTGCTGCAGGTGGACGCCAACTCCGCCTTCTCGCTGTCCGACGCCGCGACCTTCGAAGCGCTCGACGCCTACGGCCTCCTGCTCATCGAGCAGCCGCTGGAAGAAGACGACCTTGTCGATCACGCCAAACTCCAGGCCCGCCTGCGCACCCCGATCTGCCTGGACGAGTCCATCGTGCACGCCCGGGCGGCCCGGGCGGCGCTGGAACTGGGGTCCTGTCGCGTCATCAACATCAAGCCGGCGCGGGTCGGCGGGCTGGGGGAGGCGGTGGCGATCCACGACCTCTGTCGCTCGCGCGGCATCCCCGTCTGGTGCGGCGGGATGCTGGAAACCGGGATCGGGCGCGCCGCCAACCTGGCACTCGCGTCCCTTCCGGGCTTCACCCTGCCCGGCGACCTGTCGGCCAGCGACCGCTACTTCGAGGAAGACCTCATCGACCCGCCGGTGACCCTCAACAGCGACGGGACGATCACGGTGCCCGCCTCCCCCGGCCTGGGGATGCGGGTCGTGCCGGAACGGGTCGAGCGGCAGACGGTCCGGAGGGCCCGGTACACCGCCTGAGCCGTCACCGGCCTCCGATCTCCTTTCACAGAGAGGCCCGTTGCGGCCGCCGGGTCAGTCGCCCAGGGGCGGAGGCGGCGCGACCGGGATCGGACCTGGCCGCCGCTGCGGCGAGTCGCCCGTGCCCTTGAAGACGGCGATCGCCTGAATGAGCGTGCCGCTATCGGAGTAGATGATGCGGAAACTGATGCCCGGACCGCGGTAGACCCACCAGTCGGCGCGCGTGCCCGGGAGGTCGCTGGGCACCAGTAGTTCGGGCTGACCGTAGACCCACCGGATCCGTGAGCCGCCCAGGCCCACCGTGATCCCCTCGGACGTCTGGTAGGCGACGCCGCAGTTGGTCTCGAGGCGGCTGGCCTGGCCGTTCGTGTACGCGACGGCGATCTCGCAGGGCAGGCTGTCGGAAAGGCTGCGCACCTGGACGGCCGTCATGCCCAGCCGGATGGGACCGATCGCCTCGCCTGGGGCGATCAGGCCGACGCCGTTGGGCAACGCGCCGCCTGCAGCCGCCGCCAGCCCCAAGATGAGCCCGGTTGCGGCGGCCGGGAGGAGGCGGCACCGGCGTGCCGGATTGATGGGATCGGGCCGTGCGGCGATGCGCAACCACCCCCCCGGAGCCTTTGCGCAGACAGTTAGGCAGGCGATCCGGACTTCCTGCCGCAACGCCGCTGCGGCGCGGCAGGCCTAGCGCGCCCGGGTCGCGTCGCGCAGTTGCTCGAGGATCTTCCCCAGGCGCTCGATCTCCTGGCTGTAGCCGGAGAAGTCGCCGGCGCGCAGCCGTTCCTGCGCGCGCCGGTAGACCTCCAGGGCCTGCTCGGCCAGCGTGCCGGCCTGCTCGGGCGTCTGCGGCGGTCCCGGCGCGGGCCCAGGCGGCCTCGCCGCAGGCGGCTGCCCGAAGAGCCCGGCCAGGGCCTCTTCGAGGGTCGGCGCCATGACGATCCGCGCGCCAGTGGCCACGATGACCCGTTTGAGTTCCGGCAGCTGGCTGCGTTCCGCCTGCAGGTAGAGCGGCTCGACGTAGAGCAACCCGTCCTCGATGGGGATCACCAGGAGGTTGCCCCGGATCACCTGCGACCCCTGCTGGTTCCACAGCGTGAGCTGCTGGGAGATCTCCGGGTCCTGGTTGATCCGGGCCTCCACCTGCATCGGGCCGAACGCGATCCGCGCCTTGGGGAACCGGTAGACGACCAGCTCGCCGTAGTGGGGCGGGTCGTTGCGCGCCGCCATCCAGGCAATCATGTTGTCGCGGCCGGAAGGCACCAGCGGCAGGATCAGCACGAATTCGGGCCGCTCGGCCTCGCCCAGACGCATCGTGACGTAGTAGGGTTCGACCGGCACCGTCTCGTTCCCAAAGATCTCGCGGGGGATCGCCCAGACGTCCTCGCGGTTGTAGAACACCTGGGGGTCACGCATGTGAAAGGTGGCAAAGACCTGGGCCTGGGCCTCGAACAGGTCCACGGGGTAGCGTAGATGGGCCGCGATCGCCGGGGGCATCTCGACGGCCGGCCGGAACAGCGTGGGGAAGATCGCAGACAGCGTCTTCGCGATCGGCTCGTCGGGCAGCATCTGGTAGAAGGCCACCGATCCGTCGTAGGCGTCCACGACGACCTTGACGCTGTTGCGCATGTAGTTGATGTCGCCGTACCGAGCGGCGTAGGGGTACCGGCCGGTGACGGTGTAGGCGTCGATGATCCAGACCAGCCGGCCATCGGCCAGGACCATGTACGGATCGCGGTCGTACCGGAGAAACGGGGCAATCCGGCTGATGCGGGTGGTGATCTGCCGGGCGAAGAGCAG
Organism: Candidatus Fervidifonticultor sextus; assembly: GCA_031459875.1. Taxonomy (GTDB): domain Bacteria; phylum Sysuimicrobiota; class Sysuimicrobiia; order Sysuimicrobiales; family Humicultoraceae; genus Fervidifonticultor_A; species Fervidifonticultor_A sextus. Next base: position 104,237 of record JAVKHQ010000005.1, on the reverse strand, counting down.
CCGGCTGTCCGATCGGATGTCCCGCGACAGCAGCAGCCGCAGATCCCCGAAGCGGTAGGCCAGCGCCAGGCGCGGCAGGTAGCTGAGGCGGATCCCCCCGCGCCCCTGGTAGCGGGTGTACACGTTCTGGTCGCCGCGCGGGTAGTCCAGTTCGGGGATGCTGGTGTTCACGACGACGAAGTTGGTGGTCAACTCCCCGAAGTAGATCTCGGGACGCCTGACCTCGAGGCCGGGGACCGATTCCGGCGGAATGTCCTTGATGAGGAACTCGGGCATGCCCTCTTCGGAGATGCGGTTGACGGGGATCATCACGATTCCGTAACCGTGGGTGTAGACCAGGTGCTCGTTGACCCAGTTGCGGGCGGCTGGAGGCAGCCGGCCGACGGCCAGTTCCCGGGCGGCCAGCATGACCTGTCGCTGGGTCCCGCCGATCGTGTAGCGGTCGATGTCCACGTCGGCGAAGGTGTAGTACGGCCGCAGGGTCTGGAGCTGTCCGAACGCCCGCAGCAGCGGCCGGTAGTCCCACAGGCGGACGTTCTCGAGCGTGGCGCGGTTGCGGTTGACCGCCGCCGCGTCCAGTGCGAGGCCGGGGTACTCGCGTTCGCGCACGCGGTCCAGACCGAAGGCCCGGCGCGTGGCGGCGATGGCGTGGGCGATGAACGGCGTCTCGGCGGTGAGTTCGTTGGGGCGCACCCGCAGCGCCTGGACCAGTCCGGGGTAGACGACCAGTCCGCCGATCCACGCCACGAGGATCAACCCGATGGTGACCAGCGCCGGCCGCACGGTCCGCAGCCAGGCGTTGGCCACCAGCAGGAGCCCGCAGAGCACGAACAGGACCGTCAGCACCCGCAGGGCGGGGAGCACGGCATGGACGTCGGTAAACGAGGCGCCAAACGCCGGTCCACGCTCCGAGTAGAGCAACTCCAGCGCATCCAGCCAGAACCCCGCGCCCCGGACGAGCACCGCCGCCCCCAGCAGGATCGAGAGGTGGGCCCGGACGCCCGACGGCCCCAGCCACACCCCCCGCATCATCAGGCGCCCGTAGATGGCCCCGTACCCCAGCGCCACGGCCGCGGTGAGGAGGACCAGCCAGGCAAACAGGCCGTCGGCGACGAAGCGGTAGACCGGCACGCGGAAGACATAGAACCCGATATCACGGCCGAACAGCGGGTCCGCCTCGCCAAAGGGGGCGGCGTGCAGGAACTGCATGACGGCCACCCAGTGACGCGAGGCTCCCAGGCCGACGACGAAGGCCACCGCCGCCAGCGCCCAGGCCCACCCGCCGACCGTCATCCCGACCCACCGGGGGCGCACGGGACGGAAAGTGCCCCCCCGCCAGGTCATCTCGACGGTTTCCGCGCTGGCGGCTCGCAGCACGGGCCGGAGGTTCAGGAAGAACAGCAGCCACAGCCCGGCCGCGACCACCGCGGTGACCGCCACCCGGGAGAGGAACGGCACCCAGAACACCCGCAGGTAGCCGACCTCACCGAACCAGAGCCAGTCGGTGTACCAGCGGGCGGCGGTCGGCCCCACAACGAACAGGAGCGCAATGGCTCCCCACAGCAGGAGTCGCAGGCGTCTCATCGGTGCCGGTCTCCTCATCCCCCTGGTTTGACGGCGGCCCGACCCGACGGCTAGAATAGTCGGGCCGCGCCCGACAGGTCACGGACACCTCCTGGTCCGAGGGGGGAGTTCTCGATGGACGATGGCATCACCCGCGAACAGGTGATCGACGTCCTCCGCACGGTGTTCGACCCTGAGATCCCCGTCAACGTCTGGGACCTGGGGCTCATCTACGACCTCCAGGTGTCCGGCGAGGACGTGGCGATCACCATGACGCTGACGGCCCCCGGCTGCCCGGTCGGGCCCATGATCGCCGCGGAGATCGAGAACAAGCTCCAGGCCATCGGCGCCGAGAAGGTGTCCGTCGCCTTCGTGTGGATCCCCCCCTGGACGACCGACAGGGTGACGCCGGAGGGGAAGCTGCAGCTCCAGATGATGGGCATTCCGGTGTAGCGGTGTTCGTCCTGATCGTGGACGACAACCTGCTCTCCTGCACGCGCCTCCTGGCTCAGGCGCGTGCGGCGGGGTGGCAGGCGAGGGCGGTCGGCGTCGGTCCCGAGGCCCTGACCCTGGCCCGTCAGCGCCGGCCCGATGCCATCGTCGTGAACCTGGCGGGCTCCTCGCGCGAGGCCGCCTTCTTCATCCAGGCCCTGAAGGCCGAGCCGGATCTCGCGCCCATCCCGGTGCTGGGTTTCTGCGGCCACCGCGAGACCCGTCGGCGTGAAGCCGCCCTGGCTGCGGGCTGTGATCGGGTGGTCAGCAACTCCGCGGTCGTCCACAACCTCCCCGACCTCGTCAGCGGACTGGTGAGCCCCGCCTCTGGGATCGCGCGGGAGCGCTAGGGTGCGGCGCACGATCGTGGCGATCGCGGTCGTCACGGTGCTCGCGGCGGCCGCGGTGATCGCCGTCCGCACGCGTACGGATCGGCTGGGCGACCTGCCCTACTTCCCGAGGGCGACCCGGGTCGGAAGCACGACGTTTGCCGGCGAGTCCTTCGGGTTTCCCCAGGCGGCCTGGCAGCAGGTCGAACTCCGCTCTCAGGCCTCCTTCGAACAGGTCCGGGACTTCTACGCGACGCTCACCATCCGGGGATGGACCTCGACCTTCGAGAGCGAGTCGCCGAAGCGCACCGGGCGGGTCTACCTCCGGCTGCTCGCCGACGGCCGGCGACGGCAGTTCTACGTGATCAGGGTGGAGGAGCGCCAGCCGTCCCGGGATGTCAGCATCCTGTTGCGGCACGGGCGCGCCACCCAGTAGGCGGCTTGCCAGGTCGCGCGGTCGAGGCGTCCTGGCTCGTGGGCCGGGCGCTTTTCTTTTTGGAAAGGAGGCGCATCGGTCCCTGCGGCCCTGCGGTCGAAGACGCGGAGGTGGGCATCAGGAATACCGGATGGGTGCTGCGATGCCGGGACCCGGGCGCTCGGCAGGAGTCGCCCGTCGGCAGGGCGTACATGACGGCAAGCGGTACGCACCTGCACCTTCACGTCGGACCCGGGATGTGCCGATGCCTCGCACTCTGCGCTACCGCGCGCTCGTCCTCGTCGCTGCCGCCGGGATCGGCCTGCTGGCTGACCCTCCCGGTGCGGGCGCCACCGACCACTCTGCCCGCCTCACCGACCTCCGCTGGCGTCTCGATGGTGGGGCCACGATGATCACGGCGTCCCTCACGGCGCCGGTCCGCTACCGGACGACGGCGGGTCCGGGCGGCATCGTCGTCGATCTCTGGTCCGTCGAGGGCGACGTCGACCGCTTCCTGGAGGCCGGCGGCATCGTCTCAAGGGTCTCGCTCCGTCGCCTCGCTCCCGAGGTGGTGCGCCTCGAGATCGACGTGCGTGCCGCCGCCCGCTTCAAGGTGTTCACCGGCCCCCGGCTGCTGACCGTCGCGGTCTTCCCCGAGTCACTGGGCGTCGTGCCGCTACCGGCCAGCGTGGCCTACCGGGCCATGCGGGTCCCGACCCGGGCGGGCCGCGCCCGGGTCCACGTGGCCACCCTCGATCCCCGGGCGCAGGCCGTGGTCATCCGGCCGGCCCTGGGCGGGGCCGTCATCGCCGCCACCGAGACCACCAGCACGGCCGCCACGCGCCTGGAGGCCATCGCCGCCATCAACGGCAACTTCTTCACACGGGCGGGCCTGCCGATCGGCCTGATCGTCATCGATGGCCGGGTCCTGTCGACCCCACACCCCAGGCGGGTCGTCTTCGCGGTGGACGCCGCCGGACGGCCGTGGATCGGGCCGGTGGAGTTCAGCGGGCACCTGCTGACCGAGCGCGGGGTCAGGATCCCCATCACCGCCGTCAATCGGCCGCCCCGGTCAGGCGGCGTGGCAGTCTACACGCCGGAGTTCGGGCCGTTGACGATGCCGCACTCGCTGGTGAGCCTCGTCCGCAAGGACCGCATCGTGGGTTTCACCAGCGGCCGACCGGTGATCCCCGCCGACGGCTATGCCCTGGCGACGGCAGAATCGCAACAGCACCTGCTGCTGGGTCTCGTCCGCGGCGAATCCGTGCAGGTCGACCTCAGGCTGGCGCCGTCGGGGATCTACCACGCGGTCCAGGGCGGGCCGCAGTTAGTGCGGGACGGCCAGGTGTTCATCCCGTACGCCTGGGAAGGGTTTGGCGCCGGCTTCTATGCCATCAGGACGGCGCGGTCGGCGATCGGCATCACGCAGGCCGGCAAGGTCCTCTTCGTGACGGTCGATGCGCACGGCCGGCAGAGCCGTGGCATGAACCTGCCCGAACTCGCCTCCCTGATGCGGGACCTCGGCGCGATCCAGGCGATGAACCTGGACGGCGGTGGCTCGGCCACCCTGGTCGTGGGCGGCCGCGTGGTCAGCGCCCTGCCCCGGGGCGGCGAGCGGACCGTGTCCTCGATGCTGGTCGCGCTGCGCCGTCCTCCGGATCGTTCGCCGTAGGCGTCGTCATAGACCCGTTACAGTCCCTCCCCTAGACTGTTCCCACAGGGCGTTTGTCTACACAGCGGGGTGACGTCTTGCGCTATCCACCCAAGAGCCAGGCGCCCGAGTTCCTCGATACGCCGGGGCAGGACCCAAAGGAATTCGCCGCGCTGCTGGAGGCCATCCGTCGCACGAACCGCTGGTACGGCGGGTGCCGCCTGATCCTCGGCTACCTGGAGCAGTTCGCGGTCCTCCTCTCCCGGCGGCCGCTGGCGATCCTGGACGTGGCGACCGCGTCCGCGGACATCCCGGCGGCTGTGTCGTCCTGGGCCCGCACCAGAGGGCTGCCGGTTCGGATCTGGGCCCTCGACATCAACCCGGACATCCTGCAGGCTGCCCGGGAGGGCATCTGCGGTCTGCCCGACGTGGCCCTGCTGCGCGGCGATGCGTGCGCGCTGCCCTTCGCCGACCGCAGCGTGGATGTCGTCATCAGCGCGCTGGCCCTGCACCACTTCTCGTTCGACGGTGCCGTGCAGGTCCTGCGGGAGATCGATCGGGTGGCCCGCGGCGCATTCGTGGTGAACGATGTGCTGCGCTCCTGGCCGGCCTACCTCGGCGCCGTCGCGGACACGTGGCTGGTGGGCGGCGGGCGCCTCGCCCGCCACGACGGCCCGCTGTCGGTGCGGCGTGCCTTCACCTGGCCTGAGATCCACGGCCTCGCGCGCGCCGCGGGGCTGGAGGGCGCAGAGATCCGGCGGCACCGCCTCCAGCGGGCCGCCATCGTCCGATGGCCGCCCGGCCATGGGCCCGGACGCTGACGTGCTGGTGGTCGGCGCCGGGCCGGCAGGCAGCGCCACGGCGCTGCTGCTGGCGCGCCGCGGCTACCGCGTCGTCGTTGTGGACCGGGCCAGGTTCCCCCGGCCCAAGCCGTGCGGCGAGTACCTGAACCCCGCCGCGGTCGCGGCGCTGGATCGGATGGGGATCGCCCGGTCGGTCGCCTCGGGCGGGACGTCGCTGTCGGGCATGTTCCTCGCCGGCCCCGACGGGACCGCGGCCTGGGTGCCGTTCCCGTCGGGCCGCGGCCTGTTGATCCCCCGCGAGCGCCTCGACCATGCGGTGCTGTCCGCGGCGGCCTCAGCCGGTGCCCTGGTGCTCGAAGAATTCCGGGTGGACCGGGTCACACCGGGGGTGATGCCGGCGGTGACCGGAAGGCACCGCGGGCGCACCCTACGTCTCGCCGCCCGCCTCGTCGTCGGCGCCGACGGCATCCGTTCCGTGGTGGCGCGGCACTGCGGCCCGCTGGCCTCACCGGCCGACGTCCGCTACACCGTCGGCGCCCACTTCGAGGGGCTTCAGGCCCCGGTCCCCAGGGGCGACCTGCACCTGGGAGGGGGATGGTATGCCGGCGCAGCCCTCTACGGCGGCGGATTCGGCAACGTCGTGGTGGCCGCGCCGCGGACGCTTTTCCGGCGCGCGGGTCGGGATCCCGCAGCCCTCTTCCACGCCCTGTGCGACGGTCTGCCGGTCCTGCGCGGCATCGTGCGCGGAGCCCGGCGGCTGTCGCCGTTCGTCGCGGTGGGCCCGCTCGGCCACGTCCGCCGACCCGCGGTCGGCGACGGCCTGCTGCTCGTCGGCGACGCCGCCGGCCCGATCGACCCCATGACCGGAGAGGGGATCGCGCTGGCGCTGCGCGGGGCCGAACTGGCCTCAGACGCCGCAGACGGCGCCCTGCGGGGAGGTCCGGCCTCACAGGCGGCGCTGGCGCCCTACGAGCGCGCGCGCCGCGCCGCCTTCCGCGACACCTGGCAGACGAGCCGCCTCCTCCAGTGGATCGTCAGACGGCCGCGCCTGGCCGCGGCGCTCTTCCGCCGCCTGGCGGACGACCCGACGCTGATCCGGGCCCTGCTGGGCGTGGTGAGCGGCGTGCTGCCGGCGCGGGACATCCTCTTGGCCGCTGCCCTGGCGCGCCTGGTGGCGGGGCCGCGGCGCAGGGGCTAGCCGTGCACACCGTCCACCGCACCAGGATCGCCGCCCCGCTGGAGGAAGTCTTCGCGCTGGCCCGCGACGTAGAGGCCTGGCCGCAGTTGCTGCGCGAGTACCGCTGGTGCCGGGTCCTGGAGCGCACCCCCCGCCGTCTGGTCTTCGCCATGGGCGGTCGCATCCGCCTCTGGCCGGCCCGCTGGACCGCGGTCCAGGAGGCCCGGCCCGAGGACCGACGGATCACCTTCCGCCATCTTTCGGGCATCACCCGCGGCATGGAGGTCGAGTGGCGGTTTGCACCTGACGGGAACACGGTTGACGTGGAACTCGTCCACGACCTGACGATGCGATGGCCGGTCATCGGCCGTCTGGTCAGCGACCTGATCGTGGGACCGATCTTCATCCAGTTCATCGCGCGCAGGACGCTCGAGGCCGTGAAGGCGCGCGCGGAGGCCGCCCTGGCGGGCGGCCCGACGGCGGGCCGACCGGCAGAAGGGGAGACGCCGTGACCCACCGGGTTGTCGTCACCGGTCTTGGCGCGATCACGCCCATCGGCAGCGGAGCGGCGGGGCTGCTGGAGGGGATCCGGGCCGCCCGGCCCGGGATTCGGCGGGTCGAACGGTTCGATCCCTCGCCGTTCTCCTGTCACGTGGCGGCGGAGGTCACCGATTTCGACCCCTCACGCCACCTGGACGCGAAGCAGGTCCGGCGCCTGGATCGCTTCGCGCAGTTCGCCGTGGTCTGTGCCCGCCAGGCCGTGGCCGACGCCGGCCTGGACCTGGTGCATGTGGACCGGGATCGCACCGGGGTGTTCATCGGCACGGCGCTGGGCGGCGCGGCGTTCGCCGAAGAGCAGTACAACGTCTTCCTCGCCCAGGGCATCCGCCGGGTGAAGCCCACGCTGGCCCTGGCGGTCTTCGGGGGCTCGGCGTCGTGCAACATCGCCATCGACCTCGGGGTCTGCGGTCCCACCAGCGCCAACTCCGACTCGTGCGCGTCCGGCGCCATCGCCATCGGGGAGGCCGCGCGGCTGATCCGCCACGGCGACGCCGACGTCATGCTGGCCGGAGGGGTCGAGTGCCCGCTGACCCCGATGATCTTCGGCGCCTTCGACCTCATCCGGTCCATGTCCACGCGCAACGGGAACCCCGCGGCGGCCTGCCGGCCCTTCGACAAGGACCGCGACGGCTTCGTGATGGGCGAGGCCGCGGCGGTGTTGGTGCTGGAATCCCTGGAGCACGCCAGGGCGCGCGGGGCGGAGGTCTACGGGGAAGTCCTGGGGTACGGGTCCACCAACGATGCCCACCACATGACCGCCCCGCTGCCCTCGGGGGACCAGGCCGCGCGGGCCATGCGCCTGGCCCTGGCCGACGCCCGGCTGGAGCCCGAGCGGATCGACTACATCAACGCCCACGGCTCCTCGACGCCGCTCAACGACACGACGGAGACCCGCGCGATCAAAGCGGTCTTCCACGAGCACGCCCGCCGGATTCCCACCAGCGGCACCAAGTCCATGCACGGCCACGCACTGGGCGCCACCGGCGCCGTGGAGGCCGCCATCTGCATGCTGGCCCTGCGCTTCGACTACCTGCCACCGACCATCAACCTCGACGAGCCCGACCCCGAGTGCGACCTGGACTACGTGCCCCACCGGGGACGCCACCAGCGGGTCCACTACGTGCTCAGCAACTCCTTCGGCTTCGGCGGGATCAACGCGGCGCTGGTGTTCGGCCGCGTGTCGGACTGAGGGGGCCGCCGGGCGATCCGCGGGCTGAGTCCTGCGGCCGCGTCGGCTACAGGCGGGCGATCCGCGGCACGGCCAGCGCCAGGATTCCGACCACCACGACCACCACGACGCCGCCCAGCGTCAGCGCCGGGCCCACCCCGACCGCGCCGGCCAGGGCGCCCAGCGGCAGCGTGCCCAGCGCGAACATCCCGAAGTTCACCATGCTCCAGACGCCCATCATCCGTCCGCGCTGATCCGGGCGGACGCTGGTCTGCAGGATCGTGTTGCCTGCGGCCATGGCCAGCGCCTGCGAGATGCCCGCGAGGACCAACAGACCGACCGAGACACCAAACCAGGTGGACGCGCCGAAGAGCGCCACCACGAGCCCCGTGGTCATCGCCGCACCCAGCAGCAGCCGGCCCCTGCCGGCCGTCTCCCCGAAGATGCCGACGACGAAGACGGCCAGGATCGTGCCGACCGACGGCGCGGCCTGCAGGACGCCCAGGCCGGTGGGGCCGACTCCGAGCACCTCCCGCGCCACGGCGGGCATCAGTCGGATGTAGGGACGGCCGAAGAAGCTCAGCACGCCCACGACGCCCAGCATCGCCAGCAGGTGGCGGTTCTGGCCGAGGAGCCGTAGGCCCTCACGGATGTCGGCGCCGATGGACTGGCGTCCCCCGGCGGCCTGCTGCGGGATCTCCATCCGCAGCAGGGCCGCCACCACCGCGACGTATGAGAGGGCGTTGACAAAGAAGCACCCCTCGACCCCCACCAGGGCGATCACCACGCCGCCGATGGACGGGCCGAAGATCCCCGAGCCGTTCATAGCCATGGTGTTCAGGCTGAGGGCCGGCATCAGCTCGCGGTCGCCGACCAGGAGGGGGACCATCGACTGCCGCGACGGATTGTCGAAGGATTGGGTCGTCGAGTTGACCGCCCCGATGAGCAGGACGTGCCAGACCTGAATGCGATCGGTGTACGCCAGCAGCCAGAGCAGGATGGCCGAGCCCATGAGGAGCAGGTTGGTCGCCAGCAGCACCCGGCGCCGGTCGAAGCGGTCGGCGGCCGCCCCGCCGATCAGCGCAAACAGCAGGCGCGGGACGGCCTGGCTGATCCCCAACAGACCGAGATAGATCGGTGCCTTCGTGAGCTGGTCGACCAGGTAACCGAGCGCGATGAACTGCATCCACGACCCGGTCTGCGAGACCAGCAGGCCGGTCCACAGCAGCCGGAAGTTGCGGTGGCGCAGGGTGGCAAACGCCGACCAGAGGCCGCGGCGGCCGACGTCAGCCAACGCCGCGGCGCCCTGACGCGGGGGCCTCCAGGACTACCAGGGTGTGGAGTAGCGTTCTTCCTTCCACGGGTCGCCGTGCATGTGGTACCCGTTGCGCTCCCAGAAGCCCGGCCGGTCCTTCGCCATCAGCTCGAGGCCGCGGACCCACTTGGCACTCTTCCAGAAGTACAGCCGCGGGACCACCAGGCGCAGCGGCCACCCGTGTTCGGGGGTCAGGTCCCGGCCGTCGGCGCGATGGGCGAAGAGCGCGTCGTCGGCGCGCAGGTACTCCAGCGGCAGATTGGTCTCGTAGCCCTGCTCGCCGTGGACCATGACGTACTTCGCCTCGGGCCGGACCCTGGCCAGGTCCAGGACGGTCCGGGCAGGCACGCCCTCGAAGGTGACGCCGATCCGGCTCCACGCGGTGACGCAGTGGATGTCGCAGCTCATCGTCGTGGTCGGCAGCGCCCGGAACTCCTGATAGGACAGGCGCACCGGCTCCTCCACCAGGCCGAAGATGCGGAAGTCCCACGTCTGCGGGTCGAAGCGGGGGACGCTGCCGTAGTGCAGGACGGGCCACTTCTCGGTGAGGTACTGTCCGGGCGGAACCCGGTCGGTCGTCTGACGCGCCATGACGATGCCTCCATCCCGCCATTATAGCGGTGCCTGTGACCCTACAGCGTCCTGAGGCCGCCGGATGTGACAGCGACGCATGGCGGCCTGCACGCCGTCCGTGACCCACAGCGTCGCGCCCTCTGCGGCGCGGGCCACGGCATCGTCCAGGAGCGCCCGCTCGTCGGCCGACGGTCGTTCGAGCACGTAGTCGGCGGGGTCGACGCCTTCCGGCGGCCTGCCGATGCCGATCCGGATGCGGGGGAACGCCGTGGTGCCGAGCGCCTCGATGATGGAGCGGAGGCCGTTGTGGCCGCCGTGGCCGCCCTTCTCCCGCACGCGCACCGACCCCACCGGGAGATCCAGGTCGTCGACGATCACAAGCAGGTCCGATGGCGCGACCCGATGGCGCCGGGTGAGGTCGGCCACGGCCGTGCCGCTGACGTTCACGTAGGTCTGCGGCCGGGCCAGCAGCACCCGGCGGCCGCCGATGGTGCCCCGGCCGACCTCGGCCCAGCCGTCCTCGGCGTCAATCGCAATGCCGTGCGTGCGGGCAAGGCGGTCCAGGACCTCCCACCCGATGTTGTGCCGGGTGCCGCGGTAGCGCCGTCCGGGGTTGCCCAGCCCCACGATAAGCCGCATGGCGAAAAGACATCCATCCGCGTTCGGGCGAGCACCCGGTGCGCGGCGCAGGGGGGCGGTGGCCCCGGCGCGCGATCAGGACCTGTCGCTTTCGGCTGCCCGCGGCTTGCCGGCCGCGGCCGCCGCGTCGGCGGCCCGGGGCTTCCCGGCTGCCGTCGTGGTCCCGGCCCCTTCGGGCGCCGGCGCGCTTTCGACCGCCGCCGCGGCCTCCGCCGGGGCCGCCGCAGCGGGCGCCGCCTCCTCGTGCACCCGCGGCGCGACGACGGTGACGATCACCTCATCGGGCGGCGTAAGCAGCGTGACGCCTTCCGGGACCACCAGATCGCTGGCGTGCAGGGACCGGCCGACCAGCAACTCGGTGACATCCAGTTCGAGCTGGTCCGGGATCTGCGTCGGCAGACACTTGACCAGGACCTCGCGCAGGTGGTGCTCCAGCACCCCGCCCTCGGCCACCCCCCTGGCGGTCCCCTTCAGCACCACCGGCACATGCATCTCGATGGTCTCGGTCAGGGAGATGGCGTGGAAGTCCACATGGATCAGGTGATGCCGAAAGATGTCCCGCTGGGTCTCCTTGACGACGACCGTGGTCGGCTCCGCGCCGTCGCCGTCTGGGACCTCCAGATCGATCAGGACGTTCATACCGGCGTGGGTGTGCAGGGCCTCCGACAGCGCCTTCGCATCGACGGCGACCGCCTGAGGGTCCCGGCCGCGGCCGTAGACGACCGCCGGGACGAGCCCCTGCCGCCGAAGACTGCGCGCGGCGCCTTTACCGAGTGCCTCACGCGGCCGAGCCTTCAGTGTCACCCGTTCCATGTGCGGTTCCCTCCAACAGTCGAGCCCCGAGGATCGGGGCCCGAACGGCGTTCATTATAGCATGCAACCCAGGCGGCGCAAGGCCGGCGCGGCCCGGGGGCGGACGCCTGGTGGCGCCTAGCGCGACAGCCACGCCAGGCCGCTCCCAGCCCCTTCATCGTGGACCCGCACAACCCGCTTCTCCGCGGGGCGGAGGAGGTAGAGGCCGAACTCGCCCGTGAAGGCGATCCAGTGCCCGTCGGCGGACCAGACCGGAACGGGGTAGTCCTCCTTCAGGTTGGTCACCTGCCTCAGGCCCGTCCCGTCGCTAGCGACGATCCAGAGGTCCCAGGGGACGGCGTGGGCGAAGGCAGCCCGTCCACGCTGCCAGAGAGGCACCGGACGCTCGGATCGGGGCGAAGGCGAGCCGACGGGACCACCGATGGCCGCAAACACGATGAGATCGGCTGAGGGTGCAAACCTGGGGAAGGCCATCCCGGCAAACGGCGAGCCGGCCACGATACGACGGGCCCCGCGCCCGTCGGCCTGTGCCACCCAGAGTTCTTGGATGCGGAGGCTCGGATCCATGCGGATGAACCCCACACGTCCGTCAGGGGCGACGGTCGGGTACGAGGCGTTGACGATGACGGTCTGTCGGCGCCGATCGCTCAGCGAGATCCGTTCGATCCGCATGGCGCCGTCGCGGGCGACGTGGGTGACATACAGGGTTCGACCGTCTGGCGCCCACGCCGGCTCGGTCAGCGAGGCACCCGCCTGCGGATGCGCGGCCACGAGGTGCTGGCGCGCGCCAGTGGCATCCATCACGTAGAGATCGGTGCCGCCGGGATCCGTCGGATCCTTTCCGGGTCGGTAGGCGCTGTAGGCCACCTGGGCCCCATCGGGTGAGGCGGCGGGCATCCCCGCGATCACACCCGGCGGGAACACGACCAGCTCCGCGAGCGCCCCGGTGGCCGGCTCGAAGGTCATAAACGCGCTCCGGGCATCGGGCCGCAGTTTCGTGTAGAGCAGCCTGCCCGGAGCGTCCGGTACAGGCCTGACCAGCGGGAGCGCCGGCCCGTGGGCCGGCGGCGCCTGCTGGCAACCCGAAAAGGCAGCCAGCAGACTTGCCAGCAGGGCGGCCCGATGGAGATGGCGACGGCGGGAAGCACGCATTCAGGTTACCGATCGCTGAGGGCGAACGATTTGATGAAGTTCAACACATGCCAGCGGTCCTCCTCGGAGAGGATATTCTTGAAGGCTGGCATGGCGGTCCCGGGCATGCCCTCGCTGATCCAGTGGAAGAGCTGGCCGTCGGTGTGCCCCGCCGCCATGTGCACCCGCAGGTCCGCCGGCGGCGGGCGGAGCGCTGCGGCGGCCGGACCGTCGCCGGCTCCGGTGAGCCCGTGGCAGGCCTGGCAATGCTGCCGGTAGAGGCGTTCTCCGGCGGCCAGCGACTCCGCCGTCGGGGCGATGGGATTCTGCCGGTCAGGGATCCCGCCCGGCGAGGTGGCGGGGGCTGCGGCGCGGACGGCGAAGGTCAGGCCGACCGCCAGCAGGGCGCCTCCTGTGAGGGCGGCCAGCCGGCCTGTCTGCGTGTGGAGGCCTGCCCGGTCGAGCATGGCACCCGCAACGACCGAGGCGGCGACCGCCAGCAGGAGACCTGGCAGCACTGGAGCCCACCCTGAGCCGCCCCCCGGACCGCTGCGAGCCATGACGGGAACACGGAGGACGGCGCCCGGCAGGACGATAGCGAGGTCCCACGCGCCAGCCATCGGCAGCGAGACAGCGGCGCGGAAACTTCCCGGACCGGTGGCCGTCGGCCGGATGACCACCGGCGGCATCGGATGCCCCTGCATGGTCATCACGGCTTCCACGGACATCGGGCCCACCGGGAGGGCGCCGCCAGCGCGGCGGACCGTCAACTCAAGGGTGAGCCCGTCGGGAATCGCCGGAGCCAGGCTCCCCCGCACCAGCCAGGGGCCAGCCACCTCATTGATGGTCACGACGCCCTCCACGGAGGCCGGCGGCTCGGGCAGCGGGCGCGTGGTGAGCAGGGCAGTCAGGGACAAGACGGCGGCCAGAACCAGCGACTCGACCTTCAGCAGGCGGCCAGTCGCCCCGAGGAATCCGGGCCGCCCAAGACCAGGAGTGAGCACCCAACGGTTCACCGCAGCGATTGCCAGCAGCAGGGCGATGGCCGCGAGTTTGCCCGCGAGGGTCCGGCCGTACGGGGTGGCCGAGAGCGCCACGGGGCCCCAGAGGTGCAGGGCGGCCGCGTAGGCGCCGGTCGCAACGAGCAGGAGGACGCAGGCCAGTCCGATCGCGGAGGTCTGCCGCACGGCCTGGCTCAGAGAATCTCCGGGGGCGCCCTGCGGCAGGCTGGGCACCCAGACTGGAGCCCATGCCAGGTAGAGCACGACGCCGGCCCACACGGCGGCGCCGGAAAGGTGGACCAGGTCCGCCAGGATCGGGAAGACCCGACCGAGGCCGGCGGCGTGGCTGGTCAGGCTGAAAGTCGCGAGCAGGCCGGCGGCGAGCCCCAGAAAGACGGGCCTGCTGAGTCGGCCGCCGCGGCCCGGCGCCATGACCCCGAGCAGGACGGCGAGCACGATCCGGGCGGCGGCCGCGTTGCCGTGACGGGTCCCGAGAAGGTAGGCCGGTACCATGGCCGGACCCAGTTCGCCCAGCGCCTGGAGGAGTCCCCGGATCACCCCCAGTGCGGTCCCCACCAGCAGCAGGCAGACTCCCGCCAGCGCGCCGAGGCGGATCCGCCCACGCGCCGCGCTGCGGGCCATCTCGGGGCCGATCCAGAAGGCGAAGATCCCTGCACCAATCAACAGGGTCGCGCCGAGGTAGGAAAGGGTCCTGGCGAGGACGTCCATGAGATCGGGTGACGCGTCCCTTCAGTTCGGTCTGATCCGAAACACGTAGAAGCCCTGGGTGACATGCGTGTCGATCGACAGCACCCGCCACATCACCGCGTAGGCGCCGGGAGCCAGATGGGGACGCAGGCGTAGCGTCACGGTGGTGGTCGTACGTGCGGCCGTCGCCAGGCCGGCATCCGCCCGGTCGGCTTCGTCACCGCGACGCCGAAGGACCTCCGAGACCAGGGCGCCTGCAGCCGCGTTGAGGCGACGCCGATCCCACCCCGGATCAGCGGGCACCCGATAGACCTTGAAGGTACTGAACCGGACCTCGATGGGTTCGCTGAACACAAGCCGAACCTCGCTGGGGGCGACCGCCACCGTGCTGTCCTCGGCCGGCTCCGCGGCCCTGAGGTAGGCGTGGGCGGCAGCCGCCCCGGCCCCCAGGAGGGCCAGGGCGGCGCCGACCAGGACAGTCTCGGGAAACGATCCCCGCATGCTACGGAAACCGCAACTCACTGAGCGGCCTGACCTCATGGGACTCAAACGTCTCGTCGAAGCGCACGTCAGCGATGACGCCCCACACGCGGATCTGGTAGACACCCGGACGGGTCAGGATGAAGTCGTCGGTGTAGTAGCCGGGCCGGCCGAACTGCGGCCGAAGCCGCAGCGCCCGCCTGCCCTGGCCTCCTGGGGCGATCAGTTCGGCCGAGAGGCTGCGTTCGAGGTGCTCCACGGGGGCATTGTCTTCAACCCGGCGCACGATCAGGTCCAGGCCGTTGCGCTCATCGGTGAAGGCGGGCTCCCGGACAAACCCCACGATTACCCGGTACTTGCCGCCCACCACCTTCGTCTGGTGACCGAGAACGGCTGGCGCGATGACGCCCAGGGTCAGGGGGACGCACAGGGCCAGCACAAGGAGCTGCCTTCTCACAGTGCCCACCTCCCATGATCTGGGCATCGACCCGCAGGCGGGACCACGACCTCCGGGGGCGATGCCCGTCCGCCAGCGTGCCATGTGTGTAGCCGGACGGTTCAGGTGAGGCGAGGAGGCGGATCAGGGACGGTCCGATCGGCTTCGGCCGGCGCCGCGGACTGCAGGGGCACAACCCGGCCGGACAGCGGTGCGCGGGGCACCCGGCTGGCGGGCGCGGCCACCATGGTCCCGTCGCCGACTCCGAGGACGGAGGCACCGACCGCACCCGTGCTGATGGAGATCACGTGGGGGTGGTCTGTCGCCTCGTCGGAGGCCCGGAAGAGCACATGCCAGGCGTGGGAGGTGGCCGACGAGTGCGCGCCCCGCAAATGGGCAGCGAGGGCTCGCGCCTGCTCGTCCGGGGTGCCACCGATTACGATGTGTGCGTGCGAAGGACCCCGCTCCCCCGCACCCGGATCGAAAGCACCAAGAAGGACGATGACCAGGAACACGGGGAGCAGAGACGTTCGGACCGGGCGCGTGACCACGGCCGCCGCCCTGGCGCAACGTGCAGCCTCCATCAGCCGCCGGTCCTCCACCGCTCAGTCAGGGACCATCTCCGGTCCCTTGTTCTTGAAGGCGTTGATGAAGGCCACGATCTTCCGCTCGTCGTACTCGTCGAGTTTCAGCAGGCGCGTCCAGGCGGCCACGGCGATCCGGCTGTCGTTATTGGACCGCGGCGTCAGGATCACCTTGGAGCGGTAGCGGGACACCAGGGCTTCCAGCCTCTCCACCAGCGCCGTGTCGGATGCGTCCCTGTATGAAATCCAGATGCCGCCGTGCTCCAGGTTGTGGACGATGATCTCGTCCGCGATCGACGTGCGGTGCACTCCCCAGGGGGCGGTGAAGGGAGTGTGCCATCCCGAGGTGGGCGGATTGGAGTTGTACGGAGGGTGCGCCTGGCCCAGGGTGATGTGGGCCGCGCCCTGGTCCGCAAACACCTGGACCCCCTCCAGGCCAGACGGCTTCCCGAAGCCGCCGATGGCACCCAAGATGCTGGACTGAGGGCGGAGCGCCGAGAGCGTCAGCAACCCCACGCCGGCCACCACGATCAAGGCGATGCCCCCGTAGACGGCCAGCGCCCGCCGTCGCCGCCGGGCCTGGAGCCGACGCTGCTCTTCGCGCCGGGCCGCGAGCGCCGCCTCACGGCGCTGTCGCTTCGCCTCCCGGGTAGCCTTGCCGCCTGGTGACATGCCGCAACCCCTCACCTGAGGCTCGCGTGGCAATCTCGCAGGTGAGCATACCACATCCGGCTGTGTTATTGTGATGCCGGACGCTCACCGGGGGACGACCCATGCCGCGCATCGAACGCCTGGCCGACGATCTCGTTCTGATTGACACCGACTACGAAGGGACCCCGCAGGCCATCGGCGCCTACCTGCTGACGGGCGACCGGCCGGCCCTGATCGAGACCGGGCCGGCGTCTACCGTGGAGACCCTCCTGGAGAGCGTGCGGGCCGCGGGGGTGGAGCCCGAAGACCTCCAGGCCCTGGCCGTGACCCACATTCACCTGGACCATGCGGGCGCCACCGGCGTCCTCGTGCGTCGGTTCCCGCATCTGGAGGTCTACGTGCACCCGGTGGGCGCGCCCCACCTGGCGGATCCCTCGCGGCTGATGGCCAGCGCCCGGCGGCTGTACGGCGCGGACCTGGAGCGGCTCTTCGGCGAGGTGGCCCCGGTGCCCCACGAGCGGATCCGCGTCATCGGCGAGGGGGCGGAGGTGTTGCTGGGGTCGCGTCGGCTGGCCGTCTTCGATACCCCCGGCCACGCCCGTCATCACGTCGTCTACTTCGATCGCGCCTCCGGGGACCTCTTCACCGGGGACGCGGCCGGCGTGGCGCTGCCGGGATCCCGCTACGTCCGCCCCCCGACCCCACCCCCCGAACTCGACGTCCCGGCGTGGGATGCCACCATCGGGCGCCTGCAGGGGCTTGGAGCGCGGCGGCTCCTGCTGACGCACTTCGGCGCGCACACCTGGGTCGAGGAGCTGCTGGCGCAGTTGCAGCAGCGCCTGCACGCGGCGGTGGAACTGGTCCGCGTGGCCCTGGAGGACGGCGCTGATGAAGACGCGATCGCGCGCCGGATGCGCCACGTGATGGCGGTCGAAGCCGCCCGGCTCGACGGGCCAGACCGCGTGGCCCGGTTCGAGACGATCATGTCCACGCGGCTGAGCGCGCTGGGGCTTCTCCGCTACCTGAAGACGCGCTAACGAGTTCACGCGACCTGCCGCGATCTCTCCCGGCGACGGGACGTGACTTCCCCGGGTGCGTCCGCCCCTCTCCTCCCCTCTGTGCGTTGCACGCTGGTGCGGCGACCGACTATAATGAGCGGGTACAGCATGATGCTCGTGCCTCGCGCGACATTGGTCGCCCGCTGGGATCGCTCGTCGCCACGCCAGGCTGCGGGCACGGGCCTGTTGCTGGTGACCATCGCGCGGCTGATCCTGCCCATCGCCAACACGCAGGCGGTGGAGCGCGATCCCTACCACCTGCATCTCGTCATCGGCGGCACCCCCGCGCAGCGCGCTGAAGCACTCGCCCACCACCGTCACCACGACCACGACAGACCGCACGGCTCCGCCGGACATCCGGGACGACACTGGACGGGCGGGGGGCAGACCCAACGAATGGCCCAGGGCGACCCCCAAGTCCCGCGCGTCGTGTCGGTCCTTCCCGGGACTGCCTCGGGCGCGATGGTCCTGAGCACGACCGGCCTGTCGGTCGCAACGGTGGCGGCGCCTGCGGGGCCCCCCGCCCCCCGGGCCACCGGACAGATCGCAGGTCTGGCCCCGCCGCGCGTCGCCCGGGTCGCCATTCCCGTCCCGGATCCCCCGCCCCGACCAGACCCTCTCGCCTAGTCACCGAGGTCACTGCGGCCCGCGCTCCGCCCCATCGGCGGGGACGCCGTGACGTGTGCCGCGCTGAACGCTTTTCGAGGGAGGTCACCCATGTCCAGATGGATCGCCGTCGGCCTGTTGGTGCTGCTGGTCTCAGCCTGCCAGCGCCCGACCTTCCGGGGCCGCGTGCTCGATCCTCCCCGTCCGGTGCCGGCGCTCACGCTCACCGACCAACATGGGCACCCGTTCAACCTGGCCGGGCAGCGGGGTCGGGTCGTCCTGATCTTCTTCGGGTACACCCGGTGCCCGGATGTCTGCCCCCTCGTACTCGGGGTCTTCCGCCAGGTCGCCGAGAGGCTCGGGGCGGATGCCGCACGGGTTCGCTTCGTATTCGTCACGGTGGACCAGGAAATCGACACGCCGGCGTTCCTCGACCGGTACCTGCGGCTGTTCCATCCGGAGTTCGTGGGCCTGGCGGGCCCCCCGGACGCACTGACCACCACGTACCGATTCTTCGGCGCGGCGTTCGAGAAGGTCCCGGTGCCCAAGAGCGCGGCGGGGTACCTCGTGGCGCACTCGGCGAACATCGCCGTCATCGACCGGCAGGGCCGCTGGCGTCTGAATCTGAGCCACGAGGCCACCGCGGACGACCTGGTACACGACATCCGGCAGCTGTTGCGGCACTAGGCTCGACGCCCGACTTGGCATTGGTGCGGGCTGGAAAGGAGTGATGAGTATGGACTTGATGTGCTTGAGAATCTCGTGGCTGCGAGGCACGGCCCTCTTCACCGCAGTGGTGTTCATGGCCGCCATCGCTGCCAGCGAAGCGGCGCCGCCGGCCTCGCCTATCCGCATCGAGGACGCCTAGGCGCGGCCAGGCATCGCGGCTCCCGCCGGTGCCCACGGGACCACCATGGCCATGGGCCCCGGCACGTCGGCGATCTACATGACCATCCACAACACCGGACCGAGGGGTGATCGTCTGGTGCGTGCCGAGACCGACGTTGCCGCCGCCGTGGAGCTCCACGAGACGCGCATGGAGGGCGGCATGAGTCGCATGCACAAGCTGCCGGCTATTGTGGTGCCCGCGGGCGGCCGGGTGACGCTGCGGCCAAGCGGCCTCCACATCATGCTGCTTGGCCTCAAGCGCGACCTTCGGGAGGGGGATCGGTTCACAGCGACGCTGCACTTCGAGCAGGCCGGGGCGGTGGCGGTCCGGGTGCCGGTGCGAATGGCGGCGCCCTGACCTTCGGCCGGACGGCGCCGGGCCCGCACCCGCCGACCAACCGAGGAATCGCGCCCGCGGGATCACCCACGGCCCTGTCCCGGAGAGCGACATCATGCTCCCCGGTGCCGGCGCCCGTGGCGGCCCCCTCTTGGCGGGCGTCCACTGGCCCGAAGGTTGGCGTGCCTCCGCGGTCCGTCGGAGGCGTGCAGGAACCTCGACCTCTGTGTCGAACCCGGGAGGCAACGAGTCGTTAGGAGACTTAACCAACATGGTCTCCAGGTCGGCGTTCACCCGGGTTGAGGTCGACGGCGAGCCCCTGCGGCAACGCGTCACCGCCGGCCTGAGCAGGATCGCTCTGGCGCTGCGGCAGGCGTCGTGGCGTGGCGCCGGGCCACGCGGCCTCACGCCGACGCAGGGGCTGATCCTCACCATGTTGCGCCGCCATCCCGGTGGCCAGCGCCTCTCCGCCGTCGCGGCCGCGCTGGGCGTCACCAGGGCGAGCGCGAGCCAGGCGGTCACCACCCTGGCGCGGAAAGGGCTTGTCGCCAAGCACGCCGTCGGTGGCGACGGCCGTGGCCGGCTCATTGTCCTCACACCCGCGGGTCGTCGCGAAGCGGGTCGGGCGTTGAGCTGGGGCGAAGCCGTGCACGCTGCGGTCGACACGCTCGGGGTAACCGAGCAGGCCGCCCTGCTGCGCGCCCTGGTGAAGGTGATCCGCGCCCTCCAGGAGTCTGGGCAGATCGCCCCGAGCCGGATGTGCGTCACCTGCCGGTACTTTCGGCCGCACGTGCACGCCGATCCCGCCCGCCCGCATCACTGTGCGTTCGTGGACGCCGCCTTCGGCGACCGCGCCCTGCGGATCGACTGTCCCGACCACGCGCCGGCCTCCGCCGCAGGCGCGGCGCGCACATGGAGGACGTTCGTCCAGGCGGCGAGATGAGCCATGCAAGAGGTCCGAGTGCACGCTGTCAGACCGCACGATCACCTGACGAACGGGGGTGTCGTCATGCCGACGCTGAGCAGGAGCCTGCTGGTGTTCGCCATCGCGGCCGCGGTGATCGCCGGGCCGGCCGGGATCGCGCGCTCCGCGCCCGAGGCCCCGGGCGGCGCGCCACCGCCCGCCCTGCCAAAGAACGCCGTCGTCGTCAGCGAGTTCGCGCCGTGGTTCTTCCCACAGACGCTGCGCGTGGAGCCGGGCGACGAGGTCGTCTGGTCGTTCTCTGATGCCCGGACGCTCCACACCATCACCTTCCTCACCGGCTTCGACGAACCGGCGAAGACCATCACCATCGTGGGCCGCAAGGGCACGGCGCGCCAGCAGTTCACCAAGCCGGGGGTCTACGTCTACGTCTGCGCCATCCATCCCTACATGGACGGGCAGATCGCGGTCGGCGCGAACCCCCTGCCGCAGTTCATCAAGCCGTGGCCGCCGGCCAGCCCCACCGGCCTGGTGCCACCGCGCGTGCGAGGCCGAGGCGAGGTGTGGGTGGACACGCAGTTCCAGACCCGACCCAACCGCGAGGCGCCGGGCACCGTCACGGTGGTGGATGCCGCCACGATGAAGGTGAAGGCGGTCATCGACGGCGACTTCAACAACCCGCACAACGCCATGGTCTCCTGGGACGAGCGCTACGTCGTCCAGACCAACTGGCATCAGAACTACCTGACCATCATCGACGCCCGGACCCGGCGCATCGTCAAGAACCGCATCCCGGTCGGCGAGTCCCCCGCGCACACCCACACCACGCCCCAGGGCAAGGTCGTGGTGACCATCAACGCGGCGAACCGGATTGCCGTGCTCGATCTCGTCAAGGCGGTGGATCCCGCCGTACCGGCGGCCCAGGTCCCGGTGCGCTACATCGAGGTGCCCCTCGGACCGCACGGCGGCTGGATCTCGCCCGACGGCAAGCTCATGGTCGTCGCGAACGCGCTCTCGGGGCAGATGTCGATCATCGACCTGGACGCGGAGAAGGTGCTGACCACGGTGGACCTGTCGAAGGTGACCGATCTCGACGGGAAGGCATTCGGCGCCAACCTGCCTCTGTACGCGGCGATCTCGCCCAACAAGCGCTACGCGGTCACCACCACCGTGTTGTTGACCCACGACAAGCTCCTCCAGGGCCGCCTGATCTTCCAGGACCTGCGCGATCCGAAGAACCCCAAGGTGGTCAAGATCGTGCGGGTCGGCGCCGTGCCCATTCAGTCGCCGTTCAGCCCGGACGGCCGCTACGTCGTCGTGGCCAACACCGGGACCGCCAACGCCAGCGTGATCGCGGTCGACTACGACGATCCATCGAAGATTCGGGTCGTCAGCGAAGTGCCGGCGTACAAGGGCGCCCACGGCGTGGCCTACGGCTTCAAGCAGGGCGGCGGGTTTTTGGCCTACGTGACCAACAAGTACGCGCCGGTACTCACGGTGGTCGACCTATCCGTCTCTCCCCCGCGGAAGGCGGGGGACGTCCACCTGGGGCCGGACGCCTGGGGTGGCAACGGGGTCCTCGTCATCAAGCCGCGGCCGGCGCACTGACGGCGCGGTCCAGATCGGAGGGGTTCAGCATGCGTATCGTACGCCGGGTTGGCATGGCGCTGACGATCCTGGGGATGACCGCGGCACACACGCCATCGGCGGCTCCGGCACCGCCGCCCGCCTCGCCCTCCCTGTCGGTGACCGTGGTCGCCCGGGAGTTCGTCTACGAACCCAGGGACCTGCTGGCGAAGGCCGGCGAGGTCACATTCACTGTGCGGAACGCCGGAGCCGTCGAGCACGACTTTGTCGTCGAGAATGCGGCGAAGAAGATTGTCGCGGAGGCCAAACCCTTCCCTGCCGGCAAGACCGTGCAGGTGAAAGCCCGGTTGGCGCCGGGAGCCTACGTGGTGTACTGCAGCATCCCCGGGCACCGGGAAGCCGGGATGCAGGCGACGCTCCGGGTGGTCCCCTGAGATGCGCGGGGTGTGGGCCTGCGCGCTCGTGGGCCTGACGTTGCTGGGTGGGGCCTGCCTGCGGGCGGCCCCACCGGCCTTCCGCGGGCTGCCGGTCCGCGAACCGCTCCCGGCAGCGGTCACCCTGCTCGATGGTCACCGTCGCCCGTTCTCGCTCGATGCGCTGCGAGGCATGGTGGTGTTCCTCGCGTTCGGCTACACGCTCTGTCCCGACGTATGCCCGACCACGCTGGTCACCCTCAGACAGGCACGGGCGTTGCTCGGGGTGGACGCGGCGCACGTGCGCGTGCTCTTCGTCACCACTGATCCGGATCGCGACACGCCCGAGCGATTGCGCTGGTACGTTTCGATCTTCCACCCGGACTTCGTCGGCCTCACCGGCGCGCGAGAGGTCCTGGCGCGTCTCTACCGGGCGTTCAATGTCTATCCCGCTCCCTACGCGGCGGCCGGGTCGGGTGAGGACGCCCGCATCGGCCATGCCACGGCGATCTACCTCATCGACCGGCACGGGACGATCCGGTTCTCGTATCCATGGGGCGTTCTGGCCGCAGACCTCGCGGCGGACGCGCGAGCGCTCCTGGAGGGCCGATAGTTACGAACCGGCCGACCGGCGCGCGAGGACGTAGAGCCCGCTTGCGACCCGGCGGAGTTCCACCACCGGAATCCCCAGCGCTCCCAGCCGTCGGACCAGGCGGCGCTCGAGGAACCCGGGGAGCCCGCCGCCCTTGGTGAAACACAAGACCAGGGTCCCCCCGGGCTTCAGTACCCGGGCCAGCTCCGCGAAGGCCGGCGGCGCGTTCTGCAGGAGGACGAGGTCGAAGCTGGCATTCCGGTAGGGCAGCCTCGTCCCGTTCGCCTGCTGCCAGGCGATCCGCAGGCCCAGCCCCTGCGCCCGCTGGCGGGCCACGCGCAGCATCTCCCCTGAGACGTCGCACGCGCACACGCACGAGCCGGGGAAACGACGCGCGACTTCGAGGGCCACGGTGCCGGTGCCCGTGCCGACGTCGAGGATGCGCCCATACGGAGGCGACAACCGCCCCAGGGCCGCCTCCAGGGGAGCGCGGTATCCCGGGGTCCGCGCGATGATCTTCGCGTCGTAGTGGGGCGCGAGCCTCCGGTAGCGCCACGAGGCCTGCCGGCGCCACCACCGCGTGCCCACGGCCCCGGGCGCCAGCAGGCTCAGGGCCAGGAAGACGACATCGAACGCGGCGAGCGCGCGCCACCGGCCCATGGGCCTGTCAGTTCGCGGTCACCCCCGACGGTCCCTGGGGGACGCCGGACGCCCAGGAGACCTCCCCGCGGCGGCGTAGCACACCGACAGAGAGGAGACTGCTCCCCATGACCCTATGCAGACTGCCCGGACATGCGCGCGCGTAGACGGCCGTCGCCGCGGGCCGCCGGATCCGCCCACAGGCGCGACGGCGCACCTGCGCCCAAACCCGCGATCGCGGTCGTCGGCAGTCTCAACATCGACATGGTCGTCCGGTCCCCCAGGCTGCCGGAGGTCGGCGAGACGATCTCCGGCGGCGAGTTCGCCATGTTCCAAGGCGGCAAGGGCGCCAACCAGGCGCTGGCCGCCGCCCGGCTCGGCGCCCGGGTCGCCATGGTGGGATGCGTCGGCGGCGATGCCTTCGGGACGAGGCTCCGCGAGGGTCTGGCCTCGGAGGGAATCGACGTAGCCCACGTCAGGGTGGACCCGGAGGCGGCCACCGGCGTGGCCTTCATCACGGTGGACGCGCAGGGCCGCAACACCATCGTCGTCGCGCCGGGCGCCAACCTGCGGCTGTCCGCCGACGATGTCCTGGCCGCCCGGAGGGTCGTGGCGACGGGGAGCGTCCTGCTGGTGCAACTGGAAGTCCCGCTGGACGCGATCCGCCAGGCTGTCCGACTCGCCAACGCCGCGGGCTGCCAGGTGATCCTCGACCCGGCCCCACCACAACCGCTCCCTGCCGACCTCTACCCGCTGCTCTCCGTGATCAATCCTAACGAGGTGGAGGCACAGTTCCTGACCGGCGTCACGCCAGACGATGACCGGTCGGCCGCCGAGGCCGCAGACCGGCTGCTCGCGCGGGGGGCCAAAGCCGCCGTCATCAAACTCGGGGCCAGGGGCGCCTACCTCGCCACGCCCCAGACGCGCGGACGGGTCGGCGGGATCCCGGTCGAGGCCGTGGATTCCACGGCCGCCGGCGACGCGTTCGCCGGGGCGCTGGCTGTGGCGCTGGCCGGGGGGAAGGCGCTGGCTGAGGCTGTCCGCTTCGCCAACGCCGCGGCGGCGCTCTCGGTCACCCGGATGGGGGCGCAGCCGGCGATGCCCCGGCGCGACGAGGTGGAGGCGTTCGCCGCGTCGCGGGGCCTGGTGCTCTAGCGGGCCGCCGCAGGCCGCAGCCCGCCGCCCTTATCGGCTGGCCTCCACCGCCTCGGCGAATCGCCGAGCAGCCTCGCCCACCAGCCGCCGCGCCTCCTGCGCGCCAGCCCAGCCGTAAATCTCGACGGGCTTCTGTTCCAGTTCCTTGTAGACCGTGAAGAAGTGCGTGACCTCCTTGAGGAAGTGGGAAGGGACGTGCTCCAGGTCGGTCACCCCATCAAAACGCGGATCCCCCGCCGGCACCGCGAGGATCTTCTGGTCGTGGCCCTTCTCGTCGCGCATGTCCAGCACGCCGATGGGGCGGACGTCCACCAGACAGCCCGGAAAGGTCGGCTCGTAGGTGAAGATCAGGACGTCCAGGTGGTCGCCGTCTTCGGCCAGCGTGTCCTCCAAAAAGCCGTAGTCGGCCGGGTAGTGCAGCGGCGAGTACAGGACGCGGTTGAGGCGGATCGCGCCGCGCTCCGGGTCAACCTCGTACTTGTTGCGGCTGCCGCGGGGCACTTCCACGCGGGCGAGCACAGACTCGAGACGGTCGGTCATGGGGCCTCCTCCGTCAGTTCCCGGATGAGTGCACGGATGCGGTGCGCCAGGTCGTCGCGGACTTCCCGAAAGACACCGATCGGCCGGCCCGAGGGGTT
The DNA here is from genome assembly GCA_031459875.1 of Candidatus Fervidifonticultor sextus. GTDB lineage: Bacteria > Sysuimicrobiota > Sysuimicrobiia > Sysuimicrobiales > Humicultoraceae > Fervidifonticultor_A > Fervidifonticultor_A sextus. The sequence goes on along the minus strand of JAVKHQ010000005.1, from coordinate 78,912 downwards.
CGGCAGCGGCCAGTGGAGGCTGCGCGTGCCGGGAACGACCGGGCAGGCCTCCTCGGCGCACAGCCCCACGACGAGCCGCACGTCGGGCGCCATGGCGTCGGCGATGGCCTTCGGATGGTGGTGGCTGATGTCGATGCCGACCTCGCGCATGACCTCGATGGCCTCGGGTCGCACGGCGCCTTGTGGGTCCGTCCCCGCGGACCGCGCCTCCCAGCCCGCCGGCGCCAGGGCGTTGAACAGCCCCTCCGCCATCTGCGAGCGGGCGGTGTTGTGCGCTCAGACGAACAGAACCCTGGGCATACCCACTCCTCGAGGGTCGGATGTTTACGGAGGCGGCGCAAGGAGGGCACGTTCAACCGTCGCCACGGCTGCCAGGCCGGCCACCACCCCCACCACCACCTGCACCAGGTTGTAGGGAACCTCCACCAGGGCGACCGGCGCCCCCAGCCCCAGCACATAGGCCTGCGTGGTGAAGTAGCCCGCCACCATGACCAACCCTCCGCTGATCATGCCGGCCAGGCGGGCGGGCGCCCGGCCCTCCGGCCTGCGGGCCAGCAGCGCCAGCCCGACCAGAGCCGCGACCAACAGACATGCGGCAGCGATCCGGATGGCAAAGGCCTCCATCGAGAACAGCCACACCGCCGCAGCCGCGCCGACGGCGAGCCCGGGGACCCAGGCCGCCCGGGCGCCGCGGGCGATGGTGCCCACCAACGCGCCTTCGATGCCCTTGATGACCAGCGTGAAGGGCGCGTACTGGGCGTAGCCCAGCGTGAGGTCGGCCAGGGCCGACCCGATGCCGCCGGCCAGGGCGCCGACGCGGGGGCCGAACAGCACCGCCGCCAGGTACACCCCGGCCTCGCCCAGGTTGAAGAACCCCTTGGTCTGCGGGATGGGCAGGACGAAGGCACGGGTGATCACCAGCACCAGCGCCGCCATCAAGCCGGTCAATGCGACCTCGCGGGTCTTCACGGTGCCTCCACAATGCCGCCTCTGAGCATAGCACGTCTGCTGCCCGCAGGGGCCTCCAGCGACGCCAGAGGGCGTGATGGAGGCCGTGACGGAACGCCGCCGAAGTATGGCACGAGTTCACGATTGGAGGGATTCCGATGGCGCTGCGGCTCCTGCCCCGCGAGGAAGTCTTCTTCGACCTGTTCAACCAGTCCGCCGCCAACGTCCTGGAGTCGGCGCGGCTGCTCAAGGGCCTGCTGGACGACTACCGGGACGTCGAGCGTCAGGCCCAGGCGATCAAAGGGCTGGAGGACCGGGGGGACGAGATCACCCACGCGATCATCGACCGCCTCAACCGAACCTTCGTCGTTCCGCTGGATCGGGAGGACCTTTTTGGGCTGGCCAAGCAACTGGACGACGTCGTGGACTGGATCGAAGCCTCGTCGGCCCGCATGGCCGTCTACCGGATTCCCCATTCCACGGCCGAGGCGAGGGAACTGGCGCACATCATCGTCAGCCAGTGCGAGGCCGTGGCGGAGGCCATCGGGAACCTCCGACACCTGGAACGCATCGAAGGAACAGTCCGCGAGATCAATCGCCTGGAGAACCTCGCCGACCGCATGCAGCGCGAGGCCATCGCCACCCTGTTCACCGACGTCGGGAACCCCATCGACGTCATCAAGTGGAAAGAAGTCTACGAGACCCTGGAAGAGGCCACCGACCAGTGCGAGCATGTGGCACACCTGCTCCAGGGCATCCGGGCCAAGAACCTGTGAGCGAGACCGTCTTCCCCGCCGGCCTGGTCCCCGTGCTCCTGCTGGTCCTGGCGGCCGAGTTCGTCAACGGCTGGACGGATGCGCCCAACGCGATCGCGACCGTGGTCTCGACGCGGGTGCTCACGCCGTCGGTGGCGGTGGGGATGGCGACGGTGTTGAACGCGCTCGGGGCGATGTCGGGGACCGCGGTCGCGGCGACCATCGGCAAGGGCATCGTGCGGGCCGAGGTCGTCGACCCGGTCACGATCGCGGCGGCGATGCTGGCCATCGTGGTGTGGAGCACCCTGGCGTGGCTCCACGGGCTGCCTACCAGCGAGAGCCACGCCCTCGTCGCCGCCCTGTCGGGGGCCGGGCTGGCCACCGCCGGTCCCGACGTGCTGCTGTGGGAGGGCTGGCAGAAGGTCCTGGTCGGGCTGGGGTTCTCCAGCGTGCTGGGGTTTGCAGGGGGGTTCCTGCTGCTCCTGGCCATCTCGTGGACATTCAGGCGCACATCACTGGGTGCGGCCCGCCGGCTCTTCGGCCGCCTGCAGATCTGCTCGGCCGCGTTCATGGCCTTCAGCCACGGGAGCAACGACGGCCAGAAGTTCATCGGCGTCTTCACCCTGACCCTCGTGCTGGGCGGGGTCCTGCCGGAGTTCCGGGTCCCCCTGTGGGTCATCCTGACCTGCGCGGCCACCATGGGGGTCGGCACCGCGCTGGGCGGGTGGCGGATCGTCCACACCATGGGCATGCGGGTGACGAAACTGGAGCCCTACCAGGGCTTCGCCGCCGAGACCGCCGCGGCTTCAGCCATCGAGACGGCCACCCGGTTGGGCATCCCGGTGAGCACCACTCACACCATCAATACGGCGATCATGGGGGTCGGCGCCACACGCCGGTTCTCAGCGGTGCGGTGGGGCGTCGGGCTCGAGATCGTGGCGGCCTGGATCCTCACGTTCCCGGCCTGCGCGCTGATCGGCGGGCTGGTGGCGTTTCTCCTGCGCCGGATCTTCTAACGGGTCAAAGGCCAAAGAAGCACAGAAGAGAAGGGACGGTGCACCGCCCCTTCCCGATCGACCCCCAGAGCCTACCGGTACAGCGGCAGCGGGTGCGGTCGGAGCGCCCCCCCGAGCCGGCGCTGGATCAGGTCGAAGGTCTCCACATCGTACTGTCCCACGAAGGTGATCGCCTCCCCGTCCCGACCCATGCGGGCCGTCCGGCCGACCCGGTGGATGTAGGTCTCAACATCCTCAGGCATGTCGAAGTTGATGACGTGGGAGATATCGGGCAGGTCGAGCCCCCGGGCGGCCACGTTGGTGGCGATGAGCACCCGGACCTTCCCCCGGGCGAACGCCTCCAGCGCCCGCAGCCGTGCGCCCTGCGTCATGTCGCCGTGGAGCACCTCGACGGGGATCCCGCGGTCGCGGAGGACCTTGGCCAGCCGGTCGGTGCCCCGCCGCGTGCGCCGGAACACCAGGGCGGAGGGGACCTCGCCGCTGGTCAGCAGCAGCCGCAGCGCCCGGACCTTGTCCTGCTCGGCGACCTCCAGGTAATACTGGGTGACGGTCTGGACGGTCGGCGTCGGCGCGGCAATCCGGATCCAGACCGGATTCCGCATGTGCCGGGTCGCGATCTCGCTGACCGCCGGAGGCAGCGTGGCTGAGAACAGCGCCGTCTGCCGCTCGCGCGGCACGTGACGGAGGATCGCCTCGACGTCGGGCAGGAAGCCCGCCTCCAGCATCCGGTCGGCCTCGTCCAGGACCAGGAACGCGACGGCGTCGAGTCGGATCGTGCGCCGGTTGAGGTGGTCGAGCAGCCGGCCGGGCGTGGCCACCGCCACCTGTGTGCCGCCGCGCAGGGCGCTGCACTGGCGCTCGATGGGCTGGCCGCCGTAGAGGGTCGCCACGCGCGCGGCGGGGCCGCCCAGGTCGCGCACGACGCCGGCGATCTGCAGGGCCAGTTCGCGGGTCGGCGCCAGGACCAGGGCCTGGATCCTCCGGGCCGCCCGGTCGAGGCGCTCGACCAGGGGAATCGCAAACGCTCCAGTCTTGCCGGACCCGGTCTGGGCCTGGCCGGCCACGTCGGCTCCGGCCAGGAGCCTGGGGATGACCTTCCCCTGAATCGGAGTGGGTTCGGTCCACCCCAGACGAAAGAGGGCCCGGACGGTTTCCGGGCGCAGGGCGAGGCCGCCGAACGCGGTCTCGCGCGTGATGGTGGAAATTGTCGCTTCCTCCTACTGGACCCGGGAAAACCGGGCCGGATTGAGCCGGCATCCTGCGCGTGCCCACCGGTTCACCCGGCCCTGGATGAGGGACGAACGCTGCGGACACATGAAACGGGCGGTGCTGCAGTCAACACCGCCCGTCCGAACACGCAACTATGTCGACTACGCCTACCCTATCACATCATGCGCACCAATTCAACCCCCGCGGCCTCCAGCATCTCCCGCGCGGTGGGGTCGGGGTAGTCGCCGGCGAAGACTACCCGGCGGATTCCGGCGTTGAGGATCATCTTGGCGCAGGTCAGACAGGGCTGGTGGGTAACGTAGATGCTCGCGCCGTTGATGCTGACACCGTGATAGGCGGCCTGGATGATCGCATTCTGTTCGGCATGGAGACACAGGCAGGTGTCCAGGCCGACGCCGGTGGGCGCGTCGCTGGCGCACCGCGCGCAGCCGCCGTCGCCGCAGTTGGGCAGTCCGCGCGGCGTGTCGTTGTACCCCGTGGACAACACCATGCGATCCTTGACGACCACCGCGCCGACGTGCCGGCGCAGACAGGTCGAGCGCGTGGACGCCAGTTGGGCGATCCGCAGGAAATACTCGTCCCAGGACGGCCTCATCCCGTCACCTCTCGCTCGGGGAGTCTGGCCTAGAAGGTGGCCAGATACCGGTTCACCTCCCATGCGTGGACCTGGGCGAGGTACTCCCGCCACTCCAGCCGTTTCGCGCGGGTCAGGTGCTCGACGATGTGGTCCCCCAGCGCGCTAGAGACCAGCGGGTCGGCGAGCATCTCGCGCACGGCCTCGTCCAGGTTCCGGGGGAGAACGCGGATCTGCAACCGCTCAAGTTCGTCCTCGGTCATCGCGTAGATGTTGCGGTTGAGCGGTGGACCAGGATCCAGCCTCCGGGCGATCCCGTCCAACCCCGCCATCAGCATGACCGCCAACGCCAGATAGGGGTTGCAGGAAGGGTCCGGCATCCGCAGTTCGACCCGCGTGGCCTCGCCCCGCGCCGCCGGGATCCGCACCAGCGGCGAGCGGTTGCGCTCCGCCCAGGCGATGTAGATCGGAGCCTCGTAGCCCGGCACCAGCCGCTTGTAGGAGTTCACCAGGGGGTTGGTGACCGCCGCCATCCCGCGGGCGTGTTCCAGCAGGCCCCCGACGTAGTGCAGGCAGGTCGCACTGAGCTGGTAGGCGCCGTCCGGATCGTAGAAGGCATTGCGCCCGCCGCGGTACAGCGACTGGTGGGTGTGCATCCCCGATCCGTTGATGCCGGCGATCGGCTTGGGCATGAACGTCGCGTGCAGCCCGTGGCGCCCGGCGATCGTCCGTACGACGAACCGGAAGGTGGCCACGTTGTCGGCAGTCCGCAGCACGTCGGTGTACTTGAAGTCGATTTCGTGCTGTCCGTGGGCGACCTCGTGGTGCCCCGCCTCCACCTCGAAGCCCATGGCGGTCAGCGCCGTCACCATGTCGGCGCGGGCCTCCTCGCCCTTGTCCAGGGGCGCCAGATCGAAGTACCCCGCCCGGTCGTGGGTGGCCAGCACCGGCTGCCCGGCCGCATCGGTCGGGAAGAGAAAGAACTCGCACTCCGGCCCGGCCATCATCGCGAATCCCTGTCCGGACGCCGCCTCGATGGCCCGGCGCAACACGTGTCGCGGGTCGCCGGGGAACGGCTCACCGTCTGACGTGTAGACGTCGCAGATCAGTCGCGCGGTGACGCCCTCCTGGTCTTTCCACGGAAAGACGGCAAACGTCGCAGGGTCGGGGACCAGGAGCATGTCCGACTCTTCGATGCGCACGAACCCCTCGATGGAGGAGCCGTCGAACATGATCTCGCGATCCAAGGCCTTCTCCAGTTGTTCTACCGGGATCTCGACGTTCTTGAGGGTTCCCAGGATGTCGGTGAACTGGAGGCGGACGAACCGGACGCCGCGGGCATCGGCCTGACGGAGGACTTCCTCTTTGGTCATGCAGCCTCCCCACTCTCTGCGGCTCCGCACCCCCCGGAACGTGACGAACCTACTCCCTACGGTTCGCCGCCGCCACGCCCTTCTCCGCCAGCGCCCCATAGAGGTCGGGGCGGCGGAAGAGCAGCGACGGGTTCTTCGCGCGGACGCGCCGCACCCGATCGGGATCCACATCCACCGTCACCAGCCCCGCCTCCTCCCCGCCGTCGGCGACCACCACCCCCATGGGATCCACGACCACCGACCGGCCCAGGCGATACGGCGGGACGTCGGCAGCGGCGATCACCCAGCAGGTGTTCTCGATGGCGCGGGCCCGCACCAGCGTGAGCCAGTGCTCCTCCTTCAGCGGGCCGGGTACCCACCGCGTCGGCACCACCAGGTACTCGGCGCCCTGCAGCGCGAGCAGCCGCGACCACTCGGGGAACCGGATATCGTAACAGATCTGCAATCCGATGCGGCCCAGCGGGGTGTCGGCGACCGGCGGCGGTGCGTCGCCGGGCACGAACGATTCGGACTCCCTGCCGTCGAAGGCGTCGTAGAGGTGCACCTTGCGGTAGACGGCCAGCACCTGGCCTGAAGGCGCGACCAGGACGGCGGTGTTGTACGCCCGGTAGGATTCGCCCGGCGCCCGTTCCAACAGGCCCATGACTAGGTGGAGCCGGTGCTCCGCCGCCGCGCGCCGCACGCCCTGCATGAACGGCCCGTCCAGGGGCTCGGCGACCTCCGCAGGCGGCACCGTCGCCTCCGGGGGCCGGCGGTACATGTAGACCTCGTGGAAGACGAGCAGGTCCACGCCCCGGCGGCCGGCCTCCCGGGCCACTTCTGCTGCCTGGATCAGGTTGGCGGCCTTGTCGGCCGACGATCCGTACTGCGCCAGTCCCACGCGCATGGGCCTCTCCTGGGGTAGTGCCTCAGGGATGGGGTTCCACTCCTGGGGACGGGACTCCTGGACGGACCGCCGGAGGAAGCGCGGTCAGCACCTGAAACCCCAGGTCGCTGGCGCGACTGACAAAGAAGTCCACGTCCTCGCTGCGCGTGCGGTCGCCCAGGCTCCTGCGGTCGAAGCAGCCGTCCAGGGCGATGATGATGGTCTCGGCCAGGCAGGCGGGCACCAGCCCGGGGCCGTAGCCCAGATCCTCGATGCGTCCCCGAGGATCCCCGGGCAGCCGGACGACCCCTCCGGGGATGACCTCGACACCGGGGACGGTCCGCACCGACTCGTCCACATCAGGAGGCCGGCCCAGGTCGAAGAGCAGGCACCCGGGCCGGACGTGGTCGGCAAAGATGACTGGCCGCGGATCGGAGGTGGCCGTGAAAATGACGTCGGCCTGGCGCAGCCGCACGAGATCCGTCGTGGCCTCGATCGTGGTTTTGGGATACCGGCGCAGCAACAGTTCCCTCGACCGCTCCAGCCGCTCCTGATCCGTCCCGATCATGATGAGGCGGCCCACGCGGTCTGCCACGGCCCGGCAGATGCCGAAGCCGACGACCCCGTTGGCCCCCACGACCGCGGCGACCGCGCGAGAGACCTCGACGCCCCGCCCGCGCAGCCGGTCCAGGACCAGCGGGATGGCCATCCTGACAGTCCCGGCGGTATAGGCGCCGCCGTTGGTGATGGCGATCGGAGCCTGAGCCTGCACATCGGTGCCCTTGTGGCCGACGACCGACCAGAAGGCGCCCAGGCCCAGCACGGTCGCGCCCAGGTTCGATGCCAGGTGCGCGGCCTGGACCGCCCGGCGGACCGCCAGCGCCGGGTCCGAGCGGATCATGTCGGGCAGCAGCGGCGCGCCGATCAGGTAGACGCGGGCGCGACGGCCGTCGGCGGTGATGATGGGGTGCCAGTCGTCGACCTTCATCGGGCGGGCAAGGCGCGCCAGCTGGCGCACGACCCGGTCGGGGATCAGGCCGCGCCGGTACAGCGGCCCGAGCCACCGGAACCGTCGGGCTTCCCAGAAGTCCCGCACGGTCATGGGGTGGATGAGGAACGCGCAGACCGCCTCGCTGTCCAGGCCCGGCAGCGGCAGGCGCTCGCCCAGGCGGGGCTCGACGCCGTCGGCGATGCGCAGCAGGTGCTCTTTGTGGTTCCAGAGGGTCAGGACCGCGTAGGCCAGCGCGAGGACGAGGTAGGGCACCGGCGCGCGCAGCGCCCAGAGCGCCACCGGCAGGCTGGCGGCAGCCAGCACGGCCGCCAGCGACAGGTAGCCCCACCGCGGGCCAAACGCCCGGGGGGCCGCCAGCGTGCCGCCGCCGACGGCCGCCGGGATCGCCACCGAGGTCCACGGGACCTGCCCCAGCCAGGCCAGCATCACTACGGTGCCGGAGGCCACGGCGACGCCCTTGAGCCGCGCCGCCACCGGTGGCGCCAGGAACCGAAACGGCCCCCACGCGTGGCCCGCCATGGCGCCGGCGGAGGCGGCGGCCAGGGTCCATGCCGACGGCGCCAGCGCCCAGGCGACCGTGACGGCCAGCATCCCCTTGAGGAGGTCCAGGACCACCACCAGCCCGAGGACCGGGACGCCGACCAGGGCGGCCACGGTGCCCAGTCCGAGGTTGTGGGGCGAGAGGCGCCGCAGGTCCACCCCGCGCAGGCGCCGGCCGACGACGGCGCCGGTGGGAAGGCTCCCCAGGGCGACCGCCAGCGCCACGCAGATCAGGGCCACGGCGGCCTGCGGAACATTCATCCCGCCATCAGGGCACCGACGAGCCGCTGGAGCGTGGCGGCATTGCGGACCGCGTGCCCGGCATAGTCGTTGTTGAAGAAGACGAAGACGTCACCTCGACGCGCCCAGGCGGCGATGGCCTCGGCATCGCGGCGCAGTTCTGCCTCCGTGTAGGAAAGGCGGCCGTCCCCCCGCGACCCGTGGCGGCGCAGGTACATCCACGAACTCACCACCGGGACCCTGACAGTGTCGAGCCGCCCCCCGGGGGCCGCCCGCAGCGGCGCGGTGACCACCTCGAATGGAGCGTCGGCCAGCACGAGCGCGGCATCGTGGCGCCGGAGCACCTCATAGACAGCCTCATTGAACCACGACCGGTCGCGGAACTCCAGCGCGTGCCGGACCGGCCCGGCGCGGCGGACGCGTCCGGCGGCCCGGGCGGCCTGGCTCAGGAACCGGTCGAGCCGGTCGGGGTCCGCCCGGAACCGCGGGGGCAGCTGCCAGAGTACGGCTGCCAGCTTCGGCCCCAGCCGTCGGACCGGCTCGAAGAACGTCGCGAGTGCCTCTCCTGCGTCTCCCAGCCGCTTCAGGTGGGTGATGAACCGGCTCCCCTTCACCGCGAACCGGAATCCGGCCGGCGTCCCCTGGCGCCAGGCCTCGAAGGCGGACGCCCGGGGCAGGCGGTAGAACGTGACGTTCAACTCGACCGCCTCGAACGCGGCCGCGTAGTGCGCCAGCCAGCGCCGTGGCGGAAGGTCTGCAGGATAGAGGACTCCCCGCCAGTGCGCGTAGGCGTATCCGGAGGTCCCGACCCAGACCGACATCCCGCGACGACCTCGGCTGACGGTGGACTGAGGCTACTTCGTCCCGAAGAGCCGGTCGCCGGCGTCACCCAGCCCCGGGACGATGTAGCCCTTCTCGTTCAGGTGGCTGTCCACCGCCGCCGTGTAGATGTCCACATCAGGATGCGCGTCGTGGACTTTCTTGATCCCCTCCGGGGCGGAGATGATGGCCATGACCTTGATCGTCCGGCAGCCGCTATGCTTGAGGATGTCGATGGCGGCCACGATGGAGCCGCCGGTGGCCAGCATCGGGTCCAGGATCATGGCCTCCCGCTCGGCGATGTCGGGCGGGAGCTTGGCGTAGTACTGGACCGGTTGGAGGGTGTCGTGCTCCCGGTAGATGCCGATGTGGCCGACCCGCGCGGTGGGAATCAGCCGGGTGATGGCGGACTCCATGACGAGCCCGGCCCGCAGGATCGGGATGGCGGCGATCTCCTGGCCGGCGATGGTCCAGCCCGTGGTCTTCGCCAGCGGCGTCTCCACCTCCACCTCCCGCACCGGGTGGGCGCGGGTCACCTCAAAGGCCATGAGCATCGCCAGTTCCTCGGTCAGTTCGCGGAACTCCTTGTGGCCGGTGCGCTTGTCCCGGAGGATCGTGAGCTTGTGCCGGATCAGCGGGTGGTCGAAGATGTGCACGGTGGGCATGCCGGTACCTCCTGCGCGGGAGGGGATGGTACCGGCTTCGCTGCGGCCGCAACGCACCCCTCCTCCCCCGCGGTCGCCTCCGCCCTTCTGTTGCGGCACCATGAGCCTTTGGAGGCAGACGGTCTTTGCGCACCGAAAGAAGGCCTGGTCCGGTGATCCCGGCGTTCGGGAGGCGTCCTGATGGTGCTTCAGACCCACGATCCAGAGCTGTATGCCATGCTCGAGCGCGAGCGGGCCCGGCAGCGGGACGGGGTTGAACTGATCCCCTCCGAGAACTACGTCTCGGCCGCGGTGCTCGAGGCGATGGGCAGCGTGCTCACCAACAAGTATTCTGAGGGGTATCCCGGGCGGCGCTACTACGGGGGCAACGAGGTCGTCGACGAGGTCGAGCGCCTGGCGCAGCAGCGCGCCCGGGCGCTGTTCGGCGTGCCGCACGCCAACGTCCAGCCCTACTCCGGCAGCCCGGCCAACCTGGCCGTCTACCTGGCCACCTGCCAGCCCGGGGACGTCGTCATGGGCCAGAACCTGCCCGACGGCGGACACCTGACCCACGGTTGGAAGGTCAGCGCCACTGGCACCTACTACCGGAGCGTCCCCTACCACGTCCGGGCCGACGGGTACATCGATCTGGACGAGGTCCGGCGTCTGGCGCGGGAGCACCGGCCCCGGCTGATCTGGTGCGGGGCCACCGCCTATGTGCGCGAATTTCCGTTTGCCGAGTTCGCCGCCGTGGCCGATGAGGTGGGCGCCTACTTCGCCGCGGACATCGCCCATATCGCCGGCCTGGTCGCCGGCGGCGTCCACCCCAGCCCGACCCCGCACGCCCACATCATCACCACCACGACCCACAAGACGCTGCGGGGGCCCAGGGGCGCCATGATCCTGGTCACCGACCGCGGCCTGGCCAAGGATCCCGACCTGGCCGAGAAGATCGACCGCGCCGTCTTCCCCGGCCTGCAGGGGGGGCCCCACGACCACACCACAGCGGCGATCGCCGTGTGTCTGGGAGAAGCGATGAAGCCGGAGTTCGCAGCCTACGCGGCGCAGATCGTGGCCAACGCCAGGGCGCTGGCGGCGGCGCTTGCGGAACGAGGGTTTACACTGGTGACAGGCGGCACCGACAACCACATGCTGCTCGTCGACCTCCGACCCGGCGGGATCGGCCGGGGCGTCTTCATGCAGGAGGCCCTCGACGCCGTGGGGATCACGGTCAACAAGAACACCGTCCCGGGCGAACCATCCTCGGCCTTCTACCCCTCAGGCATCCGCCTGGGGACGCCGGCAGCCACCACCCGCGGCATGCGCGAACCCGAGATGATCCAACTGGCGCAGTGGATGGCCCTGGTGCACGACGAGATCCGCGAATACCAGTTGCCGGAGGACCGCGAGGCGCGGAGTCAGGTGCTGAGGACGTTCCGCACCGCCCTCCGGGCCAACGCCCGTCTGGCGGCGGTCCGGGAGGAGGTCCGGGCGTGGTGTCGCCGGTTCCCGGTCCCGGGGATCGCGTGAGGATACCAGTCCAACAGACCGGGCCGGGAATCCCGGCCCGGTCTGCACTCCTGTTGCCGGTGGAGCCTACCCGACGCCCAGGGCCTTGGCCGCCCGCTTGACGTCGCGCGCCTTCACCCAGAGGATGGCGCCGAACCGGCCCATGCCGGCGGCGATGGCAGTGGAGGCGGTGACGTTGATCTTCGCCTCGCCCAGCTTCGTGAAGTAGTCCACCAGGGCACCGACCCGGTCTTCGCCCTCGATCAGGAACGCCTTCTTCGGGCCCACGAGCTTCCACCCCGCCTTCCGCGCCGCGGTGCGAAACGCGGCCGCGTCCGAAGGCACGAAGTCCACCTGCGCCCGGCGGCCGCTGGGAAAGGCATGCAGGGTCATGAGGTTCACGCCGGCCTCCTTGAGATAACTGAGGGCGCGCGCTCCCTCGCCCGGCTTGTCGGGCACTGTGACATAGTAGTAGTCCACCAGACGGACCGTATCAGGCATCCCCTGTCACCTCCCCTGAAGTATGCCGGCCTCGTCGTGCTACGGCGGGAGCCTGCGCTCCCGCTCGTACCTGTGAATCTTCTCGATCCTCGGGATGTGCCGTCCCCCTTCAAACGGGGTTGCCAGGAACGTCCGGACGATCTCCTTGGCGACCTCGGTCCCCACGATCCGGGCGCCCAGCGCGAGCATGTTGGCGTCGTTGTGGGATCGCGCCAGGCGCGCCGTGGTGACATCGTGGCAGACGGCGCATCGAATCCCCATCACCTTGTTGGCCGCCATGGCCTCGCCGTTGCCCGTCCCGCCGAAGATGATGCCCCGATCGGCCTCCCCGCGCGCGACCGCCTCGGCCACCGGGATGCAGTAGTCGGGGTAGTCCACCGGCTGCACGGTGTTGGTACCCAGATCTCGCACCTCGTGACCCAGTTCCAGCAGCAGGCGCGCGATCTCCGCCTTGAGGAGCACCCCCGCGTGGTCACCTCCGATCACGATGCGCACGGTCTTACCTGCCTGCGGGAGCCGGCTGCCGGATCGGTCCGGCGTCCAAAACCAGATCCGCGGCGTCCCCCAGGATGAAGACGGCGTGCTGGGCCGACGGCGCCGGTGGCCCATCGGGCCGGCAGGGCGTCGCCGCCAGCGGCACTCCGGTGGCGCGCATCAGCGCCAGCGGTACGGGATGGTGGAGCGGGCGGGTCGGCGCGTCCAGGCGGGCGGCGTGCTCCGGCGAGCCGGCGAAATAGGTGAGGGCCTCGCGCCTGACACCGGTGACCTCGCACAGCCGTTGGACCGCTTCAGGATCCAGCGCCGAGCACCCGACCAGGTAGCCGTCGTCGGCGGGAAAGACGATCAGCCCGCCTGCGCGGAGCACCTCCACCGCCCTGCGCGGCACGGCATCATCGCGCGGATCCACTCGGAGGATCACGATGGGCTCCTGAGATCGATCCACCGCCGGCTGGAAGGTGAGCGCGTAGTAGTTCGCCGGTCGGCCTTTCTCATTCATGGCTCACCGGATGCGCGCGGCCACGACCCGATCCCACCCGAGGCCATCCCGTCTTGTGACTGGAGCCTCGTAGGCGCCCGCCTGATTGAACAGTTCGACCACACGCGGGGCCTGGCCTGCTCCGACCTCCACCACCAGCCAGCCTCGTGGCCGCAGGACCCCGGGCGCCGTGGTGACCAGCCGGCGGTGGAGGTCCAGGGGGTCCCCGGGAGCCACCACCGCGACGGCCGGCTCGAACTCCCGGATCTCCCTGGGCAGCCCCCCCGCCGCCTCAGGGGAGACGTAGGGGGGGTTGCAGGCCACCAGGTCCAGGCGCATGCCGGCGGCGGCGACCGGGGCTAACAGGTCGCCCTGGAGGAAGCGGATCCGGTCGGCCACGCCGTGCCGGTCGGCGTTGGTCCGGGCCACCTCCAGGGCATCCTGGGAGAGGTCCGTGGCGACGATGGCGGCGTCCGGACGCAGGACCGCCAGGCTCACGGCGATAGCGCCGCTGCCGGTGCCGATGTCGGCGATGGCCGGTGCCGGGACGTCGCGGACCGCCTCCAGCGCCGCCTCCACCAGCACCTCGGTTTCGGGCCTGGGGATGAGGACCCGTTCATCCACCAGAAAGTCCAGTGCCATGAACTCCCGCCGGCCGACGATATATGCCACCGGCCGTCCTGCCGCCCGGGCGTCCAGGAGGGCCTGGAAGCGCGTCCAGGCCGCCTCGTCGAGGGGGCGGTGCCAGGCCAGATAGAGTTCGGTGCGGGTCCAGCCCAGGGCGTGCCGGAGCAGGACTTCCGCGGTGATCGCGGCCTCCTCCACGCCCAATGCGGCCAGGTGCTCGCGGCCGGCCATCCAGGCCTCGGCGACGGTCCTCACGGCGGCAGTCAGGTTCCCGGGGGATCAGTCCACCGCGGCGAGCTGGGCGGCCCGATCGGCGGCGGTGAGGGCCTCGATCAACTCGTCGAGGTCGCCGTCCAGCACAGTCTCGAGCCGGTGGAGACTGAGACCGATGCGGTGGTCGGTGACCCGGTTCTGGGGAAAGTTGTAGGTCCGGATCTTCTCGCTGCGCTCCGCCGTGCCCACCTGCTGGCGGCGCTGCCTCGCGATCGCCTCGGCCTGCTCGCGCTCGGCCCGCTCCAGCAGGTGCGCCCGCAGGATGCGCATGGCCTTCTCGCGGTTCTGGAACTGCGAGCGCTCGTCCTGACAGGTCACGACCAGACCGGTGGGCCGGTGCCTGATGCGGACCGCCGTCTCGACCTTGTTGACGTTCTGGCCCCCGGCCCCCCCGGCCCGGTAGGTCTCGATCTCCAGGTCCTCGGGCCGGACGACGACGTCCACTTCCTCAGCCTCGGGCAGGACCGCCACGGTCGCCGTGGAGGTGTGGATGCGGCCGGACGACTCGGTCACCGGGACCCGCTGGACGCGGTGGACGCCGCTCTCGTACTTCAGCCGGCTGTAGGCGCCCCGGCCGGCGATGGCCACGACGACCTCCTTGAACCCCCCGATGCCGGTCGGGCTCGCCGAGAGCACCTCGGACTTCCAGCGGTGGCGCTCGGCGTAGCGCGTGTACATGCGGAGCAGGTCCCCGGCAAAGAGCGCGGCCTCGTCGCCGCCGGTCCCGGCCCGGATTTCGACGATGATGTGGCGCTCGTCGAGGGGGTCAGGCGGCAGCAGCCGGCGCTGGAGGTCGGCCTCCAGGCCGGCGAGCCGTTCCGCCAGCCGGGCGACCTCACCCCTCGCCATTTCGCGGAGGTCGGGGTCGGCCTCCTCCCGCGCCATCGCCTCGGCCTCGGCGGCCTGGCGGCTGGCTTCGCGGTACGCGCGGAAACGCGTCACCGTCCCCTCCAGTTCGGCGTACTCCCGCGCCGCCTCCTGGTAGCGGGCCTGATCCGCCAGCACCGCCGGGTCGGCCATCTGGGCCGCCAGGGCCTCGTAGCGGGCCTCCAGCGCCTCCAGGCGGGCCTTGAGTCTGGCATCCATCGAGTTCACCGTCCCGATTATAGTACGGGACCCCAGCCGCCCGCGAACCCGCACAGTCAGGGTTCGCCCGGCCGGCCCGGCACCTCGTGGCAGCGCCGGCAGCGGGCCTGGTAGGCTTCGCCGGCGCCGATGAAGATCACCGGGTCGGTGTAGTGCGCGGGCCGGCCGTCCACCAGGCGCTGTGTCCGGGTGGCCGGCGCTCCGCAGATCATGCAGATGGCCTGCAGTTTGGTGACCTCCTCGGCGACCGCCAGCAGATACCCCATCGGACCGAACGGTTCGCCGCGAAAGTCCACATCCAGACCGGCCAGGATCACGCGGACGCCGCGGGCGGCGAGGGTCTGGGCCACCTGGCGGATGCCGTCGTCGAGGAACTGGACCTCGTCGACGGCCACCACGCCGGTCTCAGAATGCACCTGCGCCAGGATCTCCGCGCTGGTGGTGACCGGCACCGCCTCGATGCGCCCGCCGTCATGGGAGGTGATCGCCCCGACCGCGTAGCGGTCGTCCAGCGCGTGCTTGAACACCTGAACCCGCTGCCGGGCGATCTGGGCGCGCCGCACCCGACGGATCAACTCCTCAGTCTTCCCGCTGAACATACTCCCGCAGATAACCTCGATGTTCCCGCCGGTGCCGCTCATGCCATCCCCTGTCCGCCTGTAACCGTCACGGTCGGGGCTTGCCGCCCCGCCGGCGGCTCCTGGCTTCAGCGATCAGGTGCAGGACGCGCCGGGCATCGGGCTCGAAGCCCATGGCCCCATACTCGGAGTATGCTTCCCGCAGCGCCCTGATTCCCTCTGCCCGGTCACCAATGGCGCAGAGGGCCTCTCCGAGGGTTTCCAGTGCCACGGCCCGGCTCTTCCTGTTCTGCACCGCCCGTGCGCGATCCAGGGCCGCTCTGGCCCAGACGACGGCCGCTCTACCTCGGCCCAGGCGCAGCAGGACGTGGGCCATCACCGACAGCCCTTCGCTGGAATACCGGCCGATGCCGGTCCGGTCCACAAACTCCACCGCTCGCTCCAACCAGGCGCGGGCCTCCAGGTAGGCGGCCTGGCGGGCGCGCTGGTCTTGCAGGCTGTCACCGCGCTCCGCCTGGACCAGGCCCAGATTGAACAGACCTGCCTGAATGCCCCACCCCCAGGCCTCCGCCGCGGCGTACTCGAGGGCGCGGATGAAGTAGGCCAGCGCATCATCCAGATCGTGTGCCCTCCGAGCCAGATGTCCGAGCCCCGTGGCGATCTGCGAGAGCTCGATCAGGTGCTGGGAACCCTCGATGAGCCTCTGGGCTTCCAGGTACAGGTCGCGGGCTTCCCCGTAGCGGTGCGGCTGCCGCAGCATTGCGCCCAGGAACCCCACCCGGATGCAGGCGCGGGCCAGCGTCAGGTAATCGCCGCCGTGAGCGCGGCACATTGCCAGGGCATCCTGCGCCTTCGCCAGCGCTTCGTCGAACCGCCCTTCGTGCTCCAGGATGCTGGAGGTCAGCAGGAGGAGCAGGATGCGGTCTCTGGGGCGCTGTCCTTCTACCCGTTCGGCCTCCTCGATCATGGACCGGGCTCTGACTAAGTCGCCGCGCTCCAGCTCCATCCGTGCCCGCACCATCGCCCACAAGAACCTGAACATCCTATCGACGGCCGGCGATCGCCCGCCGGGCCACGGGTACGATGGAGTCGTGACGGCGAGATCGAGGCCGAGGAAACTCTCGACGGCGGACAGCGGCGTATCGAATACGACATGGGCGTCCTTCAGCCGAAACAACTTCGTCGCTGCCCTGGGCGGAGACTCGATGAGGTCCCATCCGGCGCGCTGCGCCCGGCGGACGTGGCGGTGAATGCTCTTCCCGATGCTGTCGGGGGTGGCTCGTCCCCACCGGGAGAGGCGCCGGACGTCGCGGACGGTGACGAACCGATCACGGCCGGAGGCGCGCTCGTAGGCCAGCAGGCAGTACAGTTGGAAAAACGCCGGGCTGAGGGCCAGCGGCCGCCCTTCTGCGGTAACCCGCCTGTCCGTGAGCGAGAGGCGGAGCATCGGATGTCCCCCACGACCTGCGAAGTTTTGCGAATGTTTCTCCTTGCGGGCCGTCCGGGCCTGCTGAACAATTCAAGACAGGTAGGCCGTCAGCTGACCGGGTGACCGGGCGCGACCTTCTCGTGGAGTGGCGTCATGCGGAAAGGACTCGCGGTTCTCGTCAGCATCCTGGCGGCGCACACATTGGCCGCTGCGCAGGTTGAAGACGGCACCCTGATCGTCCCTGGCAAACGCATCGGACCCTACAATCTGGGCATGACGCTGGCCGGCGTGATCGGCCTGATGGGGTCGGTCGGGGAACGAGGTTCGACCACCATGCCTCAGTCCTACGGCATGCTCTGGCGGGACAAGCGTATCTACTTCTCGTTCTTCAACGCGACCCACACGGTCTCGGCCGCGACGCTCCTCGACTCTGAGGCGAACCGGGTCTTCAGGACGGCCGATGGCGTCGGCCTTGGCAGTCCTGGTTCAGAGCTCGACCGCTTCGGTCGACCGGAATGGCGCCACCAATATCCGGGAAATGTCGAAGCGCGCGCCTACTGGAGAATTGGGCTCTATGTGCAGACCAAAGAGGGCAGGATCATTGCCATTGGGGTCTTTGATCACAAATCCCAGTAGCCAAAGACCGCCTGGGTCGCCAGCACCCGTCATCGACCCTGCGCACAGGCGGATCGGCGGCGGCTCGACGCCCGCTACGAGACTCGCGCTTCTGCTCATGACGCTGGCAGGCGCCACCTTCGCCTGGCTCCCAGGCGCCGCCGCCACGCCGGAGGACTCGGTGATGGTACCTGGGGACCGCATCGGCCCCTACCGGCTCGGCGTGACGGGCGCGGCACTGCGCATGCAACTGGGGCTCCCGCAGAACCTGGGGGCGGCGGCCAACCCGACCCTCGCGGCCATAGGATGGACGTTCGGACCGCAGGGACAGCGCTGGGCGCTCGTTGCCCTCGTCCGTCGCGACACCGATCAAGTGGTAGCCCTGCTGCTCCAGGGGGCTGGTGAGGCGATCCGGTTCCGTACAGCCGAGGGTGTGGCCTTGGGCACTCCCCTTCAGACCGCGTGGCAGGTATATGGCACCCCCAGCTTCCGCTGGCTTCTCAGCGACAGGACCGGTTTCATCGTCGCCGTGTATGACCACATTGGGTTAGCCATTGGCGGCTACACACAAACGGGTGTGCCGCTGCCCGTACCAGCCAATACGGTCTACTACTTGCAAGTCTTCCCGGCGGGATCCGCCGATGGTCTCTGGCCTGCGTCGCAGATTCCACGAATGCCATAGCGGTGGACCAAACGTGAACGGACGCCCCCCATCCGCGTCCCAAACCCGGAGCAGGTGATATGAGACGGGTCGGGGCCGCTGGCGCACTTCTGGCGATCGCCGGTCTCCTCGCGGGAGGAGCCGGTGGGCAGGAGGTGCTCCAGAGTCCTTACGCGGTCACGCCGCCTGACATCGACGGGGTCGTCGGAGAGGACGAGTGGCGGGCAGCGGCCCGCCTGACCCTGGCCAGCCGCGATGGGGGTGCGCGGTGCGTCTTCCTCGTCATGAACGATACGGAGCGGCTTTACGTGGGTGTCGACGCCATCCACGACATCACCAACACCACGGCGTCCAGCCCTCCCCACACCGGCTTCGACAACATGGCCATCTGGTTCAAGGGCGAGGTCGGCTACTGGCTCTATGGCGACGGCCGGCTGCGCACGGACCGCATCGATGCGCGAGGCCGACGGACATTTCACTTCGACAGCCGCGCACGGGGCGCGGCGATGGGCCCGCCCGCAGCGCGCCACATGATGTACGAGCTGTCGGTCCCATTGGAGGAGATCGGTGTTGCACTCGGCGGGACGGTGGCCACCGGATTGCACTACTGGGACAACTACGACCGTGGCCCCAGCTTCTGGTGGCCGCGGAACGTGGGCGTGTTCCTTCCAGAGAGGTACGGGCGGCTGGCTATCAGCCAGAAGCCCTGATACGGACCATGATCGAAGCTGGGACACTGCCATGACGCGCGGGCCGGTGCAATGACCACGGGACACGCGACGGGGAGGGCCCACCTGCGGGTGGTGCCGGGCGCGTGGGACGTCGTGGCGTTCTCCGCCGACCTGGCGGTGGTTCCCACATCCCGGGCTGTCGTCGTGAGGGCCGGTGAGCCCGCCACCTTGGAGTTCCGGGCGCTTCCCAGGTTGGCCCGGATTGCCGGGACAGGACGCGGGCCCGGGGCATTCCGGTCCGCGGACCCCGCTCGTTGTGGGCGAGCTGCAGGTGGCGCACGATGGTGCCATCGCGCTTGCCGCGGGCCGTCGTCCGGATGTCCATGTCTGCATCGGGTTGGAAGGGGGGAGGACTTCATCCTACCACTGTCGAACACCGGCCAGGCATGTTCCCATGTCGCGCGGCGCCGGCAGATCGCTCAAGCCGTCCGGGTCCGTTCCTGGTTGTGGCCGCGGTTGCGTTGCCGGCGATGGTCTTGCGACTGATCGTCCCGGTCGCCGACACGCAGGCGGTGGAGCGCGACCCGTACCACCTGCACGTGGTGATCGGCGGTACGCCTGCGCAGCGCGCCGACGCGCTCGCCCACCACCGTCGCCACGGCCACGACCGGCAGCGCGGATCCCCCGGACATCATGGTGAGAACGGGAAGAGCGCGGCGTGGCCCCCGCACGGCAGCCGACGAATTTCTGAACTGCCGCGTGTCGTGTCCGTCCTTCCCGGGACCGCCCATGGCGCGCAGGTCCTCAGCGTCTCGGGCCTGGCCGTCGCCACGGCGCCAGCGACAGTGATGCCGGGAGCGCCACCGCCGACCGAACGGGTCGCCCGCCCGGTCTCGCCGGGCCTCATGCCCATCCCCCTCCCCGTTCCGGACCCTCCGCCTCGAGCCCACCGCCCAGCCTAATCCGACTCACCACTGCGGCCCGCCACTCCACGCCGTCGACTCCCGGCGTGTTGCGGTGCGGCGTCGTGGTAGACACCTTTCGCGGGAGGCTAGTTATGGCCCGATGGATCAGATGGATCGCCAGCGGCTTGGCCGTGCTGCTCCTCTCCGCGTGCCACCGCCCAAGCTTCCGAGCCCGCGAACTCGACCCTGCGCGCCCGGTCCCGAGGCTCGTGCTGAGCGACCAGCACGGGCGGCCGTTCAACCTCGCCGAGCAACGGGGGCGCGTCGTCCTGGTCTTCTTTGGCTACACCAGGTGCCCGGACGTCTGTCCGCTCACCCTGGGGATGTTCCGGGACGTCGCCAAGATACTGGGGACGGACGCCGCGCGAGTCCGCTTCGTGTTCATCACGCTCGACCCCGAGGTTGACACCCCGGCGTTCCTCGACCGGTACCTCCGTCTGTTCAGCCCCGAGTTCGTAGGTCTGACAGGCCCCCCGCATCTGTTGGCCGCGACCTACCGATTCTTCGGCGCCGCGTTCCAGAAGGTCCCGGTACGCAACAGCGCAGCGGGGTACCTCATAGCGCACTCGACGAACGTCCCCGTCATCGACCGGGAGGGACGCTGGCGTCTGAATGTGAGCCACGAGGCCACCGCGGCCGACGTGGCACACGACGTCCGTCAGCTGCTCAGGCACTAGATGCAACACGCCCGACTTCGCGTCGCGACCGATTGGCAAAGGAGTGATCCAGAGATGTACCTGTCACGTCAGATGAGGCACCTGTGGCTCTCGGGTGCGCCCCTCGTTGCCGCTGCCGTGTTTATCGGAGCCGCCACCATCTCGGGCGATGCCGCGTCGCCTGCGTCATCGATCAGGATCGAGAAGGCCTGGGCACGGCCGGGCGTCGCGGCACCCGCCGGTGTCCATGGGAAAGGCACGGAGATGGGACCTGGCGCCTCGGCGATCTACATGGTCATTCACAACACCGGCTCGCAGGCTGACCGGCTGTTGCGCGCCGACGCCGGGGTCGCCGCCGCGGTGGAACTCCATGAGACGCGCATGGAGGGCGGCATGAGTCGCATGCACAAGGTGCCGGCCATCGTGGTCCCTGCTCGCGGACGGGCGCAGCTGCGTCCGGGTGGGCTCCACATCATGCTGCTGGGACTCAAGCGCGACCTCAAAGAGGGGGAGCGGCTCGCCGTGACGCTGCACTTCGAGCGGGCGGGAGCGGTGGCCATCTCGGTACCCGTGCGCATGTCGGCGCCGTAGGCGGCGACCGGACCCCGCCCGTCTGGCAGGGCCCCCCTCAGGACTGGCGGGGTCCGGCGGCGCCACGCGGCGATGGCCGATGGGGCGATGATGGCGGACGGAATCAGCCAGGCGATCCTGCCCTGGCTCGTCGCGGGCCTTCAGCCTGCAACTTACGAACCCCGTTCCGGAATCCGTCGCGGCTCGCCTGGAGGCGCCGTAGACCGGAGGACGTAGAACGCGACGTCACACCGGAGGGGGGACTTCCTACGATCACGCACGACTCAAGAAGACTGACCCACCGCCGCTCCTTGAGCCTGGTGGTGTGCGCAATCGCCACGACCCTGGCACTCCACCCGACCCTCGCCCAACTGCCGTTCGAGATCGTGCAGCGCGGCCAGGTGGAGCCCGCCGTGGTCCAGGCCGTCCAGCAGGCGACGCTGCACAGCCTGGCGTCTCTGAGGAGGCTCGGCGTGGTGCTGGATGGGCCCCCAAAGGCCTACCTCTGCGCCACAAAGGCCGACTTCGCCGACGTCCTCGTGGAGTTCGGGTTGTTCGACCGGCCGACCGCGGAGCGGCGATCCCACCTCTACAGCGGTCAGTCGGCCCTGGGGGCCTTCGCGTTGAACCTCGAGTACATTCGCAGTTATACCGCGCGGCCCGACCTGCAGGTTTGGTGGACCGTCCCGCACGAGATGTTCCACCTGTACCAGCGCCAGTCGCGGATGGATCGCCGCAGAACTCCCTTTGCTTTCTGGGAAGGGCCGGCCGAGCTACACAAGCTGAAGGTCATGGACGAACGGAGGGTCATTAACTTTCCGGCGTACGTGAAGGCCACGCAACTCCCCCGGTCCCAGCAGGCCAGGAAGAACCAGCCTGCCTTCTCCATCCGGCAGATCGGAATCGGGACGCCGGATGCGAGGACGTTGGGGGATTTCTATCGCATCGCGGCAGCCCTGGGCATCTACCTGCACGAGACCGCCGGGTGGCCCAAGATCATCGCGCTCTATGCGCCGGGTGACACGGTCTTCCCGACCCAGTTTGAGGCCGTCTTCGGTCGCCCGGTGGAAGAGTTCGAGAAAGACTTTTTCGCGTGGCTGGATCGGCAGTAGTTCGGGCCAGGCTAGACCTTCAGGCCGTACTTGCGGGCGAACTTCTGCACGCGGCCCTCGGCGTCAACGAACTTGCGCTGGCCCGTGTAGAAAGGATGGCACTTCGAGCAGATCTCCACCCGGATTGACTTCTTGGTCGACCCGGTGACAAAGGTCTCGCCGCACGCGCAGGTGACGCGGGCCTGGTGGTACTCAGGGTGGATCCCGGCCTTCATGGAACCGCTCCTCGGAAAGTCGCAAATGGCAACACCCGGAGTATACCAGACCACCCCTGGGCCGTCGAGGCACCCGACGGCAGGCGGGGCTTCGATGGACTACTGCAGGTAGGGCAGCGGGTTGATCGGTCGGCCGTTGTGGCGGACTTCGAAGTGGAGGTGCGACCCGGTGCAGGAACCGGTGCAGCCGACGCGCGCGATCACCTGGCCCTTCCTGACCGACTCGCCGGCTTTAACGAGCAGGCTCGACGCGTGTCCGTAGACCGTCACCAGACCGCCCCCGTGGCTGACGATGACGACGCGGCCGTACCCGGCCTTCCACCCCGCGAACTCCACCACGCCGTCGCGCGCGGCAAAGATCGGCGTCCCGCGGGGACTGGCGATGTCAATCCCGTCGTGGTGGCGCCGGTACCGCCAGCCGAACCGCGAGGTGAGGGTCCCGCGCGCGGGCCAGGCCAGGCCCCCGGCCAGCGCCTCGATCTCCCCCGCCGGCGCCCGGCGGGCGCTGCGAGACTGCGCGGCCACCTGGCGGTGCCTGGGGAGCGCGCGGCCCGAGATGATCAACCGCTGGCCGGGCCTGATCCACTCGGAGTCGCCCAGGTCGTTGTAGGCCATCAGGTCTTCCACGCGCGTCCCGTACCGGCTGGCGATGTCCCACAACGTGTCGCCCGGCTGGACGATATGGGTGACGGGTGCGGGACGCGGCGGCGCAGGCCGCGAGGTCGCCCGGGCTGCGGGGGCCTGCCCGCCTCCCTGGGGCGGAATCACCAGGGACCGCCCCGTCGCCAGCGTCGAGGTCGCCTGGATTCGGTTTGCTTCGGCCAGGCGTTCCACTGTGACCCCGTACCGCCTGGCGATGCCCCACAGGGTGTCGCCGCTGCGCACGGTGTGGACCCGCGGCGGCGTGACACGCGCCGGGAGGGCGCTGGCCCGCGGGACCCCGATTCCGGGAGCGCCGGCGACCGGGCCCCGGGGCCGCGCCCCAGCCGACACCAGCCGGCCGTCGCGGGCCACCGGCGGGTGGAGCGCCGAGAGGTCGTGCAGCGGCTGGACGACTGTCCGATCGGCCCTGGATCGCACCGGAGGCTGGGAGGCCACCGGCTCCGGCACCCCCAGCGCCGTCGCCAGCGCCAGGACCACCGCCACGCACGCCAGCCGTGCCGCTGTGCGCAATGCTGCCTCCTACCTGTCCCAGCCAGACGCACCGGCCTGCGCCGGGCTGGATATTCGACCGGCATGTTGCGCACGCGCGGGCGGCGTGCGGTCGTGCGAGGAAACCCAGACGAACCAGCCTGCTGCGGAGTGCCACTAGTATTCGACGCCCGGCCGCGTCCTCCTGCCGGGCGTCGAGGTGCGCCCCATGGGGGAGGCCTGGGAGTTTAGGCGCCGTTCTCCTCCGAGCTCTTGACGATCGACCGCAGGAACGCCGCGTTGTTGGGGGTCTTGCGCAGGCGGTCCAGGATGAGCTCGGTCATGGCCACGGTGTCGAGCTGCTCCAGACTCTTGCGCAGCACCCAGACCTTGCGCAGTTCTTCGTCGGTGAGCAACAGCTCCTCGCGCCGCGTGCCCGACATCTTGATGTCGATGGCCGGGAAGGTCCGGCGCTCCTGCAGTTTGCGGTTGAGGTGCAGTTCCATGTTGCCAGTGCCCTTGAACTCTTCGTAGATGACGTCGTCCATCCGGCTGCCGGTGTCGATCAGGGCCGTGGCGATGATGGTCAGGCTCCCGCCCTCCTCGATCTTGCGGGCCGCGCCGAAGAACCGCTTCGGCCGGTGCAGGGCCGCGGGATCCAGGCCGCCGGACAGCGTGCGGCCCGACGGCGGGATGACCAGGTTGTTGGCGCGGGAGAAGCGCGTCAGGGAGTCCAGCAGGATGACGACGTCCCGGCCGCCCTCGACCAGACGCTTGGCGCGCTCCAGGACCAGGTCGGCCACCTGGATGTGCTCCTCGGGGGCGCGGTCGAAGGTGCTGGCGATGACCTCCGCCTCGACCGAGCGGCGCATGTCGGTAACCTCTTCCGGCCGCTCGTCGAGGAGCAGGACCATCAGATAGATCTCGCTGTGGTTCTGGACGATGGACTGCCCGATCTTCTTGAGCAGCGTGGTCTTGCCGGCCTTGGGCGGCGAGACGATCATGCCGCGCTGGCCCTTGCCGATGGGCGAGAACAGATCGACCACCCGCACGGTGAGGTCGGATTCGGGCAGTTCCAGCTTGATGCGCTCGTGGGGGAAGACCGGCGTCAACTGCTCGAAACCGGGACGCGTGCGCGCCTGCTCGGGGTCCAGCCCGTTGACCGCCTCCACGCGCAGCAGCGCGAAGTACTTCTCGTTGTCCTTGGGCGGCCGGACCTGCCCCAGCACCTCGTCGCCCACCCGCAGGCCGAACCGCTTGATCTGCGAGGGCGACACGTAGATGTCCTCGTTGCCCGGCAGGTAGCCGTTGGTCCGCAGGAACCCGTACCCTTCGGGCATGATCTCCAGGATGCCCGAGCGGATCAGCAGCCCCGCGGCCTCGGTCTGCACCTGGAGCACGCGCATGATCAGCTCCTGCTTCCGGTACCGCCGGTAGTTGGGGATGTTGAGCTCCTTGGCCATGTCCTGGAGCTCTGTCAGGGTCTTGGCCTCCAGTTCTGCGATCGGCACGTCAACGCTCACCTCTCCGATCTATTCCCGCGACGGCCGCGTCTAGACCCGCGCCGTCTTGCGCGCTTCGAGTTCGGCGGCCAGCCGGCGGGCGTCCGCCAGGAACCGCTCGAGCCCGACGTCGGTCATCGGATGCTTGAAGAGTTGCTCCATCACCTTGAAGGGCATCGTGGCCACCTGCGCCCCGGCCAGGGCCGCCTGGACGACGTGCACCGGGTGGCGCAGGCTGGCGGCGAGCACCCTGGTCCCAAACTTGTAGTGGGCGAAGGCGGTGCAGATGTCCCGAACGACCTGCATGCCGTCGCTACCGGCGTCGTCGAGCCGGCCCACAAAGGGGCTGACGAACCGGGCGCCCGCCTTGGCCGCGATCAGCGCCTGGGGCAGCGAGAAGACCAACGTCACGTTCACGGGGATGCCCTTGGCCCCCAGCGCCCTCGCGGCCCTGATCCCCTCTGGGGTCACCGGCACCTTCACCACCACGTTGGGCGCCCAGGTGGCGAAGACCTCGCCCTCACGGACCATCCCCTCGGCGTCGGCGGTGGTGGTCTCGACGCTGACCGGACCCGGCACGAGGGCGCAGATCTCCTGGATCAGCGCCTTGTGGTCCCGGCCTTCCCTGGCGACGAGGGTGGGGTTGGTCGTGACGCCGTCCAGAATGCCCCAGGACTGCGCCGTCCGGATCTCCTCCAGGTTGGCCGTGTCGAGGAAGAACTCCATGGCCGCTACCTCCCGGTCGCCTCGATGTACATGACCTCGCCTGCGTCGGTGGGCTTGAGCATCTTGAGCTGGTCCCCCGGCCGCAGCTGGAGGAGCAGGACGACCTGGTCGTTGCGGTAGATGGCGCTCACCACGGCGACCCGGTGGGAGCGGATCTGCTTGTTGGCGTCCTCCACGACCACGACCGGCGGGGGGCCGCCGCGGACCTCGCGCAGCGTGGCCGTGGTGTAGTCGTAGCGGCCCAGCGCTTCCATGAGCCCGTTGAGCCCGAGCACGGCGTCACCCCGGGTGGCTGTGCGGGCTGGCCGGAAGGTGTTGTCGGGCAATGGCAGGAGCGCCTTCTTCTCCAGGGCGACCACCACGCTGCCGCGCGCCTCGGCCGGGATGTCACGGGCGTCAGCCACCTGGAGGGGGTCGTTGGTCCGGCGGCGCGCCTCGGTCTCCAGCCCCATGGCCCGCACGATAAACACCGCGAGATCGGCCCGCGTCACCGGCTGCCTGGGTCGGAAGGTGTTGTCGGGGAAGGGCGCGATGATCCCCCGCTGGAACGTGATGGACAGCTCGGTGGGGTTCTCCTTGGTGGTGTGGACGGCGACCAGCTCGTACCGCCCGGGCCGGACGGGCCGGTCGTTCTGATCCAGCTGCCTCCAGCGCGTGGCGTCCTGGATGGCCGTTCCGGCGGCCAGGGGGATGGGCTGGGCGACGGGCTGGAACGGCCGGTTGAGGGACCAGCGGGCCATCTCGTTGCCGTCCGCGTCGCGGATCACGAAATCGTAGAACTGGGTGGACGAGTACTCGAACCAGACGTCCTGGAGGTAGAGGGCCTTCAGCCCCGGCTTCCACTCGACCGAGCCCTGGTCCACGATGTCCACGATCGCGCCGTCCGGCCGGAACTCCTTGATCTGGATGCGGGCCACCCGATCGCGCCGGGTGCCCTGGGGGGTCCTGGTCTCGACGTAGACTTCGCCCTGGTAGCCGACCTTCGCCCCGTCGCGCTCCGAGAGCCTCACGCGGGGGCGGCCGCGGTCGGCAGACAGGATCTCCGTGGGCACGCCGGGCCCCTCGTTGGCGATGGAGAAATTCAATTGCACCGGCTCATCGGGCGCGTAGACGGTCTTGTTCGTGGTGAGCGTGTAGACGACGGTCCCCTTCCGGATCTCCACCCGCGTCGCCGAGACCGTGCCCATGATCGACGCGGCCGCCACGGCGGCCCGATCCCCAGGCGGGATCTGATCGGTGTCCCGGAAGTCGAGGTAGGGAATGCCGCCGGTGGGAATTCCCAGGACCCGGGCCAGGAAGACCGCCACATCCAGCCGGGTCAGCGGGTCATCGGGCGCCAGCCGGCCGTCCGGCAGCCGCGTCACGACGCCCTTGGCCGCCAGGCGCTCCGCCGCCCGGCGTGCGGGGTGGTTGGCCATGTCCGTGAAGATCTGGGCGGCGGCCGGAGCCGCAGCCACCGCCAGCAGCGCGATGGCTGCCGCCGCGCGCACGCACCTGTTCATGAATGCCCTGCCTCCCCCGCCGGGGCCGCGGCGGTTCCTGGCCGTCTACCCGTCTCGTCTGACCTGTCGCTGTGGAGCATGGACTGTCTGGGATTCGACCCCGGAAGTCCTGGATTGAAACCTGGTCGGAGAATGGTGACGACGGGTGGCGACCACACACCAGTCGCCGGCGACACTGCCCCCAGATATTCCTAGCATACCACGCCGGACCGTGCAAGTAGCCTCGGCCGCGGGGCGGCGCGGGCAGGCCTACATCCGTTCCGGCGCCGAGACCCCCAGCAGGCCCAGGAGGCGCCGGAGCACGACCCGGGTCGCCTCGACCAGGGCCAGGCGGGCGGCCGACAGCTCCGCATCGTCGGTGAGGACCCGGCAGTGGGTGTAGAACAGGTGGAAGGCCTCGGCGACCTCCCGGGCGAACGCGCACAGCCGGTGGGGCTCGCGGCGCAGGCCGGCGGTCCGGATCACCTCGGGCAGCTCCGCCAGCGTGTGGATCAGGGCCGCTTCGCGGTCGTGCTCCAGGCGATGGAGCGGCGGCGCCTCCCCGGCCTGACGGCCGGCGGCGGCCGCCTCGCGCAGGATGCCGGCGATGCGGGCGTGGGCGTACTGCACGTAGTAGACCGGGTTGTCCGGCGAGGGCCGCAGGGCCAGCGCGACGTCGAAGTCCATGGGCACCGACGGGGAGACCATGGCGAAGAAGTACCGCGCGGCGTCCACCCCCACCGCGTCGATGAGGTCGCGCAGGGTCACGAACTCTCCCGCGCGCTTGGACATCCGCAGCGCCTCGCCCTCGTTCTTCAGCCGGACGTGCTGGTAGATGATGATCTCCAGCGCGTCTTCCGGGACCCCGAGGGCTGCGAGCCCGCCCTTCACGCGGGCGACATCCCCGATGTGGTCGATGGCCCAGACATTGATCATCAGGTCGGCGCCGCGGGCCCGCTTGTCCAGGTGGTAGGCGATGTCGCTCCCGAAATACGTCCACTCGCCGGAGGGCTTGACGATGACCCGGTCCTTGTCATCGCCGAACGCCGTGGAGCGAAACCAGAGCTTGCCGTCGGCCTCGTAGACATAGCCGCGCGCCTGCAGGTCGGCCAGGACCCGGTCCACGGCGCCTGAGCGAATCAGGCTCCGCTCGCTGAACCAGACGTCGAACCGAACCCCAAAGCGCTCGAGCACCTCCCGGATGTCGGCCAGGATGGTCGCGACGCTGACGTCGCGGAAGTGCTCGAGCCGGTCTTCCTCGGAGGCCCGAAGCCACCGGTCCCCATCGGCCGCGGCGATCGTCCGGGCCAGGTCCGCCACGTACTGGCCGCGGTAGCCGTCGTCGGGGAAGGGCCTGGGCTGGTTGAAGAGCGCGAAGTAGTGGGCCTCCACGGAGCGCGCCAGGTTCAACACCTGCTGTCCGGCGTCGTTGATGTAGTACTCGCGCGAGGTGGCGTAGCCCAGCGCCGCAAGCAGGTTGGCCACCACGTCGCCGATGACGGCGTTGCGGCCGGCGCCGACGTGGAGCGGGCCCGTGGGGTTGGCGCTGACGAACTCGACGTTGACGCGCCGGCCGGCGCCTACGGTCTGGAGGCCGTAGGCATCGCCGAGCCGGCGGATCGACGCGACCAGGTCTTGGCGCCAGGGCCACGCCAGGGTGATGTTGATGAAGCCCGGTCCGGCCACCTCCAGGCGGCCGATGCGGTCAGAGGACGGCGCCCAGGCCTCGATCAGCGCCCGGGCGACCTCGCGGGGGGACCGTCCGGTGCCCCTGGCCAGCACCATGGCGGCGTTGGTGGCGTAGTCGCCGAAGCGCCGGTCCCGGGGGACCTCGACGTCCACCTCCGGCACGTCCCCGGGGACGAGCGTCCCCGACGCCATGGCGCGGACGATGGCGTCCCGGATCTGGCGGCGGAGCACCTCTCGGAACATCGGCTTACTATACCATGCGCGGTCCCGGCACGAACTTGCCCAACACCCGCGGCCCCGACGCCCCCGTAGCTTGGGGCACGTTGGTCGCCAGGCCCGCGACCGCGTCCGAGGCCAATAGGGCGAACGCCATGGCCTCCTTGAGTTTCCCGTCCACGCCGAACTCCTCGGCGAGCCGCACCGGCGCGCCCACGCCCCGGGCGATCCGCTCGCGCAGGAAGCGGTTGTAGGCGCCGCCGCCGGACAGCACGACCTCGTCCGGCGCGCCCCGCGGCCACAGGAAGTCGCGGTAGGCGCGCACGATGGAGTCGGCCGTCAGCGCCGAGACGGTCGCGACGATGTCTTCCGGCATCAGGCGGCGCCGGATCCCCTCCTCCAGCAGGCGGGCCGCAAAGGCCTGCCCGTAGACCTCCCGGCCCGTCGTTTTGGGCGGCGCCTGGCGGAAGAACGGGTCATCCAGCAGGTCGGCCAGCCAGGCCTCGTCCACGCGGCCGGCCCCGGCCAATGCGCCGTCCCGGTCGAAGCGCTCCCGCCCATCGGTGAGCGCCGAGATGACCGCGTCGATGACCATGGTGCCGGGCCCGGTGTCGAAGGCGAGCACGTCGTCGATGGCGCACCCGTCGGGCGGACGGGCCGGCAGGTAGGTCACGTTGCCGATGCCGCCGATGTTCTGGACGGCGCGCGACCGCGCGGGATGGCGGAAGACGACGAGGTCGAAGTACGGGACCAGCGGCGCGCCGTGGCCGCCGGCGGCGACGTCGGCGACCCGGAAATCCGCCACGACGGGCAGGCCGGTCCGCTCGGCGATGACCGCGGGCTCGCCGATCTGCAGCGTCGCGCCCTGCGGGGCCGGGATGTGCCAGACCGTCTGTCCGGCCGATCCGATGAGGTCCACCTCCGGAGGGGTCAGGCCGGATTGGGCCATCACGGCCAGCGCCGCCTGGGCAAAGAGCTCGCCCAGCCTGAAGTCGAACCGGCACAGCCGGTCCACGGTGGCCGCGGCGGGATCGAACAGCCGGAAGAGTTCATCGCGGTCGTCAGGGGGGAACGGCAGCGTGAGCCCGGCGACCAGCCGCACGCGCGCCTGCAGCCCGGCGCCGGCCACCTCGACCAGGGCCGCGTCTACGCCGTCGCCCGAGGTTCCCGCGATCAGGCCGATGACGCGCTTGGGATCGCGCCGGGCGAGATCAGCGACGGCCCGCATCGCGCCCCTGCTGCACCGCCTCGCGCACGAGCCCGCCACAGCGAGCCAGCAGCCGCTCGGCCTCCTCCCGGCCGACGCCGGCCAGTCCCATGACAATGGCCACCTTCGCCCGTCCCCCGGACTGCTCCAGCAGCCGGCTGCTGGTCTCCAGGTCCAGGCCGGTGGCCTCGGCGACGATGCGCTGCGCCCGGGCCGCCAGTTTCCGGTTGCTGGGCGAGAGGTCCACCATGAGGTTGCTGTAGACCTTGCCCAGCCGCACCATGGCCGCGGTGCTCAGCATGTTGAGGACGAGTTTCTGGGAGGTCCCGGCCTTCATCCGCGTGGAGCCTGTGAGGACCTCCGGGCCCACGACGGGGGTGATGGCCACATCGGCCGCCGCTGCCAGCGGAGAGCCCGGGACGTTGCTGAGGCCGACGATGGCGCACCCGCGGCGCCGGGCTTCCTGGACGGCACCCATCACGAAGGGGGTCACGCCGCTGGCGGCGATCCCCACGACCACGTCCCTCGGGCCCGCCCCCAGCCCGGCGATCTCCGCGGCGCCTGCCGCGGGGTCGTCTTCGAACGGCGAGGCGGCCTCGATGGCTGCCGACGCACCGCCGGCGACGACAGCCCGGATCACCTCCGGATCCACCCCGAAGGTGGGGGGCCACTCCAGGGCGTCGAGGAGGCCGACCCGCCCGCTGGTCCCGGCGCCGACATAGATGACGCGGCCGCCGGCCCTTAGCGCCCGGACCACCTGGTCCACCGCCCGCGCGATGTTGGGGATCTCGGCGGCCACAGCCTCGGGCACGCGGCGGTCTTCCTCGTTGATCAATCGCAGGATCTCTTCCGTAGAGAGCCGGTCGAGTTCCCGCGACCGTGGATTGCGCTGCTCCGTCCCCAGCACGGCGTAGTCGACCGGAGAGGAGTCTCCTTCGGAATGCACCACACTCACCACTCCCGCCCCTTGCGATTGGGCCGCCTCATGGGCCCCGTCCGCCCCCCTCGCGCGCCAGCGCGCGGATCAATCCGGCCGCATCGAGCCCTGCCGCCCGTGCCGCCAGGAGTGCGGCCCCGACCTCAGGGGGAAAGCGGGCGGGCTGCAGGCCCGCCCGGTAACCCGCCGCCTCCAGGGCCTGGGCCAGCGGGTGGAGAATCAGGGCGCCGGCTTCGAAGGCCCCGCCGGCTGCCACCAGCGGAAACGGCACTTCCCGCCAGCCGAGTTGCGCCGCCACCGCCGCCACCATCGCGGCGAGGTGCCGGCCGGCACGCTGCAGGATCCGATTCGCCACGGCGTCGCCGCTTTGGGCCGCATCCACAGCCAGCGGTGCGATCGCGGCCACCTCGTCGATCCCCAGGCCACGCACTGCCATCTTCAGCCCGGCCAGGGACCCGAGCCCGAAATGCTGGCGCACGGACTCGGCCAGCGCGGTGGTCTCGCTGCGGCCGTCGAACGCCCGCATCGCCGCGCGCAACACCGCCCGGCCGATCGCGTAGCCGCTCCCCTCGTCGTCCAGCAGCGGTCCCCACCCGCCGGCGCGGGCCCGCCGACCTTCCGCATCCACGCCGAAGGCGATGGATCCGGTCCCCGCGACCACAACGATCCCCGGTTCCAGCGCCGTGCCGCCGGCCAGTGCTGCGGCGGCGTCGTGATCGACCAGCACGCTGGCCGCCAGCCCGGCGCCGGCGAGCGTGCGTTCCAGCCGCGCGCGGATCGCGGGGTCGTCGGCCCCCGCCAGCCCCGCGCCCAGCGCCGCCAGCGGCCCGCCGATCCCGGCCGCCGCCATCGCCTCCCGGACGGATGCGACGACGATTTCGGCCGCCTCTTCGGCCTCGCGGTGGTAGGCGCTGGCCGAGGGCACCGTGGAGGTGGCCAGCACCTTCCCGCCGGCGCTGAGGACCGCCGCGCGGGTCTTGGACGCGCCGCCGTCCACCCCGGCGATGAGGGCTTCAGGCATCGAGCGCCCCGATCACCGCGTCGTGGAAGGTCGCTCTGAAGCCCTGGATGGCCTCATTCGACGCCGAGGGGTGGACCCGGTTGGTGAGCAGCACGACGACCAGGTCGCGATCGGGGTCGACCAGCACCGACGTGCCGACAAACCCCGTGTGCCCGAACGCCGAGGGGGACGCGCGGGATCCCGCAAACGGCGCGCCCGCCAGCGCCCACCCGAGCCCGCGGGGGGGCCCGGCGGTGTGCGGCGTCTGGGTGCACGTGGCCTCCCGGACCGTCCTGCGCCCCAGGATCCGCACGCCGTCCAGTGATCCCCCCCGGAGCATCGCCATTCCGAAGCGCCCCAGGTCGGCGGCCGTGCCGAACAGCCCGGCGTGCCCGGCCACGCCGCGTCCCAGGTACCAGGCGTTGCCGTCGTGGACCTCCCCGCGGAGGAGGTAGGTGCGCCAGGGGAATCGCCGGCCCAGCCCCAGCGCCGCGGCCTTCTCCCGTTCATAAGCGTTGCCCATCTCGGTGGCGGCGCACCGCGACCGCCACCCGGCCGGCGGGACGAAGCGGGTCCAACGCATACCCAGGGGACCGAAGATGTGGCGCCGGGCGTAGGCCTCCAGGTCCTCGCCGCTGGCGCGCTGGACGAGATGGCCCAGCACGATGAAGCCGAGATCGCTGTAGTTCACCGACACACCCGGGGATGCGGCGGCCGGCGTCGCACAGATGCGCGCCACCGCCTCGTCGATGGAACGGCATGCCCGGGCTCGCGCGCCGCTCCCGCCGCAAAGCGCGGAGGGGGCCGGAAGATAGAGCATCTCCCACGCCGGCAGGCCCGAGGTGTGGGCCAGCAGGTGCCGCACGGTGACCCGCTCCTTCCCGCCGTCGGCGAACCCTGGCAGGTAGCGGCAGACCGGCGCGTCCACGTCGAGGATCCCGCGCTCCCACAACTGGAGGACGGCCGTGGTGGTGACGACCGGCTTGGTGACGCTGGCGAGGTCGAAGATCGTCTGCGGGGTCATCGCCCGGCAGTACGGCACCACCTGGGCGAAGCCATGCGCCTCCAGCGCCAGCGTGGCCCCTCTCCAGATCACGGCGGCGACCGCGCCCGGGAAGACGCCCTGCGCCACCCCCTCGCGCAGATGCGCCCGCACCGCTTCCCGCACGCGGCGGGCCGCCCCCCCGGCCCGCGACGCAGGACCCGGACGGTCGGAGGCTGTCACCGGAGCCTCGGGTCGAGCAGATCGCGCAGGCCGTCGCCCAGCAGGTTGAACCCCAGCACGACCACCATGATGGCCAGCCCGGGGAACACCGCGTTCCAGGGGGCGAGTTCGAGGAACTGCCGGCCCTCGCTCAGCATGTTCCCCCACGAGGGGGTCGGCGGCTGCGTGCCCAAGCCCAGGAAGGACAGCGCCGACTCCGAAAGGATCGCCAGCGAGAGGCTGAGGGAGATCTGCACGGTGATCGGCGCGAGGACGTTGGGAATGACGTGACGGGCGATGATGCGCACGTTGCTCAGACCCAGCGCGCGGGCGGCGTCCACGAACTCCAGGGCCCGCACCGTCAGCGCCGCAGCCCGCGCGACCCGGGCGAACTGCGGCGTGTAGACGATCCCGATGGCGATGACCAGGTTAAAGAGGCTCGTGCCCAGGACCGCCATGATGGCAATGGCCAGCAGGATCGCCGGGAAGGCGAAGATGACGTCCATCGCCCGCATCGACACCGCATCCCACCACCCGCCGTAGAACCCCGCGGTCAGGCCGACCGTCGTGCCCATGGCCAGGGCCGTGAGCACCGAGAGGCACGCGACCACCAGGGAGATCCGGGAGCCGACCAGGACGCGGCTGAATACGTCGCGGCCGAACTCGTCGGTGCCGAACCAGAAGAGCCGCCCCGGCGGCGAGAGGGCATCGGGCGGCGACATGGCGCGGACGTCCCGGGGCGCGATGGCCGGCGCCAGCAGCGCCACCGCGATGCTCGCGGCGACGATGACCAGGCCGATGGGCGCCACGCGGTTGCGCACGAACCGGCGAGCCCACCACCGCCACGTGCGCAGGCGGGGCGCCTCGGCCGGCGGCGTGGCCGCCATCTCAGGCGTAGCGGATGCGGGGGTCGATCCAGGCATAGAGGAGGTCCACGACGAGGTTGGTGAGCACAAACAGCAGGGCGACGACCAGCACCACGCCCTGCACCACCGGGTAGTCGCGCTGGAAGATGGCCTGCAGCGCCAGCCGGCCCATCCCGGGCAGGGCGAAGATCTCCTCGATCACCACCGTGCCGCCCAGCAGGTAGCCCATCTGGAAGCCGATGACGGTGACCACCGGGATCATGGCGTTGGGCAGGGCGTGGCGGAGCATCACCGCCGTGCCCCTCAGCCCCTTGCCGCGGGCGGTGCGGATGTACTCCTGCCCCAGCACCTCTAGCAGCGACGACCGGACGTAGCGCATCAGGATCGCCGCGATCGCCGTGCCCAGCGCCAGCGCGGGCAGGTAGAGGCTCTGCAGCGTGCCCAGGGGGTCCTGCGTGATCGGCACATACTGCCCCAACGCAACGTGGAGGTAGCGCGAGAAGACGAGGATCAGCATGGCGCCCAACCAGAAGTTGGGGATAGAGAGCCCCAGCAGGCCGGCGATCCGCGCGACGACGTCGAACGCCGAATTGCGGGTGACGGCCGAGAGGACACCCAGCGGCATCGCGATCACCACGGCCACCACCAGGCTCAGCGTGGCGAGCTGGAAGGACAGGGGCAGTCGCTGCAGGATATCGGACAGCACCGGTCGAGCGGTCCTCAGCGACACGCCGAGATCGCCGCGCAGCACCCGGCCCAGGTAGTCGGCGAACTGGACCCAGATGGGCCGATCCACCCCGAAGAAGCGCCGGAGTTCCGCCATCTGCTCGGGCGTCATCTCCACCTGCGTGCCCAGGAACAACTGGATGGCGTCCCCCGGGATCAGCCGGATCAGCAGGAACACGACCACGAGGATGCCCAGCAGCACCGGGATCAGTGCCAGCAGACGCGCGGCCAGATAGCGTTGCATCGGCGAAGTCCGGCAGCCGGGTCCCGCGCTCCCTGGGCCCCGGCCGCACGGTGTAGGGGGGGCAGGGCGCTACCGCTCGACCGTCGCCTCCTCCAGATAGTACAGCGCGCCGTTGCCGATGAGCCTGAACCCCCGCACGTAGCCCTGGAGGACCTGCGTCTCCATCGGCACGTAGAGGAACAGGGCCGGCGCGGCCTCGATCAGCGCGCGCTCCAGCTCCGCGTAGATCGGCTTGCGGGCGTCGGCATCCAGGTTGACCCGGCCGCGCTCCAGCAGCCGATCGATGCCCGCGTCCTTGAACAGAAAGTTGTTGACCGCGCCGGTACTGTGGAAGGTCCGGTACAGGAACCGGTCGGGGTCCGGGTCGCCGCCGCGCAGCTCGACCATGGTGTCGAAGTCGCGGGCCACCCAGCGGTTGATGTAGGTGCCCCACTCGATGGTGTCCAGCGTGGCGGTGACGCCGATCGCCCGCAACTGCTCCTGGATGACCTGGGCCACCGCGATGCCGCCCTCATAGGTGGGCGAGGTGACGATGCGCGTCGCGAAGCCCTGCGGGTATCCGGCCTCGGCCAGCAGTTGCCTGGCGCGGGCGAGGTTCTGGGTGTAGGAGGGAAACCTGGAGGCGGGCGTGGCCCACGGCGTCGAGGCCGGAATGGGCCCGGAGACCGTGGCGTAGCCGAACTCCGCGGTGTTCACGATTGCCTGGCGGTCGATGGCCCAGGAGAAGGCGTAGCGCACCCGCGCGTCATCGAAGGGCCGGCGGGTGGTGTTGAAGGAGAAGATCCTGAGGTTGATCCCGGCCTTCTGCAACACGACGATGCCCGTCTCACGCTTCGCCTGGGTGATCACCGGGCCCTGGTTGATCGTGGCCATGTCCAGGGCGCGGGTCCGCACGCCGGCCAGCAGGGAGGCCTGGTCGGGGATGACGCGGATGATGATCGTGTCGATCCTGGGGAGCCCGCGGCGGAAGTAGTTGGGGTGGCGGACCAGTCGCATGAAGTTGTCCGGCACCCACTCGGCCATCATGTAGGGGCCTGTGCCGGCCACGGTGCGCTGCAGGTTGCCGTGCTGCTGGACCGCCGCCCGCTCGACGATGGAGAGGTTGGCCGAGGCCAGGCCGGACAGCAGCGAGGCCAGCGGGAAGCGCATCCGCACCCGGACCGTGTAGCGGTCGACGGCATCGACCGCGGTGATCACGTCGATGAACGACCGGCCCGGCGAGCGGGTTGCGGGATCCAGCACCCGCTCCAGGGTGAACTTCACGTCGTCGGCGGTCATCTCGGCGCCGCTGTGGAACCTGACCCCGCGCCGCAGCCGGAAGATCGCGGTGCGGGGGTCGGGGAACTCCCAGGACTCGGCCAGGTCGGGCTCGATCTCCAGCCGGTCGTTGTAGCGGACCAGCTTGTTGTAGAGGAAGTCGATGCGGCGGAACGAGGAGAACGCGGTGACCAGGTTGGGGTCCAGTCCCACGACCTCCTGGTCCACCCCGATGGTGAACGTCGTCCCGGCCGGGCCGGCGCCGGCCGGCAGGGCCGGCAGCACGAGCCCGACCACGAGCACCCACAACGCCCAGCGGACTCTCACTGGCTTCGCCTCCTTCGGTGGTCTCTCGTCTCCCGGGTCACGATGGGACCCCGGGTCTTCCGGTACAGCCGCTCGGTCACCCCCCGCACGATGTAGTCGGGAATCGCCCCGACCGTGGTGTAGCCCAGTTTCTCGTAGAAGGCCTGGGCCCCGCTGTTGAAGTCCGAGCACAGGAGGAACACGTTCGGGCCCGCCGCAAACAGGCGTCGCTCGGCATGCGCCATCAGGCGCCTGCCGACCCCGCGCCCGCGCGCGTGGGGCGCGACGCCCAGCAGTCGGACGTAGCCGCTGTGGTGGAAGGTGCCGTCCAGCCGGAACCAGACGAAGCCGACCACCTGCCCCCTCGTGCGCGCCACGGCGAACTCTCCCGCCGCCCGGGCTGCCGGTCCGCCGCGCCGGGATGCGGCCAGTGCGGCGCGCACCATCCGCCGTGCCTGCGGGAGCCTCACCTCATAGCGCTGCCAGAGGGGATCGCCCGCGATGATCCGGGCGCAGGGCTCCACGTCCTCTGCCCGCAGCCGGCGGATGACCAGGGAGGAGGCCATCAGAACTTCTTCTCCGCCACCGCGTCGCGCGTGGCCCGCAGGGCCGCCAGCGTCGCGTCGTAGCGGCGCAGGGCCACAGCGACCATCAGGGCGTCGACGACGGCGAGCTGCGCGATGCGGCTGGCCAGCGCCCCGCCCCGAATGCCGCTCTCGGGCGAGAGGGTGTGCAGCCGGATCTGCGCCACCTTGGCGATGGGTGACGGCCCGTAGCGGGTGATGGCGATGGTGGTGGCCCCCGCCGCCCGCGCCACGCCCAGGGCGTGCACCGTGTCGCGGGTCGACCCCGACTCGGAGATCCCCACGGCGACGTCGCCCTTGCGCAACAGCGCCGCCGAGGCCGCCTGGACGTGGGGGTCGGTGAAGGCCTGGGCCTCGACGCCGATGCGCAGGAACTTCTGGTGGGCATCCAGCGCCACGAGCCCCGAGGCGCCCACGCCGTAGAAGTCCACACGGCGCGCGCCGGTGATCGCCTCGACGGCGCTCTCCAGGGCCCGATCGTCCAGGACATCCAGCGTCTCCTCCAGGGCGCGCACCGACAGCCCGAAGACCTTGCGCTTCACCGCCGTCGCGTCGTCTGCGGGCTCGATCTCCTGGTAGAGCTGGCGGGGCGGCAGGACCAAGTCGGCGGCCAGACGGATCCGCAGGTCCTGGTAGCCGCGGCATCCGATGCGCCGACACAGCCGGACAACGGTGGCCTCGCTGACCCCAGCGCGGCCAGCCACCAGGGTAATGGAGGAATCCAGGACCTGGCGGGGGTGCTTGAGGATGTAGGTGGCCAGCCTGCGTTCGGCGTGAGCCAGCCGCGGGCGCATCTCGCGCAGGCGCGTCAGGCTCCCGATCCCTGCGGACGGCTCGGGGGGCATCGGGGTTCCCTTCGGGAGGGGATGAAAAAATCCTTCTGAAATTCTCCTGGGCATCCGAAAAGATCCTTCGCGCCCGGCGCGGTAGGACCGCCCCGCGGCGGCCGCGAAGGCCATGCCGTGACCGAGCCACGCCGCCAGGGGGGCGGGGCCGCCGGCGCGGGTGTCCACGCGGGCGTCGCGCTGGTCGCCGCCGCCACGCTGATCGAGCAGGTCGCCCTCACGCGGATCTTCTCCTTCGTGCAGTGGCACCACTTCGCCTTCATGGCCGTGGGCCTGGGGCTGCTGGGCTTCGGGGCCAGCGGGACCGCGCTGGCCGTCGTCCCGGTGCTGCGCGGCGCGCCGCTGCCGACCGCGGCGTGGGCAGCCTTGGCGGTGGCGCCGTCGGTCGGTCTGGCGCTGCTGGCGGTCGTCACGGTCCCCGCCGACGCCTACCTGGTCGCCCTGGATCCAACCCAGTGGCTGTTCCTGGCGGTCGTGGTGGCGGCACTCGTCCTACCCTTCTTCTTCGGCGGCCTGGTGACCGGCGTGCTACTGGCCGGGTTTCCCCATCGCGCCAGCAGCCTCTATGCCGCCTCATTCCTTGGCGCGGCGGGCGGCGCGCTGGCTGCGGTGCCGCTGCTGGAAACGCTGGGGGGACCGGGCTGCATGATCGCCTCGGGGGCGGCCGCGGCGGCCGGGAGCGCCATCCTGTGGGCGGCCTCGCACCGGCGCGCGTGGGCCCCCAAGACGCTGGGGGCTGCCGCCCTGGCCGTGGTCACCGCGCTCGGGGCGACCCTGCCCGTCGAACTCCCCCTGTCGCCGTACAAGAGCCTCAGCCAGCTCCGCCGTCTCCCCGATGCCCGTGTGGTGTTCTCACGGGAGAATGCCATCTCACGGGTGGACGTGGTGCGCAGCGCCGCGGTGCGGTCGGCGCCGGGACTCAGCCACGTGTTTGCCGGGATCCCACCCTCGCTGCCGGGCCTGACGATCGACGGCGAGGGCACCCGAGGGCTGCCGGTGGGGACGGATGCCACCTTCACGGAATATCTGCCGACGGCGGTCGCCTACCATCTCCGCTCGGGCCGGGCATTGATCGTGGGCATGGGCGTCGAGGTGCTCGGCGCGCTCCACCAGGGGATGGGCCCGGTCACGATCCTGGAGGCCAACCCTCTGGTCGCGGAGGCCGCGCGCCGCTTCGGCAGAGGCGTCCTCGACGCACCGGGCGCTCCCTCCCAAGTCCGGATCGTCGTGGAACACCCGCGCACCTATCTCCGGCGGACCCGTGAGCGCTTCGACGTCATCCAGGTCCCTCTACTCGAATCGTTTCAGGTGGTGGCCTCCGGTGCGTTCTCGCTGGCGGAGCACTACCTGTACACCGTGGAGGCCATGGGCGCCTACCTGAAATGCCTGGCCCCCGGCGGCGTGCTGGCGGTGACGCGGTGGATCCAGACGCCGCCCAGCGAGGAGATCCGCGTCTGGGCTGCGGCGGTGCTGGCGCTGGAGCGGTCGGCCCCCTCCGGCCGCGGGGGCATGCGGGCCACCGGGCCGCCCGACCCCGCCTCCCGACTGGTCGCCCTGCGTTCCCTGAACACGATGACCGTGCTGGTCAAGCCGGACGGCTTCGCGCCCGCCGACGTGGCGGCCGTGCGGGCATTTGCGGCCTCGCGCCGGTTCGACATCACCTACGCGCCGGGCGTGGAGGTCGAAGCCGCCAACCGCTATACCGTGATGCCGACAGACCTCCACCGGGCGGCCTTCCTCGCGATCCTCGACCCGGTCCGGCGCTCGGCGTTCCTTGGCGGGTATCCGTTCGATGTGCGGCCGGCGCGCGACGGGTGGCCATTCTTCTTTCACTTCTTCCGGTGGCAGCAGGTGCCGAGGATTCTGGCCACTCTCGGGAGGACCTGGCAGCCGTTCGGCGGCGGCGGCTACCTGGTCCTGGTCGGGTTGCTGGCGATCGTCGCCCTCTTGAGTGCGGCGCTGATCCTGGCCCCGCTCCGCGTGGTGGGCGTCCCGGCGACGGCGGCGACCGGTCCCGGGGGGCGGAGCGTCTTCCTCTACTTCCTGCTCCTGGGTCTGGCGTTTCTCTTCGTGGAGATCCCCCTGCTGCAGCAGATGATCCTGGTCCTGGGCTCCCCGACCCACGCCGCAGCCGTCGTGCTCGCCGGGCTGCTGGTGTCGTCGGGCGCCGGCAGCCTGCTGGCCCCGCGCGTGGGCCGACGACTGCTGCCGGTGGCTGTCGCGCTGGCCGCAGTGGTCGCCGCGATCGCCTGGACGCTGCCGCAGATCCTCGACGCCGCCCTCGGCCTGGCCACCCCGGGCCGGCTCGCCGTCCTGGCCGCAGTGATCGGGCCCTCGGGCATCCTCATGGGCATGCCCTTTCCCGCCGGGATCGCCCTGGTCGGACGGTTCGATCCCCGACTCGTGCCGTGGGCGTGGGGGATCAACGGCTGTGCCTCGGTGCTCGCCTCCATCCTGGCCGCGATGCTCGCCCTGGAAGGGGGGTTCCGGCCTGTGCTGCTGGCGGGAGCGCTGGCCTACGCAGGGGCAGGCCTCGTGGCGCACCGGGCCGGATGGTCCCGCGGGCCGGGCACCTCCGCCTGGGCTCCCGGGGCTACCGGCGCACCAGCGGCACGAACGCCACGTCGCCCAGATTGGTGAACTTCAGCTGCCCGTCGGCCTTCGTGATGCGCCACAGGGTCTGCACCAGCCCGGGCGGGCCGACCGGGATCACCATCCGACCTCCTTCCTTCAATTGTTGGACCAGCGGAGGCGGCACGTGGTCGGGCGCGGCGGTAACCAGGATCGCGTCGAAGGGCGCGGCCTCGGGCCAGCCCAGGTAGCCGTCGCCGATGCGCGTGCGTACCTGCCGGTAGCCGAGGTCCCGCAGCCGCTGCTCGGCGGCGCGGGCCAGGGGCTCGATGATCTCGATGGTGTAGACCTGATCGGTGAGTTCAGCCAGGATCGCGGCCTGATAGCCCGAGCCCGTGCCGATCTCCAGCACGCGGTTCCCCGGCCGCACCGAGGCCTGCTCGGACATGAGGGCCACGATGTAGGGCTGCGAGATGGTCTGGCCGTAGCCAATGGGCAGCGGGTGGTCGTTGTAGGCCTGCGCGAGATAGCGGGCGTCGACGAAGCGGTGCCGGGGGACGGTCAGCATCGCGCGCAGGACCCGTTCGTCGCGGATCCCTCGCGCCCGGATCTGGGTCTCCACCATCGTCCGGCGGGCGTCGGCGAACGGATCGGGTGTTGCCGGGGCGGACGGTGATACCGGAGCGGGCCGGGGGAGGCTGAACGCGGCACCGACCACCACGGCGGCCAGCAAGACGCCAGGCAGTCGCATCGGGGCGGGCAAGGGGGCGAGTCCTCCAGTGCGCCGTCGCCTAAGGTCGGCGACAGCGCAGGAACCGATGATCGTGACCCGCCGCGTCACCCGCGTTGGTGCACCCCTCCCCAGGCCTTCGACGTCACGCTGGCGGAGAACTCGGTGGGCGACATCCTCAGCGACTTGGCCGCGGGGCTGAGACCACCGCTTCCGCGGCCTGGGCGGCCGTGGCCAGCGCGTGGCGGATGGCGTTGAGATCCCGCACCGCCTGCACGGCCAGGTGCCTCGCCTCATCGCCTGACGCATGCGCCAGCGCGCGCAGCGCCGCCAAGTGCGGGGGATCTGACTGGGGCAGGGCGGGGTCGTGGCCGAAGCGGCCGGCCCGCGTGAAGTCGATGGGGATCAGAGCACGTCCCATGGCCATCAGCGCGGCGTTGGTGGCCCTGATGCTCGACCGGTCGCCGGACGCCGCCACTGCCTGCGCGTGCCGGTGCAGGAGCTCGGCCGCGTGCGCGAGCCTGCGTGCCTCGGCCAGCGCCCCTTTCACATCGGCCCAGGTAGAGGCCGCCCGGACCTCACGCAGCCGCTTCAACCACTCGTGCGCCGCCGCGCCGTAGTCCAGCGGCAGGACCGGCGAGGTCACGAATGCGTGCAGGATACCAAGGTAGACCCTGGCATCCCTTTCCAGCAACGCCGGGTCGATCTTGTCGGGTGTGTCCTCGGTCGTGTGCCACCACCAACCCAGCCCGCCAGTTCCGCCTCCGCTGAAGGCGGAGAAGTCCACGCTGGCTTCCGGCGACGTGCCCTCCTGCTCGGAGATGTCCATCAATAGCGAGGGCAGGCCGACGCCCAGGAACGACTGGTCGCCCATCCGTCCGACGCGCTGGCCTACGAAGCGACCGCCGGCAAGCTCTCGGATCACCGCATCCGCGACCCCGCGCGTCTCGGGCATGGCATAGGCGTGCCGGTTGAGGACCGATCCTCGACCACCGGTGGAATCCACATTGAGGTGCAGCACGCAACGTGCGTCCAATTCGTGCCAGTAGTGGTCCGCGTACCACGTGGAGCCCGAGTAGCGGCCGTGGGAGTGACCCGACCAGAACGCAAACCGCACGCCGCGGTAGCGCCGCACCGACCCCATCACCCGTGCCAGCTCCAACATCGTGGCGTTGGCCCCCCCGTTGTCCATGGCGCCGCGATGCCACGAGTCCAGATGCCCTGAGAAGAGCACGAAGGTCTCCTCCACCGCGCCCGGCAACTCTCCGATCAGGATCGGGGTCTTGCGCCACCGGGTGTCGACCTCCGCGAAGAGCCGTAAACGGGCGCCCGTCCGCGCCGCCTCGCGCACGGGGCCGGCGTCGCGCCCCGCTACCGACACCACGGGGATCTTCGGCAGCGCCGCCAGGTCCTCCAGGGTGGGGCTGCCCCAGACGGGCGACACGATCATCTCGTGGAC
This sequence comes from Candidatus Fervidifonticultor sextus, assembly GCA_031459875.1. Taxonomy (GTDB): domain Bacteria; phylum Sysuimicrobiota; class Sysuimicrobiia; order Sysuimicrobiales; family Humicultoraceae; genus Fervidifonticultor_A; species Fervidifonticultor_A sextus. The sequence continues at coordinate 35,771 of JAVKHQ010000005.1, read as the reverse complement.
GTAGGGATCCCGGTTGAGGCAGACCAGCCCCGCAGCGCCGACCATCTCCACGGCGCGCACCACAGCCGGGCTTGCCAGCCCATCGACGACCGCGATCCTGCCAGCCGCGACGCCTGCCAGGTCGGCGGGGACGGCCGCGTACACTGCCGCGCGCTCGAGGCCGCCGGGCCCGGTGGGCGCCGCGAACGAATGGGTGATGCAGGGGACCGCAGCCGCCGACCCGCCGGTCAGCACCTGCAGGGACGCCGTGCCAGGGAGGCTGATGAAGGCATCGTGCAGGATGACCCGCGTCTGACATCCGGCGGCGCGGAGTCGTTTCTGCGCGTATCGAACGGCTTCCATTTCGTGCGAGGTGCCCGACAGCCGGACCCAGCGTGCCAGGGCCTCGACGTCGGCCATCATGCGGGCGGCATTCACCTGATCGTACGGCGGGGTGGTCATGATCCAGCGAGCCATCCGTGTCCCCCTCGTGAGGCGTCTGTCGTGATTGCGGCTGTCAACCCAGCATCCAGCGGCCGCCGTCGACGCTCAGCGTCTGGCCAGTGATGTACGACGCGCAGGGCGAGGCGAAGAAGAGCACCGCCAGCGCCACATCTTCGGGCGTGCCCAGGCGCCGCACCGCCAGCGCGTCGAGAAACCTTGCCTGTCCCTCGGTGCCCAGGGCTTCCCACTGGGCGATCGACGACGGGTTGGAAAGCACGAAACCTGGCGCCACGGAGTTGGCAGTGATCCCGCACGGGCCCAGCTCGCGGGCGATCTGGCGCGTAAATCCGATCAGCCCGGCCTTTGCTCCAGCATAGGCCTGGATGCCGGTCTGGCTGTAGGAGCGGCCAGCCCCGGACGAGATGGTAACGATCCGCCCGAACCTCCTCGCCTTCATGCCCGGCACCACGGCCCGCACGAACAGGAACGCGCTGTCAAGGTTGGCGGCGACGATGCGGCGCCAGTCGTCGAGAGGGACCGTCTCCACTGGCCGGGGAAGCTGATACTGAACCCCGCCCGCAGCATGGACCAGCACGTCGACGGCGCCATGCCTGTCGCAGATCTCTTCCACGAACGTGTGCACAGACGCTGCCTCTGTGGCATCGACCGTGCGTCCGTGGGCGGTCCCGCTAGCCGCGCGGCAGCGCCGCACGGTCTCGGCCAGTTCCTCCTCGAGCACATCACAGCCCCAGACCGTCGCGCCACGGCCGGCAAACGCCTCGCAGATGCCGCGCCCGATGCCGTGGGCGGCTCCGGTGACCAGCACCACGCGTCCGGAGAAGTCCAGAGGATCCACCGCGTAGGTTGGCCCTGCCTGCGGTCCGTGCCCAGATGGCGGCGCCGCGCTAGACATAACCGGCCACCTCGCCCTCAGCCCGGGCGCCGTAGGTGCGCGTATTCAGGTGGGCCAGCGCCCGGATGTTGCCCCAGCTTCTGGACCGCTTCCCCGCTTCGACCTCGCCGATCATGCCGGCGACCGCATCCACCAAAGGGATAGGGATGCGGTGCTTCAGGGCCCGTCCGCGCAGCTCCGCTGCCACGGTTTCGACCTCGGTCTTGCGCATGCGCACCGCCAGGTCCCGCCAGACGCCGCTCCTGGCCTTGGCCCACTTGCGGTTGACCGCGACCAGGGCGTCGAGGCTGGCTTCCATCCTGGCCTGGTCGCGGCGGGGGGGGGAAGACGAACGCATCAGGCTCGAATCCGTCGAACGCCTCGGGCCGCACGCCCTCGGCTTCGGCGAGGGCCAGCACCTCGGCCGCCAGGTTCGCCAGCGCCGGCCTGGCCTCGGGATGGGCCAGCACGTCGGCGATGGTCTCGTCGGTCAGGGCGGTGGCCTTCAGCATTGCCGCGTACGCGTGCTTGCCCCACAGGTACCCCCAGATGTTGGTGGTGGCCTGGGCGTGGGGCAGGAAGCTCGACCGCAGCGCTTCCACCACCTCGACCACGCGGGCCGAGGTGGTGCCGTCGAGCTCGCCCACGTAGAGCGCCCCCGCGCCGCCGAACATGATGCGGCCCGGCTCGAGATAGTCGGCGCCGAAGTTGACGCACGCACCGATGGTGCGCTGGGCACCCACAACGGCCGCGATGCGCTCCTCGTTGAACCCGTTCTGCATCGAGACGATGGCGCCGTCTGGGGCCAGATGGGGGGCAATCTGGCGCGCGGCGATGTCCGTGTGCATGGTCTTGGTGGCCAGGAAGACCATCCCCAGTGGACCCTGCATCTGGTCCGGGAGGAGGGCCCGCGCCCCCACCGTAAAGGTCTCGTCCTGGCTCTCGATGGTGAGGCCACGGGTATTGATGGCCTCCACATGGTCCTCGGCCACGTCGACGAAGGTGATCTCGCAGCCGGCGCGCGCGAGATAGGCGCCCATGGTGCCGCCGATGGCGCCGGCGCCCACAATGGTGATCTTCATGGCACCCCTCCCTGCCGCGTGGGGTTGAGCGTGCTGCTGGCGACTTTGCCGACACTGGCGCGAACTCCCCCTGGCGTCACGGTTCCGACCCGCAAAGCTCCACTCGCCCGCGATCGCCGTCTGGGGCAATCCGCGTCCCCAGGGGCTCCGACAGCGCGCCCAGCGCCGCCAGGATCCGCGTGGCGTCCGCGCCCGTGGCCAGCTCGGGGTCTCCGACCCCGTTGAGCACAAGTGGAACGATCTGGATGGCCGCGACCCGGCCGGCGTCCAGAGTGACGAGGGCGACCGCTGAATCGAGATTGACCGGCGACCGCAGGCTCCGCCAGCTGTACGGGGGGTCAGGCCGCCGCAGCGCCGGCTGCGCGCCCACCCGCAGCGTGTGGAAGACGAAGTTGCCCAGGCTGTAGAATACCGGCCGCCCGTCGAGCATCTCGATGCCGTGCAACACGTGGGGATGGTGGCCGACCACCACATCAGCGCCGGCGCGTACCAGCTCCCGCGCCAGCGGCCGCTGGTACGTGGCGAGAGGATCCTGGAACTGGGCCACCCAGCCGTTGGGCACCCCCCAGTGGATGCCAACCACGCAGGCATCGGCCTGGCGCCTGGCGGCGCCGACCGCAGCGACCACCGCCTCCACGTCGCCGGGCCAGGCGCGTGTTTCCACAAAGGGCGCGATCCCAGGCGTCTCTTCCAGGCCGGAGGCGTCGACCACGTAGCTGGTGGTGACGCGGATGGGTGCCAGGCCGGGCCGGTCCGGCGCGGCGGCGCAACCGACCGGCAGCGTGGTCGCGACGCCGAGGAAGGCAATTCGCATCCCGCCAGCCGGCAGGACCGCTGGCCTCAGCGCGGCGTCCAGGTGCTCGCCCCCACCGACTGGGGCCAGGCCTGCATCCCGCAGTGCGGCCAGCGTGTCGAACATGCCCTCGGCACCCTGGTCGTACATGTGGTTGTTCGCCACCGTCACCACGTCCACGCCGGCGGCGACCAGGTCGCGAGCCAGGTGCGGGTCGCTGCGGAACGTTACGACCTTGTCTGCCGGCGCCCACCGGCTGGTCAGCGGGCACTCGAGATTGACGAAGACCAGATCCGCGCCGTCCAGGAGCGCCCAGACAGCCGCGCTGCCGGGCGATCGGCCCCCCTGGACGATGGGCTGGTTGAGCATCAGATCGCCGGTGAGCGCCAAGGTGGCCGTGGGCATGGGAGCGATCACCTCCATGGCCTACCGTTCGGCGAGGGTAGGGTCGATTGCATCGCGCAGGCCGTCGCCAAACCAGTTGTAGCAGAGGACCGTGATGAAGATCAGGATTCCCGGGAAGATGGCCAGCCCGGGCACCGTGCGCAAATACGTGCGTGCGCCGCTGAGCATGTTGCCCCAGGACGCTGCGGGCGGCTGCACGCCCAGGCCGAGAAAGCTCAGGGAGGTTTCCAGCAAGATCGCGTATGCAACTCCCAGGGTGGCCGCCACTGTGATGGAAGGGATGGACTGGGGCACCACGTGCCGGGCGAGAATCCGCCACCCGCTGCAGCCGAGGGCGCGGGCGGCCGCCACGAACTCCAGCTCCCGGGTACGCAACACCTCGGCCCGGACCACGCGCGCCACCGTCATCCAGCTGGAGAGGGCGATGACCGCTACCAGGTTGAGCATCGAGGCGCCCAGCAGGGCCAGCGCCATCAGCGCGATGAAGAACAGCGGCACGGAGAGCATGCCGTCGGTGATCCGCATGAGCAACACATCGGTGACGCCACCGGCGTAGCCCGCGGCCGCGCCGACGGCGACACCGAGGACCATGGACACGACCATGGAGGTCAGGCCCACGGCCAGGGAGACTCGGCCGCCATAGAGGAGCCGGGTCAGCACGTCGCGACCGTACTCGTCGGTGCCCAGCCAGTGTGAGGCGCTGGGCGGCTGGAGGCGCTCTGCCAGCGCCACCGCTTCGGGGTCGTGAGGCGCCAGCCACGGCGCCAGGGCCACCGCCAGGTGGAGCAGGGCCAGCACGAGCAGCGAGGCCACCGCCAGCCGGTTGCGCCGCAGGCGGGCGAGCACCTCGCCGATCGGGCTGCGTCTAATCGTACCTGATGCGGGGATCGAGGTAGACATACACCAGGTCCACCAGCAGGTTGCTGGCGGCCACCACCGTGGAGATCACGAGCGTGATGCCCATGATCATGGGGTAGTCGCGCTCGAACGCAGCCCGGACCGCCAGACTCCCCATGCCGGGCCAGGCAAAAACGGTCTCCGTGATGGCTGCGCCGCCTACCAGCCGGGGCAATTGCAAGGCGACGACGGTGACGATCGTGATCAGCGCGTTGCGCAGGGCGTGCTTGTAGAGCACGCTGCGCTGTCCCAGGCCCTTGGCGCGCGCCGTGCGGAGGTAGTCCTGGCGCAGCACCGCCATGACCGACGAGCGGGTGTAGCGGGTGAACAGCGCCATGTTGGCGGTGCCCAGCACCACCGCCGGCAGTACCAGATGGCGGCCGAGGTCGGCGAGCGTCCGGGGACCGCCGATGGTGTACATCCCGCCGGGCGGCAGCCAGTTCAGCACGACGGAGAATAGCACGATGAGCATCAAGCCGTACCAGAAGACAGGGATCGAGACGCCGAAGAAACAGAAGAACGTCACGGCGTGGTCTACGGCGGTATAAGGTCTCGCGGCGGTGACCACGCCAGCGGGGATGGCCACGGCCAGCGCGAGCGCCAGGGCCGCGGCCGAGAGCACCAGCGTGTTGGGGAGCATCTGGCCAATGATCTCCAGGACTGGCAGCCCGGCCTGGTAGGAGACACCCATGTTGCCCCGCAATACCTGCGCGAGCCAGCGGGTGTACTGCACGTACAGGGGCTGGTCGAGGCCCAGCAGGCTGCGCATGCGGGCCATCTCCTCGGCGCCCATGCTGCGGTCCAGCAGGATGGACGGCCCGCCGGGTGCCAGGAGGACCAGCGCGAACACCACCACGCTGACCACCAGCAGCAGGACTGCGGTCTGGATCAGGCGTCGGATCAGGTAACGCAGCATGGCGCGTGGCGAGGGAGCGGCACCCGGGGCCGCTCCCTCGCCGGCGATCTCTCCCTCCGTGGTCGCGGCCGCCTAGCGGCCGATCGACACGCCGGTCATGTGGGTCAGTGCATCGCGGTACCCGATCGGCGCCCACCCGCGGACCCGCCTGTTGAGCGCCTGGATCTCCGCCGGATAGACGAGGAAGATGACCGGCGCATCCCAGGCCATGAACTTCTGGGCCTGGTGGTAGATCTTCGCCCGGGCCTTCACATCGAAGGTCGCGCGCCCTTGCTCGAGCAGGTGATCCAGCTCGGGGTTGGCGTAGCCGAACTCGTTCAGCGTTCCGGTGGAGTGATAGTATCCCATGACGTCGGGATCGGGCGGGGTGATGTACCACAGCGTCCAGGCCTGCAGCGGGTTCGGCCGCGTGCGGATCCGCGCCAGCAGGGCGTTGAACTCGCTGATCCGGACATCGGCATCCACGCCCACGTCTCGCCAGTACTGCCGCACAACCACGGCAGTCTGCTCCCGCACCGGGTTGCCCCGGTCCACGTCCAGGGTGATCTTCAGAGGCTGGCCGGCCTTGCGGCGGATGCCGTCCGGACCCTTGCTCCAGCCGGCCTCTTCCAGGAGCTTGTGTGCCAGCTCGGGATTGTAGGGAAACTGGTGGACCTTGTCGGTGTAGGCCCAGTCGAGCAGGGGATTGATGGGGCCGGTGGCGATCCGGCCCTTCCCCAGGTAGATCTTGTCCAGGATGGCCTTCCGATCTACAGCGTGGGTGAGGGCCTGGCGCACCTTGCGGTCGGTGAACGGTTCCACCTTGTTGTTGAACCCGACGAAGGTGTAGTTCACCTGGGGCGCGTCAATGATCTGCACGTGGGGCATGCGCTGGACCACGGCTACCTGCGGGGGCTCGATAATCATCAGGTCGAGTTGCCCGGTCTGGAGCTGCGCCAGTTGCTGTTCGAGATCGGCCACCACGCGGAAGACGATGGCGTCCAGCTTCGGGCGTCCCAGGAAGTAGCGGTCATAGGCTACCAATCGGACGTGGGAGCCCAGCACCGACTCGGCGTACCGGAACGGTCCAGTCCCGATGGGGTTCCTGAGGAAGTCCACGGGGTTGCGGAGCTGGTCGGGCGTGTACGTCCCCAGGATGTGCTCGGGCAGGATGTTGGCCAGGTAGCCCAGCATGACCGGGAGCGTGGCGAAGGGCGTCCGGGTGACGATGCGCACCGTGTAGTCGTCGACGACCTCCACCCGGCTGATCTCCGCTACATTGCCCCGCTGGAAGAAGGCCACCTGCGGGTTGAGCCAGAGGCGCTCGATGGTGAACTTGACGTCGCGGGCGGTAAACGGCCGGCCGTCGTGCCAGGTCACGTTGCGGCGCAGCGCAAACGTCCAGGTGAGCCTGTCGTCCGCCAGCGTCCATCGCTCGGCCAGGTCCCCGACGGGCGCCAGGTTCTTGGCGTCGTACTTGACGAGGGTGCTGTAGAGCACCTTGTTGACCAGGATATTAGGCAGCCCGCCCACGATGGGCCACATCCGGGCGTTGTCAATGATGGGCAGCGAGAAGGTGTTGGCCGCGGCCTGCGCGGCGGCCTGCTGCACCGGGCCGGCAGTTGCTGCCAGGACTAGCGCCAGGCCCAGCACCGTGGCGGCCCGAGCCGCCACCTTTGCCACATGCTCCAGCATAATCCACTCCTCCCTGCGTGGGGTCACTGCACTGCCAGCTCCGCCATTGCCGCCTCCAGAGCCTCGGCGGCGCGGGTGAGGTTCCAGACCACACGGTTGCGTTGCCTCGCCAGGCGCACGTGCAGCATCCGCGCGTGGTGCGTTTCTGCGGCGAGATACGCGAGCTCTCGGGCCTCCTGCAGGGCCGGGAGCGGCTGCTGCGGGACCGCCGGATCGTGGTCCCAGACGCTCTCGGCCACGTAGGCGGCCTGGACCAATTCGCGAACGGCGCGCCGCTGCGCCCCGTTGACCACAGCCAGACGCCGCTGCTGCGCCGTCTCGTCCCCGGCGTCGCGCCGCAGTCCGTCCGCCACGGCGTCGAAGGCGTCGGCGGCTGCTGCCACCCTCCGCAGCGCTGCCCGCACCGGCTCCAGGTCGAACCGGCCGGCCGCGTCGCGGTCGAGGGCGGCGACCGCTTCCTCGAGCTCGGCAACCGCCGCGGTGAGCCGTAACGGCAGCACGGACAGCGTGGCCATACGATAGGTCGCCGCCAGGTAGATGCGCGTATCGAGGAGCAGCACCGCTGGGTCCACCTTATCGATCGTGTCCGCTTCGGTGTGCCACCACCAGGCGAGGCCCGACCCGCCTACGGCCCAGCGCTGTCCTGTGGGGCGCATGGAGAGCCCCATAAACAGCGACGGCACACCCGCGCCCCAGAAGGATTGGTCACCGGCCCGCACGGGTCGCTCCCACCCCACGGCCTGCCCGGTCAGTTCTCGAACGAGGTCCATCGCGAACGCCGAGGCCTCGGCGCTGGCCGTGACGGGATCGTACTCGGTGGCGCCCTGCACCCCTGGCGAGTCGCAGTTGATGTGTAGCACACAGTGATCATAGAGATCCTGCCAGTGCCGGTCGGCGTACCATGACGAACCGGCATAACGGCCGGTGGAGTGTCCGGGCCAGAACCCGAAGTGGACCCCCCGGAGCAGGTGCTGACGGTGCCTGTGCAGGACCCGGGCCACCTCCATGGCCACCACATTACCCGTGGCATTGTCGGTCGCGCCCAGGTACCACGAGTCCACATGGCCTGAAAAGAGGATGTAGTCCGGCGTCCGGCCCGGAATCGACGCCACGGGCAGCACCACCGAGCGCCACCCCGTGTCCGTGCGGCTGTGCACCGTGACCCGGACAGGGCTTCGATGGAGCGCCGCCCGAATCGCTTCGCCGTTGGCCCTGGTAACACTTACGATCGGGATGCGGGGGAAGGCTGCGGCGGTCTGGGGCGTCGGCGCCCCCCACACCGGTGAGACGATCCCCTCGTGGATGGCGTCCTCATCGCTGGGCCACATGTGGATGTAGGCCACCGCGCCGTGCGCCTGCGCCGCCTGCATGTTGCGCCGGCTGCCGGCCTCAGACAACACGATCTTGCCGGCGATGGCGGCCGCCTCCAACCGCCGGTGGGTCTCGGTGTCGCGGAAGATGTCGTGGCCGCCGGGCACGTAGACCACCTCGCCGCTGGTCCCCTCCGGCGGCGTGTTGGCCGAAAAGGCGCGGGTTCGGGCGGCGATTGTCGGAGGAAGCCCCTCGCCGGAGACGACAGTGATGCCGCCGGCGATGGGGTAGCTCAGGTAGGCGTCGAACTCATACACGTCCACGTCGACGCCCGCATCGCGGAGGCGCGCCGCGATGTATTCCATGGCCCGGCGCTCGCCGTAGGAGCCCGAGGTCCGGTCCAGGCGGCACAGCGCCTCCAGATCGCGCCACATGCGCTGTGCGTCGATGGTGTCCAGGACGTCCGGTTCCACTTGCACCGACTCGGACTAGGTCACCACAGCGTGCCGCGCGGGCGGCGTGGGGTAGGCAATCTTAGAGTGGGTCAACCGCGATCCGACCAGCAGCTCGGCCACCCGCACCGACGTCCGCAACACGTTGACCACGGGCACCGGGAGCGCGCCGGCCAGCCGGTCGCCCAAGGTGTGGCTGAGGCTGGCGCACAGCAGCACCAGCACGTCGGCGCCGTCGGTGTCGAGGCAGCGGTGCGCCACGCGGAGCGCGGCTTCGAAGGTCTCCTCGCGGCCCTCGCGCAGCGCCGCTACCGAGCAGCCCACCGGGCGGATACCGGCGCACCGCTCGGCAAGCCCGTAGTGGCGCACCAGCGCACGGGCTGGCCGCAACATGCTCTCCAGAGGCGTGAGGACGCCGAACATAGTGCCCAGCATGGCCGCGGTATGCAGCGCCGCCTGGCCCGGGCCGATCACCGGGATTCCGACCATCTCGCGGGCGGCCTCCACGCCCGGGTCACCCGCGCATCCGGTGATCACGGCGTCGTAGCCCCGCCGCTCGGCCTCAACGGCCATCTCCACGGTCCACGGGGCCAGGAGGGCCTCATCGTAGAGCGACTCAATGGTCTCGGGCCGGCCAACCGACGGGGTGAAGTCCGCCAGCCGCTCGACGACCACCCCAGGGCTGGCCGCCTCCTGAAGATAGCGGCGGCGTTCCTCGCCGCCCAGGTAGCAGAGCCGCATGGCGCCACCTCCCGGCTGGCGTGCAAATTTCGCCGCACGCTGGAGGTGTCCCTGGTGTCCTGGGTGGTTCCCCGCTCCTCGCCAGTGACCGGACGTATTGGATAGTACTGCCGCCGAACTTGGGCGACGGCGCACCGGGGAATTGCCTCGGACTGGGCGTCGTCCTCCGGGTCGAAGATGTCGAGGCAGGAGGTCTTGTCGCGACGGTCGGTCCAGACCACGTGCGTGCGGACGGTGCCGAACGGTAGCTTCGTCCAGGTGGCCCCCGTCGGCGGTGCGCATCACGAGGCCTTCCCGCTGGGCCCGGGGTCCCTCATGCACTCAGAGTGTGCCACAACAGGCCAGCCCGTGCGGTGATCTCCCTGCCCGCCGTTGAACCGGGACGCCCGGAGCGGTATACCTTCGGATAGAGGCGGCCCGACCCCTTGGACCCGGAGGCCGATGGCTATGCTGCTGGCCAGCCGCGCGATCCCCATCGAGGTGCACGGGAACGGCCGGTTCGTCATCCCGTCCCGCGACTTCGTGCCCGCCTATCTGAAGACGTACGAAGAGGGCCGGCTCAAGGAGAAGGTGGACGAAGCGCTGGAGGCGCTGCGGTCCTGCACCCTCTGCCCGCGCGACTGCCGGGTGAATCGCCTGGAGAACAAGTTCGCGGTCTGCAAGGTGGGCCGCTACGCGCGCGTGTCCTCGTTCTTCCACCACTTCGGCGAAGAGGACGTCCTGCGGGGATGGCGGGGCTCGGGGACGATCTTCTTCTCGTGGTGCAACCTGAGGTGTGTGTTCTGCCAGAACTTCGAGACCAGCCAGATCGGCGAAGGGATCGAGGTCACCCCCCACGACCTGGCACGGATGATGCTGCAGCTCCAGGGCGAGGGCTGCCACAACATCAACTTCGTGACCCCCGAGCACATTGTAGCCCAGATCCTGGAGGCGCTGCTGATCGCCGTCGAGGGCGGGCTGCGCCTGCCGCTGGTCTACAACACCAGTGCCTACGACAGCCTCCACAGCATCCGGCTCATGGACGGCGTGGTGGACGTCTACATGCCGGACTTCAAGTTGTGGGACCGGGAGCGCAGCCGCCGCTACCTGCTGGCGCCGGACTATCCGGACGCCGCCCGGGAGGTGATCCGGGCCATGCACGAGCAGGTGGGCGAACTCAAGGTCAATGAGGATGGCCTGGCGGTGCGCGGGGTCCTGGTGCGCCACCTGGTCATGCCCGGGATGCTCGACGACACGCGGGAGATCATGCGCTACCTGGCCGGTCTTTCCAGGGACACCTACGTTAACGTGATGGACCAGTACAATCCTGCCTGGCGCGCCAGGAGTAAGGAGCGCTTCCGGGACATCAACCGCCGGGTGTTCCGCAGGGAGATGGATGAAGCCTACGCCTGCGCGCGGGAGGCCGGCCTGTGGCGCTTCGATGCGCGGTGGCGCCAGGTCCGGCTCGGCGCCTGGGCGTGGGTATGAAACTCGTTCGCGCGCAACGGCCGTCGGGCTTCTTCCGCGTGGTCGCCGGCACCCCCCGGTCGCAGGCGGCCACCATGGTGCTCCGGCCGGGCCAGTCCACCGGCGGCGCCGACAACGTCCATGATGCCGCAGACCAGTGGCTCTATGTGATTTCAGGCTCGGGAGAGGCCACCGTGGACGGTCGCAGCGTGCCCCTGGGACCGGGTGCGCTGCTCCTCATCGAGGCCGGCGAGGCCCACGAGATCCGCAACACCGGAGCCGGTCCCCTGGTCACCATCAACATCTACGCTCCGCCGGCCTACTGACCCCGACGGCCGTCAGCACGCGTGGGGATTCAGGGCCTCCCCGGCCCTGCCAGCCGTCGGCACCGCCGGATCCTTCATCGATGGTCCCGGCCCAGCGCGGATGCGTAGGTACGCCCGATGGCCCCGGCGTGCTCGGCCGGTGGGCGCGGCCGTGCCCGGCTCAGCCGACCCTGACCCGCGCCAGCAGGGTGACGAGTTCGCGACAGAACGCCGGCAGGTCCGGCGGCGTGCGCGAGGTGACGAAGTTGCCGTCCACGACGACCTCCTGGTCCACCCACCGGGCGCCGGCGTTGATCAGGTCGTCCTTGATGGCCGAGACGCTGGTCACCGTGCGGCCGCGGACGATGCCCGCCGAGATCGGCACCCAGCCCGCGTGGCAGATGAACGCGATCGGCCGACCCGCCTCGTGCATGGCGCGGACGAAGGCCAGCATCGCCGCGTGCCGGCGCATCCGGTCGGGCGCGTACCCGCCGGGGATGATCAGGGCGTCGAAGTCCACGGCGCTGACCTCGTCCATGCCCACGTCGGCCTTCGCGGGATACCCGTGCTTGCTCTTGTATGTCTCACCGGCCTTGGGACCGACGATCTTCACCTCGGCACCCGCTTCGCGCAGGCGCAATGCCGGGTACCAGAGTTCGAGGTCCTCGTAGAGCTCCTCGACAAGGACGGCCACGCGCGTGCCCGTCAGGTCCATACGCGACACCTCCAGGATCTCTCCACCAGTCTAGCCACGCGCAGACGTGTCTGCAGGATCCTTCTACAGGGCTCGCCCGCTCCCGCCTCGAACCGAAGACGGCTTCCCCTCAGCCCCTCCGTCCGCAAATTCGTAGAGGAAGCGGGCCACGGATCGCTCGAAGAGCCGCATCCCCTCCACCGTGGCGTACTCGTTGGGGCTGTGGGGACGCCCGCCGTGGCCGAGGCCACCTGTCACAAAGGGCTGGTTCAGCACCCGTCTGAACAGGTAGAAGGGGGCCGAGCCGGCCAGGTGCGGCCAGATCTCCGGCTCGAAGCCCAATGCCCGGCACGACCGGATCAAGGCCTGGACCGCCGGCTCCCGCACGCTGGTCTTCGCCGGCGGATAGCCCTCGTGGAAGTGCACCTCCAGGTCGTCGCGGCCGATGCGGCGCAGATGCGCCCGGATGCACTCGCGGACGCGCTCGGGCTCCATGTTCGGGACCAGACGGACGTCCATCTTGACCCGGACTTCGTGCGGCAGCAGCGTCTTGGTCCCCGGCCCGGTGTAGCCGCCCCAGATCCCGTCGATGTTCAGCGTGGGGTCATAGAGGTAGCGGCGCAGCAGGTCTGAGCTCTGCAGGTCGTACTTGAACCGCTCGGCGTCCCACATCCACAGTTCGGTGGCGGGATCGAAGGTCTGCGCGAGACGCGCCAGGAGTTCCTCGTCCTCGGCGCTGGGGGGCGCCACGTCGTCGTAGAAGCCGTCGATGGCAATCTGTTCGTCGTCGTCCATCATGGTCGCCAGCGCCCGCACCAGGCGCCAGATGGGGTTCGCCACCCAGACGGCGTTGCTCCCGTGGACGCCGCGGGTCCGCGGCCCGCCCCACGGACCGCCCCGGCAGGTCACCTCGAAGTACTGGATCCCCTTGACCCCCAGCCAGAGTCTGGGCTTCCCGTGCCGGTCCTGACAGTAGAAGGGGAAGTAGGTGGCATCGGCGGCCAGCCGGTCTCGATAGGCCTCGATGAACCCGGGCAGGTGGCGGCTGCCCAGTTCCTCCTCTCCCTCAACGACGAAGGTGGCGTTGACGGGAAGCCTGCCGCAGAAAGCCTGGATGGTCTCCAGCACGTTGAACAGGCCCGCCAGCGGTCCCTTGGTGTTGTAGACGCCGCGCGCCACCATGCTGGGGCCGAACTCGGGCAGGTCCACCACCTCGGCAGCGAACGGCGGGACCATCCACTCCTCACCCTCCACAGGCTGCACGTCGTACATGCCGTAGAGGAGCAGCGTCTTCGGCTGACCCGCATCGATGGCCCCGTAGACCACCGGCCAGCCGGGCGTGGAGACGATCTCGGCCGCGCCGCCCAGGGCCCGGATGCTGTCGGCCACCAGCTCCGCCATCTCGGCCATGCCGGTGCCCTCCCCACTGATGCTGGGCTGGCGGAGGAAGGTGCGCACCCGATCCAGGTGCGCCTCGAACCGGGCGTCCAGGGCGGTGTAAAGGTCGTCCATCACGAGGCTCACGGCAGACCTCCCGGCGGACACGGCCGATGGGATGGAGCGGGGCGGCGGTGCCTCCGCGCCGCCGCCCCGGCGGTCCCTACTGCGGTGCCGCGACCCACGAGTACGTCTGGAACTGGTAGAACCCGGACACGTCGTGGAGGACGTTGCTCATGCGTCGGGCGATCACGTTGCGCGCGTTCTCGTAGTAGAGGACCACGTAGGGCAGTTCGTCGGCGAAGACCTCCTGGAAGCGGTTGTAGATCTGTCGGCGCTTCGCAGGATCGGGGGTCGCCTTGCCCTCATCGAGGAGCTGGTCCATCAACGGGATCGACATCGCCCCCAGCCAGTTGTAGACGGCCCCCGTGCGGAACTGCGAGGAGACGTCCGGGTCAGGACTCCCGGACCAGCCCACCAGCGCCAGGTCGTAGTTGCCAGCCCGGATCGCCGCCAGGTGCGTGGGGAAGTCCGTCTTCTGGATCTCCACCCGGATGCCTACGGCCACCAGGTTCTCCCGGATGATGTCCGCCGAGCGCTCCCGGATGATGTTGCCGGTGGGCACCCGTAGCAGGAGCGTGCGGCCGGCGTCCCATCCCGCTTCCTGGAGGAGGGACCGGGCGCGGGCCGGGTCGTAGGCCCACGGCTTGACGTCCTTGTTGTAGTAGGGCATGGTCGGCGGGATCGGGCCTTCGGCCAGCGCCGCCTCGCCGCGCAGCAACTGGTTGATGATGAGCGGCCGGTTGATGGCGTGGGCGACCGCGCGCCGCACGCGCTTCTCCAGGTAGGGCCGCTGGAAGTTGAAGACCACGAACTGGTAGCCGGGAAGCGGGAAGGACAGGGCCCGCACGTGGGGGATGGTCTTCACCCGATCCCAGTCGTCGATCAGGATGCTCCCGATGCCGGCGCCGGCCGTGAGGTCCATGTCGCCCCGTTCGATCTGAGCCATCATGACCGTGGGCGGGATGATGCGCACGAACAGCCGGCGGAGCTTCGGCGCCCCCAGATGGTAGTGCTCGTTGACCAGCAGCTCCACGTACTGGTCGGTCTTGTACTGCACGAACTTGTACGGGCCGTTGCCCACGGTCGGGTTCTGCATGAAGGGGTGCCGCGACAGCTGGTCGGGCGGCACGTCGCCCAGGACGTGCCGGGGGATGATATACATGTTCGAGCCGAACTCGTACAGGAAGGCCTGGGGGTCGACCGGCGTCCTTGTCTTCACCTCGAACTGCTTGGGGCCGAGGATGCGGAACCCGATCGGCGCGCCCGGGGTCCGCTTCCCGCGCGCGTCGAGGCCGGCGAGGAGCGCGACGGCGTTCCCGCGGTTCGTCTCGGCCCTGGGGTCACTGATGGTCATCACGGTGAAGAGGACGTCGTCGGCAGTGACCGGCCTCCCGTCGTGCCAGGCGGCCCGGGGGTGGATGGTGAACGTGAATGTCTGGAAGTCTGCCCCGACTTCCCACTTGCTGGCCAGCGCCGGGTAGAACTTCAACTGGTTCTCCTCCAGCCGCGACTCGACCAGCGGCAGGAACATGAAGCGCACGGCGTAGTAGCCGTAGGCGCTGTCGGTGTTGAACGGGCTGAAGTTGTTGGGCGGGCTCCACATGCCCGACACCACCACCAGCTCCGACCTCGGGCCGCCCCAGACCCCGGCCGGCAGCACCAGGCCGGCGATCAGGAGCGCAGTGACCGCGATGGTCACCCGCGCGCGTACCCTGCTCATCTCCTCCTCCCCCCTTCTCGATTGGTGCACGTGTCGCCCACCGGCATTGGCCTCACAGCTTCAGGCTGGGGTCCAGCGCGTCCCGCAGCCCGTCGCCTACGAAATTGATGGTCAGCACCGAGATCAGGATCATGAACCCCGGCGGCACCCACAGCCAGGGCATCCGCTCCAGGACCGTCAGGGACTGGGCGTCGGTGAGCATGTTGCCCCACGACGGGGTCGGAGGCTGGACGCCCAACCCCAGGAAGGACAGGGCCGCCTCCACCAGGATGGCGTTGGCGGTGCCGAACGTGGCCGCGACCAGCACCGGCGCCATGGCGTTGGGCAGCAGGTGGCGGAGCACCACGGCGGCGTCGGAGGCCCCCATGGCATGCGCGGCCAGCGCGAACTCCTGCTGGCGCAGGGTCAGGATCTGCCCCCGGACCAGCCGGGCCACCGCCGGCCACCCGAGCAGCCCCAGGACGAGGATGACGTTCCACAGGCTCGGCCGGCCGAAGACGCTGACGGCGAACAGGATGATGACGAGCGGCGGGAACGAGAGCACCACGTCCATCAGGCGGCTCAGCGCCAGGTCCACGGTCCCCCCGTAGTACCCGGCCACCGCCCCCACGGCCGTCCCGATGACCACGTACATCCCCACCGCCAGCAACCCGACGGTGAGGGACACCCGCGCGGCGAAGATCAGACGGCTGAGCACGTCGCGTCCCACGCTGTCGGTCCCCAGTGGATGCAGGGGAGACGGAGGGGCCTGGAAGGCGGTGGCGTCGATGGCCGTGGGGCTGGCGGGCGCCAGCAGCGGCGCGGCAACGGCCATGGCGGTCAGGAGGACCAGGATCACCAGCCCGGCCACCGCCACGCGGTGGCGCAGGAACCGCCGGAGCGACAGCGTCCAGTAGGATACCGCCGGCGACGGGACAGGCGCGGCGGAGCCTGCAATGGAGGTCGCACGGTGGCCGGAGCCCGCAGCCAGCGTCGTCCCGCCGCGCGGGTAGCGCACCTGAGGGGAAAGGCCCTCATTCATACCGAATGCGCGGATCCACCACGGAGTAGGCGACGTCGGCCAACAGATTCCCCAGCGCGACGAGCACGGCCGTGATGAGGGTGACGCCCATCAGCACCGGGTAGTCGCGCTGGCTGATGGCTTCGATGGTCAGCCGCCCCATGCCGGGCCACTGGAACACCTGCTCGGTGATCACGGCGCCGGCGAGCAGCGCCGGGAGCTGGAGTCCGGCCAGCGTGATGACCGGGATCAGGGCGTTGCGCAGGGCATGGCGGCGCAGGATCACGGTCTCCACCAGCCCCTTGGCCCGGGCGGTGCGGACGTAGTCCTGGCCCAGCACCTCGAGCATGCTGGAGCGGACGTAGCGCGTGAGCGCGCCGGCCCCGGCGACCGCCAGCACCGACGCGGGCAGGATCAGGTGGTGCAGGGCGTCCAGGAGCCCGCCGTCGCCGCCCAGGGTCGTCATCCCGCCCACCGGCAGCCAGCGCAGCCTGAGCCCGAAGACGTAGATCCCCGCCAGGCCCAGGAAGAACGTGGGCAGGCTGATCCCCATAAAGACCAGGAACGTCACCGCGTAGTCCACCGACCTGTAGCGCCGGGCGGCGACGAGCACGCCGGTGGGGATGGCGATCAGGTAGGAGAGGACCAGGGCCGTGCCGGTCAAGGTGAGCGTCGGTCCGACCCGCTCGCCCACCCGCCGGGTCACCGGCGCCCCGCTGCTGATCGAGTAGCCCAGGTTCCCGCGCAGCACCTCCCCCAGCCACCTGGCGTAGCGGACGTAGACCGGCTGGTCTAGGCCCAACGCCCGCCGCTTGATCTCCACGTCGGCCTGGGTCATGGAGGGATCGATGAGCATCTGGACCGGATCGCCTGGCGTCAGCGCCATGATGAGGTAGGTCACGAGCGTGATGCCCAGCAGGATGGGGAACGTGATCAGGATGCGACGCACCAGATATCGCTGCATGCCCGCGATCTCCTCAGCTGCGCTTCCGGGTCCGCCGGCCCAAGGATAACCTCTTGGATTCTCGCTCGCGTGAGGGTCCCCCTGCCCCACGCGCGGGTCCGATACGGTCTCCGCCTGATACCCCGGCGAGGGAGGGCAGGGTATCGTCTACGTAAGCATCCATGCGAGGTGCGCTGATGAGCCGACGAACGCCATCGGCCCGCAGGCCGTCTTCCCGACACCGCAGAGGGGGCCGGCGCGGCCTGTGGCTGGGCGCCGCGGCCGCCGTCATCGCGATGGCGGGCGGATACCTGGTGGCGTCGCGCTGGCCGGGGGCGTCTCCCACCCCCCGAGCCGACCTGGCTCCCCCGGCCCAGGCGGGGGCGGCCGGGTCGGAGCCTGCGCTGCGCGTCTCTCCGCCGGTCTACCCACTCGGCGAGGTCAGCCAGGCCAGGGGGGTCGTCACCGTGGACCTGACGGTCACCAACGCCGGCGGCGCCGATCTGGTCATCACCGAGATGGAAACCTCCTGCGGCTGCACGCGCGCCGCGCTGATCGCCAATGGCCGGCCGGGGCCGTGGTTTGGGATGCGCGGCCACGGCCAGTGGCCGGTGGGGTGGTCAGCGCGGTTGGGCCCGGGCCAGCAGGCCACGCTGCGCGTCCAGTACGATCCCGATGCCCACGGGATCTACCGCGGGCCCATCGACCGCCTCGTGATCCTCCACTCCAACGACCCCCATCGGCCCCACGCCCAGGTCCGCCTGACCGGGACGCAGGTGCCCTGAGGGCGCGAGGGACCATGCCCCGGCGCGCCGCGCTGGCACGGATCGCCCTCCTGGCCGCGGGCGCGGTTGTGGCGGCGGGAGTGGTCTGGCTCGGGCAGACGGCGGGCGGGCGTCCCGCGCTGGTGCTTGAGACGACCGCGGTGGACTTCGGCCCCCTGCGGGAGCGGTCCACGCGATTCGTCGAACTGCGTAACGCGGGTCGGAAGCCGCTTTACATCCTGGCGATCAGTTCGTCCTGTGGGTGCACCACGGCGGAGGCCGATGCCACCGTACTCGTCCCCGGCGCCACCGCGCGGCTGGCGATCACCTTCGATCCGGTCGCCCACGGACCCCAGACCGGTCCGGCACGCCACGCGGTCTACCTCCGCACCAACGACGTGCGCGCCCCGGAGATCGAGGTCGAGGTCCGCGCCGTGGTGCTGGAGGCCACGGCCAGGTAATGCGCTGCATCGTGGCCCGGATGGCTCTGGCCCTGGTCGCATTCCTGCTCCTCGGCCCGACCCCGGGCTCCGCGAGGGCCGCGGGGTCCGCACCAGCGGCGGACCTCCCCCCGGTCACCGTCTACTTCAACGGCGCCTGTCACGACTGCGTCCCCTACCTCGACCGCGAACTGGTCCCGCTGCTCCGAGACCTCGGCGCAGGCGAGGTCGTCCTTCGCGACTACATCCTGGAGCGCCGCTACCGCGGGGAACTTGTCGCCCGGAGCACCGCCCTGGGAATCCCCCCGCACCTGCAGGGTCACATGACCATCTTCATCGGCGACCGGATCGTGCTCCAGGGGCACGTCCCGGGACACCTCATCAGGGACCTGCTGGCCCCGGCGCACCGGGATCGCTACCGGCTGATTGTGGTCGTGCAGGACAAGATGGCCTCCCATGGTGATCCGCCGTCCAGTTACACCGTCTGGGTGCCCGGCAGACTGCCCGCCGTCTACCCGCTGAGCGAGCCGGTCACCACCTACCTGGCGGCCCTCCCGCCACCTGAGCCTGCGCCGGCTGCTGCGGTGCCCGGAAGTCGGGCGTTTGCCGCTATGGTGCTCACCGCCGGCCTGCTGGACGGGGTCAACCCCTGTGCGTTCGCAGTGCTGCTGCTCTTCGTCGCGTTCCTGTTCACGCTGCAGCGCCACCGCACCGACCTGCTGGCCTTCGGCCTCACGTACATCGGCGCGATCTACCTCACGTACCTGGGGATCGGGCTCGGGCTGCTCAAGGTATTTCAATTGGGGGTGCCGCACCTCTTCGCGCGGCTCGGTGCCGGCCTGATGATCGTGCTGGGCCTGGTGAACATCAAGGACTTCTTGTGGTACGGCGTGGGGCCGAGCCTGACGCTGCCGAGGGTGGGTGCCGCCGCCCGAGACCGCTGGATGCGCCGGGCCACCCTGCCGGCGACCGCCGTGGTCGGCTTCCTGGTGGGGGTCTGCGAGTTCCCGTGCACCGGCGGCGTCTACGTCGGCATCCTGGGCCTGCTGGCCGCCCAGACGACGTTTGCCACCGGCCTGCTGTACCTGATCGTCTACAACGTCATGTTCGTGCTGCCGCTGGTGGCGTTGCTGCTGGTGATCGGCAACCGCCGGGTGGTGGGGCAGTTCTCCAGGTGGATGGCCACCCACAAGCGCCAGCTCCGCCTGGGGCAGGGTCTGGTGATGATCGCGATCGGGGCGGTCATCCTGATCTGGTTCGTCTGAAGAGACCGCCTCACGTGAAGCGGAGCGGCCGACCGCCTGCGAACGCTCCGGTGACAGCCAGGGTCCTGTCCAGCAAGACCAGATCCGCCCTCTTCCCCGCTCTCAGTTCCCCCTGCTCCAGGCCCAGCACCCTGGCCGGCGTCGCCGACGCCATCCGCGCGGCCTCGGCCAGCGGTCTGCCCAGGCCCACCACGTGGCGGACCGCCTGATTCATCGCCAGCACGCTGCCCGCCAGGGTGCCGTCCTCCAGCCGGGGGGCGCCGTCGGCAACCCGGACCATCCGGTCGCCCAGTGTCAGGACCGCGCCGGCGGCGCCGGCGGCGCTGATGGCGTCGGTGACGAGCGCCGTCGCGTCCGGTCCTTTGAGGGCGATGATCTGCCCGATCACCGCGGGATGGAGGTGCACCAGATCGGCGATGATCGAGCACGTCACGCCCGGGTGCGCCAGCGCCGCCCCCACCACGCCGGGATCCCGGTGATGGTAGGGCCGCATGGTGTTGAACAGGTGGGTGGCCAGCCGTGCGCCTCTGGCGAAGGCCGCGGTTGCCTGGTCATACGTGGCGTCGGTGTGGCCGACTGCGACCACGATATCCCGGGAGACGAGGTGCTCGATGACCGGCAGGGCGCCGTCCAGTTCTGGCGCCAGGGTCACCATCCGGATCACCCCGGGGAAATCGTCCAGGAGCCTGCCGATCCATTGGAGGGAGGGGGCCTGCAGATCGGCTGGACGGTGCGCGCCCGACCGGGCCGGGGACAGGAACGGTCCCTCCAGGTGCACGCCCAGGATGCGGGGCGGTCCCGGATCCTGCAGGCGACCGGCGAAGAAGGCGAGGGCGGCACGGAGGCGCTCCTCGGGGGCCGAGATGAGCGTGGGGAGGTAGGCCAGGGTCCCGCTGCGCAGCAGGTAGGCGTGGGACGCGGCCAGGCCCTCTGCCGTGGGAGACAGGAAGTCGCAGCCGGCGGCCCCGTTGACCTGGAGGTCGACAAATCCGGGAGCCAGGATCTGGTCGCCGCAGTCGAGATCGGGGTGCGGGTGGTGCCCGCGCTCCACCGCGACGATGCGCTCGCCGTCGACGACGACGAAGCCCGGGCCGCTGGCCCCCTCGGGCAGGACCAGGGTCCCGGCCTGGATCACCTGGCAGCGGGCCGTCATCCCAGGCCTCGCGGCAGCGTGACGGGCAGCCGGCCGCGGGCCGGGACGAGCCCGAGGAGCACCCTGGCAGCGGCGTCCAGGCTGTGCGCGTCGGGCGAGTACGTGGCCAGGTAGGCCGGGACCTCAGGCACCTGCATCAGGTCGTAGGGGTCGCCGGCGGCGACGACCACCAGCCGATCGCCGAGCCGGCTGTGGAGGGCACGCACCACCCTGACCTGGTCATAGGACAGGCCTCCGCGCGTGCACGTGACGACGACGAGGTAGTCGATCTCTGGAAGGGAGTCCTCCGCTGGGGCCTGGGGTGCAAAGAGCGTGCGCACGGCGGCGTGGTGGCCGCGCAGCGCCGCCGCCAGGTCCGGCGGATCGTGTTCCCCGGCTCCCACGGAGACGGCGGTGACGCCGATCCGGCCGCCGCTTAAGGGAATCACGCCGGCGCGGTCCTGCACCAGCGTGACCGCGGCCTCCGCGATGCGGCGGGCGACCTGGGCGTGCTCGCCGGCCCCGACGACCCCGGCGAGGCTGTCCGTCCGTGGCGCACCGACCCGCCAGCGCGCCGCGGCCCGGCCCAGCCGCGCCCGGGCTTGGGCGAGGCGCGCATCCGAGACGCCACCGGTCTCGATGGCGCGGGCCAGGGACTCCAGCACCTCGTCCTGCACCGCATCGGGACCCAGGGCCAGCAGCAGGTCGCATCCCGCCCGCACGGCCGCCACGGCCGCCGCTCCCGGGCCGCCGCAGTCTGCGATCGCCCCCATGCTCAACGAGTCGCTGCAGACGATCCCGTCAAACCCCCACCGCTCGCGCAGCAGTCCCGTGAGGATCGCCCAAGACAGCGTGGCCGGGACGCGGTCGGGATCCAGGGACGGGAAGGTGATGTGGGCGCTCATCACCGCGCCCACCCCGGCGCGGACCGCCGCGGCAAAGGGCGGCAGTTCCACGGCGTCGAGCCGCGCGCGGGCGTGATCCACCCGGGGCAGCGCCAGGTGGGAATCCACGGTCGCGTCGCCGTGCCCCGGAAAGTGCTTCGCGGTCGCGCCGACCCCGGCCGCCTGCATCCCCTCGATGAAGGCCACCCCGAGGCGGGCCACGAGATCCGGCGATTCGCCGAATGACCGCGCGCCGATGACGGGGTTGGCCGGATTGCTGTTGACGTCCATCACGGGCGCGAAGTTGAGGTGGATCCCCATCGCACGCAGTTCGCGCCCGGCCACGGCCCCCGCGGCGCGGGCAAGGTGGGTCTCACCCGCGGCACCGAGGGCCATCGCCGAGGGCAGGGGGGTGACGCCCGGCGCGGCGACCGGGAGGGCACCGGCTGAGGGCGGGGCGCCCAGCGTTCCGGGTGCGCCGAGGCCGAAGCGGTTGACGGCTCCTCCCTCATGGTCAACCGCCACCCACAGCGGCGGCGCCCCGGCGGCACGGGCCAGGCGCTGGATGGCGTCGGTGAGCTCGGCCACCTGGGCGGCCGAGACCACGTTCTTGCGGAACAGCACCACGCCGGCGATGTGGTGCTCGGCGATGAGCCGCTCCACCCGCGCAGAGGGTTCGGGGCCGGCGAAGTCGACCAGACAGAGACCGCCGGCCGCGCGGAGGGCGTCCCGGCCGGGCCGGACGGGACTCATTAGGGGGAAGGGCCGCCGATGGGGGGCTGCGGCCGCGGGGCGGCCGACCGGGTCATGACAGTTGCACCGCGCCCACCTTGGTCCGGTCCAGGAGGTGGATGCCGTCCACGAAGCGGATCTCGCCGCTCTGCCGCGTCATGACCAGCGAGTGGGTGCGCGCTCCTCCGCCGAAGAACCGGACCCCGCGGAAGAGGTCGCCGTCGGTGATCCCGGTAGCCACGAAGACCACATCGTTCGCCGGCACCAGGTCCTTCGTGTCGAAGACACGATCGGGATCAGCAATCCCCATGGACCGGACGCGCTCGCGTTCTTCGTCGTTGCGGAACCAGAACCGGCCCTGGATCTCGCCGCCCAGGCAGCGCAGCGCGGCCGCCGCCAGCACGCCCTCGGGCGCGCCGCCGATGCCCATCACGGCATGCACCCCCGTGCCCCGGACCGCGGCGGCGATCGCGGCGGAGACGTCGCCGTCGGGGATGAGCTTGATGCGCGCGCCGGCCGCCCGCACCCGGGCGATGAGGTCGGCGTGTCGGGGCCGGTCCAGGATGATGATCACCAGGTCCCGCACGGAGCGGTTCAGCGCTGCGGCCATCGCGGCGAGGTTCTCCTCCACCGGCGCCCGGATGTCCACGTGCCCGGCGCTGGTGGGCCCCACGATGAGCTTGTCCATATAGATGTCGGGGGCGTGCAGGATGCCGCCGCGCTCGGCCACGGCCAGCACCGAGATGGCGCCCGGTGCGCCCTTGGCCACCAAGTTGGTGCCCTCCAGCGGGTCGACGGCGAGGTCCACCTCCAGCGGCCCGCCGCCGCCGACGACCTCGCCGATGTAGAGCATGGGCGCCTCGTCGCGCTCGCCTTCCCCGATGACGATGATGCCGTGGAGGTCCAGCGCGGCCAGCGCCGTGCGCATCGCCTCCACGGCGGCCGCGTCGGCGGCCTCGGTGTCGCCCTGCCCCATGTGGTGGGCGGCGGCCAGGGCCGCCGCCTCGGTCACGCGCACGAAGTCGAGGATCAGGCCGCGGTCGATCACACCACGATCCACCGGGCGAGATCGCTGCGCAGCTCCGTCAGCACCACCGTGAAGGTCATCCGCCGGCCTTCGCGCACCACTTCGACCTGCACGCTGTCGCCCGGCTTCTTGCGGAACAGTTCGCGGCGCAGGTCTCCGATCGTGCTGATCTTCTGCCCGTCAACGGACACGATGATGTCCATGGGCCGCAGCCCGGCGCGGTCGGCGGGGCTGCCGGGCTGGGGCACGACCACCACGCCGTGATCCACCGCGAGGCTGTAGGCGCGCGCGGTGGCGGCGTCGATCTCGCCCCGGATCTCCACGCCGAGCGCGGGGCGGACAACCCGGCCCTGGGCCACCAGCTGATCCATCACGATGCGGGCGTGGTCGATGGGGATGGCGAAGCCGATCCCCTGCGCCTGGCGGATGATGGCGGTATTGATGCCGATGAGCCGGCCGCCCGAGTCCAGCAGCGCACCGCCGCTGTTCCCGGGGTTGATGGCCGCATCGGTCTGGATCAGGTTCTCCACGACGAAATCCCGGCTGGCCTCGATGCTGCGATTCAGCGCGCTGACCACACCGACGGTCACCGTGCTGCCCAATCCGAAGGGGTTGCCGATGGCGATGGCGAGCTGGCCCACCTGGAGCGCCGCCGAGACTCCCATCTCGACGGTCGGCAATGGCTGGGGGGCATCCACCTTGACGACCGCCAGGTCCGAGAACCGGTCGGCGCCGAGCACGCGCCCCCGCAGCGTGCGGCCCGAGAGCAGGGTCACGGTGATCTCCTGGGCGCCCTGGATCACGTGGTTGTTGGTGAGGATGAGGCCATCGGACCGCACGATCACCCCGGAACCCTGACCCTCCTGGGGGAAGAGCCCGAAGGGCGTGGCGACCTGCGCCCGGACGCTGATGTTCACCACCGCGGGCCGTGCGCGCTGCACGACCCGGATGACGACCGACTCCTCGGACTCGATCACGCGGGGCGGCGCCACCGGGGGGGCCGGTGCCTGCGCGGCTGGCGGCCCGGAGGGGACCGCAGCGCCGGGTGCCAGGCCGGCCGTGAGGCCCGGCGCCGCGCCGGCCGTCCAGACAGGGGGGACCAGGCCGTACTTCGGGGCGAGCACCCCGCCCAGCACGCCGCCCAGCGCGATCACGGCCAGCATGACGAGCGCGCGCGATCCCCAGGAACTTTTGGGCAGGTGACTGTCCGTGGACACGACAACGCCTCCTGTTCCGTGGTGCTGAGGCTGCACCCTCCATTATAACAACCTCATGCCTCTAACGCCTGGAAGACCTCGGCGAGTTCCGCCCGCACGCTGGTCAGGTGCTCGCGCATCGCCGCCTCGGCCCGACCTGCATCACGCGCGCGGATCGCGGCGGTGACTTTGGCCATCTCGCGCAACGACCTGGCGGCCCGGCCCCTGACGCGAAAGACCAGCGCGCGGATCGGATGGACCTGGGCGTGCACGGTGTCGATGGCGCGTTCGAGCCGTCGGCTACCCGAGGCTGCCGCGACGGCGGCATGCCATTCCACATCGATGGCGGTCATCCTGGCCAGGTCCCCCTGCTTGAGGGCGGTGCCGAAGGCCTTGATGAGGATGTTGAGCGTACGGCCGAGGTCTTCGGTCGAGCGTTCCGATGCCCGCCGCGCCGCCCGGCTCTCGAGGATCTCCCGCAGTTCGTAGAGTTCATCGGCGTCACGCAACTGCAGGCGGGGGACCACGACGCCGCGGCCCGGCACGGCCTCGACGACACCCTCGGCTTCCAGGCGACGCAGGGCATCCCGGATCGGGGTGCGGCTGACATGCCAGGCTTCGGCCAGCTCGAGTTCGTTGATCCGGGTCCCCATGGGGACTTCTCCCCTCAAGATGGCCTCTCTGAGGCGCCGGTACGCCGCCGCGCTCACCGTCTCGCGGACCGGGGGTTCACCCAGGATCGGCGTGAGGTCCCGGTCAGTCTCACCGGCGAACCGTCTGTCCATACCTGCGATCCCTCGGCTCCGTGTGCTTGATGTTTGACTTCTGTTCACTGTATTCAGTAAACACATCCGCGTCCCCTTGCGGCGGCTCCAGCCTCAACCCTTGCGGTCGCCCCCTCGGGGGAGTACGTTCACCGCAGAGGACGTGGCCGAGCCGGTCCGTCCCATGGAGGGCAGAAGATGACCTACATCATCGCGGAACCGTGTATCGGGGTCAAAGACCGGGCCTGTGTGGAGGTCTGCCCGGTGGACTGCATCTACGAGTACGTCGAAGAGGCCGGGGCCTTCGTGGTCCCCGACCCGTCGACCGGCGCAGGCCCGGACAAGACCGTGATCCCCCGCGGCCAGTCTGTCCACCTGCCCGGGGACGGGATCACCAAGGAGCAACTCCTGGCCCAGCTCTACATCCATCCGGATGAGTGCATCGACTGCGGGGCCTGCGAGTCGGTCTGCCCCGTGACGGCGATCTTCGCCGAAGCCGATGTGCCGGATCAGTGGAAGTCGTACATCGCGCTGAACTACGTGGCGTTCGGGTTGCAGCCGAAATAGGAGGCCCGTCCCCGGTCTCTCCCGCCCGCTTCCGCTGGCCGCGGCCGGCCGCCCTGGAGTATAATCCAGAAGCGTAATCGGCCGACGTCCGCGTCCGCCGGTCTCCTTTTCCTTCAGGGGCGCTCATGCTCAACTGGCTGCGCCGTCCCAAGTATGCGTCTCTTGAGCGCCGTGACCTCCCCGCCGGGCTGTGGGTGAAGTGTCCTCGCTGCGGGGAGGTCACCTACCGCAAGGACCTGGAGCGCACCCTCAGGGTCTGTCCTAGGTGCGGCTTCCACCACCGGCTGACGGCGGAGGAACGGCTCGCGGTCACCCTGGATGAGGGCTCGTTCGTGGAATTCGACGAAGGGCTCGCCTCGGGCGACCCGCTTGGGTTCCAAGGCTATCCGGAC
The DNA here is from genome assembly GCA_031459875.1 of Candidatus Fervidifonticultor sextus. Classification (GTDB taxonomy): domain Bacteria; phylum Sysuimicrobiota; class Sysuimicrobiia; order Sysuimicrobiales; family Humicultoraceae; genus Fervidifonticultor_A; species Fervidifonticultor_A sextus. Next base: position 9,414 of record JAVKHQ010000005.1, on the reverse strand, counting down.
AAGTTGAAGGAGGCCCGCGCGAAGACGGGCAACGCGGACGCGGCCATCACCGGGGTGGGCAGCATCGCCGGATCGCGCACGGCGCTGGCGGCCCTGGACTTCGCGTTCATGGGGGGCTCGATGGGGTCGGTGGTGGGCGAGAAGATCGTGCGCATCGCCGAGCGGGCCCGGGCCGACCGCCTGCCGCTGGTGATCTTCTCGGCCTCCGGGGGCGCCCGGATGCAGGAAGGGACGCTCTCGCTGATGCAGCTGGCCAGGACCAGCGCGGCGATTGCGCGGCTGCACGAGGCGCGGCTGCCTTACATCTCGGTCATGTGCGACCCGACCACCGGCGGGGTGACCGCCAGTTTCGCGTTCCAGGGGGATGTGATCATCGCAGAACCCGGGGCGCTGATCGGGTTCGCGGGCCGGCGCGTCATCGAACAGACGATCCGGCGAAAACTCCCGGACCACTTCCAGACCGCCGAGTTCTGCCTGGAGCACGGGCTCATCGACATGGTGGTGTCGCGGTCCCAGATGCGCGAGACGCTGGGGCGGCTCCTGCGGTTCTTCGGCGCGCCGCAGGTGCCCGCCGCGCCGCCGGTCGCCGCTGCCCTCCCCGTGGCTCCTGACCCCGCAGACAGCGAGGGATAGCGGGCCCGATGGCCTCCCGCCTGCTCCTACCCGAGCGCGACCCCGCCGCGGAGGCCCGCGCCGCCGAACTCGACGCGCAACTGGCCGACATCCAGCGCCAGATCGGCGCGCTGCGGCGGCGCGGCGAGAAGGACCGGCTGGACGTCACCCGGCAGATCCGTGACCTCGAAGCGCGGGCGGCCGAACTCCAGGAGGCCCTGCTGGCCAACCGCCAGGCCTGGCATGCCGTCGCCCTTGCCCGGCATCCCCAGCGGCCCAAGGCCCAGGACTTCATCCGGGCGCTGGTCAGCGACTTCACCGAACTGCACGGCGACCGGCTCTTCCGCGACGACCCGGCGATGCTGGTGGGGCTCGGCTGGTTCGACGGGCGGCCGGTGGTGGCCCTGGGGCCGTACAAGGGAAAGGACACCAAGGAGAACATCGCCCACAACTTCGGGATGCCCTATCCCGAGGGCTACCGCAAGGCGCTCCGCGGCATGAAACTCGCCGAGAAGTTCGGCTATCCGGTCATCAGCATCGTGGACACGCCCGCAGCCTTCCCCGGCGATGCCGCCGAGGAGCGCGGGCAGGCCGAGGCCATCGCGCGCAACATCCTGGAGATGACGCGGCTGCGCACGCCGATCGCCGTGGTGATCACCGGCGAGGGCGGCAGCGGCGGGGCGCTGGCCATCGCCGTCGGCGACGCGGTGCTGATGCTGGAGCACGCCATCTATACGGTGATCCCGCCCGAGGGATGCGCCGCCATCCTGTGGCGCGACGCCAGCCGCTCGCGCGAGGCCGCGGTGGCGCTGCGCCTGACGGCCCAGGACCTGGCCGCCCTCGGCGTCGTGGACGAGGTGATCCCCGAACCGCGGGGCGGGGCCCACACCGATCCCTCCGCCGCGGTGGACGCGGTGCGGGAGGCCCTGCGTCGCCACCTGCGGGCGCTCGCCGGCATCCCTGTCGACCAGCTCCTGGACCTCCGGTACGCCAAGTACCGGGCCATGGGGTATCATGAGGAGCAGGCATGACCGACCGCATTGACTTCGAGCAGGTCCGCGAGGTCGCGCGGCTGGCCGAGGAGTTGGACCTCGCCGAACTGGAGGTCGAGAGTCCGGCGCTCAGAGTGCGCGTCCGCCGGGCCGCGCCGGGCCCGGCCGCCGGGCGGGTCGCCGCGGCCGACGAGGCGCTGCCCACCTCTCCGCCCGCGTCACGGGAGGCGACTCCCGTGCCCGCTGCCGGCAGTCCCGCCGCGGCCGGTGCGGACACCGATCATCTGGAACCGATCGTCGCCCCCATGGTCGGCACCTTCTACCGGGCGGCCTCGCCCGATGCCCCGCCCTTTGTCGCCGAGGGCGACATCGTCGAGGAAGGGCAGGTCGTCTGTATCATCGAGGCGATGAAACTCTTTAATGAGATCCAGGCCGAGAAGCGCGGCCGGATCGTCCGCGTGCTGGTGGAAAACGCTTCGCCGGTCGAGTACGGGCAGCCCCTGTTCCTCCTGGATCCTGCCGCCAGCCCCAGGTAGATGTTCCGCAAAGTCCTCGTGGCCAACCGCGGGGAGATCGCCGTCCGCATCATCCGGGCATGCCACGAACTCGGCATCCGCACCGTGGCCGTCTACTCGGAGGCCGACCGGTCTTCTCTCCACGTGAAGATGGCCGACGAGGCGTTCTGCATCGGGCCGGCCGCCAGCGCGGGGTCGTACCTGAACATCCCCAACATCATGAGCACCGCCGAGTTGCTCGGGGTGGACGCCATCCACCCGGGCTACGGGTTCCTGGCCGAGAACGCCCGCTTCGCCGAGATCGTCACGGACAGCCAGCTCGCCTTCATCGGCCCGCCGGCCCGGGCCATCGAGCTGATGGGCGACAAGGCTGCCGCCCGCGCCATGATGCAGAAGGCCGGGGTGCCGGTGGTCCCCGGCAGTCCCGGCCCGGTGGCCGGCGAGCGGGAGGCGCAGGAGGCCGCACGCGCGACCGGCTACCCCCTCATCATCAAGGCCGCGGCCGGGGGCGGGGGCCGGGGGATGCGCGTCGTCCACACCCCCGACGACCTGAAGGCGGCGCTGGAGACCGCGCACCGCGAGGCCCAGGCGGCCTTCGGCGACGGCCGCCTCTATATCGAGAAGTACCTGGAAGAGCCGCGCCACGTCGAAGTCCAGGTCCTGGCCGACGCGCACGGCACAGTCCTGCACCTGGGCGAGCGCGACTGTTCGATCCAGCGCCGGCACCAGAAGCTGATCGAGGAGGCCCCCCCGCCGCGGCTGCGGGATCGGACGCTGGCGGCGCTGGGCCGCGCAGCGGTGCGCGCGGCCCAGGCCATCGGCTACGTCAACGCCGGGACCATCGAGTTCCTGGTGGATGCGCACGAGAACATCTACTTCATGGAGATGAACACGCGGATCCAGGTCGAGCATCCGGTCACCGAGATGGTGACGGGCGTCGACATCGTCAAGGAGCAGATCCGCATCGCCGCCGGCGAACGGCTGCGCTTCGGCCAGCGCGACATCGAGATCCGCGGCCACGCCCTGGAGTGCCGGATCAACGCCGAGGACCCCCGGCACCAGTTCCGGCCGTCGGCGGGGGTCCTGACAGCCTTTCACCCGCCGGGGGGGCCGGGTGTGCGGGTGGACACCCACTGCTACCCCGGATATGCGATCCCCCCCTACTACGACTCACTGGTGGCCAAGGTCATCACCTGGGGCCGCGACCGCGATGAGGCCATCGCGCGGATGCGCCGGGCGCTCACCGAGTTCGAGATCGCCGGCATCCAGACCACGATCCCCTTCCACCTCAAGGTGCTGGACAACGCCTTCTTCCGCCGCGGCGAGGTGTACACGAACTTCGTGGCGCGGCGGATCGACCTGGAGATGCTGTAGGGCGTAACCGAATCGGTATCTTGAGGGGAGCAGGGGTTACCGGATTCCGCGGAGGAGTCCAGAGACAAGCGCCACATCCGGCCCCTCGTGACCCCTCCAGCGTCACCTGCGTTGCATGGACTTCGCGCAGCCGGTCTATAGGTACTCCACGAGGAACGGCGTCTTGGTGAGCACCTCCGGGACACCCTCGGTGACGAGTACGACGTCCTCCAGGTGGCCCCCGCCCACCCCGGGCAGCAGAACGCCGGGCTCGAGGCCGACCACCATCCCGGGCTCAAGGCGCTCCGGCGGGCGGCCGCCGACAACTCTCTCCCCAATGGTCGGGGCCTCGTGAAGATCCGTACCCAAGCCGTGTCCCAGGATGCCGAAGTAGGTGTGGTCAGCATACCCCCAGCGGCGCGCAACCTCGGCGACGGCTTCCACGACCTCGGTCGTCAGCACCCCGGGCCGCAGTCGGTCGATTCCGGTCTGCAACATCTCGTACACTGCTCGGTAGACTCGGCGCTGCTCCTCGGTGGGCTCTCCGGCAAAAGCAATGCGTGCGATGTCGCCGTTGTAGCCGTTGACGATGGCCGCGCCGCAGTCGATCCGTACCATCTCCCCAGGACGGATGCGCCTGGTGGTGGGAAACCGGTAACCCAGCCAGCCGTGCTCACCCGAGGCCACCAGCGGATAGTAGGGGATATCCTCGGAGCCCGCCAGCATCATCGCGGACGTTGCAGCCGTCGAGACCTCGATCTCAGTGGCGCCGGGCCGCACCGCGGCGATGGCCGCCTGCATGCCCAGGTCAACCACCTCCGCCGCCAGACGGAGCATCTGGACTTCGATCGGATGCTTGATCCGGCGCGCCTCCTCGATGGCCTCCTGTCCGTCCACAAACTGGACCTCCGGCAGCATTTGCTCAAGCCGGCGCAGCGATCCAAGGGGCAGCAGGTCCACACCGATGCGGCCGCGCAGGCCGAGGCGCCGGACCGCGTCGGCGATGAGGGGTGTCCCGTCGGCAAAGACGAACGGAAACGGCACCACATCAGTGACCCAGGGCATGGTGCGGGCCACACGTGCCACGTCCCCGCTGGCGACGAAGAAGGTCAGGTGCCCGTCGGCGGTCAACAGCGCCGCATAGCGCGTACCATGGAACCACATGCTGTAGATCGGCCGGAAGCTGGTCGTGTAACGGATGGTGTCAAGTTTGGTGTAGAGCACGGCATGCAAGTCGTGGCGCTCCATGGCTTCGCAAAGGCGTTTCCGTCGATACAGGCGCAGCGCCTCCCAATCGATGCCCTGCTCCCAATCCGGTGTGATGGTCATGCCTCTCCTCGCGATGACACCGCCGGCCGCGCCGCGCGGTAGAAATAGCCGGGGAACCGCCGCACCGCTTCCAGGTCGACTTCCGCATAAAGGATCCCTTCATCTTCGCCCAACGTCTGAATGAAGCCGTCGCCGGTGTTGATGCCGCCGGGTTTGGTGCGGAACCACTCCGCCAGTTCGGCGAGATCGCCGACAGTCGGCGGCACGCACACAGTGGAGTAGCCGCCAGCGCGAGGAAAGCGCTGGATGACCTTGCCGTCCTTCCGCAGCAGCAGCGAGCAGGCAGCGATGTCCACGCCGATAACCGGTTTGCCGTATTCCATATGGCGGCCGATCACCGTGGCGGGGTAGACTGCGCCCAGGGCGAACCACCACGACGGGTTGAAGATGATATCCACGCCGCCGTCGACCAGTGCCTGCACACCGTCAGTGAAGAAGGCAAAGTCGGAGCAGATCACGACCCCCAGCCGGCCGATGGCGGTGTCGAATACCTGGTAGCCTTTCCCTGCCACGACGCCACCGTCGATCTCCCCTTGCGTCGGGAAGTTCTTTCTCTGTCGGCCGATGACCTCACCGTCGGGGCCGATGATGATCCCGGTATTGTACCAGCGCTCACGGGTGCCTTCGATGAGGCCGGCCACCACATGAAGGCCGAGCCGCCTGGCGGCGCTGCGCAGTGCCTCCTCCCCCACGCGCGGGTACAGTTCTGGGAAGCACGCGCAGTGGGCTCCCTCGCGCGCCGCGGCTTCCAGCAGCTCGCAGGCGTGGGCCACGTCCGCACCGCTCCACATGTCGTCGAACTCCGCCGACACCGGCCTGGCCTGGATCGCCGCGATCTTCACCTTCACGCTAGCCACCTCCCCGATGCATCCTCGGATCGAGCACCTCGCGCAGCCCGTCGCCCAGCAGGTTGAACCCCAACACCGAGAGCATGATGGCAAGGCCTGGAAAGACGACAAGCCAGGGCGCGATGATCATGTATTGCCGGCCACGGCTGATCATGCCTCCCCAGCTGGGGGTCGGCGGCTGCGTTCCCAGGCCGAGGAAGCTGAGACCGGCCTCGACCAAGATCACGATGGACAGGTTCAAAGTCGCCGCCACGATCAGCGGCGCTGCCACGTTCGGCAGAATGTGCGCGAAGACGATGCGGGTATGGGAGGCCCCCAGGGCGACGGCGGCCTGCACGTACTCCAGGGGTCGGACGGCAAGGGTCGCCCCCCGCGCCAGAACGGCGAACTGAGGCATCGTCAGCAGCGAGATGGTGAGGACCAGGTTCGGCAGGCTCGGCCCCAGCGCCGCAACGATGGCGATGGCCAGGAGGATTGCCGGAAACGCGAACAGGATGTCGAACAGCCGCATCGCCAGCAGGTCGACCGTACCGCCCCAGAAGCCGATGACCACGCCCAGCGGCACACCCGCAGCCGCGGCCAGGAACACCGACGCCAGCGCCGCGCCCATGGAGATGCGCGCCCCGAAGATCACACGACTGAGGATATCGCGCCCCAGTTCGTCCGTGCCGAAGGGGAACGCCCGCGAGGGCGCCTGGATCTCGAACCCGGAGTGGAGATCCGTGGGGCCGCGCGGGGCCAGGAGGGGGGCCAGCGCAGCCACGACGACCAGAGAGATCACAATGCTCCCACCGAGCGCGGCCGACCAGTTCCGTCGCAGGCGCCGCCACACGGTCCAGCGCGGGTGGAGGCCGGACGCTCGGGGAGTGAGCCCGACACGGGCGCTAACCATACACGATGCGCGGGTCCACCACGTGGTAGAGGATGTCGATCCCCAGGTTGATCAGCACCGCATTGGCCGTCAGGAACAGCACCGCGCCCTGGATCAGTGTATAGTCCCGCTGGTAGATGGCATTCACGACCAACCGGCCGATCCCGGGCAGCGCAAACACTTCCTCCACGATCACCGCGCCTCCGAACAGAGCCACGAACTGAATGCCTGCTGCGGCTATGACCGGGATCAGCGCGTTGGCCAGTGCGTGCCGGTAGGTCACCAGGAACTCGTCCAGGCCCTTGGCCCGCGCCGTCCGGACGTAATCCTGCTCCAGGACCTCCAGCATGCTGGCCCGGGTGTAACGGAGCAGGATCGCGGAGATGGCGGCGCCGAGGACTGCCGCCGCCGGAAGCATGTGCAGCAGGCTGCGGCCGGGCGCCTCCAGGAAGGAAACGTACCCCAGGGTCGGCAGCGCTGGAAAGTAGCGCGCCCCCAGCACGATCAACACCGTGCCGACGAAGAAGGCCGGCGCCGAGATGAACAGGAGCGAGGCAACGCGGACCAGGGGCTCGATCTTCCGGCCCCATCGGGTCACACACAGGACACCCAGTGGCACCCCCAGGGCCAGGGCAGTGGCCATGGACATCACCGTTAACTGGATCGTCACGGGGTACGACCGCCACAGTTCCCCCGCGACGGGCGCGCCGTGGACCAGCGAGCGGCCCAGATCGCCCCGCAGCACGCCAGCGATCCAGTGGAGGTACTGCACTGCCAGTGGCTGATCCAGGTGCAACGCGGCGATGATCGCCTGGCGGTTCTGCTCATTCTGGCTCGCAGTGATTCCCAGCAGGACTGTGACCAAATCGCCCGGGATCAGGTGGATGGTCAGGAACGAGATGACGGAAATCCCGACCAGGGTCGGGATCAGCAGTAGGAACCGCTTGACAACATACGCCCGCATCCGATTCCTACAGCGTCGCGCGGGCAATTCCGCCCTGGCGGCCAGACCTACTTATCCAGCCAGACCTGCTTGAAGAACTGTCGGCTCCGGCTCGGCGGCTGAGCCCCCGGAATGGAAACATACCCCTTCACGAAGTCCCTGAGCAGCTCCACCGCGCCTGATGCATATGGGTAGATCATGTAGGCTTGGTCGGCGAAGTAGCGCTGCAACTGCTGATAGATCGCCACGCGCTTCTCGCGGTCCAGGGTTGTCCGGCCCAAGTCGAGAAGTTGATCCACAAAGGGATCGCGGAACTTCCCCAGGTTGATGGCAGAGTCGCTGTGATAGATGTCGTAGACATGGGCGTCGGGATCCGGCTGCCACACCAGCGGGATCATACTCATCCCATCGTAGGTGGTGCGGATATAGTTGGTCAGCGCGGCGCCCCACTCCATCTGCTTGAGGGTCACCCGGATGCCCGCCGCCGCCAGTTGTTCGCGCATGACCTCGCCGGTCCGCACGGTCTGCGGAAAGCGGGGAGGTACCTCCAGGGTCGTATCCAGCCCGCGCGGGTAGCCAGCCTCCGACAGCAGCTGGCGGGCCAGGGCCGGGTTGTGTTCGTAGTACGGCAGGCCGCGCTCGTCTCCACTATAGCCGAACGGAGCGTCGCAGGGAGGAATCTTGGTCGAGATGCCGCCTTTGCCACGCAGGACCACGCGGATAATCTCACGGCGGTTGAGGCTCACGCTCACCGCCCTGCGCACCCGGACGTCGTCGAACGGCGGCTTCGTCTGATTGAAGGCCAGGCCGTGCTGGCCGCAGTATCCCTTCGGCTCCAGGATCGCGACTCCCGGCATGCCCTTGACCTGCTCGTCCACCAGGGGATCGGCCGACCACATGTAATGAATGCTGCCGGTGCGCAGGGCTGCCAGGCGTGCGGCTTCGTCGGGGATGATCCGATACTCAATCCCATCCAGGTAGGGCAGACCGCTCTCGAAATAGTTCGGATTGCGCTTGAGCACCACGATGTTCTCGGGCACGAAGCGTTCCAGCACAAACGGCCCGGTGCCGGATGCCGTCTGTTGGAGGTCGCCGGACTTTTCCACAACATCGCGGGGCACAATTGACGAGTAGTGCGGTGTGGCCAGATACGAGAAGAACGGGGCAAACGGCCGCCGTGTCGTAAAGCGGACCGTGTACCTGTCTGGAACGTCGATGCGTTCGATGATGAGCCAGATGGAACGCCAGGGCGAGGCGGTCCGGGCATCCATCATTCGCTCAAACGAGTACTTGACGTCGTCTGCGACTACCTCGCGGCCATGGTGCCACGTGACGCCCCTCCGTAGCTTGAAAGTGTAGGTGGTCGGGTTGACGATCTCATAGCTCTCCGCCAGGTCCGGTACGATCTTCATGGTCGGGCTGCGTCGCAACAAGTTGGAGTAGATGTGCTCGGAAATCATCCAGGAGTGCGCCGCGGCAGACTTCTGCGGATCCAGCCCCGGCGGGCTCACGTCGGCGCCCACCACCAGGACGCCGCCGCGCTTGGGCGGGCCGCCGGGGGCCGCCAGGGCGATCCGGTCAAGCTGCGAGAGCGCAAGTAGGGTAACGCCTGCGCTCTTCAGGAAGGTCCGCCGATCGATCTGGCCTCGGACGATCCGACGCGCACGACCCCCCTCCCCCATTCCTTCTCACCTCCACTAGGAATCCAGCGAGCCAAACAGACAGTTTCTTGCAACGAGGAGCCGGAAATTCCTGCTGTGCGTGCGTCACCAGATCTCTGCCGAACTCCCAGATGACCGGGAGTTGCCGTGCCCTGGTTTATAAGTTCATTGGACAATCTCACCCCCGGTGGTCTACTTCCGCGGACCCCGCCTTCCGTCGCTCCCGGACCACCGCCGCGGCGCCGATGGCGCCCACGTCGTCGCCCAGCGCCGCGGGCACGCTCTGCACC
>JAVKHQ010000049.1:0-17258 GCA_031459875.1 Candidatus Fervidifonticultor sextus | reverse complement strand
CCTCCGGGATCTGCCTCAGGACGACCTCGGGGATCGGCGGTCCTGGTCGCGCCGCACGCCCCGCCTGCTCACGATCGCCAGGTAGGCGTCCATTGTCCCCTCACTGAGCAGCGCTGATCCGCCGACGTCAGGGCATCGCCGGGATGCGCACCGAGTGCATCAGTCGGTCCTGATCATCGCGCCACTCCAGCATGATCCGGTTGTCAACCAGGCGCAACCACCCATAATTGTTGCGTCCGGTCTCGGCCCACAGCACGCCGGGCCGGCCGGCCGCATGCGCCGCCCGCGCCGGGAACGCCCCGAGGGGACCGGCGATCGCCTCGTAGGGCCCCTCCGGGTGGCGGATCCACGCCGCGTAGTGGACGTCGGCGGTCAGGAAGAGCACGGGCTGGATGCGCCGGTCGTGGAGAAAGCGCAGGATCTCATCCCGCTCGGTGGTGTAGCCTTCCCACGAATCCCTGCTGTGGTAGCGGAGCGGCACGCTGCTGGCGATGATCTTCACCGTGGCGGTCGAGCGGACCAGCCCGTCCAGCAACCACTGCTTCTGCGCGCGGCCCAGCATCGTCTTGTCCGGCCCGTCGGGCGACGGGTTGGGCGACCGGTACTGCCGGGTGTCGAGGATGAAGATCTCGGCGCTGCGGCCCCACCGGACGCTGCGGTACAGCCGTCGGGGATCCGCGGGGGATGTCCGGATCGGCCAGGCTTCGATGAAGGCCTGCAGGCCGATCGCCAGCCGGCGGTGGGTACTGTCGAAGTTGTTCGCCACCTCGTGGTCATCCCAGACGGCCCAGGTCGCCGTCGAGGCCAGGAACGACTGGAAGGATGGGTCGTCGCGGTGTGTGCGGTACTTCTGGCGGTACTGCTCCAGCGTCCGGGCCCTCACCGGCGCCAGGTCCGCGTAGATGGTGTCCCCCAGGAACAGGAACAGGTCGGGCGTGCGGCTGCGGGCGGCTTCAAAGATGTGGAAGGGTCTGAAGAGTTCATAGGTGTCAGCCCCCCAGACCAGGCTCAGGGAGGCGGGACGGTCCGGGGCGGGCGGCGTCACAAAGGTCCCCGCCGGCCCGATCGTGTCTCCCGCCCGGACCCGGTAGGCATACCGCCGACCGGGCTGGAGGTCCCGCAGGTCGACCTTCACCGTGTAGTCGGTCGCGGCGTCAGGGTAGAGCGGGCCGGCCGTCTGCGCGCCCGCGAGGCCCGGATCGGTGCCGTACTCGATGCGCAGCCCGCCGGCGCCGGGCGCCCGGGTCCAGATGACTGCCGCGCCCTGAGTGACATCACCCGCGGCGACGCCGTCGGGGAAGGACGGAAGCTGCGCGCCGGCGTCGGCCCAGAGGCACAACACGGCCAGGCTCAGCGCGATGACACGCCCCATGGAGTTCAGCGTATCGGAGTGGCGGTCGGAAGGCAACCGCCGTGCGCGGGGCATTTGCACTGCGCGTCCATTCGTGAGACGATAAGCGGGCGGCAGGCCTATCCCGCCGCCAGGAGGCATCCATGGCTCGACCCCGGTACAGTGCAGCCAAGCGGGCACGGGAAATCCGCAAGCAGGAGGAGCGGGCCCGCAAGCTTGCCCGCAAGCACGGCCGGGCCGCCGCCAGGGCGGCCCGGCAAGTGCCGCCAGAGCAGCCGTCTCCGCCGGCTGACTCCGGCGAGCCGTCGCAGGCCTAGGCGGCCCGCCCGTACACGCGGTCGATGAACTGAATCAGACGCTTTCCCTCGCGCTTCGCCTGCAGGTAGACGACCTTGTAGTCCTCCGCCTCGGCCTTCATCTGCTCGACGACTGCCCGGAAGATCCGTTTGTGCTCGGCGATGACCTCCCGATTGGCGGCTCTGACGGCCTCCAGTTCCCTCCGGGCGATGCCCAGCCTATGGTGATTGGCGTCCTGCTCGCGCCGGAGGATCTGTCTCCACACGTCCAGAGCGTTTGCCCTGGCCGCGCGCACCCGCATCAGGGCGAGGCGGTGTTCGGGGATGATCCGCGGCATCACGGGGGCCACCTCCTCGTCCACCGTAGCCTGCGGGCCATCCGGCCGGCATCGAGGAGGAATGGGATGTTGCTGTAGTGCTTTTGGGCACCAGAGGCAGCCCGAAAGGACTACAGGTGCCGCCCCAGGTCCACTCTCGGGTCGCCAACCGATGTGCCGCGGGATCCCCGTTGTTACGGTAGGGGTGATGACTTCATTTGGGGGGTGACCTCTATGGTCCCACCGGCGTTCACGCGCGAGGACGCCCTCGAGTACCACGCTCGAGGCCGGCCGGGCAAGATCGCGATCACCATCACCAAACCCTGCGCCACCCAGCGCGACCTCACGCTGGCCTACAGCCCGGGGGTGGCCGAGCCTGTGCGGGAGATCCACAAGTCGCCGCTTGACGCCTACACCTACACCAACAAGGGGAACCTGGTGGCGGTCGTCAGCAACGGTACCGCCATCCTCGGCCTGGGCAACCTGGGCCCGGTGGCCAGCAAGCCGGTCATGGAAGGCAAGGCGCTCCTGTTCAAGCGCTTCGCCGACGTGGACGCCTTCGACATCGAGGTGGACGCGAAGACCCCCGATGAGATCGTCGCGGCGGTCCGGGCCCTCGCGCCGACCTTCGGGGGGATCAACCTGGAGGACATCAAGGCGCCGGAGTGCTTCGAGGTCGAGGCGCGGCTGAAGGACCTGCTGGACATCCCGGTCTTCCACGACGACCAGCACGGCACCGCCATCATCACCGGCGCGGCGCTGCTGAACGCCCTGGACCTGGTGGGCAAACATATCGAGGACGTGCGCTGCGTCATCAGCGGCGCCGGCGCCTCGGCCGTGGCGACCGCGGAGTTCTTCGTGCGCCTGGGCTTGCCGCGCGAGCACATCACCATGTGCGACACCCGGGGAGTCATCTACAAGGGGCGGACGGAGGGCATGAATCCCTACAAGGAGCGCTTCGCCGTCGAGACACCGGCGCGCACCCTCGCCGACGCCCTGCGGGGCGCGGACATCTTCGTGGGGCTCTCCGGGCCCAACCTGGTCACCCGCGAGATGGTGCAGAGCATGGCGGCGCGGCCCATCATCTTCGCCATGGCCAACCCCGACCCCGAGATCCCCTACGACGAAGCGCGGGCGGCCCGGCCCGATGCCATCGTCGCCACCGGTCGGTCGGACTTCCCCAACCAGGTCAACAACGTCCTGGGCTTCCCCTTCATCTTTCGCGGGGCCCTCGACGTCCGGGCCAGAAGCATCAACGAGGAGATGAAGGTCGCCGCCGCCAGAGCCCTGGCCGCCCTGGCCAGGGAGGAGGTCCCCGACATCGTGCTGCGGGCCTACGGGGTGACGAGCCTGCGGTTCGGCCCGGACTACATCATCCCCAAGCCCAACGACCCGCGGGTGGCGCTCTGGGTCGCCCCGGCCGTAGCCGAGGCCGCCATGGCGACCGGTGTGGCACGGGTGCGGGTGGACCTGGCCGAGTACCGGGACCGCCTGGCCTGCCGGCTCATCCCCGGGTATGAGGTGATGAACGCCATTGTGAGGCAGGCCCAGGCCTCACCGCGGCGGATCGTGTTCCCGGAGGGGGAGGAACGCGCCATCATCCGGGCGGCCGTCGCCGTGGCCAAGGACGGCATCGGGCACCCGATCCTGCTGGGCCGGCCCGAGGTCATCCGCCGGCGCATGGAGGAGATCCGCGTCACCATCCCCCTGGAGATCGTTGACCCCGAGCAGGCGCCGCAGCGGGCCGCGTACGCGGAGGCCCTGTTCGCCCTCCGCCAGCGCAAAGGCGTCACGCGCCGCGAAGCCGCCGACGAGGTCAAGCGGCCGATCACCTTCGGCGTGATGATGGTGCACCAGGGCGACGCCGAGGCCTGCATCGCGGGGGTCGCGCACCACTACCCCGACGTGATCCGCCCGGCGCTGCAGGTGGTGGGGGTGGCCCCCGGGTTCGAGCGGGTCGCGGGCCTGTACCTGATCCTGTGGAACCACAGGGTCTACCTGTTTGCCGACCCCACCGTGAACATCGAGCCCACCGCCGAGGACCTGGCCGACATCGCCATCATGGCGGCCGACCGCGCCCTGGAGTTCCACCTGACGCCGCGGGTGGCGATGTTGTCGTTCTCCACCTTCGGCTCGACACGTCATCCCCTGTCGGAGAAGGTGGCGCGCGCCACCGACCTGGTCCGCCAGCGCCGGCCGGACATCATGGTGGACGGCGAGATGATGGTGGAGGTGGCCCTCGACCCCGTCCTCCGGGAGGCCGACTACCCGTTCTCGACGCTGCGGGGAGAGGCCAACGTCCTCATCTTCCCGAGCCTGGAGGCGGCCAACGTCGCCTACAAGCTCATGGAGCACCTGGCCGGAGCGACCGTCATCGGGCCGATCCTCATGGGCATGGGCCGCTCGGTCCACGTCCTGCCGCGCGGGGCCGAGGTAGACGCCATCGTCAACATGGCGGCCCTGGCCGTTGTGGATGCCCAGCGCATCGCGTGGCAGCCGCAGCGGCGACGGGAGGCAGCCGCCTAGCGGGTGCGCTCGGGCTCCCAGCCGTAGACCGGGAGGATGTCCACCGGCGCGTAGTCGTCCGTGAGCAGCGGCACGTCGTCGGTGGAAATCCTCCCACCGTAGAAATCGCCCGCGTAGCGGTCCAGCGGCAGCCGCACGCGCCCCTCGGCCCGCAGCCGGCGGGCCGAGGCCAGGATCTCCTCGGGCCTCATCCCGGTCTTGCCCGCGGCGACCAGGATGATCGTGCGCGTCTCGGTCGGGTTCCGCGCCAGGCCGAACGCCGTCGGGAAGGGGTAGAGGGCGGGGAAGACCGCGCCGTAGGTCTTGTGCAACGCCCGGTAGAGCCGGCTGTTGGGACCCTCCAGCGCCCCGATGATGTTGGACACCACGACCCCGCCGGGATGCAGCCGGTCGCGCACCACTTCGAGGAACTCCCTCGTCGCCAGATGGAAGGGGATGCCTTCGGCGAAGTACGCGTCCAGGATGATGAGGTCGTACTTCGCGTCGGTGCGCCGGAGGTAGACGCGGCCGTCCTGCACGACAATCCGGTGCCGGGGGTGGTCCTTCACCTCAAAGAAGCGCCGGGCCACGTCCACGACGGCCGGATCTAGTTCGACGCTGTCCACCACCACATCCGGATAGTCCCGGGTGAAGCGTTTGGGGATCGTGCCCGACCCCAGCCCGATCATGAGGACCCGGCGCGGACCGGGGTGGAAGACCAGCGCCAGGTGGGCGTAGGACGTGTAGAGGAACGGGCTCTCGTAGGGGTCGCGCAGCACCATGCCCCCCTGAAACGACCGGTTGAAGCGCAGGTAGCGGTTGAAGCCGTCTTCCAGCACGCTGATCTGGTGGTAGGCGCTGTCCTTCTCGTAGATCACCCGCTGAACTGGCAGCCGGATCGGCCCGGCACCTCCGGGCAGCGCCGCCAGTGCCACCAGGGCCGCCGCCGTCGCCGCCGTCCTCGCCGGCCGGAGGACGCGGCCGGTGCCTGCGACGAGCAGCCCGGCCAGCGCCAGCAGCGTGCCGCCCAGCAGCAGGAGGATCGCCCGCACGCCCAGGGCGGGGATCAGGAAGAATGCCGTGGCGATGGTCCCGAAGATACTGCCGGCCGTCGAGAGGGCGTAGAGGACGCCGGCGGTGGCGCCCACGGTCGCCAGGTCCTGCGCCACGAGCTTGATGGCAAAGGGTGAGGTCATGCCCATGAGCACGCTGGGGACCGCGAAGAGCACGATGGAGGACAGCAGTGGGCTGAGCCGGGGCCCCAGGTCCCAGGCGTCGAACGCCAGCAGCACGGGCCGCGAGGCGACGTTGAGCGCGATGATCGCGACCCCGGCCGCCGACAGCAGGGCGGCCAGGACGCCGCTGCGGGGCCAGCGGTCGGCTGCGGTACCGCCAAGGTAGTAGCCGAGGCTGAGCGCGCCCAGGAAGATGCTGATCAGGGCGCCCCACACGAACACCGAACTGCCGAAGAACGGCGCGATCACCCGGCTGCCCACGATCTCCAGCCCCATCAGGACCGCCCCGCTGCCGAACACCACAATCCGCAGGACCACTGCGCACCCTCCCGTGGACGATTCCGGCCATGATTTCGCGTTGACAGGAGAGTGGGCCTTCTGCCGGGCAGATGGGATTGCTATACTGCGTGGGAATTGCCTTGGATGAGCGATGTGCTGGAGGCCATCACGGTTGGGCCGAGGCGCGCTGAGATGGCGGTGGATCTGACCCGGACGTTCCCGCGGCGATTCGTCCCGCCGGAGGTAGACGCCGGCGACCCGGCCCAGCTTGAGCCGCTCTTCCGGCGGCTGCTGGACGCGCAGCCCGCCTCGGCGGCGGCCCTGGAGCGGTGGCTTGAGGATGCCAGCGAACTGCTGGCGGTCATCGACGAGGCACGCGCCCGTCGGTACGTGGCGATGACGAGCCAGACCGACGATCCCGCGCGCGAGCACGCCTACCTGACCTTCATCGAGCGCGTCGTCCCCATGGTGAAGCCCCTGGCCCACGCGCTGGACGAGGCCTACCTCCGCTCACCGCACCGTCGGGACCTCCCGGCGCGCTACCACGTCCTCGACCGGCTCGTCGCCAACCGGGTGACGCTGTTTCGGCCCGAGAACGTGCCGCTGGAACTGGAGGAAGACAAACTCAAACAGCAGTTCCAGAAGATCGCCGGTGCGATGACGGTGGTCTTCCGGGGGCGGGAGCACACCCTGCAGCAGATGGCGCCCTACCTGGAGGAACCCGACCGCGCGCTGCGGCAGGAGGCCTGGGAACTGGTGGCCCGCCGTCGGCTGCAGGACCGCGACCGGCTGGAGGCGATCTTTGACCAGTTGCTGGCGCTGCGCCATCGCCTCGCCCGCCACGCCGGGTTCGAGGACTACCGGGCGTACGCGTTCCGCCGGCGCGAGCGTTTTGACTACACGCCGGAGGACTGCCTGCGGTTTCATGATGCCGTCGAGGAGACGGTGCTGCCGGTCTGGCGCCGGCTGCTGGAGGAGCGGCGGCAGGCCCTCGGCCTGGACGTGCTCAGGCCCTGGGACCTCGACGTCGATCCCCAGGGCCGACCGCCGCTGCGGCCCTTCGAGACCGCCGACCGGCTCGCCCGCGGCGTCGAGGCGGTCTTTGCCCGGGTCGACCCCGAGCTCGGCCGCCAGTTTGGGTTCCTGCGCGAGCAGGGGTTGCTCGACCTGGAGAGCCGCAAGGGCAAGGCCCCCGGCGGCTACCAGCGCACGATGCAGGAGCGTCGCATCCCCTTCATCTTCATGAACGCCGTGGGGGTCGAACGCGATCTGCGCACGCTGCTCCACGAGGGCGGCCACGCCATTCACACGCTGGCCTCCCGCGAGGATCCCTTGATCGACTACCGGGACGCCCCCCTGGAGTTCTGCGAGGTGGCGTCCATGGCCATGGAGTTGCTGGCCACCCCGCACCTGGACGTGTTCTACCCGTCGCCCGAGGACAGACGGCGCGCCTACCGCGAGCAGCTGGAACGGATCGTGGGCCTCTTCCCGTGGGTGGCGACGATCGATGCCTTCCAGCACTGGCTCTACACCCATCCGGGCCACTCGCGGGACGAGCGGCGCGCGGTGTGGCTGGGCACCTTCCGTCGCTTCAACCCCGGCGTGTCCTTCGAAGGCTACGAGGACGCCGAGGCATCGCTGTGGCACCGACAGCTCCACCTCTTCCAGGTCCCGTTCTACTACATCGAGTACGGGATCGCGCAGGTGGGGGCGCTGCAGGTATGGCGGCAGGCCCGCCGCGACCCGGCGGGGACGGTGCGCCGGTATCGCGCGGCCCTGGCCCTCGGCGGCCGCGAGCCGCTGCCGGTGCTGTTTGCCGCTGCGGGCGCCGAGTTCGACTTCTCGGCGCGGGTGTTGCGGCCGCTGATGGAGGACGTAAGTGCAGAACTGGAGGCGACGGGGGCCGGTGGCTAGGGGGTCCGCCTGAGCCCGTCGAGCAGCACCCGCCAGACGTCCTCGCGCTGGCCGGGGACCACCGCCTCGTAGGTGGCGATCCGGTCGACCAGCCCGCTGTACTCGGCACGCAGCCGGACCGCCACCTCGTCGGGCGCCCCCCACAGCGCGGCCTCGGCCAGCATCTCGTCGCTGACGAGGCGTCCCATCGCCTCCCACTGGCCGCGCGCGGCCAGGCGGCTCAACTGCTCGCCGATCTCGACCCAGCCGTGCAGCGCCAGGACCGGCCGGTAGGTCGGCGTGGAGGCATAGAAGGCCAGCGTGCGGCGGATCTCCTCCAGCCGCGCGCGCACGTCATCCTGCGACCCCATGGCGACGAAGACGCTGGCGGTGACGGTGAAGTCGCGACGGGCCCGCCTGCTCCGCTGCAGGCCCATCGCCAGCTGGGGGACCACCACCTCGCGGAGGTAGCGGCGCGTGTGGAAGGGGTGCACGTGGAACCCGTCGGCGACCTCGCCGGCGAGCCGGCACAGGCGGGCTCCCACGCCCGCCACGTCGATGCGCAGCCCGGGCGGCGTCGGGCCGGGCGGGGTGAAGAACGGGGTCATCAGCGACAGGGCAAAGTACTTCCCGCGGAAGGAGAGCGGACGGCCTTGACCCCAGGCGGCCCAGACCGCACGGATGGCCGCCACGACCTCGCGCAGCTTCGGCGCCGGAGGATCCCACGGCATCCCGAAGCGCCGCGTGATGTGCGCCTTGACCTGCGTGCCCAGGCCGAGGGTGAAGCGGCCCTGCGAGTACTGCGCCAGGTCCCAGGCGGTGTAGGCCAGGGTGGTGGGACTCCGGGTGAAGGCCAGCGCGATGGACGTGCCCAACCGAATTCGTGTGGTAGCGCCGGCGGCCAGCGCCAGGGCGAGGAAGGGATCGTGATCGGTCTCGCTCGCCCACAATCCGTCGAATCCCAGGCGCTCGGCGGTCCCGGCGATCGCGGGAACCTCGGCCAGTGTCCTGTAGACCAGGCGGGCGTCCACGTGCACCGGCACTCCCCCCGCGGGCCTCTTCGCCCGGCGGGGCAGGAGTTCCCCCCGGGGGGCCGAATTGAGCGGACTTGCGGGAGATGCCGGAGGGAATGCTAGACGAGGGGGAGGGTGGTCAGCGCACCGAACGGGGTGCGGCGTGCGGAATCTGATCCTGTGGATGCTGCTCGTGGTCCTGGCGGCCGGCGTCGCGCCCGCCGCGGGACAACCGGGCATCCAGGTGGTCGTCAACGGATCGCCGGTCGGACTGGCCGCGCCTGCGGTGATGCAGGCGGGGCAGGTCATGATCCCGGCGATTCGCGTGTTTGAGGCCTTCGGCGCCGCGGCCGTCTGGCAGCCGGCTGATCGCGCGATCCTGATCACCAACCGCACCGGGCTGGTGATCCGGCTGCGGATCGGCGAGACCACCGCGCAGGTCAGCGGCGTGGCGCGACCGTTGCCGACCCCGCCGGTCATAATCGGCGAGGTGCCCTATGTCCCCGCGCATCCGGTCTTCATGCTGCTCGGAGCCTGGGTACGCTTCGACCAGCCTTCCAGGACGCTGCACGTGGCTTCCCAGATCACCGGCCTGGCGGTGCGCCGCGAAGACGGCGCGGTGCGGGTCGTCGTGGACGCCACCGGGCCCCTGCGGGCCGAGACGCGGGTGCTGTCAGGCCCCGACCGCCTCGTCGTGGATCTGCACGGCGGCGCCTTCCGGTTGACCGACCAGGACGTACCGGTGGGCGAGGCCGGCGTGGCGCGCGTGCGCGCCGGGCAGTTCCAGATCAAGCCGTACGTCACCCGGGTCGTGTTCGACCTGATGGGTCCTGCCGAGTCGCGCGTGGTGGCCGCGGCCGACTCCTTCATCCTGACGCTGGAGGTCCGGCCGCGCGGGGCTCCGGCGGTGCAGGCGCCGCCTCCGCCCGTCGCCGCCCCGGCGCCGAATCCTCCCCTCCAGGTGCCGACGGCCGCCAGCGGCGCGGGCCCCCTCCCGCCGGGCGCGCCCCAAGACGCCGGCCCGGACGCCCACGCCCCGGTTCCGCTCCCGCCCGGCGTGGCTGCCCCCGAGCCCATCCCCGACGACGGCCTCCCGCGGGTGCTCCAGGTCCGGGTCGAGCAGCCTGGCTCGCGGTTCCGGGTCCTCATCGAAGGCACGATGCCGCTGGAGTACACCGTGCGCGAGTTGCCGGATCCCGACCGCGTGGTGATCGACGTGGCCGGCGCGATCTTCGTCCCGGTCAAGCAGGAGATCCCGGTGACGAGTCCGGTGGTGAGTGAGGTCCGTGCGGCGCAGTTCCAGACCGATCCCCTCATCACGCGGGTGGTGGTGGAACTGAGGCGCAGGGCCGCCTACACGGTCGCCCCCTCGCCCGAGGGCGCCAGCGTGATCGTCGTGGAGATTCCCGAACCGCGGCAGGGCGCTCATGTGGTGGCCATTGACGCGGGCCACGGCGGCAAGGACACCGGGGCCATCGGGCCGACCGGGCTGCTGGAGAAGGACGTCGTCCTCGACATCGCCCGGCGCGTCCGCGAGGTCCTCGTCCGCGCCGGGGTCCGGGTGGTCATGACGCGCGAGACGGATATCTTCGTGGACCTGCCCGACCGCCCGCGGATGGCCAGGGAGCAGGGTGCGTCGGTCTTCGTGAGCATCCACGCCAATGCGTCCACGCGGCCGGCTTCCAACGGGTCGGAGACCTACTACCTCACGCCGCAGAGCCTGGTCCTCGCCCAGATGATGCAGGAAGAACTGGGACGCATCCCCGGTCTGGCCAACCGCGGCATCAAGACGGCTAACTTCCTGGTCCTGCGCGACAGCCCCGTGCCGGCCGTGCTGGTCGAGGTGGCCTACATCTCCAACCCGGACGAGGAGGCCCGGCTGCGCCAGCAGGCCTTCCGCCAGCGCCTGGCCGAGGCGATCTCCCGGGCGATCCAGCGCTTCCTGGCCGTCTACCCGGTCCCGGCCTCCTGATCCCCGCCCCCGCCGGCCCCCGGATTCCAGGAGTCCTCCGCCGCGGCCCCGAAACACACCGGCAGTCCGCGACGCCAGGAGCCGTCCATGCCGAGAGCCGATGGCCGCCAGCCCGATGACCTGCGGCCGGTCGAGATCGTCCGGCACTTCATTCCCCACGCCGAGGGCTCGGTGCTCATCACGCTGGGCCAGACGCGCGTGGTGTGCACCGCTACGGTGGAGGAGCGGGTGCCGCCCTGGCTCCGCGGCGCCGGCCAGGGATGGATCACCGCCGAGTACGGCATGCTGCCGCGCTCGACCCACGAACGCAGCCCCCGCGACCCTGCGCGGCAGGGAGGGCGGATCCAGGAGATCCAGCGCATGATCGGCCGGTCCCTGCGGTCGACGACAGACCTCCAGAAGCTGGGCGAGCGGACCATCACCCTCGACTGCGATGTCCTCCAGGCCGACGGCGGCACGCGGACGGCGTCTGTGACCGGCGCGATGGTCGCACTGGTGGACGCCCTGGTCGTGCTGCGCCGCAGCGGAGCACTGGCCTGGTGGCCGCTGCGCGAGTTCGTGGCTGCCACCAGCGTCGGGATCGTGGGCGACGAGATGCTCCTCGACCTCACCTACGCCGAGGACTCGCGGGCGCGGGTGGACCTCAACCTGGTGCTGACCGAGTCGGGCCGGATCGTCGAACTGCAGGGTACCGCCGAGGGGGCACCGTACTCCCGCCAGGAGTTGCTCACGCTGCTCACCCTGGGGGAGAAAGGAGTGCGCGCGCTGGTCGCGGCGCAGAAGGCCGCGCTGGCCGACGTGCTGGCGACCCTGCCCCGCTAGCGGCCTGCATGGCCGACGCCATCGTCCTGGCGACCCGCAACCGCGGAAAAGTCCGCGAACTGGAGGCGCTGCTGGCGGACCTCCCGGTACGGGTGCGGACCCTGGACGACTACCCCGACATCCCGCCGCTGCCGGAGATCGGCCGCACGTTCGAGGCGAACGCCATCAGCAAGGCCGCTGCCGTCGCCCGCCTCACGGGGTGCATCGCGCTGGCCGACGACTCGGGCCTGGAGGTGGACGCCCTGGGCGGTGCCCCCGGGGTGGACTCGGCCACCTTTCTCGGCCCGACGGCGACCGATGACGACCGAAACGCCTGGGTCCTGGGCCGGCTCCGCGGGGTGCCCGAAGGGCTGCGCACGGCGCGCTACCGCGCGGTCGTGGCGGTCGCGACGCCCGACGGCACCGTGCGAACCTTCGAAGGCGCCTGCGAGGGGCGGATCGCGGAGGAGCCCCGGGGCGAAGGCGGATTCGGATACGATCCCATCTTCATCGTCCCGGCCTACGCCCGCACGATGGCCGAACTGCCGCCGGAGATCAAGAACCAGATCAGCCACCGGGCGCGGGCCCTGGCCGCCGCGCGCGACTACCTGGCGTCGCTGGTCCGGACCGGTGGGGGGTCGGCCCCGTCGTGAGGCCGTCACCGAAACGGCAGGAACACCCGCGCGATGCGACCAAATAGGGAGGGTAACCTATGGATTTCCTGAAACCCTTCCTGCGCTACTGGTCGCTGACGCTGGCGGTCTTCGTCTTCTACTTCTTTGCCGTCCTGGTGGCGCTGCTCGACATCCTGGCGACCGTCACCGAGGAGGCCCGCAAGAAGCGCGCGGGGCAGAAGGCCGCACTCCTCGACCCGAACCCGCTGGCCGGCCGCACCGTGGCCGAGACGATCCTGCCAGGCCCCGGCCAGCGACTCGACGCCAAGCGCGAGTGGGTCGCGCGCACGGCCGCCGATGTGCTCCGGCGCCTGAAGCTCACCGAGACCGTGCGCACAATTGTCCTGGAGGACTCCAAGGGCCACCCGCTGGTGCAGTTCAGCGACGGGAAGCGCCTGGAGTCCTACCGGGTGGACCGTGCCGTGATTGAGGCGGCGATGGCCGGCGATACGGCCAGGCTGACCGAGATCTCCGACCTGCTGACGCGGCACCTGACCGCGGACTTCCTGGGCGTCGAAGAGGCGCGCCCGCCGCGGACCACCGAACTGGCCCGCGAAGCCGCGGCCAGGGCGCCGGCCGCTGGTGCCCAGATCAAGACCGCCCCGGTTGCCGCCGCCGCGCCGGCTGTGCAGAGCCCTGCGGCGGCGGTTCCCTCCCCACCCGCGCCCGCCGCAACGCCGGCCGGTCCCGCGATGCCCGCCCCCGCCGTCGACCCCGAATCCCTGAGCCGCGAGGAACGCCTGGCGCTCGCCCGCGCCAAGGCCGAGGCGCTGCGGGCCGCCCGTCAGAAGGACAAGCCGCCGGAGTAGGCACGGCCTGGATACCGCAGCGTTTCTTTCCGGGGACCGGTGAGCCCGGAATCGCGCTACAGCCCCGGGCCGTCGCTGCGCTCCAACAGGGCCTGCCGGGCCAGCGGCAACGGCGGCGCGCCCAGCCCGATGAGGCGGTCGTGGAACTCGCGCAGCCTGAAGGCCGACCCCCGCTCGGCCTGGTAGTCGTCGCGCAGCCGGCGGATCATGAACTTGCCCAGCGTGTAGTTGAGGTAGCCGGGGTCGAAGGTCCCCCGCACGGCCTCCTTGCGGGCCGGCAGCGGTTCCATGAAAGCCTGCTCTTCGAACATCTTCGCGGCCTGATCGACGGTCATCCCTCCCGCATGCATGTGGATGGCCGCCAGGTAGCGCACCTGGCGCACCAGGGCCTCGCCGAGGCAGGCCAGGCGGAACTTCACGCCGGTGTCCACGCCGGCTTCCAGCATCATCTCCTCGCAGTAATGGGCCCAGCCCTCGACAAACGAGTAGGCAGTGAGGATCTTGGCCGCCATCGAAGGCGCGCCCCTCACGTGCATGAAGTGCACGAAGTGCCCGGGGTAGGCCTCGTGGATGCTGACGGTCTTGAGCGTGGCGTAGTCGAACTTCGTCAGCCACTCCTCGCGCCGCTCCGGCGGCCAGTCCGGATCCGGCAAAGTGATGTAGTAGTATGACTCGGTGGCGACCTCCTCAAACGGCCCGACGGTGTCCATCATGGCGAACGCCCAGCGGGCAAAGGGCGGCGTCTCCTCGACCAGGGGTCGGACGTCTGGCAGCGTGACGATCTCCCGCTCGACCAGGAAATGGCGGAGGTCCTCCAGCATCGCCCGAGCCTCAGGGATGAGGGTTTCTTCCGACGGGTGCTCCCGGCCCAGACGCGCCATCACCTCGCGGGGCGTGGCTTTCGGATCGACCTGCGCCGCCGCCTCGCGCACGTCCTCGTGCAGGCGGGCCAACTCGGCTTCGCCCAGCGCCAGCAGGCGGTCCAGAGGGACGTCAACCATCTCACCGGAGCGCAGCATCGCCAGCAACGCGGGCTCGCCGATGGCGATGGCCTGGGTGGCGCGGCCGCGCGCCTCGTCCAGGAATCCGCAGACGCGGCGGATCGCGTCGGCGGCCGCCGCCACCGCTCCGTCGAGCCGCCTCCTCAGGGGCGGGTCGAGCCGGTCGCCGAGCTGGCGTGGCAGATCCATGGTGTAGAAGGCGAGATAACCCTCGAAGACATCCTGAGCCGTCTCGACGACGGGCAGGGCCAGCGGCTCCCTCAGGTGACCGCGCATCTCCTCTGCGACCCGCGGGATGTCTTCCAGGTGACTGGTCATGGCGCGCACGCGTTCATGCAGCGGGGCATAGTTGCGCTTGAGGTAGGCCGCAACATCGAAGAGGCCGCTCCACCCGATGGGATTCCACTCGTGGTCGCGCAGCACCGTCCAGCGGAACCGCTCGTGCTCGATCGCCTGCTCCATCAGCGCGGCGTCCAGGGCCGCCTGACCCGTGCGGTGGCCGGCTTCCAGGGCGGCGAAGGGTTCCAGGGCGGCGAAGCGGCGGGCCCACCCGTCCAGCGTCCGGAGCCAGGCGTCAATGGACTGAGGCGAGTAGTCCCCGGCCCGGCCGTCGTAGAGGTGGAGTCCCGCGCTCGCACCGAGGGTCGGGTAGAACTCCAGGTAGTCGGCCAGAAAGCCGTGCGCCATCTGTTCGAACTCGACGGAAGCGACCACGGATCCCTCAGGGGTCGAATCTCGGGTGCGCCTCCACTCTTCTTTGGCCTTCCGGGCGGTTCCTGTGAGGTCTGGATGTCCTGTTTGGACGTAGTGTAGGGGGATCGGGATCCCGGATTGCATTCGGCAGGGAACAGAGGCCGCTGAGCGGCTCATCGACGCGCTGTTGGCGCACCCGGCCCCGGCGCCTACCCGCTAGGCGAGTCGGGCGAGGGCGTGTCTGATCCCGCCAGCCTGGCCTTCATCCGGGCGACGAATCGCTCCCACGCCGGATAGTCACTCCCCTGCCAGATCGAGGTGCGGAACGCATCGGCGCGGGCCTCGGACCACCCCAGGTGCTTCATGGCATAGAGCGAGAAGAACGCCGTGACGCGGTAGTTGGCCGCGCAGTGGATGAGCGTCTTCACCGAAGGACGCGCGTTCATGACCTGTTCGAACGCCTTGAAGTCGGCCTCCGTCGGGTGCTCCCACACCACCGGGATGTGATGGTAGGTCATGCCCAGGGCGCGCACCAGTTCCGCTTCGTCCTCGAGCGCGGACGGTGAGTCGAGCGTGGCCAGGTTGATCACGATGGCCACGCCTTCCGCCGCCGCGGCGCGCAGTTGGGTTGCGGTCGGCTGTCCGCCCGTGATGATCTGGTCGTCGACCCTGCGGTAGTTGTAGATGTCCTGGGCGCTCACCTGTCTGCCTCCACTCCCGGGAACGCCTGTGCCGGCTACCTCGTCACTCGAAACGCGTCAGAAATGTGCTCGATCTGCACCACCCCGCCTGCGCGCCTTACCAGGACCGCGAGGACGTCGAACCGCACCGCACACCGGTCCAGCCCGCGGGCCACCAGATACGCGACCGCCAGTCACGCAATCCGGCGCCGCTTCGACACCGCGTCGGCCTCAGCGGGATGACCAAACCCGCTTCCCGTTCGGCTCGTCGGCTCCACGAAGACTACCAGATCACCGCGGCGGACCACCAGGTCAACTCACCAAACCGCGTCCGGACGTTGCGGTCGAGCACCTCGTAGCCGTGTGCGACCAGCCAGGCTGCCGCGGCGACCTCACCTCGATCGCCCAGACGCTTCGTTCCGATGCGCGCCATCTCACCAGGAATATCGGCCATGCAATCCTGCTGCGCGGGGGAATACGCGGAACAGACGATCCGCTGATCCATCTCTCAGTCTTCCACTTGCAGAGGCACAGCATGCAACCAGACTCGCCCGACCGGGGACCGGGCCAATTCCTTGTCGTCTCCGATGGGGCGGCGTCTCGCTTCATTCATGATTTCTTTACGAGGTGTTTGTGAGGCTTTAACATCGCCCGGCTACCCTCGGGACAGCCGGACTCGGCAAACGGCATCGGAAGGGGAGGATGGCCCATGAGGGGTAATGCGCGTATCGCGGCGGCGGTGCTACTGCTCGCTGGGCTGCTGGGCAGTGCCACGGCCGGTCACACCGCGATGATGATGCAGCGGGTGAAGCTGGCCCCCACACCGCTGGCCAAGAACGCGGGCCTGCAGCAGGCCACGGGATTCGCGGACGTTTATGTGGAAAAGGGCAGCGTGAAGATCACGGTCACGCTGGCCGCCGGGACGAGACTGCCAGCGGGTTCGGTCCTGGAGGGCTGGCTCGTGGATGCGGGGCGGAAAGGCGGTCCAGGAATGTCGCACGCTTCGGACAAGGATCAGAAGTATGGGGTCGCCTTCGGCAACGAAGCGTTCGCGGCGCTGTCGCGGGACATTCCCTACGCGTTGAGCACAGGCCTCCTGCGCCTGCGCGCCGGGAGCACCCGGACCTATGTCGGCGCCTTCAAGTTCGACAACACGCTCGTCCCGTACAACGCTGTGGTGGTCACCCTGGAGTCCGACGGCAACCGTGGCACCTACGACCCGCGGCCCGGGACCCCGGTCCTGGCGGGGGAGATCGGCAAATAGGTTCTTCGGGGGTGTCAGTCGCGTATTCACAGATGAACCGGCCCCGGTTTTGTGGACACTTTCGCGGCTTCGCGAGCCGTCGCACCTTGGCGTTCACCGGCCGTCCCCAGGTCCGCGGCAACTCCACGGCGACCCGCCGGTACCCATACTCCGGATGGGTGCGGGCGATCTGCTCCAGCGCCTCTCGCAGGTACCCGTACTTGTCCGCATAGGCCCGACGCTGTTGATGCCGGTACCAGGTCGCCCGCGGCAAGCCGATGGCCCGCAAGGCGGCGGTCACGCGAAACTCCCCCCACCCGAGCCACCCGCCTCACTTGCTCCGCACGGCTCATGGCACCGGCCGCAAGAAGTTTTTTTTAACCTGAATCCGGCGGCAATTGAGCTGATCTCATGACAGCTCCGGTTGGGAAACCCGCGAATGGCGCGGCTCCAGGTGCTGGAAAGAGGGATTGGGGCGTGTTCCCAATAACCTTGC
>JAVKHQ010000048.1:0-17578 GCA_031459875.1 Candidatus Fervidifonticultor sextus | reverse complement strand
GGTGAAATCGTCGGGGAGGGTCCCTGATGGACGCGCTCGAGATGTTCCTTCGAGACCACGCCGTCGTTCACTCTGCCAGGGTCGCCGAGGCGGAGGGGCAGTTCTCGTTGGAAGACGGGAGCCTGCGCGGCTTGAGCGACGAGCAGATCCGGTTGCGCCCCGGGGGCTGGAACTCCCTGGCCTGGCTGCTCTGGCACATGGCCCGCTGCGAGGACGTCGCCGCCAACGTCATCGTGGCCGGCCGCCGGCAGGTCCTTGATGAAGGGGACTGGGCCCGTCGCCTCCGCGTCGATCGGCGCGACATCGGAACCGGCATGAGCGATGACGAGGTGGCCGACCTGAGCGTCCGGATCGACGTCCCCAGCCTGCGCGAGTACCGGGTCGCCGTGGGACGGCGGACCCGCGAGGTGGCCCGAGCCCTTCCGCCGCGGGCCTGGGATGAGATCGTGGATGCCGCGGCCGTCCAGCGGGCCGTCGCTGTGGGAGCCTTCGGACCCAACGCCGGTCGCCTCGCCGGCTTCTGGGAGGGCAAGTCCAGGGCATGGTTCCTCTACTGGCTGGCGGTGGGGCACAACTACTGGCACCTGGGGCAGGCTGCCTGGGTCAGGGAGATGATCCTGACGCCGTGAGGTTAGCCGGCGCGTGTGCCGTGGTCACCGGCGGCGCCCGGGGGATCGGCCGGGCCGTCGCCGAGCGGTTCGCGCGCGAGGGCGCGGCGGTGGGCCTCCTCGACATCGACGGGGACGGCGCGGGCGCCGTGGCGGCGGCGATTAGCAGCGACGGGGGCCGCGCGCTGGGGCTGCACGCCGACGTGGCGGACAGCGCGCAGGTCCGGGCCGCGGTGGAGGCGGTCGCGCGGGACCTGGGCCCGCCCACGGTGCTGGTCAACAACGCCGGGATTGGTGGATTCGTGGCCATCGGGGCCGCAGACGCCGAGACGGTCTGGGCCCGCGTGCTCGCGGTGAACCTCGGCGGCGCGTATTGCTGTGCCCGGTACGTCGTGCCCCACATGATCCGCGCCGGGAGCGGCTCCATCATCAACATCGCCTCGACGAGGGCGCTGATGTCGGAACCCGACGGGGAGCCCTACGCCGCCTCGAAGGGCGGTCTGCTGGCGCTGACGCACGCGCTGGCGGTCAGCCTCGGCCGGTACGGCATCAGGGTCAACGCCATCAGCCCCGGCTGGATTCACACGCATGAGGAGGCACTGACGCCCGAGGACCACGCCCAGCATCCGGTCGGCCGGGTCGGGCGTCCCGAGGACGTCGCCGCCGCCTGCCTGTTCCTGGCCGATCAGACCGCGTCAGGCTTCATGACCGGCCAGAACCTCGTGCTGGACGGCGGGATGACCGTGAAGATGATCTATGTCTAGCCGTCAGCTCCAGGAGACCTCCTCGAAGAACCGGTCCAGGAGCTTGACGACGGCCTTCAGGTGCTTGGCCAGGTCCTCGCTCGACGGGTACTTGGAGAGCGATTCCAGCTCCTTGGCGATCCGCGCCACCTCGCGCCGCGCCTCCAACGCGGCATCACGGACCTGGGTGCGAACCGGCATATGTACTCCCTCCCCAATCAGACGGTGTTCAAGTAATACTTGCCACAATCCGGTCCCGGCGGACAAGATGGTCAAAGGTGTAGGCTGTTGCGCGCCGAAACGTTGCGGCAATCCCGAGCAGGAGGTGCGATCATGAGGGGCGGACGCTCCATGGCCTTTGGGGCCCTGGCGACGGGTATCGCTATGGTGTTTGCGGTCAGTTGGCACGCTGCCGGAGGCGCTGCGGGACTGACTCGCGTCAACGTGCAGCTCGGATGGATCAAGAACAGCGAGTTTGCTGGTCTCTTCGTCGCGGACAAGAAGGGCTACTATGCGGCGGAAGGGTTGGAAGTCAACTTCATCTCGGGTGGCGCGGGCATCGATCCCCTCACCATTGTGCGTGCCAACCCGGAGTTCATCGGCGTGGTGTCCTCCAGCGGCACGTTCATCAACGCCACCAGCCGCGGCGCCCCGTACGTGGCGCTGGCCGCGTTCTATCAGAAGCACCCGAATGGATTTCTCGTGCTGGCGGACAGCCCCATCAGGACTTACAAAGACTTCGAAGGACGGCGAATCGGCGTCCAGCCCGAAGGGGAGTTCTACCTGGACGTCCTGGCGGCCATCCACGGATTGGACAAATCGAAGATGGAGGTCGTGCGCGTTGGCTTCGACCCGACCCCGCTGCTCACGGGCCAGATTGACGCCTACATGGCCTGGATCGTCAATCAGCCCTACGCCGTGGAGAAGGCGGGAAAGAAATGGCGGTTCCTCCTGCTGGCCGACAACCCCGGAGTGCAGTTCTACGCCATGTTGCCCTTCGTGACCCGGGACTTTCTCGGTAGGAATCGCAGCATCGTGGACCGATGGATGCGTGCGAGTCTCCGTGGGTGGGCGTATGTCCTCGACTACCCGGATGAAGCAGCCGAAATCACCGTGAAGCACTATCTGCCCGGGGGGGACTTGGAGGCGGAACGGTGGCTGCTGAAGCAGGCGAATCCCATCACCGTCTCGGAGGACACGAAGCGGTACGGGCTCGGGTGGATGGATCGGGGACGCTGGGAAGCGGGGATCCAGACACTCCTCAAGTACAGGCAGATCGAGAGAGCTCCGAATGTTGACGACATCATGACGAGTCGCTTTGCAGAACGCATTGCCATCAAGCGATAGCGATTGTTCCGCTTGCCTCGGGCGTGGGCGCACGCCCGCCATGGACAGGGTGTCGGATGGCAGCGAATCGTGACGGGGCGGCCCGCGAGGATCTTGAGCCAGCGATCGAGGTCGACTGCGTCACGATGGTGTTTCCCACGTCTTCCGGCATGCTGACGGCGCTTCAGGACATCTCGTTTACTGTCCGCCGGGGCGAATTCGTGTCCCTCATCGGTCCTTCGGGGTGCGGGAAGTCCACCCTGCTGAGGCTCATTGCCGATATCTACCACCCCGTATCGGGCGTTGTCCGAGTCGCGGGACTACCCCCGGACCGGGCACGCAGGGCCCACCTCGTCGGTCTGATGTTCCAGGAACCAGTCCTCCTCCCATGGTTGACCGTGTTGGACAACGTGAAACTTGCGCTGGAGCTCACCGGGGCGAAAGACGGGCTGGACCCGGCCTGGCTCCTGGGCCTGGTGGGGTTGAGAGGGCGCGAGCGAGACTATCCGCACCAACTGTCGGGAGGCATGCAGCAACGGGTCGCCCTAGCTCGCGCGTTGGCCACCAACCCGCAACTGCTCCTGATGGATGAACCGTTTGGCGCCCTGGACGAACTGACCCGGGAGCGAATGGCTGACTGGCTGCTCTCCATCTGGGAGCAGACCAGAAAGACCGTTCTGTTTGTCACGCACTCCGTCCCTGAAGCCGTGTTCCTCTCTGACCGGGTTATCGTGCTGGATTCACAACCGGGTGTGGTGCGCGCAGAGGTGGAGGTCACCTTGCCGCGGCCGCGCCGGGAAGGCATCAAGGAAACCATGACCTATTTCGAGTTGCTGCGCATCCTCCGCGCTCATCTCCGGCCAGCACAGCCGCAGGGGAATGGAGGAGGCGGCCGGTGACGCGACGGCCTGGTCACCCGTGGGAACGAGTCGTATCCATGGTGGTGGTCGCGGGCTTCCTCGCGGCCTGGGAGATCCTCCAGCGGCTGACGGGCTATCCTCCACGCTTTGTGGCGCCCCTGCCCAGCGAAGTGGCGGTCTTTACGGTCAACAGATGGCAGTTCTTCATTCAGCATTTGGCCATTACCCTTGCGGAGGCGGGAATGGGATTTCTGCTCGGAAACCTGCTGGCCGTGGGCCTGGCTGTCGCGTCAGTCTACAGCCGGACGGTCGAACAGGTCTTGATGCCGTTTGCCGTCGCCGTCCGCAGCGTCCCTTTGATCGCCATCACCCCCGTGTTGATTTTCCTCCTCGGGCTGGGATGGGAGTCCAAAGTGGCAGTCGCGGTCATCGTATGCTTTTTCCCCACGCTGGTGAACATGACGGTCGGCCTGCGCACCGTCGACCATCGCCTGTTGGAACTGATGCACGTCCTTAACGCCAGCTGGTGGCAGGTACTGGTGCGGGTCCGCTTTCCGTCCTCCTGGCCGGCATTCTTCGCGGCTGTAAAGATCGCCGTCCCGTCGTCGATTCTGGGGGCCGCGGTGGCCGAGTGGGTGAATGCCAGCGCAGGGGTCGGCTACCTGATCATCGTCAGCACCTACCAATTCAACACTGCCCAGCTGTACTCGACCATGTTCCTTATCACCGTGGTGTCAGCGGCCCTCTACCTGTTTGTCCTCCGCCTGGAGAGCTGGCTGCTGCCGTGGCGGAGGTACCTACCCGAGAATCTGTGAGCGACAGGAGGAATGCCCGTGGCAGAGCAGACCGTTTTGCGCACGCCTTTCGCTCTCATCTCAGGGAGCGCCGGGTGGGGGCTCCGGTTTCCCGACGACCTGCGCGAGCCCGGCGTCCGTGTGGTAGAACGCGGCCTGAGTTTCGAGACGCCGTGGGGGCACACGGAGAACTGGCAGGTGATCGAGTGCGATGGGAGCACCACCCCCGATGGGAAGCCCCGGGTGATCCTCAACGTCTTCGCCCACGGGTGGCCCCTCGGTGCCGTGGATCACGCCGCGCACCGGCGCGTCTTCTGGGTGCTGGACCAAGCCGGGGTTAGGAAGGTACTCTCGGACAGCACCTGCGGGTCATTGAACCGAGCGCTCCAGCCCAGGGATTTCGTGATCTCCAGTGACGTTCTGGATTTGACCCAGACTCCCTACTCGACATTGCCCGGGCGGTTCAAATATCTGTGCCGCGGTGCGCAGATGTTCTGCCCGAGCCTTGGCAGGGTCCTGGAGCAGACGGCTCGTGAACTGTGGCCGATCACTGCCCGCGTCTACGGACTGCACAACCGGTTGATCATGGCTCACACGTGGGGGCCGAGATTTGAGACCCCGGCGGAAGCCAGAGCGCTACAGGCGCTGGGCGCAGATGCTGTGAACCAGAGCATCGCTCCTGAGGCAACAAACGCTCGCGAAATCGGCGCGTGCTTCATCAGTGCATCCTATGTCACCGACTTTGTTGACGGCATCATTCCAGAAGAGTGGGGGGAGCTCGACGCGATTCATGATGAACTCGGTGCCGTGGCCGCGCGGATCAGCCTTCGAGCGATCGCCCGCGCCGAACTGACCGACGCGTGCGGCTGTCATGCCTATCGCATGGTGCGCCCGGGCAAGTATGCCGTCGTCGGTCAGCGCTAGCGCGCCGCGCGCCTAGGCAGCGACGTCAGGGCCAGCGGCCATGCCCGAGTACCTCGCCGCCGTCGACCAGGGCACCACCGGGACGCGCTGCATCCTCTTCGACCTGCGCGGGCATCCGATCGCCTCGGCCTACCGCGAGCACCGCCAGCTCTTCCCCCAGCCAGGGTGGGTCGAGCACGATCCCCTGGAGATCTGGGATCGCACTCAGGAGGTGGTCGCGGAAGCCGTGCGCGGCGCGCCATCCGGCCGCATCCTGGCCGCCGGCGTCACCAACCAGCGGGAAACCGTGGTGGCCTGGGACGCGCGCACCGGCCGTCCCGCCTACCACGCCATCGTCTGGCAGGATACCCGCACCGAGCCGGACTGTCGCGCGCTGATCGAGGCCGGACACGAAGAGGATATCCGCGCGCGGACCGGGCTGCCGGTCAGCACGTACTTCTCGGCGACCAAGATCCGGTGGCTGCTGGCCAATGTCCCCGAGGTGCGCACCCTGGCGGCCGGCGGCCACCTGCGGCTCGGCACCGTGGACACCTGGATCATCTGGAACCTGACCGGCGGACCGGCGGGCGGGGCGCACGTGACCGATCCCACCAACGCCTCGCGGACCATGCTGTGCAACCTGGCCGACCTGGCCTGGGACCCGGTGCTGCTGGAGCGGTTTGGGGTTCCCGCCCGCGCGCTGCCGGACATCCGGCCGTCGGCTCCGTCGGAGCCCTACGGGCAGACCCTGCCCGACGGCCCGTTCGGGGCAGCCGTGCCGGTCTGCGGGGACCTCGGCGATCAGCAGGCGGCGCTGGTGGGGCAGGCCTGCTTCGCCGCCGGGGAGGCCAAGAACACCTACGGCACCGGCTCGTTCCTCCTGCAGCACGTGGGGGGGACGCCCGCGCGCAGCGCGCGCGGCCTGCTGGGGACCGCGGCGTATGTGCTGGACGCGCCGGGCGGCCGCGCCGGCCGCACAGGCAGCGGCCGGACGCCGGTCGGCGGCATCCGGGCCTACGCGCTGGAAGGCTCCATCGCGATCACCGGCGCGGCGGTGCAGTGGCTGCGCGACAACCTGGGGCTGATCACGACCGCGGCGGAGACCGAGGCCATCGCGCAGCAGGTCCCCGATGCGGGCGGCATCTACTTCGTGCCGGCGTTCTCGGGCCTGTTCGCCCCGTACTGGGACATGCGCGCGAGGGGCGCCATCGTGGGGCTGACGCGGTTCGTCACCAGGGCCCACCTGGTCCGCGCCACGCTGGAGGCGATCTGCTTCCAGAGCCGGGAGGTCCTGGATGCCATGGTCGCCGATTCCGGCACACCGGTCAGTGTCCTGAAGGTCGACGGGGGCGCGTCGGCCAACGACTTCCTCATGCAGTTGCAGGCGGACATCCTCGGCGTGCCGGTGGTGCGGCCGGCGGTGCGGGAGACCACCGCGTTGGGCGCGGCGTACGCGGCCGGCCTGGCCGTGGGCGCGTTCGGATCCCCCGATGACCTGCGGCGGCTGTGGCGGGCGGACCGGACCTTCGAACCGTCCTGGGATGCCGACCGGCGCGAAGAGGCGCTGCGCGGGTGGAAGAAGGCCGTGGAGCGGACGCGGGGATGGGTGGAGTAGCTATGAAGGGCTCGCTACGTCACCAGCCCGAGGCGGACTTCGCGCCGCCGCGGCCCGTCCAGTTCGACGAAGATGATCCGCTGCCAGGTGCCCAGGCCGAGCCGGCCGCCCTGCATCGGTACGATGGCGCTTGAGCCGGCCACCACGGCGCGCAGGTGGCTGGCGGCGTTGTCGTCCACCCGGTTGTGGCGGTAGGGAGCGTCGGGCGGCACAGCCTTCGCCAGCCACCCCTCCAGATCGCGCAGCAGCCCGGGCTCGGCTTCCTGGATCAGGACTCCCGCCGTCGTGTGGGGACAGTACACCAGCACCAGGCCGTCTCGGGCGCCGTCGGTCGCACATGCCCGGGCGACGGCCTCGGTGATGTCAATGGCCTGGGTGTGTTCTCTGGACGTGACGGCGATCTGGAGCCATCTCACCGGCATGGCGTGCAACCTCCCGACAGCGATGGGAGGCGATGGAGGCACCGGTTGCCCGGACCCTCTTCGCCCCCGGCGGCGCGGCGCCTCCCTGCCCATGGTATCCTGGGTCGCGGATGGTGCGCCTCAGCCGCAAACGCTTCGAGCAGCTCGTCGCCGAGGCCCTGCGGGGCATCCCCCCGGACCTGCGCGGCGCCTTCGACAACGTCGAGGTCGTGGTGGACGACTGGCCCACCGAGGAGCACCTCGCGGCGGTGGGTCTGGAGCCCACAGACACCCTCTTCGGCCTCTACCAGGGGACGCCGCTGCCGGAGCGCAGCCCCCTGCTCCCCTACACCCTGCCCGATGTCATCACCATCTTCCAGGGCCCGCTGGAGGAGGCCTGCGACTCCGAAGACGAGATGCGCGAAGAGATCCGCCGCACCGTCGTCCACGAGATCGCGCACTACTTCGGGTTCGACGAGGAACGGCTGGCCGAACTGGGGTACGACTGAGCCGCCAAAGAGGAGAGGCCGCCTGCCCACCGAACCCTGCATGGGTGCCGGGCTCTATGTCCCCTTCGTCCCTGCCGAGCCCTCTGCGCGTGCGTGTCCTCCGGAGCGGAAGCGCCGGCAATGCTATTCTGGTCGAGGCGGGCCGCACCCGTGTGCTGATCGACGCCGGGCTGCCCGCCGAGACCCTGCGGCGGGACCTGGAGGCGGGCGGCGGGACGCTCCGCCTGGATGCCATCCTGCAGACCCACGAACACGACGATCACCTCCGGGGTACGCCGGCCGTGGCCCGGGCGACCGGCGCCGTGGTCCTGGTCAACGAGGCGACGCTGCGGGCCGCAGGGCCGCAGCTGGCAGGGGTGCGGGTCGAGGTCTTCCGGACCGGCCGGCCGTTTGCCGTGGGGCCGATGGAGGTGACCGCCTTCCCGCTGCCGCACGATGCCGCCGAACCTGTGGGGTTCCTCCTCTCGTGCGGCGGGCGCCGGGCGGCCGTCGCGTGCGACCTCGGCGATGTGACCGATGAGCTGCTGGACCGTGCGCGGGGGGTCGACCTGTTCCTGATCGAGGCCAACTACGACCTCGGGCTGATGGCCGTGTCCTCGTACCCGTGGTTCCTCAAGAACCGGATCGTCGGCCTCCACGGCCACCTGTCCAACGAGGGAGCTGCGCGCGCGGCGGTGGGAATCGCCACAGGAGGTCCCCAGACCGTCCACCTGGTCCACCTCAGCGAAGTCAACAACCTGGCGCCGCTGGCGCGCGATGTGGTCCGGGCGGCGCTGGAGGCCGAAGGCCTCCGCGCAGTCCACGTGGAGGCCGTCCGGCCCAATGCCGGAGGGCCGTGGTGGCCCCCGTCGCCGTGAGGGTCGACCAACGGCTGTTCCACGGGGAGACCGCCACGCTGCGCCGCCACGCGGTGCAGATCCTGGGCGCGGCGGTGGCGGCGGCCGATCCCATGGCCGCGGTGCGCCGCTGCCTCCACCGGGAGGGGTCGCGCCTCGTCGTCGGCGATCGGGCGTATGAGGTGAGCCCCGCATCCCGCATCTTCGTGGTCGGCGCGGGCAAAGGCTCGGCGCGGATGGCGGCCGCCCTGGAGGCGCTGCTGGGGGACCGCATCGCCGCGGGTGCCGTGACGACGAAGTACGGGTACCTGGAGTCGCTGCGGCGCGTCGAGTTGATCGAGGCCGGACATCCCCTGCCGGACGCCGCCGGCCTGCGGGGCGCGCAGCGCATCGCCGAGATCGCGGCGTCTGCCGGGGCGTCGGACCTGGTGCTGGTGGTCATCTCGGGCGGCGGGTCGGCGTTGCTGCCGCTGCCGGCGGAGGGCATCACCTTGGAGGAGAAGGTTGCCGCCACGGACCTGCTGCTGCGGTCCGGCGCCACGATCACCGAGGTCAACACCGTGCGCAAGCACATCTCCCGCATCAAGGGCGGCTGGCTGGCGCGCCTCGCCGCGCCGGCACGGGTCGTGACCCTCATCCTCTCGGATGTCCTGGGCAACCCCCTCGATGCCATCGCCTCAGGCCCCACGGTGCCCGATCCCACGACCTTCGCCGATGCCCTGATGGTTGTGGACCGCTATGCCCTGCGCGACCGGCTCCCCGGCTCGGTCCGGGCCTACCTGGAACGGGGTGCCGCCGGCGCGGTGCCGGAGACCCCGAAGCCGGGCGATGCGGTCTTCGACCGGACGCAGAATCTGGTGGTGGGTGACATCTCCCTGGCGGCCCGGGCCGCGGTTGACCGCGCCCGGGAGCTGGGGTACGCCACCCGGCTGCAGGCGACCGATGTGCAGGGTGAGGCCCGTGAGGTGGGCGCCGGCTTCGGGGCCGCAGTCCGTCAGGTGCGCCTGACCGGCGCGCCGGTGCGCCCGCCGGCGTGCCTGGTCGCAGGTGGCGAGACGACGGTGACGGTGCGCGGGAGCGGCCGGGGCGGCCGCAACCAGGAACTGGTCCTGGGCGCTGTGCAGGCCATTGCCGGTCTCCCCCAGACGCTCGTGGTATCCTTTGGGACCGACGGGACCGACGGGCCCACCGACGCCGCCGGTGCCGTGGCAGACGGGAGCACGCTGGCCCGCGCCCGAGAGCGGGGGCTCGACCCCCAGGCGGCGCTGGCCGACAACGACGCCTATGGGTTCTTCGCGGCGCTGGACGACCTCATCGTGTCCGGGCCGACCAACACCAACGTCAACGACCTGTGGCTGGGACTGGTCGGGGCCGCCCCTGCGGGGGCGGCGGGTGTGGGCCCGTAACTGGGCACGTACCTGGAGGGGGAGTGGAGGCGATCCGTCGGTGAAGGTCCTGTTCTGTGTGGCCGAGGCCACCCCGTTTGCCAAGACCGGCGGGCTGGCGGACGTGGCCGGCGCACTCCCGGCCGCGTTGCGGCGCAAGCAGCTGGACGTGCGGGTCATCATGCCGCTCTACCGCGGGACGCCGCGCGAGGGCCTGCAGTCGGTCCGAGAGGTCCACAGTGTGATCGCCAGCACGGGGATCGACGGGACCGTCTGGCTGGGCGCCTTCCCCGATGGGGTCCCCGTCTACTTCGTGGATGCGCCGCCGCTCTATGACCGGCCCGGGCTGTACGGCGAGGGCGGCCGGGATTACGATGACAACCTGCTCCGCTTCGCCTTCCTCTGCCAGGCGGCCGTGACCCTGGCGAGCGAGACCTGGGCGCCGGACCTGGTCCACGCCCACGACTGGCACGCCGCGCTGATCCCGGCGTACCTGCGCTTCCGCCGCACCGGTCTGCCGACGCTCTTTACCATCCACAACCTGGCGCACCAGGGGCTGTTCCCCCCCGAGCAGTTCCCGCTCACGGGCCTGCCGGAAAGCGCCTTCGTCATGGACGGGGTGGAGTTCTACGGCCGGGTGAACGTGCTGAAGGCGGGCCTGGTCTGGTCGCACGTCATCAGCACCGTGAGCGAGACGTACGCGCAGGAGATCCAGACCGAGGAGTACGGGATGGGGCTGGAGGGCCTGCTGCGGGCGCGCTCGGCCGACCTGTTCGGCATCCTCAACGGGGTCGACTACAGCCGCTGGGATCCCGCCGTCGACCCCTTCATCCCTGCGCGCTACACCGCCGACGACCTCTCGGGGAAGGCACGGTGCAAGGCCGCGCTGCAACAGGAACTCGGTCTCCCGGACAACGCGTACACCCCGCTGATCGGCAGCGTGGCGCGCCTGGTGGCCCAGAAAGGTTTCGACCTCGTGGCGGCGGCGCTGGAGCAGATCGTGGGGCTCGGCGCGCAGGTCGTCATCCTGGGGACCGGCGACCCCACCTACGAGGCCGTCCTGCAGGCCGCCACCGCGCGATGGCCCCGGCAGGTCCGGGTGGTCATCGGGTTCGACGAGGGATTGGCCCACCGGATCGAGGCCGGCGCCGACATCTTCCTGATGCCGTCGCGGTTCGAACCGTCCGGCCTCAACCAGCTCTACAGCCTCCGGTACGGGACGGTCCCGGTGGTCAGGCGCACCGGTGGGCTGGCGGACAGCATCGTCGACGTCACCCCGGAGACGCTGCACCAGGGGCGGGCTAACGGGTTCGTCTTCGACCACTACAGCCCCGACGCGCTGGTGGCCACCGTGGGCCGGGCCATCGCCGCCTACCGGGATCCGGGGCTGTGGCGGTGGCTGCAGCAGGTGGGGATGCGCGCCGACTTCTCCTGGGATCGGGCCGCAGATCGCTACCGGGCCCTCTATGACCTGACGGTGGAGCGGGCCGCGCGATGGCGGTGATCTGTTATCATGGGTGGGTATGTGTCCAGGGAGGTGCCGACACGAGGTGACCACGGGTGCCTGAACTGCGCAACGATCCCATCTCTGGCCGCTGGGTCATCATCGCCACCGAGCGGGCGGCGCGCCCCACCGACTTCGCGCACGAGCCGGTGGAGATCAACGACGAGGCCCGGTGTCCCTTCTGCCCCGGCCGGGAGGGCATGACCCCTCCGGAGCTCTTCGCCATCCGCGCTCCGGGCAGTGCACCCGACACACCCGGCTGGCAGGTGCGCGTCGTCTCGAACAAGTATCCGGCCCTGCGCATCGAAGGGAACACCGCCCGCACCGAAGTCGGCATGTTCACGCGCACCGACGGCGTCGGCGCCCACGAGGTTATCATTGAGACCCCCGACCATCACACGCACCTGGGGCTGCTGTCGGCATCCCACGTGAAGGCCGTCGTCGCCGCCTACCTCCAGCGGTACCGCGACCTGGACAACGACCCTCGCTTCGAGTACGGGCTGCTCTTCCGCAACCATGGCCGCACTGCCGGCGCGTCCCTGTCCCACCCCCACTCGCAGCTCATCGCGCTGCCGGTCATCCCCAAGCGCGCGGCCGAGGAGGTGGAGGCGGCCGAGCGCTACTTCGGCCGGCACGCCGTCTGCATCTTCTGCCGCATGATCGAGCAGGAACTGGCCTTGGGGGAGCGCGTGGTCTTCGAGA
Source organism: Candidatus Fervidifonticultor sextus (assembly GCA_031459875.1). GTDB lineage: Bacteria > Sysuimicrobiota > Sysuimicrobiia > Sysuimicrobiales > Humicultoraceae > Fervidifonticultor_A > Fervidifonticultor_A sextus. The sequence continues at coordinate 5,392 of JAVKHQ010000048.1, read as the reverse complement.
ACGACCGGTTCGTGGCGGTCCAGGCGTACGCGGCCCGCTTCCCCTTCGAGACCTGGTTGCTGCCCAAGGAACACGCGGCCTCCTTCGGCGACCTGACCGACGCCGACATGATGTCGTTGGCCCAGGCCCTGCGTGCGGCGCTGCTCGGCCTGCACACCTGCCTGGCCAACCCGCCCTACAACTTCATCGTGCACACCGCGCCCTACCACTACCAGCCGAAGCACGCCTACCACTGGCACCTGGAGATCATGCCCCGGCTGACCCAGGTGGCCGGGTTCGAGTGGGGCTCCGGGTTCTTCATCAACCCCGTGGTGCCCGAAGAGGCCGCGCGCTTCCTGCGGGAGGCCGCCGCGGCGGTGCCGAATGCTCCAGGGGTGGAAGTGCTGGTCTCCGGCGGAGAACAGGAGTAGCGTCTGATGGCTGACGAGCGGGTGCTGCTTGGACCGGGTCCGAGCCTGGTCCCGCCCGAGGTGTCGGCGGCGCTGGCGCGGCCGCTGCTCGGGCACCTGGATCCCGACCTCCTCCCCATCCTCGACGAGGTGGTGTCGCTGCTGCGGGCTGTCTTCCAGACGACGCACGAACTGACGCTGCCGGTCTCGGGCACCGGCACCGCCGGGATGGAGGCCGTTCTCCTGCACATGGTGAAGCCCGGCGACCGGCTGGCCGTCTGCACGGCGGGGTACCTCGGCGACCGCCTGGCGGAGGCCGGCGCGCGCCTCGGCGCCGAGATCGTCCGGATCGAGGCGCCGTGGGGGCGGCCCGTCGATCCCGACGACCTGGAGCGCGCACTGGCTCGGGGCCGCGTCTCCTGCGTGGCGGCGGTCCACGTGGAGACCTCCACCGGGGTGTTGCAGCCGCTCCGGGACCTGATCCGGATTGCCCATGCGCACGACGCCATGATTCTGGTGGATGCCGTCGCCTCGCTGGGCGGGGTCGATCTCCCGGTCGACGCGTGGGAGATCGACGCATGCTACAGCGGGTCGCAGAAGTGCCTGAGCGCGCCGCCCGGCCTGGCCCCGGTGACCGTCCACGCCCGCACGCGCGGCCGCCACCGCCCGGCGACGTTCTACCTGGACCTGGAACTCTCTGGACCTACTGGGGTCCGCAGCGCGCCTACCACCACACTGTCTCTGCGCCGCTGGTCTGCGCGCTGCACGAGGCGCTGCGGCTCGTCGTGGCCGAGAGCCTCGAAGCCCGCGTCGAGCGCCACTGGCGCCACGCGCGCGCCCTGTGGAAGGGCCTGGCGGCCATGGGCCTGCAGGTCCTCGCCGAGGAACCCTATCGTTCCCCGACGATCACGGCGGTCCGCATCCCTGACGGCGCGGACGATGCTCAGGTGCGCGGCCGGCTGTTGCGCGACTACGGGATCGAAATCGCCGGCGGGCTCGGACCGCTCCGGGGCAGGGTGTGGCGCATCGGCCTGATGGGCTATTCGAGTCAGCCGCGGTGGGTGACGCTGCTGCTGAAGGCGCTGGAAACGGTGCTGGCCACCGAGGGCGTGCGCCTCCCCCAGGGCGCCGTCGGGGAGGCGGCGGCGCTGCTCTAGCCATGCGCGTGCGGATCACCGCACGATAGCCCGCCGGTGGGATGATCCGGTGCAGCCGGTCGCGCTGTTCGTCACCTGCCTGATCGACCAGTGGCATCCCGAGATCGGTGAGGCCGCCGTCCGCGTGCTCCAGCGCGCGGGCTGTGCGGTGTCGTTTCCGCAGGGGCAGACCTGCTGCGGCCAGGCCACGTTCAACGACGGGTTCTGGGACGACGCCCGGGTGCTGGGCCGATGGTTCCTGGAGGTGTTCGAGGATGCGCCGGCGGTCGTGACGCCGTCGGGGTCGTGCGCGGCGATGGTCCGCGAGTGGTACCCGCGCCTGTTCCGCGACTTCCCGGCGCTGGCCGCCCGGGCCTGCGGGCTGGCCCACCGGACCTACGAACTGAGCGAGTACCTGGTACGCGTGCTGGGCGTCACCGAGCTCGGCGCGCGGTTTCCGGCGGCCGTGGCCTACCACCCGTCCTGCCACGGGCTGCGCAGCCTGGGCCTGCGCGAAGAGCCGCTGCGGCTGCTGGCGGCGGTGCGGGACCTGCGCCTGGTGGCCCTGCCGCGGGCGGAGGAGTGCTGCGGCTTCGGCGGATTCTTCGCGGTCAAGTTCTCCGCGCTCTCAGGCGCGATGCTGTCTGCCAAGCTGGACGCCATCGAATCCAGCGGCGCGGACGTCGTCACCGCCACCGACGCGAGCTGTCTTGTGCACCTCGCCGGCGGGCTCGCCCGCCGAGGCAGCCGCGTCCGGGCGGTCCACCTGGCGGAGATTCTGGACGCAGGGTGATAGAGCAGGGACGCGGGTGAGCGGGCAGAGACCCTCCTCTATCGATATCATCGGCAACATCGAGCGGGCGTTGCAGGATTCGGCCCTGCAGCGCTCGCTGGGCGTCGCCCTCCCGGCCTTCCGGATGCAGCGGGACGCCGCCGTCGCCGAGGTGCCCGAGTGGGAGGACCTGCGGGTGGCGGCGGCCCGCATCAAGGACTTCGCCCTCGCCCACCTGGACGGGCTCCTGACACGCCTGGAGGCGCAGGTGACGGCTCGGGGCGGCCTCGTCCACTGGGCCGCCGATGCGGAAGCGGCCCGGCAGATCATCACCGGCCTGGCCCGCACCCGGGGGGCGCGCCGCATCGTGAAGAGCAAGTCCATGACCACGGAGGAGATCCACCTGAATGCGGCGCTGCAGGCCGCCGGCGCCACCGTGGTGGAGACGGACCTGGGCGAGTACATCCTCCAGCTCGCCGGGGAGGCCCCGAGCCACCTCATCGCGCCGGCCGTCCACAAGTCCACGGCGGCGGTGGCGGAACTGTTCTCGGCCAGGCTCGGCGCTCCCCGGTACCAGCGGCCGGAGGATCTGGCCCGGGTGGCGCGGGAGGCCCTGCGCTCCGACTTCCTGGCCGCGGACATGGGGGTCTCGGGGGTGAACTTCGCCGTCGCCGAGACCGGCACGCTGGTGATCGTCGAGAATGAAGGGAACGCCCGATTCACCACGACGCTGCCCCGCGTCCACGTGGCGGTGATGGGCATCGAGAAGGTCATCCCGCGTCTGGCCGACCTGGGCGTCTTCCTGCGGCTGCTCGCGCGCAGCGGCACCGGCCAGCGCGCCAGCGTCTACGTCTCGCTGCTCACCGGGCCGCGGCGGGCGGGCGAGACCGACGGGCCAGAGGAACTGCACCTGGTCATCCTCGACAACGGGCGGGTCCGGCTGCTGGCGGATCCCGACCTGCGCGAGGCCCTTCGGTGCATCCGCTGCGGGGCGTGCCAGAACGTCTGCCCGGTGTTCGAGCGGGTCGGCGGCCACGCCTACGGCGCGGTCTACGGTGGGCCCATCGGCGCGGTGGTCACGCCGGTCCTCGAAGGGCTCGGCCGGGCCGGCGGGCTGCCGTTCGCCTCCACGCTGTGCGGGGCCTGCGCGGAGGTGTGCCCGGTGAAGATCGACATCCCGCGCATGCTGCTGGTCCTGCGGGGCCGCGCCGTCCGGGGCGGGTACGTGGGCCGGCCCGACCGCCTGTTCGCGCGGGGCTGGACCTTCCTGATGCGCAGTCCTGCGCGGCTGAGGGCGCTGGGCCGCCTCGGACGGTGGCTGCAGCGTCTGGTCGTCCGTCGGGGGCGGATCGAGCGCCTGCCCTATCCGTGGTCGGGATGGACCCTCCACCGCACGGCACCGCCGCTGGCCGCCAGGCCGTTTCGGGACCGGTGGGCCTCGCTGCGACAGGACCGGGGCGCAGAATCGCGCGGCGCGAGCAGGTCTTCGAGGGGATCCCTCCGATGAACCGAGATGTGGTCCTGCAAGGAATCCGCGCGGCACTGGGCTCGCTGCCGCGCCCCGACTGTCCGGACATACCCGCGCCCCGAATCCCTGCCGATCTCGTGGTCCACTTCATCGAGCGGGCACAGGACCTCGGCGTGCAGGTGGTCCGGATCGCGTCGGCAGACGAGGCGGCCGGTCAGGTGGCCGCGTGGTGCGGGCAGCGCGGCGCGCGGCGGGCCGCGGTCTGGACCCACCCCGACCTGGCCCCGATCGTCGAGCGATTGCGGACGCGCGGCGTCGACGTCCTGTCCCCGGTCGCCGCGCCCGAGACCGTGGCAGGCGCCGACGTGGGCATCACCGGCGCGGACTGGGCCGTGGCGGAGACGGCGACCCTGGTGCTGGCCAGTGCGCCGGACCGGCCGCGGATCACCTCGCTGCTCCCGCCGGTCCACCTGGCCCTCCTGCGCGCCGACCGCATCGTCCCGCACCTGCCCGCCCTGTTCGCCAGGCTGGACGCCCTGCCGTCAGCCCTCACCCTGATCACCGGGCCCAGCCGCAGCGCAGACATCGGGCTGGTGCCGGTGCTGGGGGCCCATGGACCGACGGAGGTCACGGTGCTGCTTCTGACCGTGTCGCGTCGGGCTCCTACAACGGCGGCGTAAACCTCCCGTCCACCGCCGTCCATCCGCCGTCGACGAAGAGGACCGCGCCGGTGACAAAACTGCTGGCCTCCGACGCCAGGAAGACGACCGGGCCCACCATCTCATCCGCCGACGCCCACCGGCCCAGCGCCGACTTCGCCGCGTACGCCTGGTACCACTGGGGGTGCTCCTTGATGGGTCTGGTCAGCGGGGTGTCCACCACGCCCGGCGCGATGGCGTTCACGCGCACGCCGTCCGGTCCGAGTTCAGCGGCCAGCGCCCGCGCCATCTGGACCATGCCCGCCTTGGTGGCCGCGTAGATCCCCTGACCGGGTTCCACGACCTGCGAGCGGATCGACGAGAAGACGATGATGCTGCCACGGCCCTGGCCGGCCATCACCTTCCCGACGGCGCGCAGCAGGCGGAACGTGCCCTTGAGGTTCAGGCCGACGACGCGGTCGAACTCGTCGTCCCCGTAGCGCAGCAGTGGTTTGCGGACGTTGATCCCGGGCGTGGTGACCAGGATGTCGAGGCTGCTCCACCGCGCCGCGACGCCGTCCACGAGTCCGGTCACGCTGGCGGAGTCGGTGACGTCCACCGAGGCCGCGTCGGCGACGCCGCCCGCATCAGCGATGGCTGCGGCAGTGGCCTGGGCTGAGGCGAAGTTCACGTCCGCGCAGACCACGCGCGCGCCGAAGGCCGCCAGGCCGCGCGCCGCCGCCGCGCCGATGCCCGATCCTGCGCCTACCACGACCGCCACCCGTTCGTCCAGCCGGAACAACCGCTCGTAGCTCACGGCGCCGATCCCTCCCCGAGGAAGAACACGATCGCGGCGGCGTAGAGCCGGGCCGCGTCGACGAGTTCGTCGACGTCCACATACTCATCCGCCTGATGCGGGATCTGCCGGTTGCCGGGGCCGACGGTGACGATGGGCACCCCGGCCCAGGCGCGCAGAAACGTGCCGTCGG
>JAVKHQ010000047.1:0-17890 GCA_031459875.1 Candidatus Fervidifonticultor sextus | reverse complement strand
GTTCGTGGGCTTGATGTTGCGGTTCGGCATCCGGGCCGCCACAAAGGGATACCGACCGCCGGGTGTACCCGGCGGTCGGAGAACTCACGAGGAGTATACCCGTGAGGGCGCGCGCCGTCAAGCGGAAGGCTCCCGCGCCAGGGATTCCGCAAGATGCGGGAAAGTGCTTGCAGTCGGTGAGAGTCGTACAAAGGCAGGTGGCGAGGGGGACAGGGAGATCGAGATCAAGGGGGAAGAGCGCCAGCCACCGTCACGGCCACCCTCGCATCGCCCAGTCGGTCAACTCGTATCCCAGTAGGGGCAGGTCCAGCGGAGCGGCGCCCTCAATCGGTGGTAGCCGATCGCTAACGCCTCGACGATCTCCAAGACCGTCCCCCGATGCCCATACGGCACCAGGTGCCGGTACACATAGGCCCACAGGAGATTCACCGCCAGCAGCCCAATGAGCAGCAGCGCTTCGATGGCGACCGGGTGATGGACGTAACAGTGGCTGGCATGCCAGTGGTGTTTGAGGTCATGGAATCCCGTGTTCTCGATCTGCCACCGCGCATGCGCACAGCGCCAGAGGTACGGCAGGCTGATCGCGGCCGGGCAGGTGGTCGCCAAGAGGTGATCGCGCACCACCCCATCCGGACTGGCCTCCCGGAACCGCACCACGCGCAGCGGCACGCTCACCTCCTCCCAGCTCCGAATCTCCCACGCTTCCCAGGCCTGGACGAGCTGCCCATCCCCTCGTTCCCAGCTGGCCACCGGCGGCTGGCCTGCCCATAGCCCTTCCACGTCCTGCACGATCGCGTATCGGCGGTCCTTCAGCCGCACCAGTACCCACAGGCGGGGGATCACGCGGTTCAGCCACGCGCCGGCCGCTCCCCGACCGCCCCGGCACCAACTGCGCGTGCCGCCACGTCTGCTCCCCCATCCGCCGCTCCAACTGGTGCAGGCTGCGCCACTGGAACACCCACAGCCAGAAGACCGCCAGGAACACCTGCGCCGGCGCAATCTGCGGGTGCTGCCGGTAGTCGTCGTAGGCCTTGACCACCTCCGGGAACCTGTATACCTTCGAGATGTACTGCAGGAATCGGCGCAAGTGAGTGGGGCCCATAGGCTGCTCCGTCTGTGCCAGGGTTGTGTCCTCAACGCCATCCTAGCACGCGGGCGTTTGTGGGCCCTCTTTCCTGACGTTTCCCCTCTCCAAAAGCGAATCGCGCCCCTCCCTCAGACAGGGCGCGAATCTCGGCCTGATCAGCCGTTCAGCTCATCCTTAGGGAATTCCTGCTCCCGCGCACCCGGCGGAGGCGCCAGCCGCTCGACCCGCGGCGCAAACCCGGCGCGGCGCATCAGGTCCAGATAGTCCGCCGGCGTGAGGTCCGCAGGAGACCGACCGGAGAGGGCGACCAGGGCCGCCTGCAGGACGTTGGTGGCAAACGACCGCCCGTCCATCTCCGGCGTCGTGGTGAGGAGCAGGGAGAGCCGACGCTGCCGGAGCAGCGCCAGGTCCTCTGGTGTAATGGTGTTGGTCAGAATCGTCTTCCCCGACAGATCATCCGGCAGGTGCCGCCGGATGAAGTGGAAGTCCCCCGCGATCACCTCGGCCCAGCCGTAGGCGCGGCCGAACCTCGGCGTGATCTGCGCCTGCCGCTCGCCCGTGGGGTAGAGCCAGGAAAACGGCAGGCGCGTGAAGACGGGCAGCAGCAGGGCTCCCAGGACTTTGACCGTGATCAGCCCCCGGAGGCCGACGGGAATCCCCAGGGCGAACATGAGGTCGCCAAAGACCACATCGGCCCCACCCTCGACAAAGGCCTCGGCCATCCCGAACCGGTCCACCGACGACGTCAGCAGGACCCGCCGCCCCCGCAGGGGTGTGCCCATCTCGCGCGGGAGGACGTGGAGGATGACGTGTCGCTCCCACCCCTCCTTGACCCCGCTGCCGTCCACGACGGGCGTCCGCAGGCCGGAGGTGGCCCGCACGGCATCGCGGATGTAATACCGGCGCCGGCCGGCGGCCAGGGTGAGGTTGATCCCCCCGATGCCGATGGCGTCCACCCGGCCGTCAACCTCGCGGAGGCGGCGGCAGAAGCGCTGGTAGTCACCGTCGGTGCCAATGCGCTCGATGATGATGCGCTGACCGAGCAGTTCGGTCTCCACCCGTTTGTCGCGGGCGCTGGAGCCCAGGCTGATGCTCACCACATGGCGCGGTCGGTCCACAGCCGGCGTCCTTTGACGCGCTCTGGGCCGCTCCTGCTACGGCGCGCCCGATGGCTCCTGCGCAGGTAGCAGGTCGCCCGCCACGATGCGCCGGACCTCGTCATCGGTCACCCGCAGGCGGAGGGCGCCGTCGCCGTCGACGCCCTCGGCGATCCCCTCGAAAGGTCCTCCCGGGCCGCTGACGGTCACCCGCTGCCCGCGCGCGACGTCGCGGACGGACCAGGCCGCCACCACGTCAGGGCCGCCCTCGGCCCAGATGGGGTACCAGTGCTCGAGGCGGCGCAGCAGGGCCTCCAGAAGGAGGCCGCGCGGCACGGGGCAACCAGCCGTCAGATGGAGCGAGGTGGCGTGCGGCGCGACGTCTGGGGGCAACTGCTCCATCGGCACGTTGGCGTTGATCCCGACGCCGACAACGACTGCGCCGGCATGTCCCTCGATGAGGACCCCCCCCACCTTCCGGCCGCCGACGATGAGGTCATTCGGCCAGAGGAGCCCGACCGGGAGGCCGGTGGCCGCCTCGATCGCCTCGGCGGCAGCCACCCCGACGGCCAGGCTCAGGCGCCCCCACGCTGGCTGCCCGGCCGGCCGCAGCAGGATCGAGCACCACAGGCCGCCGGCCGGGGACGCCCACGCCCTGCCCCACCGACCGCGGCCGCGCGTCTGGCGCTCGGCCACCACGACGGCGCCTTCGGGCGCGCCGGCGGTGGCCATCCACCGGGCCACATCGTTGGTGGATTCGACCTCGCCGATCCAGACCATCGGCGTCCCGAACCGTCGGCACCCGGAGCCGGGACGACTCACGGCCGGCCCCGGCGTCATCCCACGACGGGCTGCCCGCGCTTGATGACCTGGTGCACCAGCGGGGCACCGAGGTGCATGGCCAGGCCGCGGTGGTCGGGGATGTTGAGGATGACGAAATCGGCGACTTTGCCGGGCTCCAGGCTGCCGACCTCCTCGGCCAGGTCGATCGCCCAGGCGGCGTTGATGGTGGCGGCGGTGATCGCCTCGGCGGGGGTCAATTTCATCCCCGCACAGGCCAACGCCACGACAGCCGCCATCGACCAGGTGGGTGCGGTGCCGGGGTTGAAGTCGGTCGCCAGCGCCACCGGCACGCCGAGGTCGATGATCCGGCGGGCTGGCGCGTACGGCAGGCCCAGGAAGAACGCGGTGGCTGGCAGCAGCACCGCGATGACGCCGGCCTGTGCCATGGCCGCGAGACCGTCGTCTGCGGCATGCAGCAGGTGATCCGCGGAGATGGCGCCCACTTCGGCGGCCAGCCGCGCGCCGCCGGTATCGGCGAACTCGTCGGCGTGGAGTTTGGGGACGAGGCCGAGTTCCGCCCCGGCTTCCAGTACGGCCCGACCCTGGGCGATCGTGAATGCGCCGACGTCGCAGAAGGCGTCGCAGAACTCGGCCAGGCCTTCCTCGGCTACAGCCGGCAGGATCTCGCGGATGACCAGCGAGACGTAGGCATCGGGATCGCCGGCATACTCGGGCGGCGTCGCGTGCGCCGCCAGGACGGTGGGGACCAGGTCCACGGCATGGGACGCCGACAGCCGGTGGATGGCGCGCAACTGCTTCAGTTCGTCTTCGAGGGAGAGGCCGTAGCCGCTCTTCACTTCCGCCGTGGTGGTCCCGCAGGCCAGCATCCAATCCAGACGCGCGGCACCCAGCCGCACCAGCGTGTCCTCGTCGGCGGCCCGGGTGGCGGCCACCGTGCTGAGGATCCCGCCGCCCGCCGCGGCGATCTCGAGGTAGGTGGCACCCTCCAGCCGCATCTCGAACTCATGCGCGCGCCAACCCGCGAAGACCAGGTGCGTGTGGGGATCGACGAAGCCCGGGAGCACCACGCGGCCTGAGGCGTCGATCACGGTCGCTCCCGGCCCGGGACGCACCTGGTCCCGGACCGCGTCGGTGGGGCCGCAGGCCACGATCTGGCCGTCGGCCGCGGCGACGGCGCCGTCGCGGATCAGGCCCAGCTCGCGCAGCGCGGCGCCGGTCCGGGGCCGGTCGCCGTCCCCGGCCAGGGTGAGCAGTTCGGCGGCGTGCTCGACCAGCAGGTCAACCGTCAGCACCGACCGGGCTACTCCGTCAGCCTCACTTCCAGAACCTGGGCGCGGTCGAAGGCGGGCATCCGCAGGTAGGCCCGGGCCACGTCCAGGAGGGCGTCGAGGGGGACCAGCCCCACGATCTCGCTCCCCGCCACCGCCACACCCTGGCGGTCCGCCTCCAGGCGCACCAGATCAAAGACGCGGGCCAGCGGCGTGCGGGCGGCGTCCAGCACGTTGATGCTCACCTGCGCCAGCCCGGATTCGGCCAGCACGCCCATGGCCTGGACGTTGACGAGCCCGCCGCCGGACTCCCGCACCGCCCGGGCCACGGCCCGGGCGATCTGCACGTCGGTCGTGCGGAGGTTGATGTTGTAGGCGATGAGGGGACGGCGGGCCCCGACCACGACGGCCCCCGCCGTCGGATGCGGGGTTGGATCCCCCAGATCCGGCGCCCACTCAGGCTGCCTCATCTTCTCGGCCAGGCCCTCGTACTCGCCCTTGCGGATGTCCGGGAGCCGCACGCGGTGTGGCGCCGTCGCGGCTTCCGCGTAGAAATAGACCGGGAGCCGGAGCTGCGCCCACAGCTCTTCGCCCACCCGCCGCGCCAGCGCCACGCACTCCTCCATGGTGGTCTGCCCGATCGGGACGAAGGGGATCACGTCCACGGCACCCAGCCGCGGATGCTGCCCCCGGTGCTGGTTCATGTCGATGAGGGCCACGGCCCGCCGGGTCAGCGCCACGGCCGCCTGCGCCACCGCGTCGGCCTCTCCGGCAAAGGTGATGACGGTCCGGTTGTGGCTGGCATCCGATTGGACGTTGAGGAGTTTGGTGCCGGGAATCTGGCGCACGGCCGAGGCGACCTGATCGATCACGTCGGACCGCCGGCCTTCACTGATGTTGGGCACGCACTCCACCAAGCGCCCTGCCATGCTGCGTCCTCCCAGAGCAGTATGGTTCGTCGTGGCGGCAGGTTCTCCTAGACTGCATGGCCAACCCATAGGTGGTCCCATGCCAGCGCCACGCAGCAGATCCGGATCCGGCCAGGCCCAGCGGACGGCCCGCCTCAGCCGTCTCGTCGCACGCGTCCTGCGGCACCGGCCCGAGGAGTTCGGCATCGGTCTGGACCCGGCTGGCTTCGTGTCGCTGGACGTCCTGGCGGGAGCGCTGGCGAAGCAGCCAGGGTGGGAGACGATCTCGACGAGCGACCTGGTGGCACTGGCGGCCGCCGATCCCCGGCGGTATGAGATCCAGGACGGCCGCATCCGCGCCCGGTACGGCCACACCGTCTCGGTGGAGCAGCCCGGGGAGCCCGCCGTGCCGCCCGAGTGGCTCTACTACGGGACGACGCCGGCCGAGGTGTCGCGCCTGGCCACCTCCGGCCTGCATCCGACCGGCCGGCAGCACGTGCACCTCTCGACAACTCCCCAGGCGGCCCGGGAAGTCGGCCGCCGTCACGCCCCCGACGCCGTCGTCGTGGTTGTCTTCGCGCGACGGGCGGCCGACCGGGGCATCGAATTCCGCCGGGCCGGCCCGGACCTCTACCTCACGACGCACGTGCCGCCGGACTGTCTGCTCCTCGAGTGACGCCCGGGCCTGCGGAGGAGTCGATCAGACGTCTGCGGGAAGGGAGCCGTCCCCCTCTTCGATCCGGGAGAAGTGCACGACGGTGACCTCGTTGTCGAGGGTCACGGGACGTCCGTAGACCTTGGTAAGGAATTCGATCAACTCTTCGTGCCGCCGCAGTTGCGGGTTGTCGCGCTCGATCTCCCGGGGGGTGACCTCGGCCAGTCGCTTGACCTCCACGCGGTCGATGATGGCCGGGAAGATCTTGCGGCGTGTCCCGAACCGGCGCCCGACGGTGATCCAGACGATCTGCCCGTCTCGATACTTGTCCAGCTTGTTCCCCAGCCGGATCGTGGCCGTCTTGCGGCCCTGCCGGAGTGCGTCTGCGAACAGGGACGAGTAGAAGTTCAAGGCGAACATGCAGCTCCCGCTACTCCTTCAGCCGTTCGTCCACGTAGGTCATGGTGATCTTCTCGCTGCCGCGGGCCGCCGCGCCCACCGCGATCGTCTTCCCCTGGTGGACCAGCGTGGCGGTCGCCTGCTCGTACTCCCGGAGCTGCTGCAGGACGGCCTGGGTCGCCAGGACGGCCTCGGCTTCCAGCAACTCGCGGAGTTTCTGCCTGGGCGCCTCGGGCTTGAATTGGGTGGACTCGACGGTGACCGCCACCGCCTTCCTGTCGCGGTCGATCCTGACGTCCTTCACCGTGCCCGACCCGATGATGTTCTCCACGAGGTTCTTGGCGATCACCGCCGGGTCGGGCGGCCGCCGCCGGGCTTCCTCGGCCCGGCGGTACTGCAGGTCCCAGGCGTACATCCCCCCGGCCACCGCGACGGCGACGACGACGTAGATCAGGACGGGCCTGAGGTTCATCCCCGTCTTCCGGGCGAGCCCTTTGGACCGTGCGCCGGCCACCCTACACCTCCGTCCACAAGCCAGATGTGTATTCCACCCGGAGGGAAGACTCCCTTCACATCGCCACCAGCCGACCCAGTCCGGGCCACGTCGCCATGGGCTCCGTCGACCGCACCACATGCATCCCCGCCTCGGCAAACCGTCGGAAGGCTGCCTCGGCGGCGTCCGTGTAGTCAATGACACCCGGAACGACGACCGGCGAGGTGCAATCCTCGAGCAGGTAGACCTTCTCCGCGAGGCGCCTGTCCCGCTGCAGGATGTCGCCCAACAGATCGGCGATCGTCCACGCCACGCAGTGACTCTTTGCCTGGCCGGCGATGATCACCGCGTCGAACTCCACGAGCTTCCGGTAGAAGGCGTCGCTCCGGCCGCCGAGCAGCCGCCCGTCCGGCCCCGTGGCCACCTCGGGACCCAGCACCGAGTAGTGCTCCGTCAGCGGCGAATTCCCCTTCACCTGGATGTCGGGCTGACTGACCCTGGCAATCGTGTGGAAGAAGATGGCCTCCTCGACCGCCGCCACCAGCGCGTGGCCGATCCCGCCGAGCATCGCATGGTAGGGCCAGATGGTGAGATCGTACTTCCCCCCCTCCCGCAGGCGACGCGTGTAGTGGACCAGGTGCGCCTGCCCGTATTCGGGGGTGATCCGGAGGCTGTCGGCGACGGCCGGATTGAATCTCCAGACTCCCCTGGCGATGTCCTCTTCGGTCACCAGCGTGAAGGGAGCAGGGTGCTCACCGCGGTCATTCACCAGGAAGATGCTGTGAAAGATCTGGATGGCCTGGTGGGTATCCATCGTCAGGACGATCTGCGTGATCGCCGCCAGGTTTCGGTAGATGAACTCGCACAGGCGCCGATTGTCGTCCACCGCGCCGGTCCCGGACCGCCCTCCCACGTAGAGCTCGAATCCGGGAATACAGAATGTGTTCTGCACGTCCACCGCCACGAGGCAGACCTTCACGCGGTCCTCGGCGGCCGGCCTGATCCGGTGCTGGTCGGCCCACCGGGCGGCGCTGCGCGCCAGGGTGTTGTAGTCCACCATCCAGACGCGCCCGACCTTTTCCGGATCGAAGTGCTCAGGAAGCGGGAGTTCGTGCGCTCTCATCTCAGAGCACCTCCTTGCGACCCACGGGCAAAGGAGGAGTTTCTCTCCGCACCCTCGCCCCGCGGTCCTCCCGGTCCCCCCCGGACAGATCCGCAGGACGGACGGGGGCGGCCGTTACGCCGACGCTTCAGGTTTGGGCCGCAACTGCGGCAGGGGAGCCTCGGGGCGGAGTCGGGCCTCGACCGCCGGTTCCGCCGCTCCAGGCCTCGCCGGGGCCGCCTCGGCCGGAATGGGTTCGCCCTTGAAGAGGCGGTCCATCTCCTCGGCCTCCAGGCTCTCATGCTCGAGCAGGGCTCTGGCCATGCGCTCCAGGGCGTCCCGGTGCTCCAGGATCGCCTGCCGGGCCTTCTCATAGCACTCGTCGATGATCCGCCGGATTTCCTTGTCGATCTCGTAGGCGATCTCCTCGCTGTAGTTGCGGCTCTCGACCAGGTCGCGCCCCAAGAAGACGGGGCCGTGTCGCTTGCCCAGCGACAGCGGCCCGAGCTTGCTGCTCATCCCGAACTCGGTGACCATCTTGCGCGCGAGTTCGGTGGACTGCTCGAAGTCGTTCTGGGCCCCGGTGGTCACCTCACCGAAGACGATCTCCTCGGCCACGCGGCCGCCCAGGCCCACCGTGATGCGAGCCAGGATCTCCTGCCGCGTGTAGGTGTACTTGTCGTCGGGCGGCGCGTACATGACGTAGCCCAGGGCCATTCCCCGGGGCAGGATCGTCACCTTGTGGGGCGGATCCGCGCCGGGGATGACCTTGGCCACGACCACGTGTCCGGCCTCATGGTACGCGGTCAGTTCGCGCTCCTTGGGGGTGAGCACCCGGCTGCGGCGCTGGGGCCCCGCGATGACGCGATCGATGGCCTCGTCCATCTCCTGGGCCGTGATCTTCCGCTTGTTCCGACGGGCGGCCAGCAGCGCCGCCTCATTGACCATGTTGGCCAGGTCCGCGCCCGAGAACCCGGGGGTCCGCTTGGCCAGGATATCGAGGTTGACGTCGTCGGCCATGGGTTTCCCGCGGGCGTGGACCTCCAGGATCGCGCGGCGGCCCTTGGTGTCCGGATTGTCCACCACGATGCGACGGTCGAAGCGGCCTGGCCGCAGGAGCGCGGGGTCCAGGATGTCCGGGCGGTTGGTGGCCGCGATCACGATGATCCCGCTGTTGGGATCGAAGCCGTCCATCTCGACCAGGAGCTGGTTCAGCGTCTGCTCGCGCTCGTCGTGGCCGCCGCCCAACCCTGCGCCGCGCTGGCGACCCACGGCATCGATCTCGTCAATGAAGACCAGGCAGGGCGCGCTCTTCTTGGCCTGATCGAACAGGTCACGCACCCGCGACGCACCCACGCCGACGAACATCTCGACGAACTCCGAGCCGGAGATGGAGAAAAACGGCACCCCGGCCTCGCCGGCGACGGCCTTGGCCAGCAGGGTCTTCCCCGAGCCCGGCGGGCCCACCAACAGGACGCCCCTGGGGATCTTGGCGCCCAGCGCCTGGAACTTCTTGGGGTACTTGAGGAACTCAATGACCTCCTGGAGTTCCTCCTTGGCTTCCTCGACGCCGGCAACGTCCTCGAAGGTGACCTTGGGTTTGTTCTCGCTGTGCAACCGTGCGCGGCTCTTCCCGAAGGACATGGCCTGGTTGCTGCCTGACTGCGCCTGGCGCAGCATGAGCATCCACAGACCCACCAGCAGGAGGATGGGGAGCATCGTGGAGAGCACGCTGGGCCACAGCGTCGAGCGCGATCGCGGCTCGACGCGGATCAGGACCCCTTTGGCCTTCAGCAGGTCGAGGTACGAGGTGTCGCCCGGCGGGATGTAGGTGGTGAACTGATCCCCGCTCCTGTACCTGCCGGTCACCGTGCCGTCCCCGATCTCCACCTGAGTGACCTGACCGGCCTGGATTTGCTCGATGAAGACGTTGTAGGGCACCTCGGTGCGTGGCGTCCGCTTCCACAACGTAAGCGCGAACGGAAACGCGACCACGATGATCAGGGCCCACACGATGAGGTTGCGCAGGTAACGATTCGACGCCATGGGTCTCTCTTTCGGCCAGGCCCCCGGTCGCGTTCGCCGGAGGCGCGTCTCTATTGTAACATCCGGCGTCTGGCGCGCGCTCGTGCGCGCACCAGCACGATCTCGCGGGCGGTCCGCTCGGCCCGGACGCCCGGCAGGTCTGCCCGTTCGCCCCCCCGCCCCGGGCCGGCCATCTCGCGCAGTCGCTCCACATGGACGAAGGCGAGCCCGCGGATGTTCCCGCCCGCCTCGACCAGCGCGCGATGGGCGACCCGGCGCTGCAGGCTGACCGGCAACGAGCGGAACCGCGCCGCGTCGATGGCGACCCGTCCGCCGACGCGCCGGAGCGTCTCCGCCGCGGCCTCGCCCGCCAGGTGCTCCAACAGTGCCGCGTCATCGGCCGCCTGCTCGGCCAGGCGCCGGAGAACGGCCTTGATACCCGGGTTATACCCGAGGAGGCGCGGCAGCAAGTCCTGGCGGATGCGGTTCCGCAGCGGGCGGCGGCGGCGATTGGTAGGATCGGTGCGGTATGGCACGCCTTCGGCCGCCAGATACGCCAGCACGTCGCTGCGCCACAGGTCGATCATCGGCCGGATCACCTGGAACGGGCCGTGGGGGCGCTTGGCCGGCATCCCGGCCAGGCCATCGGGGGCGGCACCCCGCAGCAGCCAGAGCAGGACGGTCTCCACCTGGTCGTCGGCGGTGTGCGCCACGGCAATGTGCGTGGCGCCAATCCGCCTGGCCACCCGGGCCAGCACCGCGTACCGCAACGCCCGCGCCGCCTCCTCGACGGTCAGGCGGGCACGGCGCGCGTGGGCCTCCACGTTCACCCGCACCACGGACGCCGGAATCCCCCAGGCCCCCGCCGTCCGACGTACGAAGTCGGCATGGGCGCCGCTGGCGCGGTGCAGCCCGTGGTCGACGCTGACGGCATGGAGGTGCAGGTTCAATTCGTCGCGCAGACGGCGCAGCAGGTGGAGCAGCGCCATGGAGTCAGGGCCTCCCGAGGTCGCCACGACGACCCGCTCGCCGCCCGAGAGCATCCCGTGACGGCGCAGCGTCGCGCGCACCCGAGCGAGGATCTGGACCGACCGGGCGCGGCTCCTCATGCGGAATCCCGTGAGAGCAAAGCACGGCGGCCCCTGGCGACCGCCGGCTCTACCTCGTGGTGGCGGCGGGGAGACTCGAACTCCCGACTCCGCGGGTATGAGCCGCGTGCTCTGACCAGCTGAGCTACGCCGCCACGCTCCCACCCATTATATCAGCCGGCGCACTAGCGGCCAATGATAATGCGGACCGGACCGACCTCGCCGGCCGGCCCTCCCGGCCGCAAGGCGCCGAAGAAGGTACAGAAGATCTCGTAGGTGCCGGGCTCGACGCGACGGCCCTGCAGGTCGCGCTGGTCCCAGGTGGCGCGGTAGGTCAGGACCTGTCCCGGGGCCAGCGGAAGTTCCCGGACGACCTGGACGTAGGCCTTGTCGTGGGACCACTGCCAGACCAGCGCGCCCCGTTGCCGGACGGTCACGTCGAACTCCTGGCCGCCGACCATCATGGAGGCCGGTCTCTGCGCGAGGCTGGTGACCTGCAGCGTGATGGCGACCGTGTCCCCGGCGCGGTAGACCGCGCGGTCGGTGCTCAGTTCCAACCTGAGGTCGCCCACGCGGCGCTCCGCCCGCGGCGCCAGAGGGCTGGCGGCGAGGGCCGCAAGGACGGCGATCGCGATGACTCCCAGGGGCATCGGCGAGCCTCCGGCCCGGTCTCGCCTCGGTATACGCACCGGCGCGCGCCGGGGTTCTGCCACCACCGGCGCGGGCGGGGTCGGCCTACCGGCCGGTCGGCGTGGGTTCTTCGATGCGGACCCGGCCGGTGGCAATCTCCTCCAGCGCGATGGTGACGGTGTTGGCCGAGTCGACGTCCACCAGGGGCAGCACCCCTTCCTTCAACTGGCGGGCGCGCTTGGCCGCCGCCATGACCAGGGCGTACTTGCTGGGTACGCGTTCGAGCAGTTCTTCCAGCGATGGTTTGATCACGCCACGTCACCTCTTCCGGCACGCGGGTATTGTACCAGGATCGCAGGGTCCGTCAACACCTGGCCCCCGCCCCCGTCTGCACGCCTAGGCGGAGGCCGCCGCACCCGCCTCGCGGCCGCACAACTGGGCCAGTTCCTGCGGGTAACTGGTGTGGGCCAGCGCCACCTCGAACTCGACGATGTGCTCCTTCACCAGCCTCCGCAGCGCCTGGTTGAGGGTCTGCATCCCGTCCTTCGCCCCGCCCTGCATGAGGGACGAAATCTGGTGCGTCTTCGACTCGCGGATCAGGTTGCGGACCGCGGGGGTGCCCACCATGACCTCCACGGCGGCCGTGCGCCCCCGGCCGTCCCGGCGGGGGAGGAGCGTCTGGGAGAGCACGCCCTCCAGCGCCACCGAGAGCTGCATTCGGATCTGGGGCTGCTGGTGGGGCGGGAAGGCGTCGATGATCCGGTCCACCGTCTGCGCCGCATTGACGGTGTGCAGGGTGGCCAGCACCAGGTGGCCGGTCTCGGCGGCGGTGATGGCCGTGGCGATGGTCTCATGGTCTCGCATCTCGCCAATGAGGATGACGTCCGGGTCCTGCCGCAGCACGTGGCGCAGCGCATCGGCAAACGAGTGGGTGTCGCCCCCGACCTCGCGCTGCGTGACGATGGACAGGTGGTCGTGGTGCAGGTACTCGATGGGGTCCTCGATGGTCACCACGTGACAGGCGCGGGTGTGATTGATGTGGTTGACGATCGCGGCCAGGGTGGTGGATTTCCCGCTGCCGGTGGGCCCCGTGACCAGGACCAGTCCCCGGGGGAGGGAGGCCAGGCGCGTGACCACCCTGGGCAGGCCCAGGTCCTCGATGGTCGGGACCGCCGCCGGGATCGTCCGGATCGCCGCGCCGATGCCGCCACGCTGCTGGTACACGTTGATGCGGAAGCGCGACAGGCCGGGCACGCTGTGGGCCAGGTCGAGTTCCAGCTCCCGATGGAACCGGTCGAGCTGCTCGGGCGTGAGGATCTCCGCCACCAACGCGCGGACGCGCTCGTCGGACAGGCGCTCGTCCCGAGCGGGGACCAGGGTCCCGTCGATGCGCAGCATCGGCCGGGTGCCGGCCTTGAGGTGCAGATCGGATGCCCGCCGCTCGACCATCATTCTGAGGTAGGACTCCATCATCATGGAGGACCCTCCGGCACCGGGGCGTGATGGTGCGGAAGCCAGGTTGGATCGGCTCGTCAGGTTATGCCCGTGTCGAACGCGGCCTAGACCTGCACGGCCCGCCGACCGGAGCGGGCCAGCCACACGCCCGCCAGCACCACGGCGGCGCCGAGGATCTGCGCCGGTCCCAGCGGCTCGCCGAGCAGCACGCTCGCGGCCAGGAGGGCGACGACGGGGATCAGATTGGAGAACGCGGCGGTGCGCGCGCTGCCCAGGGTCTGCACCGACGTGTACCAGATCACGTAGCTGATCACGATGGCGAAGATGGACGAGAAGGCCAGGGCCGCCCAGGCCTTCGGGGTCACGTCGGTCCAGCGCAGCCGCGACAACCCCGGGAGGGCCAGGGCCAGGAGGACCGGCAGGGCCAGTACCAGGGTGACCGTCGTGAGCCGCAGGGGCGAGAGCCTGGTCAGGAACGGTCGTGAGAGTACCGTGTACGCCGCCCAGCACACCGACGCGCCCAGCGTCAGCAGGTCGCCGACGGCGGTCGACTGACCCAGGACCAGGGCCCCCCGGCCTCTGATGAGGATGAAGACGCCCGCAAACGCCAGGGCCAACCCCACCCACATGCGCGACGAGGGACGCTCGATCCCCAGCGCCGCCCCGAGCGCGCCCACGAAGAGCGGCACCATGGAAAGGATCAGCGCCGAGTGTCCCGCGGTCGTGCGGGCCAGGCCGGCGATGAAGAAGGTCTGGTAGCCCACGTGCCCCAGCAGGCCCAGCAGCGCCATCCCCCGGAGGTGTCCCCGATCCACCCACCAGGCGCGCTCCAGGCGGCGCAGGATCGCGAGCAGACACACCGCCGCGATGGCAAAGCGCAGCCCGTTGAAGCCAAACGGGGGGATCTCCGCAAACGCCACCTTGATGACAGGAAAGTTCACGCCCCACAGCAGGACCAGCAGGAGCATGGCGGCGTCCACGCGCCGCCGCGAGGCCGGGGTCACGACCAGACCGTCACCCGCAGTCTAGAACCATGCGGCCAGGCGTTCGGCCTCGAATTTCCGCTTCTCGGCCAGCGTCTGGGGGCTGGGCTCCGCCACCTCGACCACGGGTTCTGGCGTCGCATAGAACTGGCCGCGGATCGCCGCGGCCGCACCCTCGCCGGTCTCCACATAGCAGTAGCCGACCCCGTCGAACTCCGCGGCCTGCTCGGCGGCGCCGAACAGCCTCGCGATCTGATCGCCGGCCGCGCGGCCCTGGGCTTCGGCGAATACCCCGGCCTTCGGCAGCATCATGCCGTTGGCCAGCGGCATCTCGGTGACATCGCCGACCGCAAAGACCCCGGGGACGGCCGTGGCGCACGTGCGGGGGTCCGGCCGAATCCATTCTCCCGTGGTCAGCCCGGCCTGCTTCACCACACCGGGCGCGCGGTGCGGCGGCACCGCAATGAGCAGGTCGTAGACGCGCTGATCCTCTTCGAACACGACCTCGCGCCCTCCGACGGCCGTCACCTTGCGGTTGGGCAGGAACCGGATGCCCCGCGCGGCCAGCCGGCCCTCCACCTCCGCGCAGGCAGCCGTCCCCGCCACCGGCAGCGAGGACGGCTGCGGCGTGAAGGCTTCCATCTCGACCCGGTCGCGCACGCCCCGGCGCCGCAGGACGTCGTCAATCAGGAACGCGCACTCGTAGGGCGCCGGCGGGCACTTGTAGGGCACGCCCAGGATGCCGATCCCCAGCCGACCCCGGTCGAAGGACGCCACGCGCGCGGCGATGGCCTCGGCCTGGTCGGGATCATACAGGTTGGAGGCCACCGGATCGTAACCGGGAACCAGGTCGGGCCGCACCTCCGCTCCCAGGGCGATGACCAGCGCATCGTAGCGCAGGCGTCCCCCGCCGCGGGTGAAGACCGTCTTCGACTCCACGTCGATCAGCACGGCCTCGTCGCGGACCACCCTGATCCCTTTGCGCGAGAGCCGGTCGAGAGGCCGCGTTCCCTCGGCCCGTGTGGCCTGACCGGCCACGGTCCAGAGAATCCGGAGCCCCATCATGAACGTGCCGCGGCGATCCACCAGGCTGATCTCCGCGTTCTTGCCGAGCCGTTCCCGCAGCCGGTGGGCAGCCGCCACACCGCCGAATCCGCCACCGAGGACCACACACTGGGGTATCGCCATCGAGAACCTCCCGCCTCCACCGTCCGCACGTCCTGGGGTATCTTCGCCCCTAAACCGCAGGTTCCCCGCCCCGCGATCCGGCAGGGCCGGCGCCCCCCTGCCCAGAACCTCATGTCTATTCCATTCCGGAGGTCGCCGTCCATGCAGCCATTCGCGACAATGTATGAATATCTGGTCAAGGCGCGAGAACGGATCTTCGACTGGGTCCGGCCGCTCGCGCCCCAGCAGTACCAGCGCGAGTTCCCGTATGCCCTCAAGACCATCCACGCCACGCTGGTCCACACGGCGAGTGCCGAGTGGGTCTACGGCCACCGGCTGCGCGGCCAGCCGGTAGCGCTCGCGGACAGTCCGTTCACCACCGAGCGGATGACGGTATTTGCGCAGGTCGAGAGCGCCTGGAGGACCCTGGCCGGCGAGACCCGCGCCCTGCTGGGACAGATCACGGACTGGGACGCGCTGGTCGAGTCCCGCATGTACCCCCAGGGGCCCGCCAATCCGGCGGTGCGGGTCCGGGCTACAAAAGCCGGGATCGCCTCGCAGTTGGTCTTCCATGAGGTCCACCACCGGTCCCAGGTGATGTCCATGCTGAAGCAGCTGGGCGTGGCGGCCCAGAACCTGGACTATTCGGCGCTGATGTTCGACCGCCAGGCGGAGCCCCCTCCGACGCGGTGAGACCGCTGGGGTGGCCACTGCTGCTGGCAGCGGCCACCTTCTCCTCGGGGTGCCTGTTCCTGGCGCCGCGGCCGGAGTTCCGGCCGGGCGCGGTCCGGGAGCGCACCGTCATCCTGTCGGTCGAGGGTACCCCGGGGCTGGCCTTCGAGGGTGCCTACGGCACTCCGCAGCAGAGCACGTCGGTGCGGGGGATCGTGCCGGCGGAGTTCGTGGTGAGGACCCATGTGGCGGTCGTGGCGACCTTCACGAAGGCCGCCGCAGACGGTGAACTGATCGTGCGGGTCCTCGAAGACGGCCGGGAGGTCCAGCGCCGCAGCACCTCTGCCCCCTTCGGCACCATCGTCGTCAATCGCACCTACGCGCCGTAGTGTAGAACCCGAGGTAGCGAGCGAGGAGCGCGCGTGCCTCCTCCACCTGCGGGCGGCCCCGCGACGGCAGGCGCAGGACCTGGCTACGAGGGCCTCGCCGTGGGGCGCCAGGCCGAGATCCATGAGCCGCACTTCCAGCATCGAGAAGTAGGCGAGCAGGGCATTGAGCTCCCAGCGCACCGGGTAGCGGCCGACGAGGCTGCAGTACCCGTCGCACACCTGGATGGCGTCCTCGAAGCTGGTCGCCACCATGCGGCGCGTGCCGGGCCGGCAGCGTTCCGCGTCGTCGGGGCCGCCGTTGGCCCGCGGACGCCACTCCCTTGTCCCGAAGGAGACTGGCCGTACCGTGCAGAATAGGCGCCAGAGCCGGTGAGGATCGCATTGTGACCGACTCAGGGTCCGTCCCCACTGGAAAGAGCGAACGATCCGGGCAGCAGGCGCCCGAACCCTGGCCCCTTACCGGTCCGCACGCTCAAGGTACCATCGCGGTGCTCATTGCCTGCGTCTCGATCGCCGGCGCGCTGGCCGCGGCGCGCGCCGCGTGGGATGCCCAGGACGCCACCCTGCTCGAACGCCGGCACGTCCAGGCCCTCATGCTCAGGCAGCGGCGGACGCTGGACATCCAGAGCCGCGTGGACCACGACCACCGACTCGCCGCGCTGTATACCGCCCTGGACATCCGGGCCGACGGCCTGCAGCGAGATGCGAACCGGCTGCGGGCCGCCCAGCCGGACCGGGCCGCGGCCCTGGCGCTCCAGGCGCAGGAAGAGCGGGCGCTGCGGCGCGCGTTGTTCCCCTACTTCCGGCTGGACGTGCCGGTGGCCACCGAGGGCGGCCTGCCCGATCACGACAAGGCCGCCATCCTCCAGCGACGGCTCGCGGCCGACAGCGAGCTTCGCGAGATCGACGCCGACATCGCCGAGACCGCGGTGCTGCTCGACCGGGCGCACCAGCGCGCCTGGCTCATGGAGGCGTGCGTCGCGATCCTGGTGCTCTCGCTGGTGTTCCTCACGCTGGCGATGGCCGCCGTCGGCGGCGCGCCCTGGCGCGGCCCGCTGGTGGGACTGGGCATCGGCTTCGGCGTCATGGGCCTGGCGGTGGGCCTGCTCGTCGAGGCCGGGTGGATCGTCGACCTTTTCCTCAAGGGCGTGGACCACGGATCGTGAGCGGACTGGACGACCACGGCCACGCGCCGCCCGTCCCGGAGATCCCGCACCTAGCCCCGGACTCGCCGCACGCGCCGCCGGCGGTCCACGCTTCGGCGCGCGACGAGTTCAGCCGGGCGTTGATCGCGCTGATCGTCGTCACGACCTTCCTCGGCGCGCTGGCGGCGGCGCTGCACAGCTACTCCATGTCGCGGGCCAACCACGCCGGGCTCGAGGCGCACGCGTACGGCGCGAAGATGGCCGAGGAATCGCTGCGCCGCCAGGAGGACGGGCATGCCCGCCTGGAGTGGGCCGCGCGCGCCGGGCTCACGCGCACGCAGGTCATCAACCTCGAGCACCGCAAGATCCTGCGCGAGCTGCGGCTGCTGCCGGCCGCGGCAGGCGGCACCGAGGACGTCGACGGCGAGATCGTGCGCTTGCGGGCGATGGCGGCGCACCTCGACCGAGTCTCCGGAATCGTCCCGGACGGCCCCGAGGCGCCGGGCCGGGATCCGGCGTTCCC
>JAVKHQ010000046.1:0-18045 GCA_031459875.1 Candidatus Fervidifonticultor sextus | reverse complement strand
GGCCGTGGGCCAGACCGTGTTCAAACCGACGCCCGCACCCGCCCCAACACCCGCGCCGACCCCTGCACCCAAACCGACACCCACACCCGCCCCGACGCCGGCTCCCACGCCCGCGCCAACTCCGCGGCCCACGCCGGCCCCGACGCCGGCTCCCACGCCCGCGCCAACTCCGCGGCCCACACCCGCCCCAACCCCGGCACCCACGCCGACGCCTCGTCCTTCACCCACCCCGCCCCCACCTCCGGGGGCGTATCGCTGGAGCGATCCCGCCGCATGGCCGGGTGGACGCATCCCCACGCGCAGCGACGACGTGCTCATTCCGAGCGGGCGGACCATCGAGCTAGATATCCAAACGGCAGAGGCCCGCTCAGTCACGGTCGAAGGGACGCTACGCGCCAGCCGGACCACACCATCCAGACTGACCCTCTACGGCAACCTCGTAGTAAGACAGCGGGGCATCCTGGACTACGGGCGTCCGACCGACCGGGTAGTCGTCAACGCCTCCATCCGGTGGTTCCTGGACGAATCGCGCTACGTGGGCGGGAACACGATGGAACCGCTGCCGACCGACGTGGGCCTGTGGGCCGTGGACGACGCCCAGGTTTGGGTGCACGGCCGGTACCGGGATACCTGGAGCCCGCTTCTCGCCACGGCGGCGGCCGGCAGTTCGGAAATCCGTGTGGATCCCACCTACGCCCAGGGGTGGGAGGTGGGCGATCTGGTGGTCCTGACGCCGACAACCCCCCCTGCCGGGGGCGAGAGGGGATACCCGCGAGAGGACGAACGCCGGCGCATCGCAGCAGTCCTCGGTCCAGGATCTTTCCGGCTGGATGCGCCCCTGCGTTACGCGCACACAGTGATCCAGGTCTCCTGGACCGATACGCGGGGTGACAGGTGGACCGAAACCCTGGCCGGCAAGGTCGCCAACCTCACGAGCAACATCACGTTTGAAGCCGGGGATCCGAACCATCGGCCGCACATCATGTTCTTGGGTCGAGCGAAGCATTACGTCGAGGATCTCGCCGTGGTCACGTTCTCCCCGACCCCGCGCGACATCGGCGTTATCGGAGATTCGCTCAGGCCGTTTGGGCGCTACGCCTGGCACAACCACCTCCAGGAGGACGGTTCCCGCGGGAGCTATCTCCGTCGCACTCGACTCTATGACGGCGTGGGCAACGGGCTGCACCTGCACCAATCGTGGGGGATCGAAGTTACCGATCTCGTAGTCTACAATCAGGCGCGATTCAAGACGCGCGGTCCGAACGGCGTGGTGGCAGCGGTAACTCCCATCATGATTGAGGAAGGAGTGCGTCCCACAGAGGAGCAGGGCCGTGCGTGCGACGACTGCTACATCGATCGCCCCCTGGTCATCGCGTGGGGATGGGACGGCACCGATGAGCCGTACAACAACCATGGGATCATGATGTGGTCGTCGCTGAACTGCGCCATCGTGGGCGCGGTGGCAACCGGGGGCCGGGGCCGTGGTCTGTCCAGCGGGATGCACTGGGCTCCGGGCGGCGCGGGATGGCGGGAGCAAACGCACGTCTACCGGGCTGAAGCGTTCGCCAACCGCGCCAGAGGGTTCGACTCCTGGCAAAACAGTACCAGCCCCACGAGAGAACGCATTGTCGATCTCCTGGCGTGGAACAACGACGTCGGGATCGCCTGGGGTGCCTATGTGACAAGCTACTGGGGCCACCACATCCGAGCCATCGGGAACCAAGTCCAATTCCTCGAATGGGCAAGCGGGTGGGGCGTCACCGACTTTCTGGCCGATGGGCTCAATCGAACCAATGCAATTGGCATCGAAATCGGGGCTCACACCGCCAGAACCCCTGTCGAAATCGTCTACGAGGAGGGGGTTGTGCGGAGTGTTGCCGTCGGCCTTCGGCACGAGCAGAGTGTCGACGCCGGTCAGCGCTCCATAGCACAGTTCGTCCGTCTGAGCTGGAATGCCATCCGCGGGATCCTCTTCGACGGCTCCGCCGTGCCGCCGGCTGGCAGCTGGTTCCGCATCCGCCAGCAACGCGGCCTGCCGCGCGCCACGGACTTCACGTTGTATCGGCGTGACGACCCCAACGCACCCGCTGGCGCGGTTCTGGACACCGAGTACAACGCGCTTAGGGTGGACAACGATCCCACCGGGACCCGGCCGGCTGTCCCGCGGGTCTTCCTCCGGAGCCCGGCCGACGAAACCATCGAATCCGGCAGCGTTACCCTGGTGGTTGACACCAACGCCACATCGGTGCAGTTCTTCGAGGCCAACCGGCTCCTGGCCACCGTGCCCGTCGTCGGCGGACGGGCCACGCTGGTCTACGACATGAGCCGCCACCCCTACCGACGGGCCTACTTCTGGGCCCAGGCGTCTGCCAACGGCGTCGTGGGCACGAGCCGCGTGCTCAGGATCAGAAAGTTCTAGATCGTAGTGCATCTTGCCAAGGCCGAAGACCGCCGGACCACCGGCGGTCTTTTGGCTTGGTTAGCGAATGCCCACCAGGAAGGCAGCCAGCTTGGCGTACTCCCGCAGCACAAAGGTCCGCTCGACGTCCCTGGTCCACCACCGCTCCATGGTGAAGTAGCTGTTGTCGATCCCCCAGACCCTGGCCTCCAGACGGCGCGGGGCGAACTCCGCCCTGAAGGCCCACGCGGTCCGCCGCGCGTGGTAGGCCGACGTGACCACGATGGCGCGCCGCAGCCCGGCCCGCACCATGAGGTCGGCCGTAAAGCGGGCGTTCTCCATCGTGCTGTCCGCCTTGTCCTCGACGAGGATCCGCTCCCGGGCCAGGCCCTCGTCTGCTGCCGCCTCCGCCATGTGGCGGGCCGCGCTCCCGGGGCCGCTGACGATCAGCGCGCGCCCGTAGCCTTTCAGCACCAGCCGTGCGGCAGCCCGGGCGCGTTCCCCGGTGCCATCGCCGCTGATGGCAATGACGACATCCGCCGGCCTGAGGGGCTCCCGCACCACCAGGTAATCGCCGATCGCCTGCAACACCTCCGCGGGCATGGTGATCACGACGACAGACGCCGCCGCGAGGATGAGCAGGAGGCTGATTCCGAAAGCACGGTTCATGCCCGGGGGGCCACCTGCGAGATCGCACCGGCCGCCGGTAGCCCGCCGAAGACGCCGTCTTCGGAAGCGCCGGGCTCCGGCCCGTTCCTGGTCAGTCGGGCCAGCAGCGCTCGGACGCCGTCGCTATCCATGACCCGCACCAGGTGTTCCATCTCCCTGAGAATCAACCGAAGGGTCACCTCGTCCACCGCGCCGTTCGACCGGACCTCGAGAATGCGCTCGAACGCTGTGGGCGTCAGCCGCTCGTGGGGCATGACCAGTTCCTCTTCGATCTTCTCGCCGGCTCGAATGCCCGTGTAGACGATCGGGATGTCCTTGTCCGGCTCCAGCCCGGACAGCCGGATCAACTCCCTGGCCAGGTCCTCAATGCGGACCGGTTCCCCCATGTCCAGCATGAAGATGCTGGATCGCGAGGTCATCAAGGGCGTCTGGAGCACCAGGAGCACCGCCTCGGCGAGGCTCATGAAGTACCGGGACATCCCGGGATGAGTAATGGTCACCGGTCCACCGCACCGGATCTGCTCCTGGAGGATGGGGATGACGCTCCCGCGGCTGCCCAGGACGTTACCGAACCGCACCGCCAGAAACCGGGTCTGCCTGCGGCGGCCGAGGGCTTCTGTGACCAGTTCGCCGGCGCGCTTGGTGTACCCCATGACGCTGGAGGGGTTCACCGCCTTGTCGGTGGAGATGAACACAAAGGTCTCGACCCCGCTGCGCAGGGCCGCCTCCCCCACGGTCAACGTGCCGAAGATGTTGGTCTTGACGGCCTCCTCGACCTCGCGCTCCATCATGGGCACGTGCTTGTAGGCGGCGGCGTGGAAAATCAGATGGGGCCGCGTGGTCTGCATGAGCCACTCCACGCGGGGCCCGTCCCGCACGTCGGCAATGGCGGTCTGCAGGGCCGCCTCTGCGCGCTCCCGCTGAAACTCCTGTTCCAGGTCGAACAGGCCGGACTCGTTGAGATCCACGGCGACCACGCGGCCCACGCCGAGCCGGACAAGCTGGCGGACGAGCTCCGACCCCACCGATCCGGCCGCGCCGGTGACCAGCACACGCTTGCCGGCGAAGTAGGTCTTCAGCGCATCATACTGGATGGGCACCGGAGGCCGCCCGAGCAGATCGTGCGGTCTGACTTCCCGGACGTCCTTCATCGCGGCCCGGCCCGCCAGCCACTCGTGCATGCCGGGCAGGACCTTGATCCGCCGCACCCCGGCCCGCCGGACGTCGTCGATGATCTCGCGCAGCGTCGCCAGCGGCGCCGAGGGGATCGCCACCAGCACCTCGTCCACCTGCTGTTCGGAGACGATCCGCGGCAGGACCTCGCGTCCCCCGTGCACGCGCAGGCCGCGGATGTAGGCGCCGTGCTTGGCGGGGTCGTCGTCGACAAATCCCACCAGATGGTAGCCGGCGTCACCGCTCTCCTCCAGGGTCTGCGCGATCCGCGCTCCCGCCGCACCCGCCCCCACCAGCAGGAGCCGGCTGGCTCCGCGCCGGTGCCGCCGCATGCGCAGCGCCTCGCGCTGGAGTCGCCAGCCCCGCCGGCTGGCCCGAAACAGGGTCACGGCGCACGTGGTCAGCACATAGTCCAGCACGAGCACCGAGCGGGGGAAGGCCCCCAACACCTCGTAGTGACGGAAGGCCAGGACCACGGCGGTCATCGTGGCAAGGGCCAGGGTATTCGCCTTCACGATGTTGATGAAGTCGTTCAACCCTACCGACCGCCAGGTGAGGCTGTACAACCGGTAGACGACGTGCCATCCCAGTTTGATCGGGATGAGCACCGCCAGGAGCAGCGGCACGTCGGCCAGGTAGCGGGCCGGAATCGCCCCGTCAAACCGGATGAGGTAGGCACCCGCCAGCGCCCCCACCCAGATCAGCAGGTCTCCGGTAAGAAACACGGCCGCGCGAACCGCTCCGGTGGGCCGAAACCTAGCCGCGCGCATGGACCACCACCGCCTCCTTGAGGCCGTCGACGACCTCGTGCACCTGCTCCCGCGTCAGCCCGCCGAAGAACGGGAGGGCGAGCGTCCTTTGCGAGACATCTTCGGCGACGGGGAAGTCGCCGGCCCGATAGCCCAACGCCGCAAATTGCGGCGCCACGTGGACCGCCGGGAAGTACGGCCGCGCGGCGATCCCGCGGCGCTCCAGTGCGGCCATGACCCGATTGCGATCGATCCCATGGCGCAGCCGGACCACGTACACGAACCACGCCACCCGCGCCCACGGGGCCGCCTGGGGACGTTCGACCTCCTCCACATCGGCCAGCGCCGCATCGTACCACCGGGCCACCTGCTCGCGGCGCGCCAGCAGTTCGCCGACCCGGCGGAGCTGCGCCACGCCCAGCGCCGCCGACAGTTCGTCCAAGCGGTAGTTGAACCCGAGGGTCTCGTGTTCCAGCCACCGGGCGTGCGGACGGCGGCCCTGATTTCGGGCCATCCGGCAGTAGTCGGCGACCGCCTCGTGTTGGGTCACGACCATTCCGCCTTCGCCCGTGGTGATCTGTTTGTTGGGGTAGAAGGCAAACACCGCGGCATCCGCCAGCGCCGCCTCGCTCACCCAGGTACCTTGCGCCGCGGACCAGTACTGGGACCCGAGGGCCTCACAGGTATCATGTACGAGGTGCAGGTTGAACGTCCGGGCCACCTCGCGGAACCCGTCCATCGCCACGGGATGTCCAAAGACCGAAACGGGCAGGACGGCGTGCAGCGGTGCTCCTGTGGTACGGTTGACCCACCGGTCGCCCTGAGGCCGGTACCTGCTCCTGATGAGCGCCTCGACGGCCTCGGGGGTCAGGTTGAGGGTCTGCGGGTCCACATCACAGAACATCGGGGTCGCCTGCTCGAAGAGGATGACGTTGGCGCTGGCGATGAACGTGAACGGGGTGGTGATCACCTCCACCCCTGGACGGACGCCGACGGCGCGCAGGGCGAGGTGCAGGCCGCAGGTCCCGTTGGCCACCGCGATGGCATGCCGGACTCCCACAAAGGCGGCGAAGCGCTCCTCGAACTCCACGACCTTGGGCCCCATGCTCAACCAGGGGGTGCGCAGGACGCTCAACACCTCTTCCACCTCGACCTCCGACAGGTCGGGGCGAGAGAGCGGGATCGGCGGGGACTCCATTGACCGCGACGCCGTCAGCCGTCTGATGGCTTGCGGAGCAAGCCCATGTAGAAGATCCGTTCCCCCGGTCGGCGCGGGCGCTGGTACGGGCCGTGCCGCTTCGGCTGCGGGATGACCAGCGGCGGCAGTCCGTGGGCCTCGCAGAATTCCAGGTAGGCGTCGTTGGCATGGACCACGTTGCTGGTCAGCACTCCCCCGGGGCGCAGGTACGACCAGACCAGCCCCCAGGTGTGCAACATGCTCTCGTAGGCCGTGTCGGAATCGTAGAACAGATAGTCCACCGGGGCGATGCGTTCCAGCAGGCCGGGGAGCACGCGGCGGTCGCTTCCGATGTGCAACTCCCACCGGTCGCGCAACCGCTCGGGGACCGCGGCGCCGGTGTACGGAACGAGACCCGGACGGAACCGGGGAAGGTCGACGCTGTAGAGCCGACCCGCGCCGTTATCCTCCAGCGCCTGCAGGATGACCGCCGTGCTGTAGCCGTGGGCCACGCCGGTCTCAAGCACCACAGCCGGCCGCGCCAGCCGCACGATGGCGTAGCACGCTTCGAGGAACCCCGGCCCGCCCATCCGACGCGCGGGATCCGGAGGCTGGTAGCGGTCGAGGTCTGCGATGATCCGGCGAAATCCCTCGGCGGCAAGGACGTCTGCGACCATCTTCGTCTCCACGCCCAGGAGCCTGGCCAACCCGACTTCCGGGGCCTCGACCGCGCTGGCGTACTCCCCGATCCGCCGCTGGTGCCGGCCTGAGGAGAGACGAGATTTCGCCTTGCGCACCACATCGGCCACCACGGCGGGATCGCGCGCCACCCGCTCCACGACGGCGGCGGCTTCTACCAGCAGACGGCTCACCGGCTTCCTCCGGCCGGCTGCGCTCTCCCCGAAACCGGCCGACGGCTGCCCCCCCGCGGCCCTTCCAACGCCTCCCATTCCGGCACCAGCCAGACCAGCAGCGCGCGACGGAAGCCGGGGAAGAGGGCGGCCAGCGGCGTCCCGGCCACGACCGCCAGATCCCGCCACCACGTCCTCCGCTGCACGTAGGCCAGCTCCAGCGCGATCTTGCGCGGCAGGACGTCCTCGTAGTAGGCACGCTCCGGATCGGTCGCGGCCGCGAGCACCTCCTCCTCGTCCACGAAGGCCAGGGCGCTGATACCGGTGAGCCCCGGGAGGGTCCGGTAGACGGCTTCCGCCAGCGGGCGGGGAATCGCCTCAATTTCGTTGGGCGTCAGGGGGCGCGGACCGACCAGGGCCATCTCGCCGCGCACCATGTTGAGCAGTTGCGGCAGTTCATCCATCTTCAAGAGCCGAAGGATCCTGCCGTACCGGGTGATCCGCGGATCCCCTCGCACGGTAACGGTCGAAGCGGTCTTCGCCCCATCCACCATCGTCTGGAACTTGAAGAGCACAAACGGCCGAAGCCCCCGGCCCACCCGCACCTGTCGGAAGAAGGTCCGGCCGAAAAAGAGGCGGTTGGCGACCATCAGGATCAGGAAGAGCGGCGAGATGGCCAGCAGCACCAGCGCCGCACCGAAGGTGGCGAGCCGAGACCCGTTCATCATCGGACCTTGGACCCGCGGAGAGTGTCCGCCAGGTCCCACCCCTGCGCCGGAACCCCTGTCAAGCGGCGACGTCCCAGCGTCCTTTGGAGGCGCGCTGCCAGCGGCATGGGGTCGTCGGCGGCGAACCAGCCGGTCTCCCGGACGCCCCGCACCGACCGGACCCACGCGCGGAAGCCGAGCCGGCCGGCCCACCACAGGCGAGCGCAGACCAGGAAGTCCTCCTCCAGCATCCACCTGCGTCCTTCCGGAATCGCGCCGGGCGCCACCGTCTGCCCGACGGCATCCAGGTAGGCGATGCGCGCGATGTCCAGCCCGCCCTCGTCCACGAAGAGCCGGAAGGCCGCGCCCAGCCGTGGGTTGACGTCCAGCAGTTTGTAACGTCCGTCGCGGGGGTCGAACCGGTAGTCCACATCCACGGGCCCCCGGTAGCCCACGCCCTGCAGGAACCGAACCGTCATGGCCTCCAGTTCCGCGTTTCGCTGGCAGACCCCGAGCGACGCCACGCCGACATCCGCAGGAGACTGCCGGACCTTTCGCCCCGCGAAGACCGCCAGGCACCGGCCGCGGCCGTCGAAGTAGCCGTCGACCATCCAGGCCGTCTCATCGGCCCCCGGAATGAACTCCTGCAGCATGAGGTTGGCCCGTTCACCGGATGACAGGGTCTGGTAGAACGCCCGCGCCTCGGCAGGGCTGCGGCAGATCACCTTCCTGGTGCCGCCGGGCGCGCACGGATCGATCCCTTTGGCGATCACCGGCAGGCCCACGGCCGCAAGGAAGGCCTCGATGTCGTCCCACGAGGCGGGGAAGAGACTGTGCGCTGTCGGGATCCCATGTTCCCGCGTCAGGCGGTCGAGCTGTCGCTTGTCCAGCAGCGCCCGCACGAGTCCGGCAGGCGGTAGGGACACCAGGAACCGTTCTTCCAGCACCTCCGCGTAGTCGGCTACCAGCAGCGCGCTGGCGTCCGATGTCGGGAAGAGCACCGCGCGGCGTCCCAGGTCCTGGCCCAGGGCCAGCAGGAAGTCCACCGAATGACGGGGCGATGCCCGCGAGAAGTCCCAGAGATAGACGCCGGCCCAGTACCGGGACGCCAGGGCGGGCGCATCCGGCCTGGCGGCCGTCGCGTAGACGGTGATCCCCAAGCGCCCCAGGCTCCGCGCCGCTCCGAGGCCACCATAGCCGACGTCCAGCACCACGGCCGGGACATCATAGGACGTGCTGGCCGCGTGGGCTCTCGACGATTGCCTCATCACTCCTGCCCGTCGGTTCCAACTGTCACGTGACCTGCAGCGGCAAGACGCCCCCGGTCGATGGACATGACGTAGATTGCGGCGGCCTCTCCCGGATGAATCTCGGTCTGGGCGTGCAGGGTGAATCCAACCCGCTCGTACAACCGACGGGCGGCGTCGTTGGTCCCTCCAGCCGTCACGCGCACCGCGTCGACACCTCTGGAGGCGAACTCCGCCAGCACGGCCCGCACCAGCGCATCGGCCACCCCGGCGCCCCGCGCTGCCGGCTCCAGCGCGATGGAGACCAGTTCGGCCTGCGGCAGCGCGCCCGAGGCCGCATACCGCGTCGTCTGCCACAGACGTCGCCACCGGGCCGCCCCCACAGCCGCCACCAGCGTGCGGGTCACCAGTCCCGGATGTCGCCGCAGGAATTCCAGGTAGAAGCGGCGCCAGCGGACCACGCCGGAGGCGAACCCCGCCATGCGCCCGTCCTGCTCCGCCACGAACCCGAAGCCCACGGACGAACGGATCAGGGCGCGGTAGAACGCCGTCACGAACTCCTCACCGAGCGCCGAGAGCAACCCCCAGTGGATCTGGCGCATGTGCAGGGCGGCAATCGACAGGCTATCGGACGCCTCGGCTCGCCTGATGTGCACGGTCGGTGCTCTTCCAAGCGCTCCGCAGGTCTACGTGTGGCTCTCGGACACGGCCATGGCGGCCAGCCCCCGCTTCTCCTGCAAGAGCCGGCGGTAGACGCCCAGCGTCGTGGCAATCACGCGGCGCTCGTCGAACTCCTCCAGGGCGCGCCGTCGGCTCTCCCGTCCGAAACGCACGCGCTGGTCGCGGTCGTGGACCAGTCGTCGCACCGCTTCAATCAGGCGCGGGGCGTTGCGCGCAGGGACCAGGAACCCGTTCTGGCCGTCGCGCACCACCTCGCGACATCCCCGGATGTCCGTGAGAACCAACGGCAGGCCCATGGCCGCGGCCTCCACCGCCGCGCGCGGGAATCCTTCGCGATAGGACGCCAGCACAAAGATGTCCATCGCGGCGTAGAGTGATGGCATGTCGGTCCGCATGCCAAGGAACCGGACGACCCCGCGCCGCTGCAGATCGTCAACGACCGCCGCCGGCACCGCATCGCCTTTACCGGGCTCGTGGGGTCCGACCACCAGCACGACAACCCCGGGCTCGCCGGCGATCAGGGCCTCTGCCAGAGCAAAGAACTCCCGGTAGCCCTTCTCCCACACCAGGCGCCCCACGGTTCCCACCACGACGGCCTGCGGCTCGATGCCCAACTGCCTCCGCACCGTCGCGCCGTCTACCCGATCGGGATCGAACACGTCGAGGTTCACACCGTTACCCAGATAGGCCGAGCGCTCAGGATCGGCCACGCGCGCCGCCCGCAGGGTCGCCAGATCCTCCAGGCTCTGCGAGAACTCGAAGTCCGACCAGCGCGCGACCACCCGCTCCAGCCACAGGAAGAAGCCCCGTCGGAGGGCAGGCCCCTCCATGCCGTAGAGGCCGTGGAAGGTGTTGACGACGATGGGAACCCCGGCCGCCCGGGCCGCCAGTCGCCCCAGCACGCGCGCCTTCGGCGTGTGGGTGTGGACGATGGTCGGCCGGTACCGGCGCAGGATGCGGACCAACCGAACAAAGGCGTCCAGGTCGGCCAGCGGCGCCCACCGTCGGCGCAGCGACGGCACCGGGATGTGCGTCACCCCGTCGCGCTCCAACTCGGCCGTCCACGGCCCCGGGGCGCTGATCGCCACCACCTCGAAGCCTTCCCGTGCGAAACTCTTGAGCTGGTCGCGGAGCAGGAACCGCAGGCTGAGATCCACGGTGGTCAGGTGCGCCAGCCGCACCCGCGTCGGGTCAGGCATGGACGTCCCCGGCGAGGTCTGCGGGCCAGGGCTGCGCCCTGGCTCGCCTCCCCGGCGTCTGTCCCAATCGGGCCAGCCGCCTCGCCAGCCACAGCCGCAGGATATCTCCCAGCCTCGGCCAGCCGTAGTATCCCGGCACGAGACTGTCGTTAAGCGGACACGGAGGTGGGAGGTGGCCGGTGTCTTGCGCGAATCTCACCACCCATGCCAGCAGCCCGCCGCCCAGGCGCTTCTTGGCGGCCAGGACCTCCCACAACCCGCACCCGTCCATCCGAACCGGCCCCTGCGCCAGCACCGGGCCCGCGTCAACGTCCGGGGACATGGCGTGCACGCACGCATACCCCCAGACCTCGCCGCGCAGCGCTTCCCAGAAGGTCCCGAACAGCCCGCGGTAGGCCGGCAGCCTGCCGTTGTGGACGTTGACGCTACCGATCGTCGGCAGACTCAGCACGTGGGGCTTGAACACCTCCGGGGATCCCGCCGACACCAATAGGTCGGGCTTGATGCGCCCGAGGATCGCCAGTCCCTCGCCGCGGTTGAGGCTGGCGACCCTGTAGAAGGCCCCGACCCCCGCAAACACCCGCTGCGGGGCGTGGCGCAGGACGGACCGCGCCTGCCGCCGCAGCCGCCACGCGCGGACGCCGCCGCGCAGGCCGAACAGCAACAGCCCCTCGACAACGACACGCCACGCCGGTGCACGGCGCCGCCGCGCGAGGAACATGACCGCCGCCGGCGGCGGGCCACCCGCACGCCGGTAGGCTCCCCAGAACTCGCCAGCCAGCGGGTCGTCGTCGGTCGTGGCTACCACAAGGCGCACGCCGCCACCTCAGAGATGGTTCGACACTGATAGCCCAACGCGAGGA
Source organism: Candidatus Fervidifonticultor sextus (assembly GCA_031459875.1). Classification (GTDB taxonomy): domain Bacteria; phylum Sysuimicrobiota; class Sysuimicrobiia; order Sysuimicrobiales; family Humicultoraceae; genus Fervidifonticultor_A; species Fervidifonticultor_A sextus. Next base: position 6,331 of record JAVKHQ010000046.1, on the reverse strand, counting down.
CCGCGTCCACAAACGCCTTCAACGGCCGCAACCACTGTGGGCCGACGCTGCGGGTGTGGCGCGGCGGGGTGCCGGGCGGAAACTCCATAGCCGAAGGCTCCACGAACTCCCACGGATGACAGTAGAAGTTCACCACCGGCGAGCACTTCGCCACCAGCCGGGTCACCCGCATCGTTCCCCGCAGTCCCACAAACCGCAGCGTGCTCATGTTCAATGGGAGCAGCCAGGCCGACGGCGGGATTTCGAGGACGGGACTGGTGCCCCGACGGGCCGGGCGCTCGCGGTCGGGATGGTAGGGCGCCAGAGGCGCGCGGAAGTAGTCCACATGGTTGACCACACCGAGCAGGCCGTCGAACCGTCGCGACGGTACCGACGAATCCATCGTGTAGCCCAAATCCTCGAGCAATCCAAATGTCGCGGCGTCGGTCCAGAGGAAGGGTGCCCGAAACGCCCTCGGCGCTCGCCCGACCACATCCGCCACCGCCTGCGTTGCCTGCACCAACCATGTCCGGCGGGCGTGCAACGGGGTGAAGCGGTAGTTCTCGGCCCGAAAGCGCGGCATCGGGTGCTCCCAGCCGTGGACGCCGATCTCGTGCCCCGACGCAACCGCTGACCGGATCAGACCAGGGTAGGCCAGACAGAAGCGCCCGGTGGCGAAGAGGGTGGCCTTCAGACCCGCCTCGTCGAACAGGCGGAGCAGCGCGGCAAGGCCGGCGCCGGACCCCGGGACCCAGTCGGCGTCAACGGTGCACAGGAAGTGCGCCACGTTCGGCCTCCCAGCGTCTCAGCGCGTCCTGGGCTTCCGCCCACCCGGCGAGCCCTCGCCCGCTATCCATCCCTGAACCGACTGCAACTTGGACGGCCATGCAGCATCCGAAGTCTACGCGAACGATTCCTTTCAGACAGTCCTCGGCGCCTTAGTCCCGGCTCCTGACGGCCGCGTCGAGAAAAGCCCCATGAAGTGCCGTTTCGCCGCCCGCCCGGCCTCGTAGAGGCCGACATAGCACGTTGACAGGCTGAAAGCCGTGTAACCCAGAGAGTCTCGCCAGTCGACGGAGTGTCGGAACATCGCGAAGGGATCGGTCCGGTCCAACATGTTTCGCCCCAGCAGCAGGCCGAATGCTCCGGCATACCCCAACTCTCGAAGCATGGGCACCGCCCGCGGGTCGATCATGCCGTAGGGAAAGGCAAAGAGCAGAACCCCGCCCCCCAGTTCCCGCTTGAGATCCTCATCGGCGCCTCGGATCTCGCCCTCGAGGTGCTCCAATGCCAAGCGCGGCAGCGCCGCGTGCGTGCGGGCGTGCGAGCCCACCGCGAGGCCGTCTGCGGCGAGCCGCCGCAACTCGTCCCATGAGAGCACCCAGGAATCAGCGGCATCCACCGGGCCCAGGCTCCTCTGGAGGACCTGCAACCGGTCGGACAGCTCGTCGGGCGGCAGCGCTTTCAGGAAGCGGTTCAACACCCGGACAGCCCTCCATCGGTCTGTTGTGGTACGCAGCGGGAGCCGCCCGATCTCAAAAGCGATAACCTCGTCGGCTGCGGTTCCACTCACGAGTTCGTGCACTTCGTCCCACCAGAACGCCGCCCGCGTCCCGGGAAACGCCGTGGGGACGAAGAGCACGGCGGGGACCCCATGACGCCTGAGCACGGGCCAGGCTGCGTCCAGGAAGTCCCGATACCCGTCGTCGAAGGTCACCAGCACCGCACGTGAAGGCAACACCGCCAGACCCTGCAACGCCGCTACGACCTGAGTGCCTGTCACCGGGACGTAGTGGCGCACCAGGTAGGCCATCTGGGCATCGAGCGCCTCGACGTCCGTGCTCAGGACGTCCGGGTCGCCCCTCCACGCCCGTCCGGGGACCCGCACCCGATGGTAGACGAGCACCCGGAGCACCTGCTCGCGGTCGAAGTCCAGTATCCGGGCCAACCAGGTCAGCGCCAGCGTGATTCTGTCCATGGAGTCTGTGGGGCGGACCGACCAGCCGATCCTAGGCCTCCACGGTCCTGACCCGATGCGCAGAACGCACACCCGCCTCGGCCGCAAATCTCGCAAAGACCTCTTCCAGAGCCCTCACGCTGCGCGCCAGGTCGTAGCGCGTCCTCACCCACTCCCGGGCCTCGGCGCCGAGCCGCACGGCCAGGGCGCGGTCCTCGGCCAGGCGCACCACGGCGGCGGCGAGACCCGCCGGAGAGCGGATGTCGGTCAGGATCGCTACCTGACCGTCTCCGGTGATCTCCCGCAGGGCCGGGATCCGGCTGAGCACACACGGCTTTCCGGCCGCCATGGCCTCGAGGACTGCGTTGCCCAACCCCTCGAACAGAGACGGAAAAACAAAGATATCCGCGGCCGCCAGCAGGGTTGCGGCATCCCACCGATCCCCCAGGAGGCCCACCCGGTCTTCCAGTCCCTCCCGCCGGATAATCGCCTCGAGCGTCGGGCGCATTGGCCCCTCCCCGGCGATCATCAGACGCGCCGACGGAAACCGCGAGAGGACAGCCGGCATGGCGTAGATGGCATATTGTTGACCCTTCTGCGGCACAAGCCGGCCGATGTTGAGCAGGAGCGGATAGGCGTCCTGCCATCCCAGCGTGGCTCGCACGGCCGCGACATCCGCCGGTTGCGCATCTCCCCGACCGTCTAACGCGATCCCACGAGGAACGACCGCGATCGCTTCGGGCGGGAGGCCGAGCTGGCGAACCGCCGAGACCTTGACGCTCTCGGTGATCGCGACGTACCGACCCCCCCACCACCTGGCCGTAAGGCGATCCGCACCTCGCACGACCCGAGCCTTCCACGGGCTCAGGCGCGGATTGTCGAGGTACCACTCGGGCTCGTAGGCGGTGTTGACCAGGGTGGTGATCACCGGGGTGCCCGTCAGGTATCCCACCAGACGCCCCACAACGGTCGGGCGGTAGAGGACGGTGTGCAGGACCTGAGGGCGGACCCGCTTCACGATACGATGCAGTCGTCGGAAAGTCCGCAGCAGGTCGCCATCCGCCCTCACCCCGAGGGTATGCAGCGCGATCCCGGCGTGGCGAACCTGCTCGGCAAAGCGCCCGACCTGCGCCAGGGTGCAGACCTCGTGCCGGAACCGCGCCGGATCGCTGTGCAGCAGAAACGCCACGAGCTGCTGCTCGGACCCCCCGGTGCCGAGTCCCTCGATAACGTGCAGCATGGCGATGCGCTGGCTGCTCACGGACTATGCGCGCACCCTGGCGACCACCGCACGCGCGAGTTCTTCTCCATCCAGGTAGGAGCGGAGTTTGAGCCTGAAGAACCAGGCACGGTCGCTCTGCTGGATCGGCCGCCGCCACAGGGCAAGGAGGTCGAGGGCACCGAAGGGGTTCTTGCCGCATCCCCCGCGCACCGCGGTTCGAAAAAACACTCCGACTTCGCGGCGCACCGGCGGCGTCAGCGCGCCCCACGGGTAGGCGAAGTGCATCGGCGCACGTCCGGTCCGCTCGGCGATGCACCGGTAGCTGCGCTCGACCTCGTTGCGCACCTCCTGCAGGCTCAAGCGGGCAAGATTCCGATGGGTATGCGTATGCGCCCCCACAGAGATCAGCCCTGTACCGACCATCTCCCTCACCTGCGTCCACGTGAGGGGATCGGGCCGGGCGGCGGCGCGGGCGTAGTCACCGAAGTCGAACGGCCGCTGGGATTCGATGTACTGCGTGGTCAGGTAGACCGTGGCCGGAATCCGGTAGTGCTCCAACACCGGCCACGCCTGCTCGTAGAGATCCCTGGACCCGTCGTCGAAGGTCACCGCGACCGCATCGTCCGCACCATCGGCCGGGGCGCCAACCGTCCCGGCGACCAGGTCGTCCAGCGACACCAAGCGGCAGGACCGGCTGAGGTAGGCCATCTGGCGGGCGAACTCGGCCACCGGCAGATCAACGTCGCTGCTGGTCCCGCCGCCGACGCGGTGGTAGCCGAGGATGACCAGGCCGGGCCGGCGCTCGCGGAACAGCATGCCGTAGGGCAAGGCAGCCAGTTTCAATAGGACGTGTGCCGCGGACACGGATTCCCTACTCGGCTACCCCGACGAGACGCCCGAACGATCTGGGCAGGGCTTCCCGCACCGCGCCGATCAGGCCCAGCACGGCGTGGCGCTGCATCGCCCACAGCACACCGATGTACACCGGGACTCCGAGACCCACCAGCACCACCAGGGTCGGCAACGCCGGCACAGCGGCCGACTGGAGCGCCCAGCGGGCCGGCCACACGGCGGCAGCCATCAGCGCGCATCCGGTGATGGCCGGAACCATCGCCTCCCACAGCTCGGGAAGTGTGACGCCGGTCGCCTGCCTAAGAAACCGGTACCCGAATGGGGCCAGGACCACGGTGGCCGCCAGGTAACCCGACGCAACCCCCACGATGCCCCACCGCAGCCCCAGCGCGAACGCCGGCACGTACACGAGCACCGACAGCACCGAGCCCTTCAGGTGCAGTTCGGGACGACCGCTGGCCTGGAGGCCGCTGGGCCCCAGGGCGGTCGTCATCGAGACGAATCCCGCCAGGGCGAGCAGGCTGATCACGGGGCCTGATGGCGCCCACTTGGCCCCGAAGAAGACGACCACGAGGAAGGGGGCGACCAGGGCCAGGCCGGTCATGACCGGCATGAGGATCATCGTCGCGTACCGCGTCGCCAGCAGGAATCCCCGCCGAAACCGCCGTTCATCCCCCTGCAGCCGCGAGAGCGCGGAAAACATCACGCGGTGGACGATGGCCGTGAAATCGTTGAGCGGCGCGGCGAAGATCGCGAAGCCGAAGGCATAGAATCCCAGGTTGGAGGCTCCCAGGTACCTCCCGACGAGGAGGTTGTCGGCATTCCTGACCAGGTAGTTGAACACCCGGGACAGGAGCAACGGGCCGCCGAACGACCAGAGGTCCCGGAACTTCGCCCACGAGAAGCGCCGTCGGGGGCTCCATCCGGTCGCGCGGTAGAGGAGCACTGTGTTGGCCACCGTCCTGACCAGCTCCTGTCCGACCAGGCTCCAGACTCCCATCCCCGCGGACGCCAGGGCCACAGCGACCGTTCCGGCGATGACGGTCGAGGCGACCGACCGGAGGGCCAGCGCGCGGTAGTCCAGACGCCGCGAGATCATCGCCACCTGCGTGGCCGACCCGGCGGCAATGACAAACCGCAAAGACAGGAGGAGCACGACGGGGACGACCCGAGGTTCGCGCAACATGATGCCCAGGATCTCCCCCGAAGCAGCGACGATCAGGAAGAGCACCGTGCCCGCGGCCAGGTTCGCCCAGAACGCTGTTGAGAGGTACTCGTCATCGACCTCCCGCCGCTGGACGATGGCCGCGCCCAACCCCAAGTTGGCAAAGAGCCTGAAGAAGGCGGCCGACGTCGCCGCCATGGCCAGCAGGCCGAAGTGCTCCGGCAACAACAGGCGCGCCAGGATCATGGCGAACCCCAGGTCGATGATCCGGCTGCCGATCTGGTCGCCGGCCAGCCAGAAGGCTCCCCGGACCGCGACGGCGTCCATCCGTGGTGTGACGCCGTTGGCGTTGCGGTCAACCATGCTCAACGGTCGCGCCCCCCGACCGGCTCGCGTTCCCGCGGCAACCCCGTATAAGCGACCAGCATGAACAGAAACGGGAACAGCTGCGACGCCCGCTGCCGGGCCAGGATGCCGAAGTTGCCGATCGCCGAGAAGAAGAAGATGAACAGCAGCACGTAGACCACCACGTGCAGCGCGTACCCGTCGCGCCGCGCCGCGCGTAGCGCTTCCACTATGCTGCGCCGCCGCCAGACGATCAGCCCCAGCAGCAGCAGCCCTTCCAGCGATGCCACCATGGCTCCGAGGTTGTGGGCTTCCCACGGAAACGGTCGGATGAGAATGGTGGGGATGGCCATGGCAAACCCGCTCGGGGTGCTGACGTCCACCTGCTCGAACGCGGAGCCGCCCCGAGCGGCCTCCTGGCGCTCTTCGATGCCCTGGAACACTGCCTGGGTCCCCAATTCTTCGAGCCCCACATAGCCCGAGGCCGTCCGCACGGTCAGCGCCGCCAGACCCGCCACCGCCAGCACACCCAGCAGGCGCAGGGCCGGGGTCAGCAGCCCCGCCCGGATCGGCCTCACGAGCATCGAAGCCCCGGAGGCCACGGCGAAGATCGCCGCCACGTGGGGGCGGATCACGAGCACACCCCCCAGACCCGCCAGCAGCCACCAGATCCCGATCATCTCCACGCGCCGCTGCAGTCGGGCCGCGCCGTAGGCCGCCATCCCCATGGCGAAAATCACCAGAGCATCCTTGCCCAGGCTGCTGGTCCACAACAACATGGAGGGGTACAGGAAGACCAGGATCATGTAAA
>JAVKHQ010000045.1:0-18074 GCA_031459875.1 Candidatus Fervidifonticultor sextus | reverse complement strand
GGCCCGGCAGCCCTGCGGCGCTACCCGACCCCACCTTGCCATCCTGACCTATCCGCAGTACCTTGGGCATGGAGCAGCCTCCTTCGTGGTGTATTGGGCTTCCCCAAGAGATTCCGTTCACCACCCGGGGCGCTGCTCCCTCGATTTTCCACTAACCTCGGGACACCCTCGACCTCTGGGGCCAGACGTCAACCGCCATCTCATGTGGGCGTTTTGGAAGACGGCCAACACTGTCTGACTCCCGCGACGGCTACATCTGATCCGCCAAGTCATTCAAGTAGGGTAAGGGAGCGGCGCGCCCACGAGTTGGCGAGAACGTCAATGAGATCCTCTTGGCCATCCTCTAGCCAACCATCCTGACGGTGGAGCGACCGGAAACGATCGAATGGTCACTCTGACTTCCTTCGACAGGGCGTAGGCCGGCAGCGATGAGGTCGGTCGCAACAGATGGGACAGCGTCTCGGAGTCGACCTTGTTCCTCTGATCCGAACATGAGCGATGGTTCGTACTTTCTTTGGCGCCTGAATAAGCGCGAGCCAGGTGTCCATATCCTTACCTGCCGGAATAAGACTTCCGTGCTGGCGCGCAATATATTGACAAATTTCGATAAATAGTTTAGCCTGCGGGTGTGGCAAAGACGATCGCGGACGTGAAGCCTCCCGCCCCGGTGCGCGGGTGCTGCGCCACCGACTGCGCCTCCGTCGTGGCCCGCACCGCATTCGATGAGGCCGACATCACAGCCCGGGCCGCGTCCCTGGCGGCCCTGGCGGACCAGACCCGACTGAAGATGGTCGAGTTGCTGGCACGGCACGAGTCCCTCTGCGTCTGCGAGATCCAGCAGGCCTTTGAGCTCAGCCAGCCGACCGTCTCCCACCACCTGAAGATCCTGCGGGACGCCGGCCTGGTGGAGGTGGAGCGCCGGGGGACGTGGGCCTACTACTCCCTGCGCCGGGACGGGATCAAGGATCTCTTGCAGGAACTTGTGAGCCTCCTCCGACGCGACGGGTGGAGAGGGTCGCGGTGCTGACGGTCACGAACGCGGGGCAAGACGATCTCGAGGCGATCTGTGCCCTCCTCTCCGCCGTGGGGCTGTCCACCGACGGCGTCGCGGAGGCGATGGCCGGGTTCCTGGTCGCGCGGGAGGACGGCCGGGTGGTGGCCGTCGCCGGGCTGGAGGACCACGGCGCCGCCGGGCTGCTGCGCTCCGTCGCGGTGGCCCCGGATCGGCGGAATCGGCGGCTCGGCGCGGGGCTCGTGGCGGCGCTGATCCAACGGTCCCGCCAGCAGGGGCACCGGGCCCTCTACCTTCTCACGAACGGCGCAGAGGGCTACTTCACCCGTTTCGGCTTCCGGCGCGTGGGCCGGGACGCGGTCCCCCCTGAGGTGGCGCACTCGTCACAGTTCGGCAGCAAGGCATGCGCTGCCTCGGCTGTGATGGTGCTGGAGTTCGGCGCAGCAGCCGGGATGCAGGAGGACTAGCGTGGACGAGCAGGCGATCCGGACGGCAGTGCGCGAACGCTATGCGAAGGCGGCGATGCAGGGCGCCGCCTGCTGCGGCGAGACGGCCGCCCCGGCAGGCGCCGGGCCTTCCTGCTGCGGCACGGTGCCGCTCACCTTCAGCGACGGCCGGCCGGTGCCCGACGATCTGGCCGCAGCTTCACTGGGATGCGGCGCGCCGATCGAGGCTGCGGCACTGCAACCGGGTGAAATCGTCGTGGACCTGGGCAGCGGCGCCGGGCTGGACGTGTTCCTCGCCGCCGACCGGGTCGGGCCAACAGGCCGGGCCATCGGCGTGGACATGACGCCCGAGATGATCGCCACAGCCCAGGCCAACGCGTCGAGGCTGGGGCTGCCCAACGTCGAGTTCCGCCTGGGAGAGATCGAGCACCTGCCGCTAGCCGACCAGTGTGCCGATGTCGTGATCAGCAACTGCGTCATCAACCTGCTACCGGACAAGCGACGGGCCTTTACTGAAGCGTACCGTGTGCTGCGGCCGGGCGGCCGGATGGTGGTCTCCGACATCGTGACCAGCCGGCCGGTGCCGTCCTGGCTGGTGACCGCCGAGCGTTGGGCCGCGTGCCTGGGCGGCGCGATCCCCGAGCGCGACTACCTGGCGGCCATCCGGGAGGCGGGGTTTGCCGACGTGGAGGTCCTCTCGAAGAGCCGCTATGCCGGCCGGCTCTTCTTCAGCGCCACGGTGCGGGCGGTGAAGCCCCCGGCCGCGTGATCCGCGTCCCCGGGTGCCTGCCGGCCCTCCGTGCCGCGCTGGCGGCGGTGGCCATGCTGGTGGTTGCCCAGCCCCAGGCGGAGGCTCGGGGCGATCTCGACGCGCTGGTGCACACCGTCCGCGAATCGGCGTGCCGCGAGGGGCTCGACGCCCTCGCCACCCTGTCGGCGGGTTCGGGCCTAGAGGCGCAGCGCGCGTCCTTCCTGCTCGGCCGGTGCCTGGCCCGCACCGGCCGACCCGCGCAGGCCGCGGAGGCCTACCGCCTGGCGTCCGCCCATCCCATGCTGCGAGGGCACGCCCTGATCGGCGAGGCCGAGGCGCTGACCGCAGTCGGCCGCCCTGCAGAGGCGGCGGCGCGGCTACGGGAGGTGGCGGCGTCCGCGGATGGTGCCCTCAGGGCGCGCCTGCTGGTCGCGCTGGGGGAAGCCGAGATGGCGCGGCGGCGGCCGGAGGCGGCCGCCGCCGCGCTGGCTTCGGCCGCAGACCTCCGCCCGGATGATGCTGCCGTGTGGCTGGCGCTCGGCCGGGCCGAGGCCGCTGCGGGCCGGCGCGATCGGGCGCGGCGCGCCCTGGGGCGCGCCGCCTGGGCGTTTCCCCAAGACCCGGTGGAAGGCCTGGCGCGCGAGGCGCTGGCAGACTTGCTCGGCCGGCCGATGCGCCCGGGAGATGTGGACGCCCCCACTCGCCTGCGTCGCGGCGCGCGCCTGGCGGAGCAGGGCGAGTGGGCTCAGGCCGAGCATGAGTTCCGCGCGGTCACAGCCGCGGTGGCGGCCGGCCCCGTGGCCGGCGAGGCGTGGTACCGGCTGGGCGAGATCCTCCTGACCTCTGATCTCCGCGCCGCGCACGAGGCGTTTCGCCGGGCCGCCGCGCTGGGCTGGAATCAGGCGGGCGCCTGGTTTTGGGCAGCGTCTGCGGCGCGGCGCCTCGGCATGGAGGCGCAGGCGCGCGAAGCGGCCGCTGCGCTGCAGCGGGTCGCGCCCACCGGGCGGTGGGCTGGCCGCCTGTGGCTGGGCGCGGGCCTGCGCGCCGAGGGAGCCGGCCGCACCGCGGATGCCGCTGCGTTCTACCGCCGGGTCATCGCCGCGCAGGCGGAGGAGCAGGAGGCCGCCGAGGCCCGCTGGCGTCTCGGGTGGATCGCGCTGCGCTCTGGCCGGCTGGCCGACGCCGAGGCGCGCTTTCGAGCAGCTGCGCAGGTGGCCAAGTGGCGCGGCGACGCCGCGCGGGCCTGGTACTGGGCCGCCAAGACCCTGGAAGCCTCGGGGACCGAGGCGGCGGCACGCGAGGCGCAGACGATCCTCCGGATGGTGGCCGAGCAGTATCCGCTGACGTTCTACGGCCAGCGGGCGCGATCGCGCCTGGGTCTGCCCGCCCCCGTCGTGCCGCCGGCCCTGCATCACGTGCCTCCCCGCCATGTCCCCGCGCCGGTCCACGAAGAACTGGCGCGGCTCGGGCTGGACGTCGAGGCCGCTGAGGCCGCCGAGGCCTCGCTGGACCGGACCAATGATCCCCGCCTGGCGCGCTTCCTGGCCGAGGTCTACCACCGGCTGGGCGACCTCGCCCGGTCGGTCCGCCACGCCGAGGACGCGCTCGCCCGAGGTTTCCGCGATGGGGGCACGTGGCGGCTGGCGTATCCGAAGGCCTTCTGGGAAGAAACCGGGGCGGCCGCGCAGGCCGCAGGGATCGACCCGCTGCTCCTGCTGGCGCTCGTGCGGGAGGAGAGCCGCTATGACCCTCGGGTTATCTCGCCGGCGCGCGCGGTGGGCCTGGCCCAACTCCTGCCCTCCACAGCCCGAGGGCTGAGCCCAGACCAGCCCGTCGGCCTGCACCACTTGAAGGATCCGGCCACGAACCTGGCGCTGGGCGCGCGCTACCTGCGCCTGCAGCTCGACCGGTTCGACGGCGACCTGCGCCTGGCCCTGGCCGCGTACAACGCCGGGCCGGGCGCGGCGCGGCGGTGGGTCGGGCTCGATCCCGATCCCGACTACTTCGTCGAGCGGATCGGCCTCGCGGAGACGCGCGCCTACGTGCGGCGGGTGCTGGGTTCCTACGGGATCTACCGGATCCTATGGTGAAACGCGAGCGTCCCCTCCCAGGTCGCGCCGGGCTCCAGGTGCAGCGGCCAGATCGCGAGCAGCGAGGCGCCCTGGAACGTGCGCTCGTAGCCGGCCTCGGAGGCGGAGACGACTTCAATCGGGGCGACCCACAGGCCGCCGACGGGCATCGACGCCAAGACGTCCAGGCCCCAGCCCCGATCGCGCAGCACGAAGGAAGCCACCCCGCCAGCCTGCCACGGGTCGCCAACCCGGCCTGAGGTCCCTCCCGCCTCGACTGTGGCATCGGGACTGCTCGTCCCCCAGTTCGTCTCGACGGCGAAGTTTGCGACCAGCGGGCGTTCGCCGAGATTGGTCACCCGGTAGAGGGCGTCGAGGGCGCTGCGGCCGGCGGGCACCGACAGCACCTTCTCGACGCGGAGGGGCAGACGGCTCTCACCGGCCCAGACGTGGCCGCTGCGGACGAGCCGGACCGCTCCTTCCTCCACCGCCACGTCGTAGGGCTGGTTGACGAAGTCGCCGAGTTCGGCTACCTCGTTGCGGGCGAAGGCGGCCGGGCTGCCGCCCGGTGCCAGGAAGTGGTCCAGGAAACCGGCGCGGCGGTACCAGTCCGCGATCAGGTAGCGCTCCAGCCCCCACTCCTTCACACGGACCCGGGTCGTGTGGATCGTCTCGACCTCGTCGTCTGCGACCAGCGCCACCTCACCATCGGCGATGGCCCGGCGCAGGCGTTCGTGGTAGCCCTCTGGGTGTCGGCTCACCACATTGACCAGGTTCACGCCGGCCTCGCGGACGTCCCAGGTGACGACACTGCCGCCGTCGGCGGGGTCGATGGTGAGCACCTGCGCGTCGGAGGCCACCAGCACCTCCCCCCGGCCGTCGGCGTCGAGGTCGGCGAGCCGGATGCGGACCCGGCGGCGGGCGGCGCGTCCTGCATCCGCGATCCGCTCGGCGGCGATCAGGTGGGCGTAGTTGGCCGACCGGATGTGTCCGAGGTAGATGCCGCCGAACACCCCGTGCCAGTACGGGCAGTTGCACTGTCCCTGCCAGAGGTGATCCAGCGCCTCGTCCCGACGCGGGCCGGGCGGCATCCGCCACACTTTACGGCTCACCCGCAGCATGGTCTTGTGCAGGGTATTGATCTCCGGGTATTTCACGAGGAAGTGCCGCCAGTAGCCGCCCCGGAGGAACGGCAGCACGTCGGTCCGGCCCTGGGCGCCCAGGTCGTGCTTCACCGCAGGCAGCCGGGCCGCCGCCGGGGCCGGCAGCGCCCACTCGGTCATCTCGTCGTACGACGCGGTGGGCAGGTAGATGCGGCCGCGGGGCGGATGCCGCCGGACCCACTCGCCCGGGGGCAGGACAGCCAGCCAGTCGCGCGAGGCCTCCAGCGCCCCAAAGAACGTCTCGACCCAGCCGCGCTCCCAGCAGAGCAGGTGCGTGCCAGGCCACAGCCCGAACTTCTCGCCGTCGTCGCCCATGACCAGCACCCGGTCCTCATCGGACGCCTGCGCCGCCAGCCAGGCCATGAGGTCGTCCGGCGGCGTCCAGGGGATCCGGTAGCGCAGCGCCTTGGCGCTGGGGAGGATGCTGACGGCCTCGCCCTGTTCCTCGGTAATGAAGTGGCCGACCAGGTCGCCTTCGGCCAGACCCACGTGCAGGAAGTGGGCGTCGTCCACGATCGTGTAGCGGACGCCGGCGGCGGCGAGGGGGCGGGGCAGATGGGGTTCCCACACCCGCTCGGCCAGCCACAGCCCGGTGGCCTCGTAGCCGAACACCTCCTTCACGGCGCGGGTCATCTTGAGGATCTGCCCGCGCTTGTCGCGGTCGGGGATGATGGGCAGGATCGGCTCGTAGTAGCCGCCGGTCATGATCTCGACCTGGCCGCGGACGACCAGTGTGCGGACGCGCGAGAGCAGGTCGGGGTGGGCCCGCTGCAGCCAGTCCAGCAGCGGCCCGGAGTAGTGCAGGGCGACGCGGACGCCGGGATGCCGCTCCAGCGCGGCGACCATGGGTTCGTAGGCCTGACGGTAGGCCTGCTCGAAGACGCGGGGGAAGTTGCCGACCGGCTGGTGGTTGTGGAGGGCCAGTGCCAGCGACAGGCGCGGCATCGGCGCTATGGGGTTCCGGCGGCCCGACGGCTCACAGCCCGGCTATGTACCGCCCGGGGTTGAGGGTGGACTGAGGGTCGAAGGCCTGCTTCAATCCCCGCATGAGTTCCAGCACCCGGGCCTCGGGCGCCGGTGCCCAGACATCGGCCCCCTCTTTGAAGGTCCGCGGCCCGCGTGCCAGCAGGAAGTGGCCGCCCAGACTGGATGCCAGGTCGCGCACCGACGCCAGCGCCGACGGGACCAGCCGGTCCCCGTCCGCGGCAATCCAGACCGTCCCCGCCGCCATGTGTGCGGCGATCCCCCAGGAGGGGGACAGGACCTGGCGGAGGCGGTCCAGCAGGACGGCCGTCCGCCCGGCGGGCACCGCGATCCGCATCGTCACCTGCTCGCCCCTCCACCCCAAGTCCCGGACCGTCCGCCAGGTCGCCGCCTCGGCCCAGCCCGTCAGCGTCTCGGCGTCGTATCGCGCCCCGGCGGCCCAGGCCGTGAGGTCGCGCTCATGGCGAGCGGTGGCGGCCTCCACCCCTTCGGCGCGGACCAGCAGGAGGGCCGGATCGCGCCCCAGGGCGGCGGCCCCTGCGCGGTTGAGGACCGTGATGGCCGTCGGCTGGAGCGGGGACGCAGCGATCCGGCCGGCGAACTCCGCCAGCGACAGGAGATCGCCTCCCCAGACGACGATCGTCTTCGACGTCTCGGGCAGCGGTGAGACTTTGAACGTCAGTTCGGTGATCACCCCGAGCGTGCCCAGGGAGCCGACGAAGAGTTTGCCCATGTCGTAGCCCGCCACGTTCTTCACCGTCTTGCCGCCCCACCGGATGACGGTCCCCTGCGGCAGGGCCGCGCGGATGCCGATCACCAGGTCGCGGGGAGCCCCGTAGGCCATGCGGCGGGGGCCAGAGAGCGCGGTGGCGATGGCGCCGCCCGCAGTCGCCGCCTCCGCGTGCGGCGGCTCCAGGGGCAGGAACTGGCCGTGCGCGGCAAGCGCGGCCTCCAGCGCGCCGAGGGTGATCCCCGCCTCGACCGTGACGGTCAGGTTGGAATGGTCGTGCTCCACCACCCGCGACAGCCGGTCGGTGAGCAGCACGACCTCCACTGCCCGCGGCGGATTGCCGACCTCGACCGCGGTCCCTCCGCCCCACGGGACGACCGCGGCCCCGGCCTCGCTGCAGACCCGCAACACCGCCGCCGTCTGCGCGGCGTCCGCCGGCCGCACGGCGGCGCGGGGCACCATCCCCTCCACCGCCCACGGACCGGTCGCCTCGGTGATGACGGCGTCGGCGCCGAGCAGGGCCTGGAGTCTCGGGATGACGTCGGGGGCAGCGACGCGCATCAGGCACCGGCCTCGTCCAGCAGGTCCATCAGGTGCATCGCCCGCACCGGGACGCCGAACCGCTTCGCGCCATACCGCAGCTGCAGCAAGCAGCCCGGGTTGGGCGCCACGACCACCGAGGCCCCGGTCGCGCGGATCGCCTCCATCTTTTCACGCAGCAGCAGTTCGGCCATCTCGGGGTGGAGCACGTTGTAGATGCCGGCGCTCCCGCAGCACCGGTCGGAGGCGTCCATCTCTTTCAGCACCACGCCGGGGATCGCCTGCAGCAGCGCCCTGGGCTGGGCCCGCACGCGCTGCCCGTGGGCCAGGTGGCACGGATCCTGGTAGGTGACGGTGAGTTCGCGCCGCGCCGGCGTGGTGCGCAGCCCCAATCCCGCCAGGAACTCGCCGGCATCGCGCACCCGCGCGGCGAACGCCTCGGCCCGCTCCGCGTAGCGCACGTCGTCTTTGAGCAGGTGGCCGTATTCTTTCATGGCGGCCCCGCACCCGGCGGCGTTGGTGATGACGGCGTCCACGTCGGCGGGGAACGCGTCAATGTTGCGCCTGGCCATCGCCCTGGCTGAAGCCCGCTCCCCGTTGTGCGCGTTGAGCGCCCCGCAGCACGCCTGCCCGCGGGGGACGACGACCTCGCATCCGTTGCGGCGTAACACGCGCACCGTGGCCTCGTTCACCTCGGCGAAGAACAGGTCCATCGCGCACCCGGTGAGGAAGGCGACGCGGGCGCGCCGCTCGCCGACGGCCGGCAGCACCCCAGACGGCGCCGCATAGAACCGCGGTGAGGGCTTGGGGAGCAACGCCGCCCGCCGCCGCAGTCCTTCGGGCAGCACCCGGGTCGTCAGTGCGGCCAGCCCGCTGCGCTGGAAGAGGCGGATCAGTCCCGCGGCCAGCCGCAGCCGGCGCGGATGCGGCATCAGGTGGCGCAGCGCCAAGCGCGTGAGGGCGCGCCCCGCCCCAGAGCCCGGGGGCCCCAGGACCTCCCGCGCCGCCTCGATGATCCGGCCGTACTGGACGCCGGAGGGACACGCCGTCTCGCAGGCCCGGCACGCCAGGCACAGGTAGAGGTGACCGGCCACGCTGGAAGTGAGATCCAGCCGGCCCTCCGCAGCCGCCCGCACCAGGTAGATGCGCCCTCGGGGAGATTCGGCCTCCAGGTGCGTGACCCGGTAGGTCGGACACTGGTTAAGGCACAGGCCGCAGTGGATGCAGGCCTCCACCTCGGGGATGCGGGGCATGGCAGGCCGCAGCGCTCCTGCCGCCTGGGGCAGGGCCCCGGTGATCGGCAACGCGGCCTCGCTCATGCGGAGACCACGCCGGCCGGCGGCAGCCCGCCGTGGACGGGCCGACCGATGGGGAAGATCTTGTCGGGGTTGAGCCGGCCCTCCGGGTCGAAGAGGGCCTTGACGCGCTTCATGGCGGCGATGTCGTCCTCGCCGTACATCCAGCCCAGGTACTCGCGCTTCTCCAGTCCGATGCCGTGCTCGCCGGTGATCGTCCCGCCCATCTCGATGCACGCCCGCATGATGTCCTCGCTGGCGCCGAGCACGCGCGCGAACTCCGGGGAGTCGTCGTCGAAGTCGAAGAGGAGGTTGGGGTGGAGGTTGCCGTCCCCGGCGTGAAAGAAGTTGGAGATCCCCACATTCCAGCGCCGTCCGGCCTCGGCCACCTTCCGCATGATCTCGGGCAGGCGGGAGCGCGGCGCGCACACGTCCAGCATGATCGCCCGGCGGGCCAGGCTGCCCAGCGAGCCGAAGGCGTGCTTGCGCCCCTTCCACAGGTTCAGCCGCTCCTCGGCGGTGGACGCGGTCTGGATCCGGCGAGCCCCGTGCGCCCGACAGATGGCCTCCAGGCGCTCGATCAGGACCGGCACCGACTCGGCTACCCCCTCCACCTCGATGAGGAGGGCGGCCTCGGCGTCCTCGGGAAAGCCGACGTGGAGGGTCCTGTTCACGGCCCGCATCGAGACCCCGTCGAGGATCTCCAGCGCCTCGGGCACGATCCCCGAGGCGATGACCGCCGACGTGGCTTCGCAGGCGGCATCCATGGTGTCGTAGATGGCCAGCAGGGTCCGCACGGCCTCGCGCCGCGGCATCAGCCGGACGACGACCTTGGTGATGATGCCCAGCGTGCCCTCGGAGCCCACCAGGAGGCCGGTCAGGTCGTAGCCCGGCGCATCCCAGGTGCGGCCGCCGAACCAGACCACGCTCCCGTCGGCCAGCACGACCTCCAGGCCGAGCACGTGGTTGCTGGTCACGCCGTAGACCAGGCAGTGCGGTCCACCGGAGTTGTTGGCCACGTTGCCGCCGATCGTCGACGCCACCTGGCTGCCGGGGTCCGGCGCGAAGAAGAGGCCGTGGCCCGCCAGCATCGCGGTGAACTCGGCGTTGACCAGCCCGGGCTCCACCACGGCGATGCGGCTCTGCACATCCAATTCGAGCACGCGGGTCATCCGGGTCAGCGCCACGACCACGCCCCCCGCCTCGGGGATGGCGCCGCCGGCCAGCCCGGTCCCGGCGCCGCGGGGGACCACCGGCAGCCCCGCCTCGCGGGCGGCGCGGACGACCTGCGAGACCTGCGCCGTCCCATCGGGAAGGACCACCAGGTCGGGCCTGCGGCGGCTCACCATCAGCGCATCCTGCTCGTAAACGAGCAGGTCGTCCGGCCGGTAGAGGACATAGGGCTCCCCGACGATGGCCTGCAGGCGTCGGATCAGATCAGCGCGGTCCACCGGGAGAGTTCGCTCCTGGCGCGGCAGGTCGTGGGCGAAGGCTGTCCGCCGATGACGGAGAATTTTCCTCGAGGCCCGGGATTTCCTGCGCGGAGGCCCGCAGGCGCCCCGAGGCGCGCACGGGTGGCAGGATCCACCGTCCAAGGGAATCGGTCGGGGCGGCGCGAACCCGTCTCCCCATGAGTGACACCACGGCGACATCCGCCACCCTGGCCGCAGGGTGGCCTCGCGGGGCGCGGGCGCTGGCATCCGGACTGGCCGCCGTCAGCCTGCTGGCGGCGGCGGCGTGGGCGCTGGGCGGCCTGATCCCGCTGATCGGCGCGCCCGTGCTGGCGCTGGGCGCAGGGCTGGCGGTCGGTCAGGTCGCGGGCGCGCCGGCCGCACTGCGTGATGGCATCGACTTCACCCTCAAGCGCCTGCTCAGGCTCGCCATCATCCTCTTCGGCACCACGCTGAGTTTCATGCAGGTGCTGCAGATCGGCGCGGCGTCGCTGGTGATCATCCTCGCCACCGTCATCCTGGCGCTGGGTGCGACCCACGGGTTCGGCCGGTGGATGCGGGCGCCGGGGAGGCTGACCAGCCTGATCGGCGTGGGGACCGCCATCTGCGGCGCCACCGCCGTCCTCACGGTCGGGCCGATCATCGAATCAAAAGAAGAAGAGATGGCCTTCGCGGTGACCACCATCTTCCTGTTCAACATACTGGCGGTCCTCGTCTACCCGGTGCTGGGGCATGTGCTGGCGCTTCCCGATGCGACCTTCGGGCTCTGGACCGGAGCCGCGATCCACGACACCTCCTCGGTCCTGGCGGCGTCGTTCGCCTACAGCGAGTCGGCCGGTCAAGTCGCCACCGTGGTCAAGCTCACCCGGACACTGGCGCTGGTGCCGCTGGCCCTGGCCTACGCCCTCGCGCACGGATACCGGCGCAGGGGAGCCGGCCCCGGGACCGGGTCTGTCAACCTGACGAAGATCTTCCCCTGGTTCATCCTGTGGTTCCTGGCGGCGGCACTGCTCAACACCGCCGGCCTGTTTGGCCCGCCCGTGGCGCACTGGTCGTCGCTGGCCGGGAAGTTCCTGGTCGTGATGGTGATGGCCGCGGTCGGGCTGTCGGCCGACCTCCGGCGGATGCGCGAGATCGGGCTGCGCCCCTTCTACATCGGCCTGGCCGCCTCGGTGATCATCGCAGCGGCCAGCCTCGCGCTCATCCGCGTCCTCGAGGCCTGACTGTCCGGTAGGGAATCCGGCCCCGGCACCGCGAACGTGGTGGCAGCGCCATGCCCTCTCTGACCGACATCCAGGGCCTGCGGGTGGGTCACGCCACCGACGCGGTCGGCCTGACCGGCTGCACCGTCGTCCTCTGCGACGGCGGGGCGACAGCCAGCGGCGAGGTGCGCGGCGCTGCGCCGGGGACGCGCGAGACCGACCTCCTGCATCCGTCGGGACTGGTCCAGCAGGTCCACGCCGTGCTGCTGACGGGGGGGAGCGCGTTCGGGCTCGCCGCCGCCGATGGGGTGATGCGCTATCTGGAGGAGCGGGGGATCGGATTCGATGCCGGGGTCGCGCGCGTCCCCATCGTGCCGGCCGCGGTGGTCTTCGATCTGGCGATCCGCCATCCCCGCGCCCGGCCTGACGCCGCCATGGGCTACGCTGCCTGCGCGGCCGCGACGGCCGGTCCGGTGGAGGAGGGCAGCGTCGGCGCCGGGACCGGAGCGACGGTGGGCAAGGTGCTGGGGCTGGCCGGCGCCACCAAGGGCGGCGTCGGGTCCTGGTGCGTCCGCCTGGCGGACGGTCCCGCCGTCGGCGCGCTGGCCGTGGTCAACGCGTTCGGCGATGTCACCGACGAGCGCACGGGCGAGGTCCTGGCCGGAGCTCGCGGGCCCGACGGGCGGTTCGTGCGCACCGGCGACGTTCTGCTCGCGCGACCCCCGGCTGTTGCGCTCGGCACCAACACGACGCTCGTCGTGGTCGCCACCGACGCGCCGCTCACCAAAGCCCAGGCGTGGCGGCTGGCTGTCCAGGGGCACGCGGGGCTCTCCCGCGCCATCGCCCCTTCGCACACCCTCTATGACGGCGATGTGGTCTTCGCGCTGGCGACCGGGACGTGGCCGGGCGCCCCGCTGCAGACCGCCGACCTGCTGCGGCTCGGCGAGGCGGCAGCCGGTGCGACCGCAGAAGCCGTGCGGCGCGGCGTGCGGGCGGCCCGCGGGCTCGGCGGGATTCCCGGCCTCGCCGACCTGACCGGCGGGACCCCGTGGAGAGGCATGAGGATGCTATGATGGTGCCCGGACAGGGAAACGCGCACTTCCCTCAGGACATGGAGGATCGGTTGGGCGTCCGGCTCGGCGTGTCGAGTTTCGCCGCGATCAGGCAGCCGCTTCAGGAGGTTGAGGCGGAACTCACGAGTTACGGGGTCGGCGTGGAGGTCATGTGCGAGCCTCCCCACGCCTGGCCGGCACCGGTGCCCTGGAACGGCGGGGGGCTGTTGAGCCTGCACATGCCCATCCTCGGGATCAACCTGGCCAGCACGAATCCCGGCATCCGGGAGGAATCGGTGCGGCAGGTCCTGGCCACCGTCCGGGAAGCCGCGCGGCTGGGCGCCCGCGGCGTGGTGGTGCACCCGGGCCTCCCGCCCTACGAGGAAGTCTTCCCCCGCGACCGGGGGCTCCCGTACGCCGTGGAATCGCTGCGCCGGATCGCCGAGGCGGCCGGAGCCGCCGGCCTCGAGGTCTACCTGGAGAACATGCCGGCGGTCTCCGTGGCCGACGGCGTGCCGCCCATCGCCTTTGCCTACGGCGTCCGCTACGAGGAACTGCGGGACATCTACGCCCGCGTCGGCCATCCCGCGCTGCGCCTGTGTCTGGATCTCGGCCATGCCTATCTGGCCGGCGCGCGGGAACTGGAGGCGCTGCTGGCCGACCGCGATGTCGTCCACGTCCACGTCAGTGACAACCGCGGGTGGCGGGACGATCACCTGGCCTGGGGCGACGGCGAGATTGCCAAGCGCGTCGACCTGGCCCGCGACCTGCCGGACTCGGTCCAGACCATCATCTTCGAGGTCAAGTCGCTGGAGGCATGCCGGACGTCGCTCGACCGTGTGGCGAGCGAACTCGTATCGAGGAGGGAACAGTCATGACGGGTCGAACTCCGCGCGCCCCGACGGTTTTCCGGTGGCTGTGGAAGGCGGCCGTGCTCGCGCTGGTCGGCGCTCTGGCGGCCGGCGGCCCCCCGGCTGGCGCCCAGGCCCCCCGAGATCGCTTCGTCTTCGCGCTGTCGGGAGGACCGGACACCCTGGATCCGCACGGGACGGCCGCCACCCTGTCGTTCATGGTGATGAAGAGCCTCTACGACACCCTCGTGGAGCCCGACGATGCGGGCAGGCTGGTCCCGGCGCTGGCCGAGTCGTGGACGGTTTCGCCCGACGGCCTCGCCTGGACGTTCAAGTTGCGGTCGGGGGTGCGCTTCCACCACGGCAAGGGGCTTGACGCCGGCGATGTCAAGGCGACCCTGGAGCGGATCCTCGATCCTGCGACCCGGTCGCCCCGCCGGCTCCAGATCGGGCCGATTCGGGCCGTGGAGGTCGTCGACCCGCTGACGGTGAGGATCGTGCTGGCGGAACGGTACGCGCCGATCCTGGCCGCCCTCGCCGAAGGGTGGGGCGCCATCCTCCCCGCCGACCTCATCGCCCGCCGCCACGACTTCAGCACCAGGCCGGTGGGCACCGGCCCGTTCACCCTCGGCGAGTGGCAGCGCGACTCGTTCATCCGGCTGCAGCGCTTCGACGGCTACTGGATGAGCGGCCTGCCCAGGCTGCGCGAGGTGGTGATCAGGTTCGTCCCCGAACGGGCGGTGAAGATCGCGGGACTGCTGTCCGGGGAGTTCGACGCCGTCGACGCCATCGACCCGGACGACCTGCCGCGGGCCCGCGCCAACCCCGACGTGAGGATCATCACGCAGCTCACCAGCCTCGTCAACGTCCTCGCCATCAACAACAGCCGGGGCCCGCTGCGCGACGTCCGCGTCCGCCGCGCCCTGTGGCACGCGGTGGACCGCCGGCAGGTGCTCAAGACCGCCTACGGGCCCGACTCGGTGCCGTCCGCGGTCTTCATGGACGTCACGAGCCCCTTCTGGGTGGACCTGGGCGATCCGTACCCCTTCGACCCCGACCGGGCCAGGCGGCTGCTGTCGGAGGCGGGATACGGCGGCGGCCTCACCCTGGACCTGGCGCTGCCCCAGCCCTACCAGCCGCATATCGACGCCGGGCAACTCGTGCAGGCCATGCTGGCCAAAGTCGGCGTCACGGCGCGGACGCGCGTGGTCGAGTGGGGCTTCTGGCTCTCGCGCGTCTTCGGCGGCGGCGAGTACGACCTGACCATCATCGGCCACACCGGCAAGCTGGACCCGGAGGGCCGCCTGGTGGGATGGGGGGATGCCGCGAGGAACTACGTGCGGTACGAGAATCAGAAGGTGGCCGACCTGATCCACGCCGGGCGGATCACCGCCAACCCCGAGCACCGCAGGCGGATCTACGCCGAGGCGCTGAAACTCATGACGGAGGACGCGATGATGGTGATCCTGGGTTCGCCGGCCCGCTATGTCGGACTCCGCGCCCCCGTCCGGGAGTTCCGGCAGGTCTACGCCGTGGACACGTACGACTTCCGCAAGACCGTCAAGTAGATGCCGTTTGTCGTCCGACGGCTGCTGGCGGTGGCGCCCACGGTCCTCGTGGTCGCCACCGTCACGTTTGTCGCCCTCCAGATCGTCCCGGGGGACCTCGCTGAGATCATGCTGGGCGTCGACGCGCGCCCGGAGGACCTGGCCCGGTTGCGCCGGGAACTCGGGCTCGACCGACCCCTGGTCC
The DNA here is from genome assembly GCA_031459875.1 of Candidatus Fervidifonticultor sextus. Classification (GTDB taxonomy): domain Bacteria; phylum Sysuimicrobiota; class Sysuimicrobiia; order Sysuimicrobiales; family Humicultoraceae; genus Fervidifonticultor_A; species Fervidifonticultor_A sextus. Next base: position 2,776 of record JAVKHQ010000045.1, on the reverse strand, counting down.
TGCGGTACGTGGAGTGGCTCGGCCACCTGGCCCGGGGCGACCTCGGCACGTCGGTCAGTTACCGGGAACCGGTGTCGCGGCTGATCGCGGCCCGGCTGCCCGTCACCCTCTCGGTGGCGTTTGGCGCCATGCTGATCGCCGTGACGCTGGCCCTGCCCCTGGGCGTCGTGGCAGCCAGGCGGGCGTGGTCGCCCATGGACCTGACGGTGCTGGCCGGATCGCAGGTGGGCCTGGCGATTCCGACCTTCTGGCTGGGGATCCTCCTCCTTCTGTGGCTGGCGGCGGCGACGCCCCTCTTTCCCCTCCAGGGCTACGTGGCGCTCCGCACCGACCCCGTCCAGTGGCTGCGCCACCTCTTCCTCCCCGCGCTGGCGCTGGGCGCCGAGCGCGCTGCGGCGCTGGTGCGGATGGTCCGGGCCGCGGTCCTGGACGAACTGCACCGGGAGTACGTGCGCACCGCGCGGAGCAAGGGCCTGAGGGACCGCGACGTCCTCCGGCGGCACGTGCTGCGCAACGCCCTCATCCCGGTGATCACCGTCGCCGGGCTCCAGCTCGGCTACCTGATGGGCGGCGCCATCGTGATCGAGCAGGTCTTCGGCCTGCCGGGCCTCGGACGGCTGTTGCTGCAGGGGATCTACGCCCGCGACCTGCTCATCGTGCAGGGCGCCGTGATGACCATCGCCCTCATGTTCGCGCTCCTCAACCTGGCGGTGGACCTAGTCTACGCGGCCGTGGATCCCAGGATCACGTACGCGTGATGGCCCTGACCGAGCATCGTCCCTGGGCTCCTGCCCCGCCAGTCCCCCCGGCCGCCGCGGTGAGGCGGGGCCGCCGCCGCAACCTGCCGCTGCTGGTCGGGGGCGCGTTGGTGTGCCTGGTGGGCGCCCTGGCCGCGCTCGCGCCGCTCCTGGCGCCGCACGACCCGACGGCCATCAACCCCGCCGATCGGCTGTTGCCGCCAGGGCCCGGCCACCTCCTGGGCACGGACCGTCTGGGCCGCGATGTCCTCAGCCGGATCCTCTTCGGCGGGCGGGTGGCGGTCGTCGTCGGCGCCGTGGCGGTGTCCGTCGGCGCGGGGATCGGCGTGACCGTAGGCCTGATCTCGGGCTATCAGGCCGGCCGTCTCGATGCGCTCCTCATGCGGGCCATCGACGGCCTGATGGCGTTCCCCGCCCTCCTGCTGGCGATCATGGTGGTGGCCGCGCTGGGCCCGGGACACCTCCAGGCCATGGCCGCCATCGGTGTCGTCCTGATCCCGGTCTTCGCGCGGCTGGCGCGAGCCCAGGCCCTGGCCGTGCGCACGCAGGAGTACATCACCGCCGCCAGGGCGCTGGGCGCGCGCGACCTGTCCATCGTGCGGTTCCACGTCCTGCCCAACGTCGCGGGGCCGCTGCTCGTCCAGAGCACCGTGGCGTTCTCCGGGGCGGTCCTGGCCGAGGCGGCGCTGTCCTACCTCGGCCTGGGCACCCAGCCCCCCACCCCGAGTTGGGGCGGGATGCTGCAGGAGGCCCGCGATGTGCTCTTCGTCGGACCCTGGATGGCGATCTGGCCGGGGGCGGCCATCGCGACGACGGTGCTCGGCTGGAACCTGCTGGGCGATGGCCTGCGCGACCTGCTGGATCCTCGGTTGCGGCGATGGACCGGCTAGCATGAGGGTGGGGTGGGACCGATGGAGCCCGTGATCCGCGGTGGCGGGGACCTGGAGGACCTGGCGCGGCGGGCCGCGCGGTCGGTGGATGGCGAAGCGGTCGTGCAGTTGACGCGAGCGCTCGTGCAGATCCCCAGCGTGTACCGGCCGGAGGATCCGTCGGCGAACGAGTCGGCGGTCGCTGCGTATCTCGCCGGGCACCTCCGAGGCCTCGGACTGGCCGTGTCGGTCTTCGAGGCGGCGCCCGGGCGCCCCAACGTCGTCGCCGACTGGACGTCGGGGCGGCCGGGCCGCGGCCTCATCCTGGAAGGGCACACCGACGTCGTCACCGAGGGTGACCACCGCGCCTGGTCGCATCCACCCTTCGCCGCCGAGGTGGCCGCCGGCCGCCTCTACGGCCGCGGCGCGGCCGACATGAAGGGCGGCCTGGCCGCAGCGGTCTGCGCGCTGGACGCCGTGGGCCGCGCTGCCCCGGACCTGCCGGGCCGGGTGCGCATCGCCGCAGTCGCCGACGAGGAAGGCATGATGCTCGGCATCAAGGCCTTCATCCGCGGCGGCTGGGCCGACGGGTACGATGCGGCCATCGTCTGCGAACCCGAGGAAAACGAGATCTGCCTGCACCAGAAGGGGGCGATGCGGGTGCTGGCCACGTTCCGCGGGAAGATGGCCCACGGCGCCATGCCCTATGCCGGGGTCAACCCCATTCCGTGGGCCGCGCGCTTTGTGACCGCCCTGGTCGAGGAAGACCACCGTCAGCAGGAGCGCTGGGGCCGCCACCCGTACCTGGGATCGCCCCACATGACCCCCACGACGCTCCGCGCGCCGGTCTTTGGGGAGCCGCAGTTCAACGTCATGGCCGGCGAGGCGCAGGTCACGGTGGACGTGCGCACCATCCCGGGCCAGGACCACGCCGAGATCCTCTCGGCGCTGGAGGCGATCGCCGGACGGCTCCGCGAGGCCGACCCCCGGGCGCAGGTCTCACTGCAGGTGGTCGACGACCGACCCTGGACCGAGACGCCCCGCACCGACCCCATCGTGCGGGCGATGGAGCGGGCCTGCCGGGCGGCGCTGGACCGCGCCCCGCGCTACGGAGGCGTGCCGGGATCCACCGACGGCACGTTTCTGCGC
>JAVKHQ010000044.1:0-18228 GCA_031459875.1 Candidatus Fervidifonticultor sextus | reverse complement strand
ACCGTCGTCACCGGCCTGGGGATGTTCCGGAAGTCGCTGGACGAGGCCATCGCCGGTGACAACATCGGGGTGCTGCTGCGCGGCATCGAGAAGGACGAGGTCGAGCGCGGCATGGTGCTGGCCAAACCCGGCTCCATCAAGCCGCACGTCGACTTCGAAGCCGAGGTCTACGTGCTGACCAAGGAGGAAGGCGGGCGGCACACACCCTTCTTCACCGGCTACCGGCCCCAGTTCTACTTCCGGACCACGGACGTGACCGGGGACATCGTGTTGCCCCAGGGCGTGGAGATGGTCATGCCCGGGGACAACGTCACGATGGGCGTCAAGTTGATCACGCCGGTGGCGCTGGAGGAGGGCCTGCGGTTCGCGATCCGGGAAGGCGGCCGGACGGTCGGGGCTGGCGTGGTCACGAAGGTCGTGGCCTAGCCCATGCCGCGGGATATCATCACGCTGGCGTGCACCGAGTGCAAGCGGCGGAACTACACCACGACCAAGAATAAGAAGAACGACCCGGACCGGCTGGAGTTGCGCAGGTACTGCAAGTGGTGCCGCAAGCATACGGTCCACCGCGAGACGCGCTAGCCCGTCCCGCAGCCCCACGTTGCGACCTGCGGGAGGCCGGGGTCGCCGGAGCAGGTCGTTGCGGGGGCGCGGGGCGCTCCGTATAATGGATCGCGGCGCAGGGGCGTAGCTCCAATTGGTAGAGCGCCGGTCTCCAAAACCGGATGTTGGGGGTTCGAATCCCTCCGCCCCTGCCAGGTCGAATGACGCAGCCGGCGTCGCCCGATCGGGCCGCGCTCCTCGTGTGCCCCCGGAATCTCCCTGGTGTCGTGGGTGACGGCCGTCCATGGAGCCGGCGGTGCTGGAGATCGGTGCACGTGCCCTGACCCCGGAGGACGTCGAGGCCGTCGCCCGCGGCGGCTCGGTCCAGCTGGCTCCCGCCGCGCGGGATCGCATGGCGCGCGCCCGGGGCGTGGTAGAGGCCATGGTGGCCGCAGGCCGGCCCCTCTACGGCGTGACCACCGGCGTCGGGATCCTGTGCTCGGTGCCGATCTCCGCCGCCGATGCGCAGGCGTTGCAGCACAACATCGTGCGCTCGCACGCGGCCGGCGTGGGCCCGGCCCTCCCCGACCCGTCGGTCCGGGCGATCATGTTCCTGCTGGCGGCCGCCCTGGCGCGCGGCCACTCAGGGGTGCGGCCCGTCGTGGTCGAGACCCTGCTCGCGATGCTGGTCCGCGGGGTGCACCCGGTGATTCCCGAACAGGGGTCGCTGGGCGCCAGCGGCGACCTGGCGCCGCTGGCGCACCTGGCGCTGGTGCTGATGGGCGAAGGCGAAGCCACCCACCGCGGCGCGCGGCTGCCAGGGGCGGAGGCCCTGGCGCGTGCCGGCCTGGCCCCGGTGGTCCTGGAGGCCAAGGAGGGGGTCGCGCTGATTAACGGCACCCACCTCATGGCCGGCCTGGGGTGCCTGTTTCTGCTGGAGGCCGAGCGTCTGGCCGCGGTCGCGGATGTGGCCGGCGCCCTTACCCTGGAGGCGCTGCGCGGCACCGACCAGGCGTTCCACCCTCGCCTCCATCGCCTCCGACCGCATCCCGGCCAGGTCGCCAGTGCGGACCACCTGCGGCGCCTGCTGGCCGGCAGCGGTCGCGTGGCCCAAGGCGCCTATCCCCGCATCCAGGACCCGTACTCGCTGCGGTGCATGCCCCAGGTGCACGGGGCCACCCGCGCGGCGCTGGCCCACCTCCGCGAGGTGCTCGCCGTCGAGATCAACAGCGTGACCGACAACCCGCTGGTGTTCCCCGAGAACGACGAGGTCATCTCGGGCGGGAACTTCCACGGCCAGCCGCTGGCCCTGGCACTCGACTACGCGACCATCGCCACCGCCGAACTGGCCAGCATCAGCGAGCGCCGCATCGCGCGCCTGGTCAACCCGGCCCACTCGGGCCTGCCGCCGTTCCTGGTCGAAGGCGCCGGCCTCCACTCCGGATACATGGTGGCGCAGTACACGGCCGCCGCGCTGGTCTCCGAGAACAAGGTGCTCTGCCATCCGGCGAGCGTCGACTCGATCCCGACGTCCGCCGACCAGGAGGATCACGTGAGCATGGGCGCATCCGCCGCCCGCAAGGCGTTGCGCGTGCTGGCCCACAGCCAGCAGGTGCTGGGCGTCGAGCTGGTGCTGGCCGCTCAGGCCATCGACTTCGGCGAGGGTCCCCTGGGTCGGGGCACGGCCGCCGCCTACCATGCGGTGCGGTCGGTCCTCCCCAGGCTGACGGCGGACCGCGTGGTGGCCGACGACCTGGCCGCGGGCGCGGAGCTCGTCCGCTCCGGGGCGGTGCTGGCCGCCGCCTCAGCCGCGCTGGCGTCCGCCTGACGGTCCTGGGGCAGCCGGAGGCGCCATTGGGGCGGGGCGGTGGGGAGATCCTGCGCACGGCGCTCCGGGAGGGGCCCGTCTGGCGCGTGGTCGGCCTATAATTGATGCAACGGCCCATGCGCGAGGTGTTGCTGGTCGTGCATCTGATCGGCGTCGCCCTGTGGATCGGCGGCGGGGCGCTGCTTGCACCGTGGAGTGCGCGCGCCCGGCGCACGCTCCAGCCCTCGCTGGTCGAGTTCGCCGCCGAGACCACCACTTGGCTTCTGGAACGGGCGATCCTGCCGGCGATGGTGCTGACCATCGCCAGCGGGGTGGGCCTGACCGTCGTGGCGGGCCTGGCGGCCCGACCGCCGGCCTGGCTGATCGCCAAGGCGGCGCTGGCGGTCCTGGGCGTGGTGGTGCTCTGGACCGGGCAGCGCCCGAGCGGCCAGGCGCTGGTCGCAGCGCTGCGCGCGTCCAGCCGCAAGGCGAGCGCGCAGGTCCCCCACCTGGTCCGGCGCCAGCAGCGCTGGGGGATGATCTCAGGGGTGCTGGCCCTGGCGGCGCTGGCGCTGGCGGTCTTCAAACCCTAGCGCCGCCCTGGAGACCGCGGGGGTGGGCGTGGCGGCCATGGAGGGTAGGTGGTACGGGACGTGGTCCCCGGCGGGGGCTGGTCCGCCGCATTTGACAGGGGCGGTCGCCGTGGTATACTGGCGGCGCCGGGTTCTTTTTTTTTGCTCCGGCGAAGGTCGGCCAGGGAAGGAGATGGCGATGGCGCGGACCACGGAAGTCAAGGTTGCCCCGCGATCGGCCAAAGTCGTCGCGACGAGGCGTCTGCCGGCGTTCGTCGAGCGCATCGTCACCTACTTGCGGGAGGTCTGGGTGGAACTGAACCGGGTCGACTGGCCGAGCCGGCGCGAACTGGTCAGCGCCACCGTCGTCGTCATTCTGGTCCTGACCGTGGTGTCGCTGTACCTGGGGTTCTTCGATTACATCTATACGGTGGCGCTCAAGCGCCTGCTGCTGCCCACGGCGCGGTAGCCTATGGCCAAGATTGACGATCCCCTCAAGGGCCTGTTCGCCGACGAACCCGTCGAGCCGGTCGAAGGGGCCGTGGAGACCGAGGAAGCGGCGCCTCGGGATCCCCGGCTTAAGTGGTTCGTCATCCACACCTACTCGGGGTACGAGGCCAAGGTGAAGTCGAACCTCGAGCGGCGGATCGCCTCCATGGGCATGAAGGACCGGATCTTTCAGGTGCTGATCCCGACCGAGAAGGAGAAGGAGATCAAGGCCGGCAAGCGCCGGGAGGTCGACCGGAAGATCTTCCCGGGCTACGTGCTGGTCGAGGTGAAGACCGACGAGCGCGGTGAACTGGAGAACGACGTGTGGTACGTGATCCGCAACACGCCGGGCGTCACCGGGTTTGTCGGGTCGGGCACCAGGCCCATCCCCCTGGAGGACAAGGAAGTCCGGACCCTCCTCCGTCAGTTGCGGGATGAGACCCCGAAGTACCGCATCACCTACCAGAAGGGTTCGCCGGTCCGGATCACGGCAGGGCCGTTCATGGATTTCACAGGGGTCGTGGACGAGATCATGATGGAGAAGGAGAAGGTGCGGGTCCTGGTGTCCATCTTCGGCCGCGAGACGCCGGTCGAGTTGGACTTCGGGCAGGTCGAGAAGCTGTAGCCCGCTTCGGGCTGCAGGCGCAGGAGGCGCGTAGGCGTGGCGAAGAAGATCACGGCGGTCGTCAAGCTGCAGATCCCGGCCGGGAAGGCAACGCCGGCTCCCCCGGTGGGTCCTGCGCTGGGCCAGCACGGCGTCAACATCATGGAGTTCTGCAAGGCGTACAACGAACGGACCGCCAGGATGGCTGGCACCATCGTCCCGGTGGAGATTACCATCTACGCGGACCGCACGTTCACCTTCGTCACCAAGACCCCGCCGGCCGCGGTGCTCCTGCGGCAGGCCGCGGGGATCGAGAAGGGTTCCGGGGAGCCCAACAAGACCAAGGCCGGCACCGTCACCCGGCAGCAGATCCGGGAGATCGCCGAACGCAAGCTGCCCGACCTCAACACCACCTCCCTTGAGGCCGCGATGCGCATGATCGAGGGCACCGCCCGGTCCATGGGCATCGAGGTCGTCGGATAGGAGGCACGCACGCGGGAGGGGACGCACCCCGCCAGCACCGCCAGGAGGCAGACCATGGGACGGCACGGCAAGCGCTACCTGACCGCAGCCAAGCAGGTCGAGCCCCGCCGCCTCTACGCCCCTGAGGAGGGGATCCGGCTCGTCCGGGCCACCGCATCCGCGAAGTTTTCGGAGACCGTCGAGGCCCACCTCCGCCTGGGGGTCGATCCCAAGCAGGCCGACCAGCAGGTTCGGGGGACGGTGGTGCTCCCGCACGGCACCGGGCGGTCGGTGCGGGTGGCCGCCTTCGCCAAAGGCGAGAAGGCCAGAGAGGCGGAGGCTGCCGGGGCCGACGTGGTCGGCGCGGAGGACCTGATCGAGAAGGTCCAGGGCGGCTGGCTGGAGTTCGACGTCGCGGTGGCCACCCCGGACATGATGGGCCTGGTCAGCCGGCTGGGTCGCATTCTCGGCCCCCGGGGTCTGATGCCCAATCCCAAGGCGGGGACTGTGACCATGGACGTGGGCCGCGCGGTGCGGGAGCTCAAGGCCGGGAAGATCGAGTTCCGGCTGGACAAGACGGGGATCATCCACGTCCCCATCGGGAAAGCCTCATTCACCGAGGCCCAGCTGTTGGAGAATTTTGCGGCGCTGATCGACGCGGTGGTGCGGGCCCGACCCGCTTCCGCCAAAGGATCGTACCTGCGGTCGATCACGCTGGCGGCCACGATGGGACCCGGCGTCCGGATCGACCCGGCCAAGGCACAGGTCGCGAGAGCCTAGTGCACCGTGGCCCAAGTTCGGCGAGAGTACCATTCGTGCATGGTGTGCCTTGTGAATGACCACTGAAATGGATTGTGCGTGCAACCGATTGTACTCGCGTAGCGAGCGGTAGAGATGTTGTGATCAATGCCTGACGGCTTTCGCTCACACGATCACGCAGGTAGCGTCGGCTGAAGGCGCCGAGGGCGAGCTCCGCCTGGTTCAGCCACGACGCGTGGGTGGGGGTAAAGTGGAACCGCACCAATCCTTCCTGGGCCGCGATCCATGCGCGTGTGACTTTGGCGATGTGCGAGGCGCCGTTGTCCAGGATGCAGTGCACGCAGCGGATCTCCCACGGCAGCTCGGCCAGGTACGCCTCCAGGGCGGGGAGGAAATGCGCCGCATCGGTGCGGGCGAGCACGCGCCCCCACAGCCGGCCAGTGAGGAGGTTGTAGATCACGAGCAGGTTGGCCGTGCCGTGCCGCACGTCCTCCCAGTCGCGCCGCAGCGCGTAGCCTGGGGCCGGCGGGAGGTCTGGAATGGGTCGTCCCAGCGCCTGGATGTTGGGCTTTTCGTCCAGGCACACCACCAGTGCGCCGTGATCCGCCAGGGCCCCCGCCCGCTCGTCGTCCCAGAGCACCGAGGCCGCCTTGGACTCGAAATCCTCGGCCAGCGCGGGGCGCCAGGACCGCACCTGATGCGGGTGCAGGTCGGCGTCGGCCAGGATGTGGTGGACCGTCGAGGGGTGCAGCGTGGCGATCTGGCGACGCTCAATCTCGTCATGCAGGGCCCGCACCGTCCAACGCACCCACGCCCGCCCGACCTCTGCGGGCGGGGTGCAGGCCAGCGCGACGATCTGCGCATGCTGCAAGGGGGGAAAAGCGCCGTGGACGGCCGCTCCGCGGGCGATCCTGCAGCCCGGCCAACCGGTCCCGTGCAAAGCGGCGCCGCCATTTGCGCACCCAGGTGTGGTGCCGCCCCAGGTGCCGCGCAATGGCATCGTTGGCCCAGCCGTCAGCCGCGAGGAGGATGGCGCGAGCGCGCATGGCCACGCGGTGCTCAGTCTTGCCTGAGCGCCAGAGGTGCTCCAGCGCGCTCCGCTCTTCGATGGACAAGACAATGGGAATGGTCGGGAGAGGGCCGTGTCGGCGCTGCGATCGCTGCTGCATCGGGGAGATCGACCTCCGCTGCGACGAAAGGTGTGATGTCGAACCGTTGGGCTCAGCATAGTGAGTTCTCTAACCCTTGTCAAACTTGGGCGACGGCGCACTAGCGGCGGCTTTCCCCCACCGTCCTCCCCACCGGCGGCCGGTTGACGGCTCCAGCGCCGGGTGCTAGAATCCGCGCGGGTTCCCGAACAGGCCTCGGGAATACTGTGTCAAATGGAAACCAACGGCCGCCGCTGGCGGCCGCGCACCGGAGACAGCAGGTGCCCGCAGCGCGGGCTCAAAGACGTCGGTCGCCTGCCGAGGGGCGGAGGGGATGAGGGCCCGCCTGTCTTCGGCGGGTCCATTTCGTTCGAGGCTGGAGGGCGCGTGATGCCGCGTCCGGAGAAGGTCAACGAGGTCGAGCAACTGCAGGGCCGCCTGGCCCGGGCCCGGGCGGTCATTCTCACCGACTTCCGGGGTCTGACGGTGGCCGAGATCACGGCGCTGCGCACGCGGCTGCGGGAAGCCGGGGCGGAGTACCGCGTGGTGAAGAACCGGCTGCTCCGGATCGCCGCCGCAGCCGCGGGGATCGAAGGCCTGGGCCCGACCCTGGAGGGCCCCACAGCAGCCGCCTTCGTGTCCGACGATCCGGTGGCCGCCGCGAAGATCATCCAGGAGTTCAGCCGGCAGACGCGCAAGCTCGCGGTCAAAGGCAGTGTCATTGGGGGCCAGCTCTACGACGAGGATCGCACGCGGGCGCTCGCCGACCTCCCCAGCCGCCAGGAGTTGGTGGGCAGGGTCGTCGGCGGCATCGCGGCGCCGCTGGCGGGCCTGGCGGGGGTGCTGTCGGCCCTGCCGCGAAGCCTCCTCTATGCCCTCGATCAGGTCCGCCGGCAGCGCAGCGCGGCCTGAGGCACCACGACCAACGCGCGCGACACTCGCTTGGGAGGGACGACCGTGGCAACCAAACTGAGCAAGGACGAGATCGTCGAGGCCATCAGCGGGCTGACGGTCCTGGAACTGGCCGACCTGGTCAAGGCGCTGGAGGAGAAGTTCGGGGTGTCGGCCGCCGTGCCGGTGGCCGCTCCTGCCGTCACCGGCGCGCCGAGTACCGCCGCGCCCCCGGTCGAGGAGCAGACGGAGTTCGACGTCATCCTCGAGAAAGTCGGCGAGAAGAAGATCCAGGTCATCAAGGTTGTGCGCGAGCTCACCGGGCTAGGCCTCAAGGAGGCCAAGGACCTGGTGGACGGCGCGCCGAAACCCGTGAAGGAGAAGGTCAGCCGTCAGGAGGCCGAGACCATCAAGCAGAAGCTCGAGGCCGAAGGCGCGGCCGTCGTCATCAGGTAGCCGGGCCACCCGGCGCCGCCCCGGAGGGCTCTTGACAGCCGGGGAAGCCCGCAGTATTCTTGCGGGTACGGCTTCAAGCGGGGCCGCCGCGTGCGGGTGAGCCAGCGATCCAGACGTGCGTGACCGTACAGCGCGAGGCAGGGGGACCGGCTGACCGGCCCTGCTTTCGTCTTTCCATGACAGCCCGGCATGGCCGGCGTCCCTAGCGCCGAACCTCACTGGTGAGCATCCCACGGAACCGAGCAGGCAGGCACGCCGCACGACCGACGGACCACTGACTGCGCCGCCGCGCGGCGCCGATGGCACGCGGAGGTGACACTCTTCACCGTGAAGACCCGAGCCAGCATTGACGCCAGCAGGCCGACACGCACCCGTCCTGTCATTCCCGACGCGCGCGTGGTGCACCGCGGCCGCCGCACCCGGGTCAGTTTCGCCAAGATCCCCGAGATCCTGGAGATGCCCGACCTGGTGGAGGTGCAGCGGCGATCCTTCGACTGGTTCCTCCGGGAGGGCATCCGCGAGGTCTTTGACGAGATCTCCCCCATCCAGGACTTCACGGGGAACCTGGAACTCCGCTTCGCCGTCGAGGGCGGCCGGCGCAAGCCCGCGCCGGGCAGCGCCTTCGACGGGGACGAGGTCCTCGACTTCGGAGGGTACCGGCTGGAGCGCCTCAAGTACACCGAGGAGGAGTGCCGGGACCGCGACTACAACTACAGCGCCGCGCTTAAGGTCAAGGTCCAGCTGATCGTCAAGGAGACGGGCGAGATCAAGGAGCAGGAAGTCTTCATGGGCGACTTCCCGCTCATGACCAACCGGGGGACCTTCATCATCAACGGCGCCGAGCGCGTCGTGGTCAGCCAGCTGGTCCGCTCGCCGGGCGTCTACTACAACTACAGCCCCGACGCGTCGGGACGGCCGTTGCCGGCGTGCGTCGTGATCCCCCACCGGGGCGCCTGGCTCGAACTGGAACTGGACGCCACCGGGGCCATCTACGCTCGGATCGACCGGACCCGCAAGCTCCCGGCCACGGCCCTGCTGCGTGCGGTGGGGTACGAGACCAACGAGAAGCTGCTCAAGCTCTACGGCGAGGACCGCTTCCTTCGGGCCACCCTGGAGAAGGACCCGGCGAAGAACCGGGAGGAGGCCCTCATCGAGATCTACCGGCGGCTCCGGCCCGGCGACCCCCCCACGCTGGAGAGCGCCCGGACCCTGTTGAACACCCTGTTCTTCGAGCCCAGGCGCTACGACCTGGGCCGGGTGGGCCGCTACAAGCTCAACAAGAAGCTGGGCCTGCGGGTCGACCCCGACGTCCGCATCCTCACCAAGGAAGATATCGTCGAGATCGTCCGGTACCTGATGCGCCTGGCCGGCGGAGACCCCGAGGCGATGGTGGACGATATCGACCACCTGGGGAACCGCCGCGTCCGCTCCGTGGGCGAACTGCTCCAGAACCAGTTCCGCATCGGCATGCTGCGCATGGAGCGCGTCATCCGGGAGCGCATGACGATCCAGGACCCCGGCCAGGTGACCGCGCAGCTGCTGATCAACATCCGGCCGGTGGTGGCGGCCATCAAGGAGTTCTTCGGGTCCAGCCAGCTCTCCCAGTTCATGGACCAGACCAACCCGCTGGCGGAGCTGACCCACAAACGGCGGCTGTCGGCCCTGGGCCCCGGAGGCCTCTCGCGGGAGCGCGCCGGGTTTGAGGTGCGGGACGTCCACACGTCCCACTACGGCCGCATGTGCCCCATCGAGACGCCCGAAGGACCCAACATCGGGCTCATCTCGTCTCTGGCCACCTTCGCCAGCGTGAACGACCTGGGCTTCATCGAGACCCCCTACCGGGAGGTCCGGGACGGCGTCGTGACGCGGCGCGTCCGGTTTCTTACGGCCGACGTGGAGGACCAACACATCATCGCGCAGGCCAACGCCCCCGTCGACGAGGACGGCCGGCTGCTCGGGCCGCGCGTGACCGCCCGCCACGGTTCGGAGATCAAGCTGGTCCGCCCCGAGGACGTGGACTTCATGGACGTCTCGCCGAAGCAGATCGTCTCGGTGGCCACCGCCCTCATCCCGTTCCTGGAGCACGACGACGCCAACCGGGCGCTGATGGGCTCCAACATGCAACGGCAGGCCGTCCCGCTGCTGCAGAGTGAGGCGCCACGGGTCGGCACCGGCGTCGAGTACCGCGCGGCCGTGGACAGCGGCGCCGTGGTGGTCGCCCGCCGGGCCGGCGAGGTGGAGGAGGTCACCGGCGACCGCATCGTCGTCAAGGTCGGGCGCGACCGCGACGAGTACCCACTGATCAAGTACCAGCGCAGCAACCAGGGGACGTGCATCAACCAGGTGCCGGTCGTGCGGACCGGGGACCAGGTCAAGGAGGGCGAGGTCCTGGCGGACGGCCCGTCCACCGATGGCGGCGAGCTGGCCCTGGGCCGCAACGTCCTGGTGGCGTTCATGCCCTGGGAGGGCTACAACTACGAGGACGCCATCGTCATCAGCGAGCGGCTGGTGCGGGAGGACCTCTTCACCTCGATCCACATCGAGGAGTACGAGGTCGAGGCGCGCGACACCAAGCTCGGCCCCGAGGAGATCACCCGGGACATCCCCAACGTCGGCGAGGAGGCGCTGCGCGACCTGGACGAGCGGGGCATCGTCCGCATCGGCGCCGAAGTCCGCGCCGGCGACATCCTGGTCGGCAAGGTCACGCCCAAAGGCGAGACCGAGTTGACCGCAGAGGAGCGGTTGCTGCGGGCCATCTTCGGCGAGAAGGCCCGTGAGGTCCGCGACACCTCGTTGAAGGTGCCCCACGGCGAGCGCGGCAAGGTGGTGGACGTGAAGATGTTCACCCGCGAGAAGGGCGACCGGGAGGAAGGCGACGAGCTGCCCCCCGGCGTCAACACCCTCGTCCGGGTGTACGTGGCGCAGAAGCGGAAGATCGCCGTCGGCGACAAGATGGCCGGCCGCCACGGGAACAAGGGCGTCATCTCGGTGATCCTGCCCGAGGAAGACATGCCCCACCTGCTGGACGGGACGCCGGTAGACATCGTGTTGAACCCCCTCGGCGTCCCCTCTCGGATGAACGTGGGCCAGGTGCTGGAGACGCACCTGGGCTGGGCGGCCGAGAAGCTGGGGATCTGGGCGGAGGCCCCGGTCTTCGACGGCCCGCGTGAAGAGGAGATCGGGCGGCTGCTGGCCGCCGCCGGGCTGCCGCCGTCGGGCAAGGTGCCCCTGCGCGACGGCCGCACCGGGGAGCTGTTCGACCTGCCGGTCACCGTGGGGTCCATCTACATGATGAAGCTGCTGCACCTGGTGGAGGACAAGATCCACGCGCGCAGCACGGGCCCCTACAGCCTGATCACCCAGCAGCCGCTGGGCGGCAAGGCGCAGTTCGGCGGCCAGCGCTTCGGGGAGATGGAGGTCTGGGCGCTGGAGGCCTACGGCGCGGCGTCCACCCTGCAGGAGCTCCTGACGGTGAAATCCGACGACGTCGTCGGCCGGGTGAAAACCTACGAGGCCATCGTTAAGGGCGAGAACATCCAGGAGCCCGGCGTGCCCGAGTCGTTCAAGGTGTTGCTCAAGGAACTCCAGGCCCTCTGCCTGGACGTGAAGGTGCTCAGCGAGGACAAGAAGGAGATCGAACTGCGCGAGATCGAGGAGGACATCGCCGAGACCGCCCGCGCCCTGGGCATCAACCTGGAAGGCGAAGAAGCCCTGGTGGAGGACTACTAGCCGATGCAGGACGTCAACAACTTCGACGCAGTCAAGATCGGACTGGCCTCCCCGGAGCAGATCCGAAGCTGGTCGCACGGGGAGGTCCGCAAGCCGGAGACCATCAACTACCGCACCCTGAAGCCGGAGCGGGACGGGCTCTTCTGCGAGCGGATCTTCGGGCCGACCAAGGACTGGGAGTGTCACTGCGGCAAGTACAAGCGCATCCGCTTCAAGGGCATCGTCTGCGACCGGTGCGGGGTCGAGGTCACCCGGGCCAAAGTGCGCCGGGAGCGGATGGGACACATCGAGCTGGCGGCCCCCGTCTGCCACATCTGGTACCTCAAGGGCGTGCCCAGCCGGATCGGCCTCCTCCAGGACATGTCGCCCCGTGCCCTGGAGCGGGTGGTGTACTTCGCCGCCTACGTGGTCGTCGACCCCGGCACCACCCCGCTGAAGAAGCGGCAACTGCTCACCGAGAACGAGTACCGGGAGATGCGGGAGAAGTACGGGGGGGCGTTCCGGGCCGGGATGGGCGCCGAGGCCATCAAGGAACTGCTGGAGGAGCTGGACATCGAGAAGCTGTCCCGGCAGCTGCGCGCCGAATTGAAGACCGCCACCGGCCAGCGCCGCATGAAGATCCTCAAGCGCCTGGAGGTGGTGGAGGCCTTCCGCAAGAGCGGCAACCGACCCGAGTGGATGATCCTGACGGTCATCCCCGTCATCCCGCCCGACCTGCGGCCCATGGTGCAGCTGGACGGCGGCCGGTTCGCCACCAGCGACCTCAACGACCTGTACCGCCGGGTGATCAACCGCAACAACCGCCTCAAGCGGCTGCTGGACCTGGGCGCGCCCGAGATCATCGTGCGCAACGAGAAGCGCATGCTCCAGGAGGCCGTGGACGCCCTCATCGACAACGGCCGGCGCGGCCGGCCGGTGACCGGGCCCAACAACCGGCCGCTGAAGTCGCTGTCCGACATGCTGAAGGGCAAGCAGGGCCGGTTCCGGCAGAACCTGCTGGGCAAGCGCGTCGACTACTCGGGCCGGTCGGTCATCGTGGTGGGGCCGCGGCTGCGCCTCTACCAGTGCGGCCTGCCCAAGGAGATGGCGCTGGAGCTCTTCAAGCCCTTCGTAATGAAGAAGCTCGTGGACCGCAACTTGGCGCAGAACATCAAGAGCGCCAAGCGCATGGTTGAGCGCGCGCGTCCCGAAGTGTGGGACGTGCTGGAGGAGGTCGTCCGTGAACACCCGGTGCTGCTCAACCGGGCGCCGACGCTGCACCGGCTGGGCATCCAGGCCTTTGAGCCGGTCCTGATCGAGGGCAAGGCGATCCAGGTCCACCCGCTGGTCTGCACGGCCTACAACGCCGACTTCGACGGCGACCAGATGGCCGTCCACGTGCCGCTGTCGGCCGCGGCCCAGGCTGAGGCGCGGCTGCTGATGCTCTCGGCCTACAACATCCTGTCGCCGGCCTACGGAAAGGCCATCACCAGCCCGACCCGCGACATCGTGTTCGGGTGCTACTACCTGACCATGGAGGACCCGGCCGACAAGGACCGGCCCGAGAAGGACCTCAAGGCGTTCTCGTCGCCCAACGAGGTCATCCTGGCGCTGGAGAGCGGGGCCGTCCGGCTCCACTCCCGTATCCGGGTCCGCTATTTCGACACCCTCATCACCACCACCGTGGGGCGCGTTATCTTCAATGAGGCCATCCCCGAGGACCTGCGGTTCATCAACCAGGTCTGCGACCGGAAGGTCCTCTCGCAGATCGTCTCCGAGGCGTACAACCGGCTGGGCTCCACGAAGACCGTCGAGCTGCTCGACGCGCTGAAGGACCTGGGCTTCCGGTACGCCACCCGCAGCGGGTCAGGCATCGCCATCGGCGACATCGTCATCCCCGAGGCCAAACGGCGGGTCCTGAGCGAGGCCGACAAGGACATCGACGCCATCGAGAACCAGTACCGGCGGGGCCTGATCACCGAGGGCGAGCGCTACCAGAAGGCCATCGACGTCTGGACCAAGGCCACTGAGAAGATCACCGAGGCCATGCTGGGCGAGTTCGAGACCTTCAACCCTCTCTACATGATGGCCTCGTCGGGCGCGCGGGGGAACATCCAGCAGATCCGCCAGCTGGCGGGGATGCGGGGTCTGATGACTGACCCGTCGGGCCGGATCATCGAGCTGCCGATCAAGGCCAACTTCCGGGAGGGGCTGACGGTCCTGGAGTACTTCATCTCCACCCACGGCCAGCGCAAGGGGTTGGCCGACACCGCGATCCGCACCTCCGAGTCCGGCTATCTCACCCGGCGCCTGGTGGACGTGGCCCAGGACGTGATCGTCCGCGAGCAGGACTGCAAGACCAACGAGGGCCTCGTCATGAGGGCCATCACAGAGGGCAACGACGTCATCGTCCCGTTGCGGGACCGGATCGTGGGGCGGTTCCTGGCCGAAGACGCGGCCCAGCCCCGGCGGAAGCCGGTGCTGGAGGCCGGAGCAGAGATCGACGAGGAAGCCGCCGATCGCATCGAGGAGGCCGGGATCGAGGAGGTCACCGTCCGCTCGGTGCTGACCTGCAAGAGCCGCTATGGGGTCTGCGCGAAGTGCTACGGCCGCAATCTGGCCACGGGCAAGCTGGTGGAGATCGGCGAGGCGGTCGGCATCATCGCGGCCCAGTCCATCGGCGAGCCGGGCACCCAGCTGACCATGCGGACCTTCCACACCGGCGGCGTCGCCGGCTTCGACATCACGCAGGGCCTCCCCCGCGTCGAAGAACTGTTCGAGGCGCGCAAGCCCAAGGGGCAGGCCATCATCGCCGAGATCGCCGGGAAGGTCGAGATCGCCGAGTCGAAGGGCGTCCGGCGGATCTTCGTACGGGGCAAGCACGAGGACCGCTCCTACCCGGTGCCCTTCGGGGTGCGCCTGCGGGTCTCGGATGGCGACGAGGTTGAACCAGGCGATCAGCTCACCGACGGTTCCATCAACCCCCACGACATCCTGCGCATCAAGGGGTTGCAGGACCTGCAGAGCTACCTGGTCCAGGAGATCCAGTCGGTCTACCGGTCCCAGGGCGTGGACATCAACGACAAGCACATCGAGATCATCGTCCGGCAGATGCTCCGGCGCGTGAAGGTGGAGGAGGCCGGCGACACCGAGTTCCTGCCGGGCGAACTGGTGGACAAGTTCGCCTTCGAGGAGGAGAACGCGCGCGTGATGGCCGAGGGCGGCGAGCCCGCCAAGGCGCGGCCGACGCTGCTGGGCATCACCAAGGCCTCCCTGGCCACCGAGAGCTTCCTGTCGGCCGCCTCCTTCCAGGAGACGGCCCGGGTCCTGACCGACGCCGCGACCCGCGGGAAGATCGACCCGTTGATCGGCCTGAAGGAGAACGTCATCATCGGCAAACTCATCCCGGCCGGGACCGGGATGCCCCGGTACCGGAACCTCCGGGTGGTCGCCGAGCTCTGAGGCATCCGGGGACGGCCCGGAGCGCCCCCGGGGCCGCGCGCGGGCGGGGCTCGTGTTGACACCCCCGAGGGCCGATGCTAGAATCGGCTGGCGCGGTGAAGCCCGATGTCGGATGAGGCTGCGCTCATGCGGCTGCGCGCCGCGTCGGCGCGGGCGGTGGGGGCGCACCAGACGGCGAAGGCGATCACCCGCGGGAAGGCCGTCGAGGCCTTCGTCGCCGCCGACGCCGACCGGCGGGTGGTGGAGCCGGTGGTGCAGGCGGCGGCGGCGCGGGGGATCGAGCTCACCGAGGTGGCATCCATGACCGCCCTGGGGCGGGCCTGCGGGATTGCCGTCGGGGCCGCCGCAGCGGCGGTTCTCGTTGAGGAGCCGCCTCCGGGTTAGCCGCGCAGGACAACGGCCGGAGCAGCCGGCCACCATAATCCGGGGCTCGACCGACCTCACCATTCCGCTGTCCCCAGAGCCCTCGTGTTGCGCCGCAGGGCAGGTCCCCCCGTCGGTGCGGGGTCCTGCCAGGGCCTGCCTCGTATGGCGCAACGTCAAGGCCGTCAAGCCGGAAACGCGTTGCGAGCACCCGGTCGTCCCCGCGGGCGGCGAGCGAGCCCGCAGGGAGATGACCGGGGCATTGCCCCCTGCGCCTGGGTCCCCCGGGGGGATCCCGGGGGGTGTGTGCGTGATGAACGACGGACTGAGGAAGAGGTAAGTGGAGGCAGACCATGCCGACCGTGAGTCAACTGGTACGCTACGGCCGCCACCGGATGCGGAGCAAGAGCAAGTCTCCGGCGCTGGGCGGCAGCCCGCAGAAGCGGGGCGTGTGCATTCAGGTAAAGACCACCACGCCCAAGAAGCCGAACTCTGCCCTCCGCAAGATCGCCCGGGTCCGACTCACCAACGGCATGGAGGTCACCGCCTACATCCCGGGGATCGGGCACAACCTGCAGGAGCACTCGGTCGTCCTGATCCGCGGCGGTCGTGTCAAGGACCTGCCGGGCATCCGCTACCACATCGTCCGCGGCACGCTGGATGCCGCGGGTGTGGCCGGTCGGATGCGCGGGCGCTCCAAGTACGGCGCCAAGCGGCCGAAGAAGCCGGCGTAGGAGGAGCCGATGCCCAGGAAGGGACCCGTTCCCCGTCGTGAGGTCGGCCCGGACCCGGTCTACGGGCACCCCGGGGTGCACCGGCTCATCAATAAAGTCCTGATGCGGGGCAAGAAGAGCCTGGCCATGCGCCACGTGTACCGGGCCCTGGACATCGTCCGGGAGAAGAGCGGCCAGGATCCGGTCAAGGTGTTCGATAAGGCCCTGGGGAACGTCATGCCGCTGCTGGAGGTCCGCCCCCGCCGCGTCGGCGGGGCCACGTACCAGGTGCCGGTTGAGGTGCGCCCCGAACGGCGGTCCTCGCTGGGGATCCGCTGGCTGGTCCAGTACGCCCGGGCGCGCCGGGACCGCCGCACCTTCGCCGAGCGGCTGGCCGCCGAGATCCTGGACGCCTCGGTCGGGCAGGGCGCGGCGGTGAAGAAGCGGGAAGACACCCACAAGATGGCGGAGGCCAACAAGGCCTTCGCCCACTACCGATGGTAACGGCGGTTCGCTCCAGGGCAGGTGCGAGAGCGGTGGAGGCCGTGCAGCTGCACACCATTCGGAACATCGGCATCGTCGCCCACATCGACGCCGGGAAGACGACGACCACCGAGCGCATCCTCTTCTATACCGGCCGGGTGCACCGGCTGGGCGAGGTGGACGAGGGCTCCGCCACCATGGACTGGATGGTCCAGGAGCGCGAGCGCGGCATCACCATCACGGCTGCGGCCACCACCTGCCTGTGGCGCGACCACCGCATCAACATCATTGACACGCCCGGGCACGTGGATTTCACCATGGAGGTCGAGCGGTCGCTGCGCGTCCTGGATGGCGCCGTGGTGCTGCTGTCGGCTGTGGAGGGCGTCCAGCCCCAGTCGGAGACCGTCTGGCGGCAGGCCGACCGCTACCGCATTCCCCGCATCATCTTCATCAACAAGATGGACCGCACCGGCGCCGACTTCCTGCGGACCGTCCAGATGATCCGTGACCGGCTCGGGGCGGTGCCCGTGCCGATCCAGATCCCCATCGGTGCCGAAGACGGCTTCCAGGGTGTCGTGGATCTGATCCGGATGAAGTCCATCATCTACCTCGACGACCTGGGGACCCGGTCCGACGAGACCGACATTCCCGAGGACCTGCGGGAGGAGGCCGAGGCGCTGCGGGAACAGATGGTCGAGGCTGCCGCCGATCTGGACGACACACTGGCGGTCCGGTACCTGGACGGCGAGGAGATCGGCGAGGACGAGGTGCGCGCCGCCCTGCGCCGGGGGACGATCGCGGCGAAGATCGTCCCGGTGCTGGCCGGCAGTGCCTTCCGCAACAAGGGGGTCCAGCCGTTGCTGGACGCGGTCGTAGACTACCTGCCGTCCCCGCTGGACCTGCCGCCGGTGGTCGGCACCGACCCCCGCACCGGGGAGCGGGTCGAACGGCCCGCCGACCCCCACGGCCCGTTCGCGGCGCTGGCGTTCAAGATCGTCTCCGATCCCTATGTGGGGAGGCTCACGTACTTCCGCGTCTACTCCGGGACGCTCCGGGCGGGCTCCTATGTCTACAACGCCAACAAGGGCCAGAAGGAGCGGGTCTCCCGCATCCTGCAGATGCACGCCAACCACCGGGAAGATATCCCGGAGGTCTCGGCCGGGAACGTGGTGGCCGCGGTGGGGCTCCGGGTGACCGCGACCGGCGACTCGCTGTGCGACGAGGCGTCGCCGGTCATCCTGGAGGCCATGCACTTCCCCGATCCGGTCATCTCCGTGGCCGTGGAACCGAAGACCAAGGCCGATGAAGAGCGGCTGGCTATCGCGCTGGGCCGGCTGGCCGACGAGGACCCCACGTTCCGGGTCCGGCTGGATGCCGAGACCGGGCAGACCATCATCTCCGGCATGGGCGAGCTCCATCTGGAGATCATTATCGACCGCCTGCTTCGCGAGTTCAGCGTCCAGGCCAATGTGGGCCGGCCGCAGGTGGCCTACAAGGAGACGATCCGCCAGCCTGCGCGCGGCGAGGGCCGCTACATCCGGCAGACCGGCGGCCGCGGCCAGTACGGCCACGTCATCCTCGAGATCGAGCCCCAGGAACGCGGGGCCGGGATCGAGATCGTCGATGCGATTACCGGCGGGGCGATCCCGCGGGAGTTCATCAAGGCCGTGGAGGCGGGGATCCGCGAGGCCGCGGACGGCGGCGTGCTGGCGGAGTACCCCCTCATCGACTTCCGGGCGACGCTGGTGGACGGCTCCTCCCATGAGGT
>JAVKHQ010000043.1:0-18338 GCA_031459875.1 Candidatus Fervidifonticultor sextus | reverse complement strand
GTCGGTGACAAGATCCGCCAGCGCCACCCCGTCGGCGATGTGCACGATGATCGGATTGTCGGCGGGCCGGCCCTTGACTTCGAAGAGGCGCCCGACCGCGCGCGCGTTGAAGGCATCGGCGCCCAGCCCGTACACCGTTTCAGTCGGGAAGGCCACCAGCCCTCCGGAGGCCAGGATGGCGGCCGCCCCCTCGATGACGCCGTGCTCCGGGGCGGCGGGGTCAACCCGGAGGACGCGTGCCGGCATGGGCGGGCAGGGGGTCCCAGCGCAGCGCCGCGGCGGCCCGCCGGGCCGCCGCGAGCGCCTGGTCCGCCGTGGCCCCAAGGGCGGTCAGGTGCCCGAGCTTCCGCCTGGGCCAGGACTCCGCCTTCCCGTAGAGGTGCAAGAACACTCCGGGCTCGGCCAGCGCCGCTTCCGCGCCCGCCAGGCGGACCGGCCCCGCCCGCTCCCCCAGGAGGTTCACCATGGCCGCCGGAGTGTGCAGCGTGGCGGCGCCCAGCGGGAGCCCGCAGATCGCCCGCAGGTGCTGCTCGAACTGCGAGGTCGCGCACGCGCTGATCGTGTAGTGCCCGGCGTTGTGGGGCCGCGGCGCCAGCTCGTTGATCAGGATCTCGCCGCGCTCCAGGACGAACATCTCCACGGCCAGCACGCCGACGGCATCCAGCGCGGCGGCGACCGACTCGGCGAGGGCCGTCGCCCGCGCGGCGACGGGCGCGGGCAGCGGAGCCGGCACCGACACCTCCACCAGGATGCCCTCGTCGTGCAGGGTGCGTGCCACCGGGTAGGACCGCACGGATCCGTCCAGCCCGCGCGCCACCACGACGGCCACTTCGGTGGAGAAGGGGACATATCGCTCGACGACAAGTGGCCCGCGGTCGAAGCCCAGCGCGCAGGCGGCCGCCACGTCGTCGGGAGCCGCCACCCGCACCTGGCCGCGACCGTCGTAGCCGAAGAAGGGGATCTTCACCACGCACGGCAGGCCCAGGGCCGTAATTGCCTCCTCCACTTCCCCGACGGATCCGGCCGCACGCCACGGCGCCGTCGGAAATCCATGATTCCGCAGAAACCTCTTCTCGCGGATGCGGTCCTGGCAGGAAGCCAGGACATCCACCGAGGGTCTGGTCGGACGGGCGCGCGCCGCGGCCCGTGCGGCGTCCAGCGAGACGTGCTCGACCTCGAAGGTCACGACATCGCAGCGGCCGGCCAGGTCGGCGGCGGCCTGCGGATCATCGAACGGCGCCCGGACGTGCTCGTCGGCGACCGCAGCGGCGGGGGGATCGGAGGAGGGGTCGAGCACGACGACCCGGTAGCCCATCCGCCGGGCGTCCAGCGCCAGCATCCGGCCGAGCTGTCCGCCGCCGACGATCCCGATGGTCGCGCCGGGAGGCACGGGGGTCGGTGGGACCATCCCCTATCCCCGATCCGCCTCGCGGACCGCCTGGGCCTGGGCCTGCTGGCGCTGCCGGAGGCGCTCGCGGAGCGCCTCGTCCCCCACGGCGAGGATGCGCGCGGCCAGCAGCGCCGCGTTGACCGCGCCGGCCCGCCCGATGGCCACGGCGGCAACCGGCACCCCCCCGGGCATCTGCACGATGGAGAGCAGGGAGTCCAGGCCCCCCAGGTGCTCGCCGGGAACCGGGACCCCGATGACCGGCAGCACCGTCTTCGCCGCCGTCATCCCCGGCAGGTGGGCGGCGCCGCCGGCGCCGGCGATGATGACCTTGATGCCGCGCCCCTCGGCTCCGGCCGCGTACTCGAACATCCAGTCGGGCGTGCGGTGGGCGGAGACGATCCGGACCTCGTAGGGGATTCCCAACTCGGTGAGCACCTCGGCCGCGGCGTCCATCACCGGCCGGTCCGACGCGCTGCCCATGATGATGCCGACCTGGGTGGGCGCAGCCTCCGTCATGCCTCCGCCCTCGTTGCGCCGGCCGTCCGCTTGACGGCGCGCCGGGCTTGTCGCGCGGCCTCGCGCTCGCCGATGGCTTCGCGCTTGTCGTAGAGTTTCTTGCCCCGCGCCACGGCCAGTTCCACCTTGGCACGGCCCCGGCGGAAGTACAGGCGCAGCGGCACGAGGGTGTAGCCTTTCTGGAACGCCCGGCCGGCCAGACGCTGGATCTGCCGGCGGTGCAGGAGCAACTTGCGCGGCCGCATGGGATCGTGATTGAAGATGTTGCCGGCCTCATACGGCGGGATGTGGAGGTGGTGCAGCCAGATCTCGTTGCCCTGGATGCGCGCGAACGCTTCGGCCAGCGAGGCCCGGCCGGCCCGCAGCGACTTCACCTCGGTGCCGGTCAGCACCAATCCGGCCTCCAGCGATTCCTCGATGTGGTACTCGTGCCGGGCCCGCCGGTTGGTGGCGACCAGCTGCTCGTCCCGTTCGTCGTCAGGCATGGTCGGGAGCCCTCAGCAACGCACCCACGAGGACGAACAGCACGCCGACCACCGCCGTGCTGGCCGAGAGCAACCAGGGCGCCAGGCGGAACAGCGCGATGCCCGACGCCAGCGAGAGCACCAGCCAGCCCGAGGTCTCCAGAAACGCGAAGAACTCCCGCGGGCGGCGGCCGGTGGCGTAGTTAACATGCTGCAGCACCGTGATGGCCACCGCCCCGGCGAATGTGATGGCGAGGATCAGCCTGATCAGGGAGAATGTCGTCACGGTGTGGCGTCGCGCCCGAGCGCCGACAGGGTCCCTTCGGCTTCGGCCACCACGGTCCCATCGGGAGCCTTGAGGGTCGCGCGGCCGAGCCGCAGGGCCCCCCGCCGTCCGGTCTCTTCGGCCTCCACGCGCAGGGGGATGCCCGGCGATGCCGGCCGGCGGAAGCGGACGGCCAGCCGCGCGGTCACGGTCGGCTCGCCCTGGATGTACCCGATCGCCGCCAGGGCGTCGTCGAGGACGGCGGCCAGGATCCCCCCGTGGACCATGCCCGCAAAGCCCACGTGCAGGTCGGTCGGGGTGAACTCGGCCACGATCCGGCCGGCGTCCCGGGAGAACCGCACGTGCAGTCCGATCGGGTTGGATGGACCGCACACAAAACACGTGGAGGCATCACGTACCCTCTCCATCACGGTTCGGCCTTCGCCTCCTGCGGCGGCGGTCCCTGCTGGACGATCGTGCGACGAGGAGGCTGTGGCCTAGAGCGGCCGTTCCAGATATCAGGTACGTCCGTTCCACACCGAAGCCCAGCGCGCGGAGGAACGGCCCGGTGATCGGGTCGAGCCCCCAGGCCGTCGCGAATGGCGCCGGCTCCCTCGCGTGCAGCACACCGAGGACCGACGCCGCCAGGGCCCTGCCGATCCCCCGGCGCCGATGGCCCTCCCGCACGCCGACGGTCCAGGCGCCTCCTCCGGCACGTACGTCAACCGCGGCGAATCCCACGGGGAACGCCTCCCGGAGGGCCAGGAACCCGCGGCCGTCCCTGGCGGCCAGCACGCGTTCGACCTCCTCGGCCCGGCCGCGGTCAGGGATGACCTCGCGGACCAGCCGCCCCGGCGCGCGGGCATCGGCCGGCGTCGCACGCCGCACCTCGTACCCCTCCGGCGGCCGGACCGGCGGACGCCGGGGACCGCGGTACCGGTACACCAGCAGCGCGTTCGCCAGGGCCGCGTGCAGGTAACAGGCCAGCACCAGGCCGAACGCACCGGTCTCCGCACACCGGAGCAGGAGTGCGGCCTGCCCGCCGCGCTGGAACAGGGCCACAAGACGTGCACGGCCCTACCGCTTGACGACGGGCGCGTCGGCCCACAGGCGCTCCAGCCGGTAGAAGGCGCGCGCCTCCGGACCGAAGATGTGCACGACCGCGTCCCCGTAGTCCAGCAGCACCCACTGGGCCGACTCGTCTCCCTCGCGCACCCCGCGCATGTGCTGCGCGTCCAGGGCCTCAGCGATGGCGTCGGCGATGGCGCGGATCTGGACGCGGCTTCCCCCGGTGCAGATGACGAAGTAGTCGGTCACCAGGGTCAGGGCGCGGAGGTCCAGCACCACCACATCCTCGGCGCGCTTGGCCTCCGCGACCTCGGCGGCCAGCAGGGCCCTGGCCAGCGAGGCCGGCTGCCGGGCGGACGGCCGCGCCGCGCGGCTATCCACCCGCGGCCTCGGGCGCCGGCACCCGGCGGTAGAGCCCGTGCTTATGGATGTACGCCTCGACGGCCTCGGGCACCAGGTACTTGATGGGGCGTCCGCTCTGGACCCGCGCGCGGATGTCGGTGGACGAGACCGCCAGCGCCGGGATCATCATGACGTGCACGTTCTCCAGGGTACGCCCGGTCACGTTGTTCCGCCGCAGCGTGTCCACGTCGAGGGCGAAGCCGGGACGGGTCGCCGCGATGAACTGGCAGAGGCGCAGCAGTTCTGCAGACTGCTCCCACTCGCCGCGCAGGATCTGCAGGATGGCATCCGCGCCCGTGATGTAGTAGAGCACCGCCTCGGGGTACTGCCGCGCCACGTCACGGATCGTGTCGATGGTGTACGAGGCGCCGGGCCGGTCGATCTCGATCCGCGAGACGGAGAAGGCCGGGTTCGAGACCGTCGCCAGGAAGGTCATCAGGTAGCGGTGTTCGGGCTCGGTGACGTCGGCGGGATCTTTGTGGGGCGGATGGCGGTTGGGGACGAAGAGCACGCGGTCGAGGCCGAACTGCGCCCTGGCCTCTTCGGCGGTGACCAAGTGCCCGTAGTGGATCGGGTCAAAGGTCCCGCCCATGATGCCGAGCCTGCTCACGCCGGCCGCAGAACTCCTCCTCGACTGCTGTGCCCGGTGCGTCCCGGCCTCACTTCTGGGCCGTCGCAGCGGTCTCCTGCCCGCGCCGGACGGCGTCCAGCGCATCGGCGGTGGCGGCCAGGAGCCGGTCAGTGCCTTCGCCGGTGGCCCCCGAGACCCCGATGGCCAGGATGCCGCGGGCCGCCAGGGCCGGGGCGGCCTGCGCCAGGCGGGTGCGCGCTTCGGGGAGGTCGACTTTGTTGAGCGCCACGACGGCAGTCCTCTCGAGCAGGCGGGGGTCATAGAGTTCCAGTTCCCGACGGACCACCTCGTAGGCGGCGAGCGGGTCGGTGGGACCAGTCAGATCGATCACATGGATGAGCACCCGCGTGCGGGCGATGTGCCGCAGGAAGGCGTGCCCCAGCCCGGCGCCCTGGTGCGCGCCCTCGATCAACCCCGGCAGGTCGGCCACCACGAAGCTGCGGCCGTCGGGCATCTCCACCGCCCCCAGGACCGGATCCGTCGTGGTGAAGGGGTAGGCGCCGACCTTCGGCCGCGCCGCCGAGATGCGGCGCAACAGCGTGGACTTGCCGGCGTTCGGCAGCCCCACCAGGCCCACGTCGGCCAGCAACTGGAGTTCGAGCTCCACCCAGCGTTCTTCCCCGGGCTCCCCCGGCTCGGCCCGGCGCGGGGCTCGCACCGTCGGCGTGGCGAAGTGGGCGTTGCCGCGCCCGCCGCGGCCGCCGCGGGCGATCACCGCGCGCTGCCCGTCCTGGGCCAGGTCGGCCAGCACCTCGCCGGTGTGCGCATCGCGCACGATCGTGCCCACCGGCACGGGCACGACCAGGTCGGGCCCGCTGCGGCCGGTCCGCCGGGCGCCCTCCCCGTGGCCGCCGCGCGGCGCGCGAAAATGCTGGCGGTAGCGGAAGTCGACCAGCGTGGAGCGGCTGGCATCGGCCACGAAGACCACGCTGCCACCCGCGCCCCCGTCGCCGCCGTCGGGCCCGCCCTTGGGGACGAACTTCTCCCGGCGGAAGCTCACGCAACCTCTCCCGCCGTCGCCGGCCCTGACGTAGACTCTCGCCCGGTCGATCATGGCGTGATCAGCGGCGGGCGGCGCGTCGACACGTGCCAAGCAAACGGCCCGGGTCGG
Source organism: Candidatus Fervidifonticultor sextus (assembly GCA_031459875.1). Lineage (GTDB taxonomy): Bacteria > Sysuimicrobiota > Sysuimicrobiia > Sysuimicrobiales > Humicultoraceae > Fervidifonticultor_A > Fervidifonticultor_A sextus. The sequence continues at coordinate 12,491 of JAVKHQ010000043.1, read as the reverse complement.
GCGACCCGGGCCTGGCCCTCGATCCCGGCAGACCTAGGCCGGGAGCGGATAGACGCTCACCTGCCGGCCATCCCGCCCGAGTCGTTCGAAGGCCACGACGCCGTCGATCAGCGCGAACAGCGTGTGGTCGCGGCCGCACCCGACGTTGCGGCCGGGGCGCACCTTGGTCCCGCGCTGGCGGATCAAAATCGAGCCCGCCCGGACGGCCTCGCCGGCGAACACCTTGACGCCCAGCCGCTTGCTGTGCGAATCGCGGCCGTTGCGGCTGCTGCCGACGCCCTTCTTCGATGCCACAGTCAGCCCTCCTGATCCGCGCCGCGGCCCGGCGCGGTAATGCGTTCGATCCTCACCTCGGTGAAGCCCTGCCGGTGGCCGGTCTTGCGGCGCTGGTGCGCCTTGGCCTTGAACTTCATCACGACCACCTTCGGCGCCCGGGCCTGCCGCACCACGCGGCCCTGCACCACGACCCCCTGGACCGTGGGAGCGCCGATCGCGGGCTGCCCGTTCCCCACCAGCAGCACCCGGTCGAAGGTCACGACCTCGCCGGGCTGCGCGTCCAGCCGCTCGACACGCACCAGGTCGCCCTCGCGGACCGCCAGTTGCTTCCCTCCGGTCTCGATGATCGCGTACACCCCACACCTCCAGCGGACCGCGGGTGATTGTACCATGCGCCCCCGGGAGCGTCAATTTGGGCCGTTGCGGCGCAGCAGGCGCCTCACGCGGTCCATCCACCCCACGCGCGGCGGCTGGGACTCCACCATCGCCAGCGCCATCTCGTAGGCCGGGTCGGGCTCGGCCAGCGAGAGGATCTCGCCCGGCTCCCGGTCCATCCAGAACTGGAGGCGCCGGCCAGCCGATGCCGCGAGATCCGCGTCTTTCATCGATTCGACCTCCGACACGTTGAGGCGCTCCAGGTGCAGCCCCTCGCGGCCGCGGATGCGCAGCTGCCGGGCGCTGGTTTCTTCCAGCGCCCGCAACCACCCGGCGCCGTCCCGAAAGAGGGCGGAGGCCACCTGGGGGTGGACCTCGACGAGCACCGCCGGCGACTTGGCCTCGCGGGCCAGGCGGCGCACCTCGCGCCGCACCCGCATGGCCACTGTCTCGGGCGAGAGCACCCGGCCCCGGCCCTCGCAGTAGGGGCAGGGGATCCGCATGATCTCCTCCAGGTCCTGGTAGACCCGCTTGCGGGTGATCTCGACCAGGCCCAGGCTGGTCAGGTCAATGATGTGGAGTTTGGCGCGGTCGCGCTGCACCGCCTCGTGCAGCGCATCGAGCACGCGCCGGCGGTGCTCGTCCTTCTCCATGTCGATGAAGTCCACCAGGATGATGCCGCCGATGTCGCGCAGGGTGATCTGACGGACGATCTCGCCGACCGCCTCCAGGTTGGTGCGCAGGATGGTGCTGGCCAGGTCGGTCTTGCCCACGTACTTGCCGGTGTTCACGTCGATGACCGTGAGCGCCTCGGTCCGGTCGATCACGATGTAGCCGCCCGAGCGCAGCCAGACGCGGCGCCGCAGCGCCCGGTCGATCTCCCGCTCGATGCCGTAGTGGTCGAAGACCGGCTCGTCCCCCCGATGCAGGACCAGGCGGTCCCGCAGGTGCGGCGCGAAGGAGCTCAGCAGGTCCGCGATGCGGCCGTGCTCTTCGGCCGAGTCCACCACGAACCGCTCCACCTCGTCGGTGAAGAGGTCGCGCACGATGCGGCGGATCAGGCGCAGGTCCTGGTAGACCAGGGCCGGGGCGCGGTTGGCGCGCGCGCGCTCCAGGACCCGGTGCCACATCTGTTTCAGAAACGCCACGTCGTCGGCCAGGACCCTTTCATCGGCCCCCTCGGCCGCGGTCCGGACGATCAGGCCCATCCCCTCGGGCCGCACGCGGTCGGCGATCTGGCGGAGGCGCTTGCGCTCCGCCTCGCTGCCGATGCGCCGGCTGACCCCGACGTAGTTCACCGTCGGCATGAGCACCAGGTAGTGCGCCGGCAGGGCCACATAGGTGGTCACCCGTGCGCCCTTGGATCCCATGGGCTCCTTGGTCACCTGGACGAGGATCTCCTGACCGGGGCGCAGCCGCTCGGTGATGGCGCCCTTGCCGATCCACTCGTCCAGATCCTCGCCTTCCAGGGGCTGCGACCGGATATCGGTCACGTGGAGGAAGGCGTTGCGCTCCAGGCCGATGTCCACGAAGGCGGCCTCCATGCCGGGCAGGACGTTGTTCACCCGGGCCTTGTAGACGTTCCCGGCCACCGGTTCCGACCGTTCGACAAAGAGGTTGACCAGGACGCCGTCGTCCAGGACGGCCACGCGCGTCTCTGCGGCGTCGATGTTGGCGATGATCTCACGTGCCATGTCTGCTCCCTCGATCCCGAAGGTGTCACGATGGGCGTCGGCGCATCCTAATGCCGAGCAGCACCCCGGTGGCGGCCAGCGTGGTCAGCAACGACGACCCGCCGTAGCTCACCAGCGGCAGGGGAATGCCGGTGATCGGCATGAGCCCGACCGTCATCCCGATGTTCACCACTACGTGGAACAGCATCATCCCGGCGATGCCGGAGGCGACCAGGGCCCCGTACCGGTCGCGGGCGCCACCGGCGATCCCCAGCGCCCGCCACAGCCAGACCAGGTAAAGGGCGAGCAGGGCCACGGCTCCGAAGAACCCCAGTTCCTCGCCGATGACCGTGAAGATGAAGTCGGTATGCTGCTCCGGAATAAACTTTAGAACGTTCTGCGTCCCCGCGAACAGCCCCTTGCCGAAGAGCTGGCCCGAGCCGATGGCGATCTTCGACTGGATGAGTGCGTAGCCCGCCCCCAGCGGGTCGCCGCCCGGATCCAGGAACGCCAGCAGCCGCCGGCGCTGGTAGTCGTGGAGGACCGGCCACAGGAAGGGGGTGACCGCGGCCGCCGCGGCGGCCAGGCCGGCCAGGTCGGCGAGGCGTGCGCCGGCCACGTAGAGCATCACCGCGAGGATGGCCGCCAGGACCAGCGCGGTACCCAGGTCGGGCTGTCGGACGATCAAGATCATCGGCAGGGCCACGTGGAGCACGAACGGGACCAGCGAGCGCAGCCGCGGGAGGACGCGCACCACCTCCAGGTGCCGGGCCAGGGTCAGGACGACCGCGAGCTTGGCCACCTCGGACGGTTGGAAGGCGCCAAGCGGCCCGACGGTGATCCATCGCTGGGCGCCCATTCGGGCCTCGCCCCCGACCAGGACCGCGAGCAGCAGCAGCAGGGTGGCCGGGTAGATCACGAGCGCCATCCCGCCGAGCCACCGGTAGTCCACCGACGCCGCCACCACGAGTGCCACGACACCGAGAGCCAGGTGCAGGGTGCGGGTGCGCAGCAGCCCCTCGGCCTCCGGCGCGCCGCGGGCGGCCGAGGCCAGGGCGATGAATCCGAAGGCGACGAGCAGCGCGGTGGCGGCCACCAGGACCCAGTCCACCTGGCGGAGCCACGCGGGCCAGTGGCGCCTCGCGCGCACGGATGCCGACGGGTACGCGTTCACGGCCGGCCCGGCCCGGCGGCCCGGGTCAGGAGCATCGGCCGCGCGGCCTCGAAGATGGCCCGGGCGATGGGGGCGGCGACTTCGCCGCCGCGGCGCCCGTGTTCCACGAAGACGACCACCACCAGCGACGGTCGGTCCGCCGGCGCATAGCCGGCGAACCAGGCGTGCGGGATGCCCCGGGGGTTCTCGGCACTCCCGGTCTTGCCGGCCACCAACAGCCCGGGCACCGCGGCCGCCCGACCGGTCCCGCCCTCGACGACCGCCAGCAGTCCCTCCCGCAGGGCCCGCAGGGCCTCGGGCGGGATGGCCAGCGGAATCGGATCGTCCCGGGGGTCGAACGCCTGCTGCTCCGCCCCGTCAGGGCCCAGCACACGGCGGGCCAGGCGCGGCCGGACGAGCCGGTCTCCGGTGGCCACCGCGCCCACCATGCGCGCGACCTGGAGCGGGGTGACCAGCACGTAGCCCTGGCCGATGCTCATGTTCAGCGTGTCGCCGGGATACCAGGGCTCCCGGGTGGCCCGCTGCTTCCACTCCGCGGTGGGGATGAACCCCGAGGCCTCTGCCGGCAGGTCGATCCCCGTCGGCTGGCCCAGGCCCACGCCGCTGGCGTAGCGGGCCAGGTGCGCCTCGCCCACGGCGCGGCCCAACAGCCAGAACATCACGTTGCACGAGACCTGGACGCCCCGGATGAAGTTCACCGTGCCGTACGCAGCCAGGTCGCGGAAGACCCAGCGTCCCAGCCGCAGCGCACCGGTGCACTCGAAGGTACTGTCGCGCCGCGCGACGCCCTCGGACAGCGCCGAGAGCCCGGTCACGATCTTGAACACCGACCCGGGTTCGTAGGTCCCTTCCGCTGCCCGGTTGAGGAGGGGGAGACGGCGGTCGCCGATCAGGCGCTTCCAATTCGCCGCACGGATGCCGCCCGAAAACAGATTGGGGTCGTAGGACGGCGCACTCGCCAGCACCAGCACCTCGCCCGAGCGAGGGTCCATCGCGACCACCGCGCCGCTGCGGTCGCGGAGCCCGGCCTCGGCGACAGCCTGGAGCGCAGCATCCAGATTGAGGACCAGCGATCGGCCGGGCCTGGCGGGCAGCCGGCCCAGCACGCGGATCGGACGCCCCACGGCGTCCACCTCCACCTGCAGCCGTCCGGGCTCACCCCGCAGCACGTCGTCGTAGACCCGCTCGACCCCGGTCTTGCCGATCAGGTCCCCCATCCGGTATCCGGGCCGGGCTCGCAGTTCGTCTTCCGTGATCTCCCCGAGGTAGCCCAGGGCGTGGGCCGCCAGGCTCCCGAACAGGTAGGCGCGGACTGGCTCGGCCTGGACGAGCACCCCCGGCAGGTCGAGCCGGTGCTCCTCCAGGGTAGCGAGGACTGTCTGGTCCACGTCGCGCCGGAGCAACACCGGTTCGAAAGGCCGCCGGCGGCCGGCGTCGATCCTGGCGACGATGTCCGCGCGGGCCAGACCGAGGACCGGCGACAGGGTCTCGGCGAGGCGCTGGGGGTCCCTCACCTCCATCGGCAGCACGCTGACCGTGAACGCCGCGCGGTTGGAGACCAGCGGCTGGCCGCGCCGGTCGTAGATCGTCCCGCGGGGCGCGGGGACCTTGAGATCGCGCATGCGGTTGTGTTCGGAGAGTTCCAGGTAGTACTGGCCCTGGATCGCCTGCAGCGACCACAGCCGTCCGGCCAGCACCGCGAACAGCACGACGGCGGCCAGCCCGAGGCGGGCGACGCGGGGGCTCCAGGGCGCGGCGGTCATCGCAGGCCTCGCGGTCCGATGACCCGGCCCTCGTAGCGCCGGCGGGTCACGCGGTCTGCCCACGCCACCAGCGAGCCCACCGGCCCGGCCAGCAGCGCGTTCAGCGCGGCGGCGACGGCCGCGTCGGAGGCCACGTCCGCCCAGGTGACCCGTGCGAGTCCCGTGGCCGCCACCATCGTCCCGCTGACCAGCGCCAGCAACCCGGTGCCGACCACCGCCCAGGCGACGGCCACGGACCGCTGCCGGGGGTCGACGACCGCGCTGGACGCACCGGCAGCCGCGCCCACCACCAGGTAGGAGAAAGCGTACAGGCCCAGCGGCGTCCCGCCGGCCACGTCCCGCAGGTAGCCGCCGGCGGCGCCGGCCAGGGCCCCGCCCTCGGCGCCGTGGCGCAGGGCGATGGCCAGGACCACCAGCAGCAGGAGGTCCGGCCCCGCAGGCAGCGGGAGCCGGGACAGCCAGGCGCCGTCTACCACCACCCCGGCGGCCAGGAGGAGCACGAAGAGGATCCCGCGCAGCACCACAGCGCTACCGATCCGGCCGGGTCTCGATCAAGATGAGGACTTCCTCCAGGCGCTGCAGGTTGACGGCCGGGCGGACGGCGGCTTCCTGGTAGAGCGCGGCCTGGTCCTGGACCACGGTCTCAACCCACCCGACGGCCAGCCCGCGGGGGAACATCCCGCCGAGGCCTGAGGTGACCACCGGTTCGCCCGGGGTGATCTCGCTCGACCGCGCCACGTACTTCAAGCGCAGCAGCGCGTGGCCCTGGCCCTCGACGATGCCCGCCTCCCGGGACTGCTGCAGCACGACCCCGACCGCGCTGCGGCTGTCGGTGATCAGCAGGACCTGCGCCGTGGTCGGCGCCACCGCCAGCACGCGGCCCACCAGGCCGTCGGCGGCCACGACCGGCGCATTGCGGCGGACTCCGTCCTCCGACCCGCGGTCCACCAGAATGACCGCGAACCATCGCGAGCCATCGCGGCCGATGACCCTGGCGGCGATGGCCCGGCCGGGCAGCTGGCGCCGAAACGCCAGCAGCCGCTCCAGCCGCTGCGTGGCCTGCGCCTGTTCCCGCAGGCGGATGACCTCCTCCGAGAGCCGTTCCACCTCCTCGCGCAGGCGCCGGTTCTCGGTGCGCAGGTGTCCGATCTCGGCGTACAGCCGCCAGGTGTGGGCTGCGGCGTCGGCCATCCATGACAGCGCGGCCTGAGCAGGCCCCAGCACCGCCAGCGTCCAGGCGCCGAGGCGACCGACCGCGCGGCGCTCGGGCAGCCGCACCTGCGAGGTCAGCAGCGCGAACGCCGCGACCGCCAGGACCACCACCGTGACCCGACGCCTCACCGATCCAGCCCTCCCATCGGCCGTGCCCGCCCCCTCAGGCCCGCCTGGACCCCACCAGGACCTTCTTGAGCGATTCCAGTTCCTCGAGCACCCGCCCGGTCCCCATCACTACCGCCGCCAGCGGATCGTCGGTGAGCGAGACCGGCATCCCGGTCTCCTCGGCCAGCAGCCGGTCCATCCCGCGCAGCAACGCCCCCCCGCCTACCAGGATGATGCCCCGGTCCACGATGTCCGCCGCCAGTTCAGGCGGGGTCCGCTCCAGGGTCTGCTTGACGGCTTCGACGATGGCCTGGACCGGCTCGGCCATCGCCTCCCGGATCTCGGCGCTGGTCATCCGGACGGTCCGCGGGAGTCCGGAGACCAAGTCCCGCCCGCGGACGTCAACGGCGCTCTCCTCGCGGCCCGGGAACGCCGACCCGATGGCGATCTTGATCTCCTCGGCGGAGCGCTCGCCGATCAGCAGGTTGTAGGCCCGCCGCGCGTACTGGATGATGGCCTCGTCGAGTTCGTCGCCGGCGACGCGGATCGATCGGCTGGCCACGATGCCGCCCAGGGCGATGACGGCCACCTCGGTGGTGCCGCCGCCGATGTCCACGACCATGCTGCCGATGGGCTCGGAGACCGGCAGCCCGGCACCGATGGCCGCCGCCATCGGCTCTTCAATCAGGTAGGCGTCGCGGGCACCCGCCTGCAGCGTCGCGTCGATGACCGCGCGCTTCTCGACCTCCGTGCACCCGGAGGGAATCCCGACCACCACCCGCGGCCGGATCCACATCCGGCCGTTGGCCGCCCGGCGGATGAAGTAGGTGAGCATCGCCGCCGTGGTGTCGAAGTCGGCGATCACCCCGTCGCGCAGCGGCCGCGTGGCCACAATGGAGCCCGGGGTGCGGCCGATCATCCGCTTCGCCTCTTCGCCCACGGCCATCACCTGGCCGTCGTCCAGCCGCTTGGCCACCACCGAGGGCTCGCGGAGGACGATGCCGTGCCGGCGCATGTAGACCAGCGTGTTGGCCGTGCCCAGGTCCACCCCCATGTCCCTGCTCAGGTGCGCCATCAACCCGTCGAAGATCATGCCCCGCCTCCCCGGCGCGCCGGATCCCCCAGCGCGCCGCGCTCCCGCAGACTCACGAACCGTCCGTCACCGATGATCACATGGTCCAGCACGTCGATGCCCACCACGCGGCCGGCGTCCTCCAGGCGCGCGGTGATGCGCAGGTCGTCGGCCGACGGCTCCGGGTTGCCCGAGGGATGGTTGTGCACCAGGATGACCGCCGCCGCGCTGGCCCTGACCGCTTCCTTAAAGACCTCGCGGGGGTGAATGGGTGCGCTGTCCAGGCCGCCCACGGCGACGCCGGTCACGTCGATCACCTCGTGGCGGACGTTGAGCAGCACGGCCCGGAAGTGCTCACGGTCCAGGTGGCGCATCTGCGCCCCCACCAGCGCGGCCACGTCCTGCGGAGTCCGGATGACCGGCCGCCGGGCTGTGGGGACCGCGTGCACGCGCCGGCCGAGTTCGAAGGCCGCGAGCAGCGCCCCGGCCTTGGTGGGGCCGATGCCGCGCTGCCGGGTGAGCTCGGCGGGGTGCGCGCGGGCCAGCGCCTCCAGCGACCCGAAGGCCGCCAGCAGCCGGCCGGCCAGGTCGGCCGCGCTGGCGTCCGGCGTCCCGGTCTGCAGCAGCACGGCCAGCAGTTCGGCCGACGAGAGGGCGTCGGGACCGGCGTGCAGGAGGCGTTCCCTGGGTCGGTCTTCTGGGGGCAGGCCCTTGACGGATATGCGCTCGGGCACCCTGATTCAACGCTCCGAATCCGGCGCTCTGAGGGGCCCGCGGCGCCCTGGCGCAGGGAGCGGGCGGGATCGGGAACAGGTAACGGCCCCAGCGCGCCCCGCGATTCGCATGGCGAATCGCGAGGATCACGGGCTAGATCACCGGCACGCCGACGGCGTCGAGCATCCGGCCCAGCCGGGCCAGGGGGAGACCGACGACGGCGAAGTAGTCTCCCTCCACCTGCTCCACGAAGAGTGCCGCCCGGCCCTGGATGCCGTACGCCCCCGCCTTATCCATCGGCTCGCCGGTCGCCACATACCGGTGGATCTCGTCCGGGCGCAGGTCCCGGAACGTAACCCTGGTCGTGGCATCTTCGGCCAGCACCACCCCCCGGCGGAGGCAGACGACGGCGACGCCGGTGGTCACATGGTGCGAGCGGCCCGAGAGCCGTCGCAGCATCGCGGCGGCGTCCTGAGCATCGGCCGGTTTGCCCAGCACGACCCCGTCCACCACGACCATCGTGTCGGCGGCGATGACCACGGCGTCCGGCTGCGCGGTGGCTGCGGCCCGCGCCTTATCCAGTGCGACCTGCCGCGCACGCGCCCGAACCGCCTCGAGGGTCCACCCCGGACCCTCTGTGGACGGGCTCGCGGGAACCACACCCTGCGTCTCCTCCTCGGTCGTGGGCCAGACCTGGAAGTCAAGCCCCACCTGCCGGAGAAGATCCGCCCGCCGGGGGGAGGCCGATGCCAGAACCAGCAGCGGCACCCCGTCCCCTACAGATGCCGAAATCACCACATCGAATTGAGTATAGCAGTCGCCTCTGGAGGGGACAATGAGGCCTTTCACGGGAAGCCGTCCTGTTCTTGCCGAGGCACGATAGGCACTGTCGCGTCCGACTACGGACTACTTCAGGGAAAGGAGTTCAGACACCCACCGCCCTCGTGTCCCTCCACGCTCTTCCGTGGAACGCACGACCCCGGCGCCCTCCGCCCACGGTGACGAGGTGGCCTTGTGAACGCGCACTGGGGAGGGTGTCCAGGCCCATCGGCTGGCAGAATTCGCGAGGCGGCCCGGTACATCCTGGGGAGGACACGGAAAGGCACCGAAAGCCGGAAGGTAGAAAGAAGTGGGCGTGTGGACGTGGGATTGTTGACGTCCGAGGCGCGGTACCGGACGGGCGCCCAAGACTCTGCGACGTCCCGGCGTCCGGACGCCGGGACGGCCAGGCCCCAAGATGCCGTGAGGGACAGTGGAACACTACCTGCCTGAGCAGGATCCGAAGCTTGCCGAAGTCGTCCGGCGACTGGTCGAGGCCTACCGGCCTGAACGGATCTACCTGTTCGGATCGTTCGCCCGCGGGGAGGCTGGGCCGGACAGCGACTACGACCTCCTGGTCATCGTGCCCGACGACGCGCCGCAGGAACACAAGGACAGCAAACTGGCCTACCGAGTGCTCTGGGGAACAGGGACGGCGGCCGACGTGATTGTCTGGGAACGGTCCCGCTTTGAGCGCCGCGCCCGCGTCGTCTGCTCGCTGCCGGCCATCGTGCTGCGTGAAGGGACGCTGCTCCATGTCGCATGACCCGGAGCTGGTGGCAGAGACACGCGGGTGGCTGGTCCGGGCCCGCACCGATCTCGCCAGCGGCCGGGCTGACCTCACCGTCCAGCCGCCACTGACCGGAGACGCCGTCTTCCACGCACAGCAGGCGGCGGAGAAAGCGATGAAAGGATTCCTTACCTGGCACGGCCGGGTGTTCCGGAAGACGCACAACCTCACCGAGCTGGGCGAGCTCTGCGCGCGACTGGATCCGACCCTGGAGCCGCTGCTTCGCCGCGCGTCCGGACTGACCGACTATGCATGGAAGTTCCGGTATCCCGGCGAACCAGACGAGCCGCCGCGGGGGGAGGCCGAAGAGGCCCTGGCCCTGGCCCGAGAGGTCTACGAGCAGATCCTCGTGCGGCTGCCGCGAGAAGTCGCACCGTCGAGCATCGGCTGAACGTTCCAAAATGGCGGAAGTCTCTGGGCCCTGACGCCCTGGGAGGCGGTGCGCTGGGTCCGCAACCACCGAGCGGTACCGGCCTGGCGGAAGGGCCCGCGGAGGGCGTGGCGGAGGGCACGGACGGGAAGGAGCGTGCGGACCGCTCTCGAGCGGTCAGCTCTCGGGCGGGCTCCCCGGCGGGAACGCCCGCCCGTCGATGACCAACCAGACCCCTGCGGTAGCGGCCTCCCGGCTGGCGTCGGCCGCGGCGCGCTCCCCGGCCACCGCCGCCACCACCGGCACGGCGACGATGCGCTGGAGCAGCCGTGCCCGGCGTGCCGCCCGCTCCACGTCGCGCGCGTCCACCACCGCGGAGACCTCGGCGACCAGGTAGCACTCCTCGTCGCCATCGCGGCGCCGCCCGCCGATGACCAGGTCGGCCTGCAAGAGATCCGCGTGCTCGTCCAGCGAGAGGAGGGCGCGCCCCTCGGCATCCTCGGCCATCGCGGCGAGTTCCGTTCGGGACACGGGGTGAATGGCCCGCAGGATCCTGAGGAAGTAGGCGTGCGCTTTCTCGCGGTAGTCGAGCTCGAGCACCCTGCCGCGCAGGTCTCCCACATTGCCGGCGAGACGGGACACCTGGACCACCAGTTCGCTCATGTGCGCGGTCAGGGTATCTACCCGCGCGGCCAGCGCCTCCAGCCGCACGGTCAGGTCGTCCACCCGCGCGGCCAGCGCCTCCAGCCGCTGCTCCGTCCGCCGCTGGGCCTCGGCCAGGTCGTCCACCCGCGCGGCCAGCGTGCGCAGCTCTGTCTGCGTCTCGGCCTGGGCCTCGGCCAGCCGCTGGAGGGCCATCTCGAGCCTGTCCACGCGCGCTTCCAGCACGTCCGTTCCCTCTAGTCTATCGTCGATGCTAGCACACTTGTCCGGGGGCCGCACCGGGGAGAGCCGCCCGCCGGGTCAGCTCACCTCCCGACTCGCGGCCGCTCGGGCGTCCCGGCGCGTGCCTCCCGGAGCGCCTCAAGGACGAAGTTCAGCATTGTTGGACTACAAGGAATCCGCCGCGGGCAGGGAATACAACGAGGTAACGTGACCGTGCCGGATGCCCTCTGGCTCATCCTGGGGATTCTTGCCGCAGGGGCCCTGGGTTGGCTCGTGGCGTGGATCCTCCTGCGCGCCCGTGCGCCCCGGGAAGAGACCGCCGTCCTGAGCGGGCTGCGCGCCCAGGTGGAGATCCTGGCCCAGGGCCAGGCGACGGTCCAGCAGGCGCTGACCACCGTTCAGGGGACGCTTGGAGACCTGAAGGCGAGGCTGGTGGAGACCGGCGCCGGCATCAAGGATCACCTGGCCCGGGACATCCAGGATGCTCGGCGAGATCTGCAGGAAGCGCGTAGCGCCATCCACGATATCCGCACCGCCCAAACCGCCCGCCAGCAGATGGAGGACGAACTCCGGCAGGCCGTCGGCCGAATCGAGGCCGTGATGGCCGGCCGGGAGCGCCGCGGCGAAGCGGGCGAGCAGATCGTCGCCGCAGCCCTGCGCCAGCTGCCTGCCTCGATGGTCGAGCAGGGGTTCAAGGTGAACGGCAAAATCGTGGAGTTCGCCCTGGTCCTGCCCGGCGGGCGCCGCCTGCCCATCGACTCCAAATGGACCGCCGGCGACCTGCTGCAGCGGCTGGCGGAGACCCCTTCCGGGCCCGAAGCCGACGCCCTCGCCCGCGAGATCGAGCGCTGCGTTGACCGCCGCGCCCGCGAGGTGGCCCAATACATCAGCCCGCCCGCCACGCTGCCCTGGGCGGTGGCCGCCGTCCCCGACCCCGCCTACGCCGTCTGCCGACGGGCGCACCTGGACGCCTACCGCGCCGGTGTCATCGTCCTTCCCTACAGCCTGACCCTGCCCTACCTCCTGACCCTGTACCAGATGCACCTGCAGTACGCGGGTTCGGTGGACGCAGAGCGCCTGAGCACGGCCCTGACCCAGATGGAGCGCCACCTGGAGGACGTGGACCGCACCCTTGAGACCAGCGTCGCCAGGGCCATCACGATGCTGGAGAATGCCTACGGGGACCTGAAGCGCGGCACCGGTGACCTGCGCGGAACGCTTGCGGGTCTGCGCCTGCCCCCTTCGGGGTTCCCGGGCACC
>JAVKHQ010000042.1:0-18597 GCA_031459875.1 Candidatus Fervidifonticultor sextus | reverse complement strand
CCGTAGTTCTGGGTGATGCGTGTGCGCGCCGTCGTGAATCCCGTCGCCGGCGGCCGACGGGGAATGCAGCAGTGGAAACAGGCGCGGCCCATCCTGACGGAGGCCGGCTGGGAGATCCGTGAGAGTCACTCCGAGCGCCGGGGCCATGCGCGCCAGCTGACCGCGGCCTCGCCCGAGGACGTGGTGCTGGCCGTCGGCGGCGATGGGACCGCCAATGAAGTGGCCAACGGCCTGCTCGGCGCCCGCCGGCACGGGATCATGGCCCTCCTGCCAGTGGGCACCGCCAACGACTTCGCCCGGGCGCTGGGCATCCCCCGCGATCCCGTCGCAGCCGCCAGGATCCTGGTCACCGCGCGCCCGCGCCCGATCGACGTGGGAGAAGTCAACGGTCACTATTTCCTGACCATCGCCGGCGTCGGATTCGACGGCGAGGTGGCCCGGCAGGTCAACGCCTGGCCCAAACTGATGAACGGCACGGTCATGTACGCCATCGGCATCCTGAAAACGCTGGGGACGTACCGGCCGGTAGAAGTCGAACTCTCCCTGGACGGATCTAGCAGCCGAGAACGGATCTTCCTCGTCGCCGCCGCCAACACGGCCTGGAACGCCGGAGGGATGCATCTGGCTCCAGGGGCCCGGCCCGACGACGGACTGCTCCACACCCTCATTGCCGGCCCGCTGGGGCGCCTGGAGACCCTCTTCGTCCTCCCCAAGGTGTTCTCCGGCCGCCACCTCGGCCATCCGAAAGTCCGCCTGGTCGAGGCGAGGGAGGTCGTGGTGAGCGGCCCCACGCCGCTGTTCATCCAGGCCGACGGCGAACCGGTCGGCACCCTGCCCGCGCGGTTCTGCGTGCACCCGAAGGCCCTCCTGGTGCTGGCGCCCCCCGCCCCGTAGTTCCCGCCTCCGCCCGACACCCTGCCTGTCCGCGATCTGTCCGGTCGGCTGCGGCTTGTTGAAGTCAACTGGCGTCGGCCACGTCTAGGAACAGTCGGTTCCCGGGAAGATACGCTTCGGAATGGGCGCGGGGGAGGGGGCTGGACGACGGTGCGGCGAGCGGCGATTCTGACCGCGCAGGAACTGGCCCGCTACCTCCGGGTGCACGAGATGACCGTCTACCGGATGATCCAGCGGGGCGACCTGCCGGCCTTGCGGGTGGGCCGCGCCTGGCGGTTCAGGAAGGACCAGATCGACCGGTGGCTGACCGACCATGCGATCAACGCCAACTCTGAGCGTCCCCATGCGGGCCGGGATGCCGGCGGGCACAGGCGGCGGGGAGACCGGCATGCCCGCTAGGCCTACCTTCGCCGATGCGCCCGACGGTCAGGTCCGGCGGCGTGTCCAGGCTTTTGTCCAGGTCCACGGCCAGAAACGGCCCACCGCGGTGGCGATCGCCGAGCAGCTTGGCATTCCGCTCGAGGCAGTCGAGGCGGCCCTGGCCACGCTGGTGGCCGACGGGGTGGTCGTGCGCAGGGCCGTCAACGCCTCCGAGCCGTTCTACGTGCCCAGCGCGTCGCAGAAGCGGCTGGGCCAGATGCTGCTGGAGACCGAACTGCTGACGCCCCAGCAGTTGGAAGAAGCACTGGCGGATCAGGCCAAGACCGGCGAACGCCTCGGCCAGATCCTGATCAAGCGCGGCTTCATCACCAAGCAGGCGCTGGGCGAGACGCTGGGTGCCCAGCGCGGCGCGCCCTACGTGAACCTGGCCGCGACCTCTATCGACGAGGAGGTGCTGGGCCTCGTCCCGCTGTCGGTCATCACCGAACTCAGGGCGGTCCCCTTCGCCCGCGTGGGCCGCGAGGTCCACGTGGCGATGACCGACCCCAGCGATGTGGTGGCCATCGACCGAATCTCGGCCCTCGTCCGCGCCCGCGTGCGCCCCTTCTTTACGACCGAGCGGGACTTCGAGTGGCTGCTGTCCACGCGATTCGACGTCACCCGCGCCGTGACCGAGCGCCTGGAAGAGACCGGTGAGGTCGCAGACGCCCTGCCCGAGGTCACCGCCGTCGCGGCCAGCGAATCGCCCTCCGACCCTCCAGTCGTGCGCCTGGTGGACTCTCTCATCCAGGGGGCCCTCCGCGACGGGGCCACCGACATCCACATCGAACCCCAGGCCGACGGGACCGCCGTCCGCTACCGCATCGACGGCATCCTGTACGACAAGGCCCGCCTGTCCCGGGCTGTGGCCGCCGCCGTCACCTCCCGCATCAAGGCCCTGGCCGGGCTGGACATCGCCGAACGCATCCGACCCCAGGACGGCCGGCTCCTCTACGAAGTGGGCGGCCGCGAGCACGACCTGCGCATCGCCACCGTGGGCGCCAGTTTCGGCGAGCGGATCACCGTCCGGGTCCTGGACAAGAGCCGGGTCCTGCTGGGCCTGGAGCGGCTGGGCCTGCTCCCCGACCAGGAGGCGCTGCTCGACCGGCTGCTGGCCAGGCCCTACGGGATGATCCTGGTGACCGGGCCCACCGGCTCGGGGAAGACCACCACCCTCTACGGGTGCCTCAGCCGCCTCAACGAGCGGTCGCGGAACATCATGACGATCGAAGACCCGGTCGAGTACCACCTGGAGGGTATCACCCAGATTGCCGTCCGGTCCAAGATGGCGGTGTCGTTCGCCACCGGCCTGCGCGCCATCATTCGGCAGGACCCCGATGTGATCATGGTGGGTGAAGTCCGCGATGCCGAAACCGCCCAGATCGCGGTCCAGGCAGCGCTCACCGGCCACCTGGTGCTCTCGACGCTGCACACCAACGACGCGTCGGGCGCGGTGGTCCGGCTCATCGACATGGGCATCGAGCCGTACCTGATCACCTCCACGCTGCTGGCCGCCGTGGGCCAGCGGCTGGTGCGGACGCTGTGTCCGACGTGCCGGCGTTCCTATTCGGCTACGCCCGACGAGCTGCGCGTGTTGAATCTGGCCGCGGCCTTTCCGGTCACCCTCTGGAAGCCGACAGGATGCGCGGAGTGCGCCGACATCGGCTACCGCGGCCGCACCGGCGTCTTCGAGATCATGCCGGTGACCGACCAGACGCGGGAGCTCATCCTCCAGCGCCGGCCTGCCAGCACCATCCGCGACGCGGCCGAGCGGGCGGGCATGCGCACCATGCGCCAGGCCGGCATCGCCAAGATCCTGGAAGGGATCACCAGCGTGGAAGAGGTGCGCCGCGTCGTCCTGGGGGGGGCGGATTGACGTGGGCTCCGGCGTCCCTGCCTTTGAGTACACCGGCCGGGACGGCATCGGCCTCCCGGTCCGCGGCGTGCTGGAGGCCGACGACGAAACCCGCGCCCGGGCCCGCCTGCGCGAGCGGGGGCTCTACATCACCTCGCTGCGCCCGAAGGCCCGCCGGGGACCGTTCCCGTGGCTGCAGCGCCGCCCGACCCTGGACGACGTGGCGGCGTTCACCTTCCACCTGGCCGGCCTCCTGGCGTCGGGGGTCCCGCTGCTGAGGGGGCTCGAGGTCCTGCGCGAACAGACCGAGAGCCGCCAGCTGCAGGAGGCCATTGCCGACCTGCAGGCCAGTATCGAAGCCGGCCACAGCCTGTCGGCCGGGCTGGCCCGCCACCCCGCGCTCTTCTCGCCGCTGTACCTGGGCGTCGTGCGCGTCGGAGAAGTCGCAGGCGTGCTGGATCAGTCGCTGGCGCGCCTGAGCGACTACCTGGAACGCGAACTCGCCCTCCAGCAGAAGATCCGGATGATGCTCGTCTACCCGACCTTCGTCGCGGCGCTGGCGGCGGTGGTGGCGGGGATCTTCGTGACCTTCGTCGTGCCCGTCTTCGACCGCGTCTACCGGACGGCGGGCGTCCCGCTTCCCCCGCCCACCGTCGCGCTGGTCGCGATCAGCCACCTGGTCCGCCGGTTCTGGCCGCTCCTGCTGGCGGCCGCAGCGGCCGGCGCCTGGGCGCTGACCCAGCCGCGGGTGCGGACCCGCCTGCGCGAGGCAGCCGGGCGCCTGCTCTATCGCATCCCGCAGGTGGGGTCGGTCGCCAGGACCATCCAGGTCACCCGCTTCGTGTGGACGTTCGGGGCCATGCAGGCCAGCGGGGTCCCGGTCCTCTCGGCCCTGGACGTCACCGGCGAGGCCATCGCCGATCCCCAGATGCGCGCCGCCATCGGGCACCTCAGGGACGGGATCAATCGGGGCCGGCGCCTCAGCGAGGCGATGCGGTCGGTGACGCTGTTCCCGCCCATGGTCCACCGCATGGTGGCGATGGGCGAAGAGGCAGGACGTCTGGACGCCCTCCTCCAGCGCGCCTCGGACCTGCTGGAGCGGGAGACCGACTTCGCCATCAGGCGGCTCATGACGCTGGCCGAGCCCCTGCTGACCCTCGCCCTGGGAGGCGTCGTTGCGCTCATCCTGCTGGCGCTGTATCTGCCGATCTTCGGACTGCCACGACTGCTGGTGCGGTAGGAAGAGGACATTACAGCACGAGGGAGGTGAACGCGGATGGTTCGTCAGCGCGCAGGTGAAGGAGGGTTCACATTCGTCGAGGTCCTGGCGGTGGTCCTGATCCTCGGGGTGCTCATCGCCATCGCCCTGCCCAACTACTTTGGGGCGGAGGCCGACGCGCGGCGCGCGGTGGACATGGCCAACGTGCGGGCCATCAACTCGGCGCTGGCCCTCTACCAGTACCGGAACAACGGCTCGTGTCCGGCCACTGAGGCCGCATTCTTGGCGTTTTTGGACAACACGACGTACTTCCCGGACGGCCGGCCGGTCGACCCGAGGACCGGGAACGCGACGCCGTACGTGACCACGTACAGCGCGAGCCTGTGCCGGGTGCAGATGAGCGCGGGCGGCGTGAACCACGATACCGGGGCGGGGCACTAGGTCACCCCGCTTCGGAAGCCCGGCTTGCAGATCGGTGGGCCTCCGGCCCAGGCATGCGGGGACTGGATCGAGGGTTCAGCTTCATCGAGGCGCTGGTCCTGGCGGCGCTGCTGGCTATTCTCATGGTCGTGGCCGCGCCGCGCCTGAGCGTGCCCGAATCGCTGCAGGTCAGCGCGCCTGCCCGGGAGTTGGCCGGCGACCTGCGCCTGGCGCAGCGGCTGGCCATCGCCCGAAGAGCCACCTACGTGGTGGAGTTTTCGCCGGCCGTCGCACCGTACCAGAGTTACACCGTGAGGCGGGAACTTGGGAGCCCTGAACCGGACTTTCCCAAACCCCTGCCGGCCGGGGTCACCGTCACCGGGCCCCAGCAGTTCTCGTTTCGGCCGGACGGCAGCCCCTCCGCAGGCGGCACGGTGACCCTGGTGGCCGGGGGAGCGACGGCGACGGTCCAGGTGTACGCGACGACCGGTCGGGTGGTGGTGACGCTGCCATGAGGCACCCAGAGGCCGGGGTGTCGCTCGTGGAGCTGCTGGTGGCGGCGGCCATCATCGCCGTCGCCCTGGTCCCGCTGCTGCAGGTCCTGCCGGCCGCGCTGGGCCCGGTGCAGGTCTCCGATGTCCAGCTGCGGCTCGCCGCGGAGGCGACGCGCAAGGCCGAGGAACTGATCAGCCGCCTGCGGGATGACATCCACAGCGTGTCGTCCGGTGCTGAATCGTGCGACGCTCCCGCAGACCCTGCGGACCTGCCTGGTTGCCGGGTCGAGTGGACCATCGCCACCGAGGCATCGAGCAACACCTTCGGCGTTGGCGTCCTCAAGACGATAAGGGTCACCGCCTGCCAGGACCGCGATGCCAGCGGCGCCTGCGACGAGGGGGAAGAACAGGTGCGCTATGACACCAAGGTCACGTCCCGTCCCTAGGACGCCTTCGTTCCTCCTGCGTGAGGCCGGCACGACGCTCACCGAGGTGCTGGCCACCCTGGCGATCCTTGGTCTGGTCCTGGCCGCGCTCGTCCCCCTCCTGTCCATCGCCGGCCAGTCCTGGCACCGGGTCGATCGCCACACCGACATGCTCCAGAACGCGCGGCGGGCGGCCGACACGATGGTCCGCGACCTGCGCGCGGCGCAGGGATTCCTCATAGTCGATCCCTCCCTCCCCCTCATGCGGTTCGTCACCGCGCGCGGCGACGGGACCGGACAGATGCTGGACGTCGAGTATCGACTCAACAGCGCCACCGGAACCCTGGAGTACCGCCAGCGCTCGGAGACCGGATTCCTCTACAGGCGGCGGATCGTCATCGTCGCGCCCAACGGCGTCCCTGCCGGCTACTCGGTCCCGGTCACCTTCGATCACCAGGCCCTCGTCCAGTCGGGAAAGAGCCTCGCCAACGGCAACGACGTGCGGATTCGCTACTGGACGGGGACGGAGTGGGTGGAACTCGATCGGGTGCTGGACATCCAGTCGACCTGGAACACCACGACGACCCGCGTGTGGTTCAGGCTGCAGGCCCCGATTCCCTCGGGCGGCACCAGCGTGCACTACTTCCTGCACTATGGCGATCTCGGTGCCGGTCCTCCACCGGCGAACGCCGACAACGTCTTCCTGGACTACGAAGAGGGAACGGCGGATACGGGATGGGTTCGGCGTGATTCGGGCACGAACCCGTGCAATGGCACCGACTCGATTGCTGCGGACACCAACCCGGTCGGGACCTCCTTCCGCTTTGCCAACACAGGAGGGGCTCAGGCCGGGTTGTGCTACCGGGAGTTCAGCAAGTGGCTGCCCGGCCACGCGAACGTCGAGGTCTTCTGGAGGTTTCGCAGCGACTCGGGCGGCGGCGCCGCCACCCAACGGCACATCGTGGGCATCAGCGCCCGGCGGAGCAGCGCAGGGGCCGGCTATCGCCTCAACCCCGGCCAGGCCACGAACACTCGGCTGCGCATCTACCGGGTGGCGGGGTGGGGCGGATCTGGAGCCGGAACCCAGTTGGCGGAGGCCCCACTGACCGTCGCCCCAGGGACCAACTACTACGGGAGATTCTCGCTGGTGGGCGCGGTGCTGCGCGGGAAGACCTGGGCCGTGGGCCAGCCGGAGCCTCTGGGATGGGCGGTGGCCGTCACCGATCCGGCGCCGATCCTGTCGGGAGACTACTACGGGCGTGTCAACGGTCTCCAGCGCCGGCCGATCGACCATCGGCACCGCTACATCATCGTGCGGGCCCGGGTCGCGGATCCTGAGCCCTCTGCGCTCCTGGCCGCCGAGGAGACGCCAGCGTCCCTAGGCGCGTTTCAGCCGCTGGCGGGCCCGTTCCAATCCATGAGCATCCGGTGCTTCAATGCCAGCGGGGGCCTCATCACCGGGTGTGCCCCGGTCTCGGAGGTCAGGTCCGTGGAGGTCAGCCTCACGCTCGCGGACCCCACTGGAGAAGTCTTGACCTTTGCCGTCACCTCCCGTGCCTCCCGTCAGGTGCCCTGATCCGGCTCGCCCGCGGCTGATGCGACGCTGCGTCGCCGACGAGGCGGGCACCGCGCTCGTCCTGGCGCTGGTGGTCGTCCTGATCCTGGCGCTGGTGACCGGCGGGATTGCCCAGCTCCTGACCGCCGAGACGGACATGGGCCAGCTGATGCTCCAGGACGCGAAGGCGCTCTACCTGGCCCAGGCCGGCCTGGAACACCAGATCTACCTCCTCAAGGGGGACAAGGACGCGCCCGGCATCTCCCCGACCGAATACCCCGATACCGGTGACGACCGGTTCTGGTACTCCACCACCCGCACCTGCCTGAGCCCGCCCTCGGTGTGCACCGCTGAGGAACCCGCACGCCGCTGGTGCATCCTGTCCGTAGGGGAGATCCGGAGGAACGGCACGCCGGTGCACACCCGGGTCATCCGCGCCGAAGTCGAGATCGCCTATCAGGGCACCGCGCCACCCTACGGACCGCCGCTGAAGGCGACGGTTCTGCGTTGGGAAGAAGACCTTCGAGTCTCGCCGACCTGTCCCTGACGCGGGTGGCCGCACACGTCATGCTCTGCCGCTCGGACCGGTCTGCCAGGAGATCTTGTTTGGGTTCCGTGTCCGCCGAGCCTTCGCCCGCAGACTTTCACCCTGACCCTTCCGCGCGCGGCGCCCGGACCGGGGGCCCATCCGTCTCAACCGGCTGCTGTTCCGGCGGCAGCAGCGCCGCGATGGCGGCCATGAACCGCCGCGTCCACTCGTCCAGTTCGGCCCGGTGGAT
Organism: Candidatus Fervidifonticultor sextus; assembly: GCA_031459875.1. GTDB lineage: Bacteria > Sysuimicrobiota > Sysuimicrobiia > Sysuimicrobiales > Humicultoraceae > Fervidifonticultor_A > Fervidifonticultor_A sextus. The sequence continues at coordinate 10,536 of JAVKHQ010000042.1, read as the reverse complement.
CTTGCCCTCGCGCCGAGGGACGGGGATCACCGGCCCGAACCGCACCGTCACCGGGTGACTGCGGGGGAACCAGGCGCCCCGCGGCATGACCCGGTGGCTCCCGATGATCGCCGTGGGGAGCACCGGGGCGCCGGAGCGCAACGCCAGCAGGGCCGCGCCCGGCTCGCCGGTACGCAGCCGGCCGTCGGGGCTGCGCGTGCCCTCGGGGAACATCAGCACGATCTGGCCCCGGGCCAGCGCGTCGAGGGCGATCCGCAGCGACCGCCGGTCGGCTTCGCCGCGCCGGACCGGAAACGCGCCCATGGCGGCAACCAGCCAGCCGATGACCGGCACCCGCATGAGTTCTTCTTTGGCCATGTAGCGGGCCGGCCGGCCGAACGCCACGCCGGCGATCCAGGGGTCGATCGCGCTGTTGTGGTTGCAGACCGCCAGCACCCCGCCCTCCGGCGGCACGTGCTCGCGGCCCTCGACGCGCAGCCGGAACTGCAGGCGCGTCCAGGCCGTGTAGAGGATCTGCAGGATCAGGTACCAGATCCCAAACCGTGCGGTCATCGGTGCCCACCGGTGCGCTGGCGGACGAGCCGCACGACCGCGTCAATCACCTCGTCGACCGTCATGGCGGTCGTGTCGAGGATGACGGCGTCGGCGGCTGGCCGCAGCGGCGCCAGGGCCCGGGTCTCGTCACGGCGGTCCCGCTCCGCCTCCTGGCGCTTGATCTCCTCGATGTCGATCTCGACGCCGCGGGCGCGCAGTTCGTCGTGGCGCCGCTTGGCCCTGGTCTCCAGGGTGGCGTCGAGGAACACCTTGACCTCGGCGTCGGGAAGGACCACGGTGCCGATGTCGCGGCCTTCCATCACGACTCCGCCAGATGCAGCCAGCGCGCGCTGCTGCGCCACCATGGCAGCCCGCACCCGGGGCACCGTGCTCACCACGGAGGCCGCGGCGCTCACCTCGGGGGCGCGGATCGCGGCGGTGACGTCCTCGCCGTCGAGGCAGACGCGGTCTCCCGACGGCCCGGACTCGAACCTGACCGTCACCGACTCGGCCAGCGCGCCCAGTGCGCCCCCATCGGTCGGGTCGATGCCCCGCCGGATCGCGGCCAGCGCCACGGCGCGATACATGGCGCCGGTGTCCACGTACCGGAGTCCCAGTCGGCGGGCCACGCCGCGGGCCACCGTGGACTTCCCGGCCGCCGTGGGGCCGTCGATGGTCACCACGAGCCCCTGCCGATCCACCGGAGCCGCACCCCCTAAGCTACCGGAGCGACCCGCCGGACCAATTCGACGGCTGCGTGCACGTCGGGCACCACCAGCGCGCCGGCGGCCCGCAGCCGCTCGGCCGCCGCCGCCCCCGCACCCCCGGTGAAGTCCCGCTGTGCGGTCCCTTCGACCAGGACCACCGGGATCCCCGCCGCCAGCGCGGAGGCGGCCACCTCGAAGTTCCGGAGGTTTCCAGGCCCGACCGGGACTGGGGCGACGACGACGACATCCGACGCCCGGGCGAGCGCGGTCGCCGCCGCCACCGCTTCGTCGCCGACCGGCGAGAAGGGGGCCTCCTCGACCACCTCGACGCCCAGCGCGGCGGCCGCCTCGTCGTCGGAGTCCATCACGTGCAGGACGCCCGCGCTCACCCGGTACCCCGACTCCACCAGGCGGGCCAGGGCCTCCGCGCCGGTGCCGCCGCCGCAGATCACGTGGATCCGCGGGCCCGTCCCGCCCGCCCGCGCCCGGCCGGCGACCGCCACGTAGGGCCTCCCGGTCGCCGGATTGGTGCGGACCGCCACGGCGGGGCCGTACGCGTGACGGATGAGGTCCGCCCTGAGCACATCAGCCGGCGGCCCGCACGCCACAAGGCGCCCTCGCGCCAGCAGCGCCACGCCGTCGCAGTAGGTCGCCGCCAGGTTCAGGTCGTGGAGGGCGGCCACCACGGTGAGGCCGCGCCCGGCGAGATGGCGCAGCAGGTCCATGATCTCCACCTGATGGCCGATGTCCAGGTGCACGGTGGGCTCATCCAGCAGGAGCAGACGGGGGGACTGTGCCAGGGCCCGGGCGATCAGCACCCGCTGGCGCTCGCCACCGCTGAGCGTGTCGACGGCCCGGCCGGCTAAGGCCAGCGTCCCGGTCTGGGCCAGCGCTTCGTCGATGGCGCGCAGGTCGTCCGGCCGCGGTCTGGCCAGGCGGCCGAGGCGCGGCGCCCTCCCCCACCCCACGGCCTCCCGGACCGTGACGCCGGCCGGCGCGACGGGGTGCTGCGGGAGGACCGCCATGATGCGGGCCAGGTCGGAGGCAGGCGTCGCGTGCGGGGCGCGACCCTCCACCAGGACGGCGCCCGCCTGGGGACCCACGGCCCCGGCGATCGCGCGCAACAGCGTCGTCTTCCCGGCGCCGTTGGGCCCCACCACCCCGAAGAGGCGGCCGGGCGGAATGTGGACCGAGATGCCGTCGAGGGCCGCGATCCCCCCCAGGCGGCAGACCAGGCCGGCGATCTCGACGCGCACGCCCTGCCCCACAGCGCTAGGGCCCGGCCTGGAGGAGGCGGGCGACCAGGGCCAGGCCGTCGGCGACCCGCGGTCCGGGCCGGCTCACCAGCGAGGTCGGCAGTTCGTAGATGCGGTCGGCCCGCACCGCGTCCATCGCCCGCCATCCGGGCCGGGTGCGCAGGCGCCCCTTGCCCGGATACAGCATGAGGACCACCTGGGGGTCCCGAGCGAGCACCATCTCTGCGGGCACCTGGGTGTAGCCCTGCCGGTCGCCGAAGATGTTGATCCCCCCGGCCCGCCGGACCATGTCGTCGGCCAGCGTGCCTCTGCCGACCGCCAGGATCGGCTCGTTCCACGCCTCGATGTAGACGGTGCGGCGGACGGCGGGGCGCACCTGATGCGCGCGTCCCTCCAGCGCCTCGGCCAGCGCACGGGCTGCCTCTGGGCGTCCGGTGGCGCGGCCCAGCAGCCTGATCTGGCTGATGGTCTCGTCCACGGAAGCGGCGTCCACGGCCAGGACGGGCAGACGCAGGGCCCGCAGCCGCGCGAGCTGGTCGCGCTGGAGGCTTGGCATCCCGATCACCAGGTCGGGCCGCAGGGCGATTACGCCCTCGGCGTTGATGATGACGCCGCCGATCCGCGCCCTGGCGCGCACCTTGTCCGGAGGGTAGTCGTCGGCGTCGCTGACGCCCACGACCTCCCGGTCGAGCCCGAGGGCGAACAGGATCTCGGTCACGCTGGGGGCCAGCGAGACGATGCGCCGGGGCGCGGTCGGAATCACCACGACCGTGCCGGTGGCGTCGCGGATGGTCACCGGAAACCCGTCGAAGGGCGCGCCGGCGATCAGTGCCAGCGAGGCGGCCAGCCACCCGGCGAGCCGCCGGGCCGGGCGGGTCACCGCCTCATCTGGCCGGCGGCCGTCGCGCCACGATGCGGCCCAGCAGCCACGACCGGCCCCCCTCCCGGAAGCGCCCCTCCTCCAGTTCCATGATCTCCCAGCCGCGGAACCGCCGGCAGAGTTCGCCCCGACGCAGGCGGTGCCGCGATGTGCCAGATCCGTCGTCGGGATCGGAGGACTCCAGGTGGGTCTCCACGATCAGGACGCCTCCGGGTTTCACCGCCGCCTGGAGCGCCGGGAAGAGGCGGCGCTTGAGGAAGAAGGCATTCACGACCACATCATAGCGTGCCCGGGGCAATGGATAGACGTCGAGGTCGGCCTCGATCCACCGCACGCGCACGCCGGCCCGCCGGGCCCGGCGGGCCGCCTCGCGCAGACACGTGGGCGCGATGTCGATGGCGTCCACGCGGTAGCCAGCCCTGGCCAGGAAGATGGCGTTGCGGCCGAAGCCGGTGGCGACGTCGAGGGCGCGGCCGCGGGGCAGCCGGGACAGCCAGCGCCGCAGCAGACTCGAAGGCGGGCCGTCGTGCGGCCGGTCCCCGGCCCGGTACCGGGCTTCCCACTTCGCGCGCTCGGCCTTCACGGTCTCCCTGCCCGGCGGCCGCGCCCGACGGCTACCGGTGCACGGACCGGGCCGCCACCAGCACGGAGTGCGCCACCACGTCCCGGCCCTCCAGGAACCGGACCTCGCCCACCGGCGCGCCCGCCGCGATCGGTGGGCGCAGGTCCCCCCGCAGCGTCACCCGGGGCGACACCGCGGCGCCCCGCCGCACCACCGCGACGACCTCAGCGGGGACCACGGCGGGCAGAGGCTCCCTGCGCGGTCCGACGATGATGGTGGCCAGGGCCTGACCCCGGCCGGCGACCCGGACGGGCGCGAAGGTCGCAAACCCGTAGTCCAGGAGGTGGGCCGCGTCGCGGTACATGTCGCCGCTGCGCAGCACCACGGCCAGCAACTGCCATCCCTCCCGTGTCGCCGAGGCCACCAGGGTCTGCCCGGCGGCTGCGGTCCAGCCGGTCTTGACGCCGTCAGCCCCGGGATAGCGCGCGAGCAGCCGGTTGGTGTTCGCCAACACCTGCGGCGGCCGGTCGGCGCGCTGTAGGATGAAGGCCGGCATCCGGACCGTCGCGGCCAGCGCCGGATGGTGCAGGGCATGCCGGGTGATCACCATCAGATCGTAGGCCGTGCCGACATGCGCCGGATCATGCAACCCGTGGGGGTTGACGAAGTGGCTCCGCCGGGCACCGAGCTGCCTGGCCCTGGCGTTCATCAAGGCGACGAAGGCCTCCACGCTGCCTGAGACTCCCTCGGCCAGGGCGAGCGCGGCGTCGTTGGCCGAGCCCACGAGCATCGCCACCAGTAGCTCGCGGACGGTCCAGCGCTCTCCCGCCCGGAGTCCCACCGTAGTGCCGGTCCGCATCCCGGCAGGGATGCCGCCGACCGTCAGTGCCCGGTCCAGGGGGAGCCGCTCCAGCACCAGGGTCGCCGTCAGGATCTTCGTCGTGGATGCCGGCGGCAGCGGCCGGTGCATGTCGCGATCATACAGGATGCGTCCGGTGCGGACGTCGGCCAGCACGGCCGCCGCCGCACCGAGCTGGAGGGCGGCGGGGCGGACCGAACCCAGCGCCTCCGGCGCCGCGGCGAGCAGCGCTGCGAGCCCCACCGTCGCGGCCAGCGCCCGGACCCTCATCGCCCTACGTCGGGCAGGGCCCCCACGCCCCGGTCGCCCACCGGTGGCAGGTCGGAGAGGTCGCGTAGCCCGAAGTACCGGAGAAACAGGTCTGTGGTGCCGAAGAGGACCGGGCGGCCCAGGGTGGGGCGCCGGCCCACCTCCCGGATCAGCTGCCGCTCCAGCAGCCGTTCGATGTGCCAGTCGCTGCGGACGCCCCTGATCTGCTCGATCTCGCCCCGCGTGACGGGCTGTCGGTATGCGATCACCGCCAGGGTCTCCAGGGCGCCCCGCGTGAGCCGCTCGGCGTGTTCCTTCTGGAGGAAGCGGCGAACGCAGTCGGCATGCTCGGGCCGCGTCGCGAGCTGATAGCCACCGGCGACCGCCTGGAGCATCAGGCCGCCGTCTGCCAGGCGCCGACGGAGGTGTTCGAGGGCTGCGTGCACGGCGGGGACCGGTGCCGCCAGGGCCTCGGCCAGGCGTTCTGGGGCGATCGGACGGTCGGCCACAAACAGCAGGCACTCGACGGCTGCCGCCAGGGCCGACGCCTGCTCGCCGTCTTCGGCCGGCGGGACGGCCTGGGAGAGGTGGATCTCAACGGGCGGCTCCTGGTCCATGGCTGTGCTGTTGATGTGCGATGCCACGCGTGTCGCGAACGGCCCTGCGTTATCCTGCCATGTCTCCCGCGGCCGCCATGACCCGGATCGGCGCCAGCGGAGACGCCTGCTGGACCCGCACCAGGCGCTCCTTGATCAACTCCAGCAGGGCCAGGAACGTCACCACCACGAAGACGGTGGTCACGCGCCCGGGGAATAGCGCCGCAAACTCGATCCCCCCGGGCGACCGCCTGACGGTGGCCAGGATGGCGGCCATGCGGTCGGCGACCCGGACTGGCTCGTCGGCCACCTCGGCGGCGCGTTCCTCGCGGGCACGGGTCAGCACAGCCTGGAAGGCCTGGAACAGGTCGGCAACCGTGAGGCCCTCCAGCAGCAGGTCGGCCGGGTCGGCCTGCGGGTCGCGCACGAAGATCCGCTGCTGGATCTCCTCCAGCGCTTTGAGCGCGTCGGCCGCCTCTTGGAAGGCGCGGTACTCGCCGAGTTTTTCCTCGAGGCGCTCGGCCAAGTCGCTGGCCCCGGTCTCGGGCAGCGGCTCCGGCGGTGGAGGCTTCGGCAACAGGAGTTTGGCCTTCATCTCCACCAGCGCCGCCAGCATCCACAGCGCTTCCGTGGCCTCGTTCAGGTCGAGGGCGTGCGTGGTCCGGTCGAGGAACTCCGCGGTCAGGTCCGCGAGCGAGATCGCCCCAAGGTCGATCCTCCCCTGGTGGGCCAGCGTGACCAGGAGGTCGAGCGGACCCTCGAAGCCCGGCACCTTCACGGTGTACCCGGCCGAGGGGCCCCGCAGCGCAGACCGGTGCGGCTCCCCGCCCACTAGATCGCCCCCGGTCCGGCCGCCAGGCGGACCAACCAGGAGATCGGCGGGCCCAGAATGGACCAGAAGATCCGGCCGGGCAGCACGATCAACAGCAGGAGGAGGAGAGGCCCGTAGGCCGCCAGCCGACTATAGGTCAGCGCCTGGTGGGGCGGGAGCAGTGCCGAGAGGATCCGTGATCCGTCCAGCGGAGGTACCGGCAGCAGGTTGAACACCGCCAGCAGGACGTTGAAGTAAATCAGGACGAGCACCAGGCCTCCCGCCAGCGTGGAGCGCTCCATCACCCCCGTCTGGATCAGCGACCCCGCGATGAAGGCCAGGGTGACGTTGGACAGGGGTCCGGCGGCGGCGACGGCCAGCATCCCGCCGCGCACGTTCGGAAAGTACTGAGGGTTCACCTGGACGGGCTTCGCCCACCCGAATCCGGCCACGAGCAGCAGGAGGGTGCCGAGCAGATCGAGGTGGACGATCGGGTTCAGCGTCAGCCGGCCCTGGAGGCGCGGCGTGGGATCACCGAGACGGTCGGCCATCCAGGCGTGCGCGTACTCGTGGACCGCGAGCGCGACCAGGATCGCCGGGATGGACAGGAGCAGGCCCGAGGGGTCCCTGCCGAAGATCATCGGCCCCGCGCCGGCCCGCTGACCGGATGGGTCAGCGGACGGTCGTGTCGGACCAGGTCGGCCGAGGTCTCGCGCTCGACCGCGATCTGAGCGGCGCCCTCGCGCGCGAAGACCACCGCTGGCCGCGGATACCGGTTGTAGTTGCCCGCCATCGAATACGTGTAGGCGCCGGTGGCGAACACCGCCAGCAGGTCGCCCGTGCGGACCTCGGGCAGGTCAGCATCCCAGATGAGAACGTCACCGGACTCGCAGCACCGACCGGCCACCGTGACCCGCTGGGTGGGCGGGGCGTCGGCGCGCGTGGCCACCACCGCTGAGTACCGGGCGCCGTAGAGAGCCGGCCGGGGATTCTCGTACATGCCGCCGTCCACGGACGCGTAGGTCCGCACGCCGGGAATCCGCTTGATCGCGCCCACGGTGTAGAGCGTCACCCCGGCGTCTCCCACGATCGAGCGCCCGGGCTCGATCAGCACGGTAGGCGTCGGCATGTCATAGCGGGCCAGCAGGTCCCGCACCGTGTCCATGATGGCCTTGACGTAGGCCTCCCGGGTCGGCGGCGTGTGCTCCGGCAGGTAGCGGATGCCCAGACCTCCGCCCAGGTTGAGCTCCTCCAGCACGAACCCGCCCGAGCGCAGCTCGGCCGCGAACGACACCAGGGCGCGCGCGGCCATCACGAACGGCTCCAGGTCCAGAATCTGCGACCCGATGTGGCAGTGCAGGCCGCGCAGGCGCACGCCCCTCATGGCCAGGGCGGCGCGCACGGCGTCCTCCGCGGATGGGCCGGCCATGCCGAACCCGAACTTGGAGTCCACCCCGCCGGTCTGGATCGCCTTGTGGGTGTGCGGCTCGATCCCCGGGGTCAGGCGGAGCAGGATGTCGGCGCGGCGGCCGCGCTCGCGGGCCAGGCGGTCAAGGGTCGCCAGCTCGTGCTCGTTGTCCACGATGAACCGACCGACACCCACCTCCAGCCCGTAGGCGATCTCCTCGGGCGTCTTGTTGCTCCCGTGGAAGTACAGCGCCTCCGCCGGCACCCTGGCCTGCAGCGCCGTGTAGATTTCTCCCGCGCTCACCACGTCGATGCCGAGCCCCTCGTCGAAGGCCACCTGACACGTGGCGATGGTGCAGAGCGCCTTCGACGCGAAGAGCACCCGGCTCGGGCCCGGGGCGTGCGCCTGCATGGCCTCCACGTAGGCGCGGCAGTTGGTGCGCATCCGCGCCTCGTCGATCACGTGCAGGGGGGTCCCGAACCTGGCGGCAAGGTCGGCTGCGGACACACCGCCGATAATCAGGTGACCGCGGGCGTCGACGTCAAATCCGTGGAGCCGCGCCAGATGCATCAAATCATCGCCAATCTAGCACGGGGCCCTGGGGGTGTCAACGCGCGCCGTCAATCCCACCGGCGTTGATCGACGATCTTCCTCGCGTCGGCTTCCAGAGCGCCGGAGGCCACGAGTTCGACATCGCACCGCAGTCGCAGTCCCTCTGTCAGGCTCTGGCGCAGGCGGTCGCGGAGGTCTGGCGTCACCGCCGCATCCGATCGGACCTCGACGCGCACGAGCATGTCGTCCTGGTGCCCGGTGCGCGAGACCACGACCTGATAGCGCGCCGCCTCCGGGTGCCGGGCCACGATCCGGTCCACCTCGGCGGGATGGACGAACATCCCCCGCACCTTGACCGCCTCGCCCACACGGCCGAGGATGCGGGCCAGGCGCGGGCCCGGACGCCCGCACGGACAGGGGCCCTCGGCCATCACGGCCAGATCGCCGGTCCCAAACCGCAGCAGCGGGTAGACCGGGTTGAGGGTCGTAACGACCACCTCCCCCGGGGTGCCCGCTTCGGCGGGCGCGCCGGTGTGCGGGTCTACGAGTTCGACGATGTGCTCGTACCACACGTGCATGCCCGACCGCGAGGCGCACTCGTACGCGACCGATCCCAGGTCCGCGGTGCCGTAGCCCTGGCTGATGCGGACTCCGTATCGCTCCTCCAGGCGCCCCCGCAGCGACTCCGGCAGCATCTCGGCGATGACGAACGCCACGCGCACGCCGACCTGGACACCCGAGGCCTCCGCGGCCTCCAGCAACGTCGCCAGGTAACTCGGGGTACCCACGTATCCGGCCACCGGCAGGGTGGCCAGCACCTGCAATTGGGTTTCGGTCCCCCCGGGTCCGGAGGGGACGACCGGACACCCCAACGCCCGCAGCGCGCCGTCGAACATGTGGCCGGCCGGCGTGAGGTGGTAGGAGAACGTGTTGAGCACCATGTCGCCGGGCCGGATGCCGGCGGCGAAGAGCGCCGGCGCAAATCGCCAGTAGTCATCCTGGCGGCCTTCAGGATCGAAGATCGGGCCCGGCGACCGAAACACCCGGCCCAGGTCTCCGAGGGGCACCCCCAGCCAGCCGCCAAACGGTGGCGTCTGGCGCTGTGCCCCGGGCAGGGAGTCTTTGCGGAGCACCGGCAGGCCGCCGACGTGGGCCAGGGTCAGGGCCTCCGGCCGCAGCCCGGCCGCATCCAGCCGCTCCCGCAGCGCCGGTGCATGCGGGAGCGCGGCCAGGACCACCTCCCGCAGCCGGCGCTCCTGCCAGGCCAGCCGCTGCGGCTCGCTCCACCGTTCGGCTGGGTGCCAGACCTCCTCCACCACGGACTCCCCTTCCAGAGGGGCCGCACCGCCCCTGCGCGACCTCCTGAAGGGTTCCAGTGCTCGGGGGCCGTATTCCTCCCCCCAAATGGAGCGCCGCGTCCCGCCGGCGGATATCATTCTCGCGGTGGAGGGGATCTCACTCAGGTTCACCGGCGTGACCGCCATCGACCGCTTCTCCTTCACCCTGCGGCCCGGCGAGCTGCTGGGGATTATCGGACCCAACGGAGCCGGCAAGACCAGCGTCCTGAACTGCATCAACGGCTTCTACCATCCGCAGGCAGGTCGGATCACGTTTGCCGGGCGCGAGATCACGCGCATGCCCCCCCACCTGCGGGCGTCGCTGGGGATCGCTCGCACGTTCCAGAACAACGCGCTCTATCCAGGGATGACCGTGCTGGCCAACATCACCTCGGGTCGCACCATCCACATGCGCGCCGGGCTGCTGGCCAGCGGGATCTACTGGGGGCGTGCGGAGCGTGAACTGGTCGAGCACCGACGTCGGGTGGAGGAGATCATCGACTTCCTGGAGCTGGAACCCTACCGCAGCCACCGCGTCGCCGAACTGGCCTATGGAATCCAGAAGAAGGTCGAGCTGGGCCGGGCGCTGGCCATGGAGCCGAAGCTGCTGCTCCTGGATGAGCCGATGGCCGGGATGACCGCAGACGAGAAGGCCGACATCGCACGCTACATCCTGGAACTGCGGGAGGTGCGCGGCCTGCCCATGATCCTCATCGAGCACGACATGGGGGTCGTCATGGACCTCTGCGACCGCCTGATCGCCATGGACTACGGCCGCCAGATCG
>JAVKHQ010000041.1:0-21220 GCA_031459875.1 Candidatus Fervidifonticultor sextus | reverse complement strand
TTGCGCGTCGCGCTTCAGCAAGTCATCACGCAGGGAAAGGAGGTGTTGGTGGCATAATGACCACCAAGGGGTGCTCCCGAAAATCCACTAACCTCGGGACACCCTCCAGAGGTCCTGCATAGTCCTGCACCTCTTTGCTGTGGCGTGTGCCGTCGAATGAACTTACGAGCAGTATACTGGCTCTGACCGCGGCGCGGCGCTCTCGTAAGCGTCAACTGGCGCTGGGCTACCTCGACCTTAATAGGTTTCGACGCTATGGCGCTCGCTGGTCAAGTGGGGCAAGTGGGGGGAGAAAGGATGCCGTGGCCGCCCCCCACGACAGCGCTGCGTAGCCCAGCACTGCTTGCTCCAATTCCCAAACCGCGATAGCCTCGTCTGTTGTGTGTGAACGCTCGTTCTGGCCCGGACCATAGCCGATGGTCGGGATCCCAAGCCACCCGGCTGAGGCCGAGCCGTTAGTGCAGGTGGCGTAGACCTTCCGATCGACGACCAGACCGACCGTCTGCAGTGCCTTCACCGACGCATCGATGAGGGGGTGGTCGGGAGGAAGCTTCCATGCAGGCGCGAACTTCTCGCCAGCCAGAGATGCTCCTCGATAGGTCACCAATGCAGCGCGCGCGATGAAAACGCGGCAAGAACTGCGGCCGGCCCCGGCAACCGCGCGCAGGGGAGCCAGAACCGCCTGTGGCGTTTCACCTGGGAGCAGGCGTCGATCGTAGACCGCCCGCGTGAGATGGGGGATCGTCGAAGAAGACGGATTGGGGAACGATGTCACCTCTGTGAGCACCAACGACGCTGACCCGAGGAGTTCATCGGTCGGGAGCACCACGCCGCGGAAAGCAACGATCAGATCCGCCATCGCCTCCGCGCTGTTGCGGCCCTCGGCCGGATAGGCAGAATGCGCCCCCCGGCCCAGCGCCTCGACGACGATCTCGGCCCGGCCTCGCTGGCCCACGGCGATCTGGCCTCCCGTCGGCTCGCCGATGATCACCGCATCAGGCCTAAGGCGCTCCAGCACCGGCCGCAGGGCCAGACCCTCAACGGTTTCTTCTCCAACCGTGCATGAGACGAAGACCGTACGCCGCGCGTGGCGTGGGCGCTCTCGCAGCAATGCCGCGCCGGTGATCATGGCTGCCAGCGGCCCTTTCATGTCCACGGCCCCGCGGCCGTGAAGCTCGCCGTCAATCACCTCGCCGGCGAAGGGATCGACACGCCAAGCTGCGAGGTTGCCGGGATCTACGACGTCGAGATGACCGTCGAGCACGACCGCGCCACCCCGACCGCCGCCGATAGCGCCGATGAGGTTCCCGAGGTCGTCTCGCCAGACCTCGTCGTAGCCTAGGTTGCGCATGGCGTCTTCAGCCACATCCGCAGCGATCCCCTCGTTGCCCATCACGCTTTGGGCCCTTACGAGCCGCTGGGCCAATGCCACGACGTCTGCGCCGTTCATGTCCATGCCCCGTAGACAGTCGCCAGGTAGGCGCGGAGCGCGGGAAGGATTTCCGCGATCTCCCTCCGCACCGGCTCTGAGGCCCGAGCGCTCCTGGCCAGTGCGGATGCGAGCGCTGCGAGGTCCAGGCGGGTAAACGCTCCGCCACGGACCAACTCGTTACCGTCGACCATCACGGTGTCGACGTCTGAAGCCTGCGCAAGGCTCAAGGCGAGACCGACCTCATCAATCTGAGGATCCATGTACGGCGTGCGGACGCGTTTGAGGTTGAGGATGGTGATGTCCGCCCTGTAGCCGGGGAGGAGACGGCCGACCTGGCCGTCCAGCAAGGCGGCACGAGCGCCGACGACCGTCGCCATACGGAGGAGATCATAAGGTGACAGCCACTGGCTTTGCTGCGCGGATATCCGGTGGACGGCAGCGAGCAATCGCATCTCCTTCCACATGTCCTCATCGGCGAAAAGACCTGCACTGTCCGTTCCGATGGCCACATGCACGCCGCGCTTCTGGAACACGTGGAGAGGCGCTAGGCCGCTGCCGAGTCGTAGGTTGGAACTCGTGTTGGTCACCACCGTCGTCCCGGTCGCAGCCAGCCGGTCGATATCGGCCTCGTCGAGCCAGATCGCGTGCGCCACTGACGTGCGCGGCCCCAGCACGCCGAGCCGATCGAGCGCTTCAACCGCGCTTGTCTGCCATCGTCGGAACGCCGCCATACGCTGGAGCGGTGTCTCAAGCAGGTGGAGGTGTACGCCCGCCCCGGTCAATCTCGCCCTGGACCCAACCTGCTCCAAGAGGTCGTCGGTGGCCCACTGCGGTCCTCGGGGATTGAGCATCACTGTAGCGCGCGGGTAGGGCCTGCCTTCGCCACACTGTTCCCTGATAGCGTCGAACAGTCCAAAGTAGTCCCCCGTGTCGATGTACGGACGGGCGAGGTCGAACCATCGCGCCACGTGGGCACGGACAGGTTTGGGAGCTTCTTCCATGAGCGACGCATCAGGGTGATAGGCGAGGAGCTGTTGGTCGGCGATCCCCATGGCCAGGGCGACCCGTACACCCACATTGTGATAGGCCCGCAGGGCATCCTCCACGCTGGCCCGGTATGCTTGGGCTGTGCCGCCTCCCGCATGGCTGTGTATCGATGTGGTTACGCCGGCGCGCAACATCAGTGCCGCGGCATATGCGGTGTTTGCGTAGATGTCCGGGTGCCTCGCCCCCAACAGCGCTGGGAGCCAGAATTCCAACGGCGCATCATCGATCCCCAGCGCCACTGTGCTGAGGCCTCGACCGTGGTGGTGCGCGTTGACCAAGCCCGGCAGAGCCAGCCACCCTTCGGGGTCGCCGAAGGTGGGCAGATGACCGAACTCCTGCTGCAACTGCCATGCAGGCCCGGCCGCGAGGACACGTCCACCATCGATGATCAGGGCTGCGTCGGAGATGACTCCGTCGCGCAGCCGATCAGGATCGGCGATCAGGTACTTGCACAGAATGCGCTGCACGATCTGGCCCTCTCCGAGCCGAGCCGCCGACTATGTGTCCGCCCTTGAGTACCAGGAACGGCTCCACCGGAGCCCTGACGGCGGCGTCGTGGTCCCTGGCGTCCAGGACCACCAGATCGGCCTCCCGTCCCACGGCGAGGTTCGAGGGGCCGGGGAGCCGGAGTGATCGCCAGGGCAGATCAGTCCCCAGGCGGAGCACTGGGATCCCAGAGATGACCGGCTCACCCATGTTGTAGGAGGCCGTCAGCAAGAACGCGTCCAGGAGCATGTTGGCGGACCCGTGCGGGTTCCAGGGGTCGCGCACATGGCCTGTTGCGTAGCTGGTGGTGATGCCGGCCTGGAGCAGCGCGTCGAGGTTGGTCATGGCCCGGCTTACCTCCCGGACTGGTGGATCCCACCAGGTACGTGCAATATGCAGTTCCGCGCCAGGGACAATGGTGACGTTGATTCCGACATCCTGCATGACCCCCAGTAGACTGCCGAGCGCCTCGGGAGCCATCGCCCCCAGTCCGCGCATATGGGCGACGGTGACCCTGCCTTCCCACCCGATCGCTCGTGTGAGCCGCGCGACTTCCGCCACTTCCCACTGGTGGGGCGGGCGTGACGGTGGGGTATTCAGGTCCACATGCAGATCAACATCTCGGTCGAATTCCCTGGCCAACTCAAAGACCGCCGCTAGGTGCTCGCCGGGCGCCACGCTGTCAAATGTCGGGCCTCCTCCGACGGCATCGGCGCCTGAGGCCAGCGCCTGCCGGAGGAGGGGCATCAGCCCTGGCCGGCCGAGCAGTCCCTCTTGAGGGAAGGCGACGATCTGAATGCGCAGCCGATCAGCCCAACGGCGGCGAAGTTCCAGGGCAACTTCAAGGCCGATCAATCCGATCACATCATCCACATCCACCTGGACGCGCATGGCCGTCGTGCCGCTGTGCGTAGCGAGCTCCAAAGCCCGTTGCATGCGCCGCTCCAAGTCGTCTTTGTGCGCCCGTGACTTGAATGTGCGCAGCGCGCGGAGGACGTCGGGCCCGCGCCTTCCGTGCATCAACGGGCTATCCCAAAGGAACGCCTTGTCCAGGTGCACGTGCGAATCTACGAATGCAGGTAGCACGAGCCGGCCATCCAACTCAAGTGTCTCGCCGGCATCGTGATTCGGGCCGACGGCGGCGATGTAGCCGTCGACAATCGCGATGTCGACCGTCTCCGGCGCCCCTAGCGTCCTGGCTCCTCGGAGGATGAGATCGCGCGTCGTCACCGGATCCCCAGTATCCGTGCGAGGTTTCCGCCGGCTACGAGCTCAAACGCCTCAGCTGTGCCCGTAGCCCGGCGCACCATTTCCAGTTGTAGGTCAAAATCGTTGGCCGGCCAGTCGGTTCCCATAAGAACCTTCTCGGCACCCGCCTCCTGGATACCGATCTTGAGACTTCGCAGAGGAACGAGCGAGGTCTCTAGGTACACATTGGGGTTGCGGCGCGCCACCATCCCGGCCTCGGAGACCGACCAGATGATTCCCATGTGTCCCAGGATCACTGGTACGCTCGGAAACGAACGAGCCAGTTCCTCATACTGTAGCGGCACCGCCCAGAAGTCGTGCATGCAGTGACCGTACACGGCGAGCCCCAACTCGGCGCAGACGCGCATGATCGGATCCATCAGCGGATGCGAACTGACCGGATGACCCATCATCGTGGGGTGGAGCTTGAGCCCCTTGAAGCGATACCGTTCGACCAGGGCATGGATCTGTGCCGGGGCGTCTGGGTCGCGGGGGTTGACCTCCAGGAACCCGATCAGGCGGTCAGGGTATGCCCTGACGGCCTCACCAATGTACTCGTTGTCCATGTCCTGGCCGAGCGGGCAGACCACGGCCATGTTGATGCCGCCACGGTCCATCTCGGCAATGAGTCGCTCGGGAGTGAGCGCTTGGTGCATGAAGAGTTCGGGGGAGTTCGGTCTGGCTCGCCAGAGGTGATTGTAGGCGTCGAGGATCACCGGCGGCCCTCCGTCGCTGCGGCTACGAGACGAGACGCCTGGGAAGCCATAGAATGAGCTCCGGAAAGGCGACGATGAGCCCCAGACCCGCTAGGTAGAGGAGTAGAAACGGCAACACACCCCAGTAGACGTCAGTGATGGGCCCCGGACGCGGGCGGAGCCCTTGGAGGACGTACATGACGGCGCCATCGGGCGGGCTGATGAGCCCGATCTCTACGAGCATCACCGAGACCACCCCGAACCAGATGGGATCATAGCCGATCGCGGTGACGATGGGAAAGACCACGGGGAGGGTCGTGATCATGAGCGCGAAGGCGTCCATGAAGGTTCCGACGACAAAGTACAAGGCGAGGATGACGCCCATGACTGCAGCTGGCGCGAGCGGCAGTCCCACAACCGATGACGCGAGCATCTGGGGTAGGCGGATACTACTGAGCGCAAAGTTAAGCACGAATGCGCTCACCGTGATGAACCCGATCATGCTGGTGGTGCGCGCGGTAGCTCGCATTGCGGCGACCAGCATCGACAGGGTGAGCCGGCGGCCTGCTGTCGCCAACACCAGTGCCCCCACGACCCCCAGGGCCGCGGCCTCGGTAGGGGTCGCGATCCCAACGTAGATCGTCCCCAGCACGAGGAACATCAGAAAGGCAATCGGCGCGATATCTCCCAAGCTGGTGAGCCGTTCCGCCCACCTCACCAGGCCTTCCTGAGGGCGCCACCGCGCAGCCAGACCGTGGATGAGGATATATAAGACGAACAGCGCCGAGACAATACCCCCCGCCACAAAGCCGGCCGCGTATAGCTTGCCGACTGAGGTCTCCGTTAGCAGGGCGTAGATAATGAAAGCGATCCCTGGTGGGATCAGATTCCCCAACGCTCCGCCAGCGGCCAAGGAGCCGAGGACCGCTCGCGGAGGATATGCTGTCCGCTCAAAGTAGGGGAGTGCCACCGATCCGATGGTTGCGGCGGTAGCAATGCTGGAGCCTGACACCGCCGAGAAGACGGCCGAGCTGACGACGTTCGTGTGCAGCAGCCCGCCGGGTAAGCGGCCGACCCACACGTTGAGTGCCCGGTAGAGGCGGTCTGACACGCCGGAGCGCAACATAACCTCGCCCATCAGGATAAACAGTGGGACAGCGACCAGCAGGAAGTTAGTGCTCGCGTTCCAGGCGATCTGTCCAAAGAACAGGTGGACCGGTCGGGTCGCGAACGCCACGCTGGTGACTAGGCCGAGGGCGCCCAGGGCCGCAGCCACGTAGATTCCGGTCAAGAAGAACACGCCGAAGGTCACCGAGATGACCACGAGTTCGGCGACGCTGACCGAGGGCATGGATCCCGTGGCCGCCATAGCGACCACGACAAGCAGCAGCACTCCCAGGAAGATGATCGCAATCACGGGCCCTGGCGCGTCCTCATATCTGTGCCGTGATCGTAGAGGGTGATGTTCCGGCTGCCTCGCGTGCCGCCTCAGTGTCCTCTTCCAGAGTCGGCGACCTCAGCAGCCGGTCCACAGCCGCCGGGTTACTCTGCAAGAGGAGCGCCAGCGCCTCAATGAGTATGAACACCGTCGCGACTGCGAACACCGTCAGACCGGCGGCCCATAGTCCCTGTGGGATGGCAAGCGGGATAGAGAGCGCGCTGGTGTCGCGGGCCCCCAGTAGCCAGGACTGCAGGACGATGTCCCAGGCTCTCCATGAGAGCAGAATTGCGAAACCGGACATGAAGGTCGCAGCCGCGAAGTGCAGATACGCGCGCAACCGGAGCGGTAGGCGCATGACGAGGAAGTCCACCCGGATGTGCCCTCGGGTTACCAGGGTGTGGGTGAGCGCCCACGTCAGCCCAAAGGCGTAGAGATAGCCGCTGATCTCGACAGTGCCCCGGGACGTGAATCCGAAGAAGCGCCGCGCAACGACGTCGAAACTGATGAAGAGCGCTCCTAGCAGGTAGCCTGCACCTGCGAGGTCGTTCATCGCTGCGCCCACCCGTGCCAGCCAACCCTTCGGTCGCTCAGTCAATACCACTTGAACCGGGCTCCGTCGGGAGGGGGCTAGCGTGGCGCGTAGGGCACGTTCGTGATCGGGGCGACGACCCGGTTGTAGATCGAACCGCAGCGTTCGCCACACCGTCGCACCCACGCTGGAATGACGACCTCGCCTAGAATGCGCCGCAGGGTCGTCTTGGCCTCGTCGGTGGGTTTGACCTCCACCATCGGCCGGGTGGCGCGCGTCCCATACTGGCAGGTGGCGCTACCAGTGTTGCAGTCGATCCCATCCTGCGTAAGGCGTTCGCCCAGGGCCCACTGCTCGGTCGTGATCTGCTTGAAGGACTCCTCCAGGAACCGACGCACCTCCGGCTGCAGGCCGGTCCACCATCGGAGGTTGACGAAGTAGCCGCTCGTGCTCCAGGTGACCGGGAGAGAGTAAATGTGAGTCGCGACTTCGTAGAGTTTGAGCAGGTTGCCACTCGCAGTGCCGGTGATCAGGCAGTCGATCACCCCGCGTTCGGTCGCGGTGTATAGCTCGGGAAATGCCACCGTGACGGACTGTCCGCCCAGGGCTCGCACTAAGTCGGGTAGAGCAGGGCCGAAAGTGCGAATACGCTTGCCGCGGAGATCCTCAAGCCCGCGGATCGGAACACGGCAGAAGAAGACATTGGCGGGAAACGGCCAGCTCCCGATCAGCTTGACGTCCAGCAGCGCGAGCGCCCTGTTGATCTCCTGGGTGGTGGCATCCAGCACCTTCCGCGCTTGCGGCATCGTTGGATTCAATCCGGGCAGGTCGACGATGTCCAGCAGCGGCACGTCGCCCGCCAGGTTGGTGAACGGCGCCCCGCCGACCTCGACCTGGCCCTGGCGGGTGAGCCGCAGGATCTCGAATCCCGTGAGGCCTAGTTCTGCCCAGGTGGCCAGCTTCACCTCCACACGGCCGTTGCTGCGCCTTGCGATCTCTTCCGCAAAGCGCTTCTCGACAAGCGTGTACTGGAGGTTGGTAGGGACCGACTGGGCGACCAGCTGGAAGCTCACTTTAGGGCCAGGGCCGAGCGCAGGAGCCAGGTCCATCGGTGCCCCAGCGGCCGGCTGAGGGAGGAGCAGTGCCGACGTAGTGATGAGAACCAGGAACGAAATCAGGCACGTTTTGCGCATTATCATCGCACCCCCTGAGGATCAGATGGCAGAGCCCAGGGTCTTACAGATTTGCACAATTGGTTCGGACCAACGGGCGATTTTCCTGCGGATCTGGTGCCCGCCCGTGCCTGGCAAGCCATAAAGTGCTCTTGGGCTTTGTGCAGGCGGCGACAGAGAACAAAGGGGTCTGGGCGGCATTCCTGTGGAAGCGGGGTGGCTCGTAGTGAGCTACCGACACCGCTGCGGATCGGTGCACTTGGCCGTTCCAGAAGGAAGCCAAGCCGAGCCTCAACCGGTCAGCGAATTTGTCGCCCTGTGACCATGGCGGCGATCACTTTGACCCAGAAGAAGCAATACCGCGTGTAGATTCTCGCTCAAGTCCAACACGGCGCCTTGCAGGCCGGAGGCGCCGCCCAACATCTAAACCACCCCTCTCGATCGCAGGGCATGGTGGGTCGTGGCCATGCAGGCGTCCATGACCACCTTCAGGCCCGCGGCGCGGGCGCGGGATGCGGCCTCTTCGTGGGCGATCCCCAGTTGCATCCACACCGCCCTGGCGCCGATGGCGATGGCGTCCTCGACGATGGAGGGCACCTCGTCAGGCCGGCGGAAGATCTGCACGACATCCACCGGGTCGGGGATCGACCGCAGGTTCGGGAAGGCCTTCTCACCCAGGGCTTCGGTGATGGTCGGGTTCACCGGGATGATTCGGTAGCCTTGGTCTTTGAGGTAACTGGCGACCTCGTAGGCAGGCCGCTCAGGGTTGTCGGACAGGCCGACCACGGCAATCGTCCTGGCCATGGTGAGGATCTCACGCATCTCATCCAGGGTTGATTTGCGCATGCGGTCTCAGGCCCCCAGCAACTGCTCCAGCCTGGCCTTGTTGAAGCCCACCACCGCTTCGCCCTCAATGACCGTGACCGGCGTGGCCGAGAACCCCATCCGGGTGAGTTCGTCTAAGGCCTGATCGTCGGCGCTCACGTCCTTCTCCACAAACGCGATGCCTTGCTGGCGAAGGAACTCCTTCACCCGGCCGCAGAACAGTCAGCCCGGCTGCGAGTAGACGATCACCGACTTCGCCATCGTCGCACCTCCGCGTCAAGCGCTGCTCTTTCCTAGACGCCCCGCGGCGCCCCGATCTTCCCGGATGCGGCCTCCCGGAGCGCTTCCAGGCTGAAGTAGAGCCGGTCGGCGACCTGCTCCAGGAGGTCCCGCACCTCGCCCTCCGCCTCGGCCAGGTGGGGAGCGAGCCGGCTCTGGAACAGGTTTTGGGCCCGCCACAGGTTCACCGTGACCCCGGCATCGGCGGCGAAGTCCAGGCTTCGCAGGACTTCCCGCAGGTGCTCCGCAGCCAGCAGGCCCTCGGCGTCTTGCAACCGGCGCTCGATGCGAGCGCGCACCAGGCGTTCCAGGTCCGCGGTTGGGAGGTCGAGCCCCCAGGCGCGCGCCTCACCGACGAGGTCCCAGGCGGTGGCGCCCAGTGCGCCCGGAGCCGCCAGCGCCCGGCGGAGATCGGTCGTCAGGATGAACTCCGCGGCCATCAGGAACTCGCGCGGCAGCGGAACATCGGCGTCGCGCAGCGTCTCCATGAGGCCCCGGCTCTCCTGGTAGAGGGCGCGGTAGGACGACTCCAGGTGCGCGATGGTCTCCTCCGAGAGGCGGGCGAGGACCTGGCGGCGTTCCTCGGTGAAGAGATCGCGGATGGTGTAGAAGCGCCGGCCGAACACCTCGTCCATGCGGCGGATCACTTCGGTCACCGTGCCGCCCTCGTGGGTCTCAGCCAGGGTCTCAGCCGCCGCCAGGTGCACCTGGTCGTCCCACCCGCTGGCGACGCAGCAGTGCACGTCGGTCCCGCCGAAGTGGAGGACGGCGTAGGAGAGTACCTCGGCGTCCCCGGTGGCGATCTCGGTCACCTCGGCGCGTCCGACGAGCAGCGTGGTGGCCCCGCGCGGCACGCGCCGGGCGTGCCGGCGGCTCACCCGGTAGGTGTAGACCATGGTGTCGTCGGGGTAGTCCTGGAAGAGCGCCGTGATGGCGTAGTGCGCGCTGACCCGGCTGGCATCGACGACCGCCGGCCGCACCAGGCGGTCGTAGACGGCCACGCCGTCGGGATAGGCGGGCAGGTTGCTCTCTGCGGGGCGCAGCCGTTCGAGGAAGGCCGCCTCCAGGTCGCGGCCGCACCGGGCGGCGAGCTGGAGGACACGCGCCGCGTGCCGCAGGTTCTGGACGGGCTCGGGGCGCGAGAGTTCGTCGAAGAACCAGCCGTCGGAGGCGAACATCATCATCGCGTGGCGCTGCATCTCCAGCAGGCGCAGCGCTCGCGGCCGGACGGTGGGATCGCGCGGCCGCAGGAGGTGGGTGGCCAGGAAGCGGGCGACGGTGGCCTCGGTGGGGTCGAGGACCACCTGGATATAGCCGTCGCGCGCGGCCCAGGGATCATGGAAGACCTGGGCCCCGTCCGCTTCGAAGAGGTCGTCGACCTCGGCCTTGAGCCAGTCCAGGGCAGCCCGCAGCGGCGCCCGCCACCGCTGGTGCCAGTCGGGCCGCATCCGGCAGCCGCAGTCGGCCCGCCACCGCTCGACACCGTGCGCGCACGACCAGGACGTGCGCTCGTGTATCTGGACCTCGTGCGTGGGCGGGTGGTCGGCCAGGAACGCGGCGTAGTTGGTCAGGTGGGCTCCGGCGCGGCGCCGCAGGACCTCCACCGCGTAGGCCAGCGCCATCTCCCCGAAGCGGTGGTGGTGGCCGTAGGTCTCGCCGTCGGTGGCCACGTGCACGAGCCGGTCGCCGGACAACTCGGCGTCGGCCACCAGACTCAGCAGCCGGCCGGCCAGGGCTTCACCGCTCTCCAGCAGCCGGCCGAAGGCGATTTCCTGGGACGTGGCGCCGTCGTAGAAGAACAGCGCGATGCGCAGGTCCGGCCCGATCCGACAAGCGTACGGCCGGGTCGCATCCAGCGCGTGGGGGAGGACGTCCACCCACTCACCCGCCGGCGCCAGGCGCACCCGCGCCGCCTGGTGGGGGGCCAGGATCGCAAACCCGATCCCGCACTCGGCGAGTGCGGCCAGCGTCTCGGTGTCTGCAGCGGTCTCGGGCAGCCACATGCCGTCGGGGGGTCGGCCGTACCGGGACGTGAAATCCGCGATCCCCCAACGCACCTGGGTCAGCTTGTCGCGGCGCGACGCCAGGGGCAGAATCAGGTGGACGTAGGGCTGCGCGATGGCATTGCCGTATCCGCGGGCGGCCAGGCTGCGCCGATCGGCCTGCAGGATCTGCTGGTAGACGTCGGGGGCATGCCGCTGGAGCCAGCGAGCCAGCGTCGGTCCCACATTGAACGAGATGGCCTCGTAGTTGTTCACGATGCGGACGATGCGGCCGCGCGCGTCCAGGATCCGGGCCGCCGCGTTGGGCGCGTAGCACTCGGCGGTGATGCGGTCGGTCCAGTCGTGGAAGGGCGCGGCCGCATCGTCCACCTCGACCACATCCAGCCACGGGTGCTCGCGGGACGGCTGGTAGAAGTGGCCGTGGAGGCAGAACAGCCCGCTCATGTCGCGTACCGGGTCAGGCCCCGGGGCAGCACCACGATGCCGGACGGGTCTACGGTATAGCGCTGGGCGTCGCGGGCCAGATCCACGCCGATGACATCGCCGTCGGGGATGACGTTGAAACGGTCGGCGATGACCCGCCGCAGGCGCGCTCCGCGTCCGACGATGGTGTGGTCCATCACGACGGACTCCTCGATGACCGCCCCCGGCCCCACCTTCACACCCCGGCCCAAAATCGACCGCCGGATGGTGGCGTCTCGGACGTGGCACCCCTCGCCGATCAGCGAGTCGGTGATCTCGCCGCCAATGATGTGCGCCGCGGGGCCGGCATAGGGGGCGGTGAGGATCGGCCACTGGGGGTTGTCCAGGTCGAACAGCGGCGTGGCGCCCAGCAGGTCCATGTGGGCCTGCCAGTAGGCAGCCAGCGTCCCCACGTCCCGCCAGTAGCCCGGTTCTTCGTAGGCCTTGGTCCCCGGCACCTCGTTGGCCAGGAAGTTGTAGGCGAAGACCCCGGCGTAGGGATACAGCTCGGGGATGATGGTGCGGCCGAAGTCGTGGTCGGTGCTGCGCCGGGCGTCCTCGATCAGAGCCTCGACCAGGATGTCCCGGTTGAAGATGTAGTTGCCCATGGACGACAGCGCCCTCGTGGGATCCGACCGCATGGCCTTGGGGGCATCGGGCTTCTCCTCGAAGCCGACGATGCGGCCGTCGGCGTCGACCTCGATGATCCCGAACTCCGAGGCCTGCTCGATGGGTACAGGCAGCGCCGCCACGGTGACCTGGGCGTCGCGCTCCAGGTGAAAGGCGAGCATCTGGTCGAGATCCATCCGGTAGATGTGGTCGGCGCCGAAGATGAGCACGATGTCAGGGTTGAAGTCGCGCAGCAGGTTGAGGTTCTGGTAGATGGCGTCCGCGGTCCCCCGGTACCACGTCTCGCCCCAGCGCATCTGCGGGGGCACCGCGATGACGAAGTGATCGGGCAGCCCGCCAAACCGCCATCCCACCCGCAGGTGCTCGATCAGCGACTGGGCCTTGTACTGGACCAGCGCGTAGATGGCGTGAATCCCCGAGTTGACGAAGTTGGAGAGGACGAAGTCGATGATCCGGTACTTGCCGCCGAAGGGCACGGCGGGCTTGCCGCGCTCACGGGTGAGGGGCTGCAGGCGCTCGCCGCGGCCGCCGGCCAGGACGAACCCCAGGATGCGCTGCCGGCCGGACCGCAGCCGCGTGGGCGCCCCGCGCAGGCTCACAGCGACCGCACCTCCCGCGCGGCCCCCACGTGCTCCAGGACCTCCGGGAATGGGAAGTCCGCCGCCTCCTGCTCGGCCAGGAACTGCTCGTCATCGGCCCGCACCGGCTGCCCCTCGGCGGCCGACCGGAGGATGTTGGCCAGGCGCACGAACCGCGCATAGTGTTCGGCGAACCGCGTCTCGGCGTAGTGGCGCGCGGCCTGCGTGGTGATCAGGAACTGCCAGTCGGATGCCTGCAGGAGCAGCAGTTCGCGCGCCACCTGGGCCAGGAGGCGCTCCAGGGGCGGCCGACCTTCCCACGAGAGGCCCGAAGCCAGCGTCCAGAACTCCTCTTCGGCGGCGTAGAGCATCTCCCAGGTCCACTCGGTGTCGCGGTTGAGCCAGACCCGGTGGTCGCCCCCCTCGCCCCAGGACCCTTCCAGGAGCGTGATGGCTTCCGAAGGGGGATTGAGCGCGAGATAGCCGCCCAGCGTCTCCAGGGCGATGTCCAGGTCGGGGAGCCGGCGCATCACGTGCTCCAGGAAGTGCGGTCCTTCGAACCACCAGTGCCCGAAGAGCTCCGCGTCGTAGGGGTTACAGGTTTCCACCGGCCGCATGGAGCGGGCGGCCTCGGCCTCCAGGACGTCGGCGACTTGTTGGGCGAAGTGGGCGCCATGGGCCGCCGCCGCCTCCTGCGCCATTCTGGGGACGTAGACCAGCTTGGCGCCCAGGTCGCTCGTCGGATCGGTGACCCGCCAGTAGCGGATCCCGCCGGGGAAGTGCTTCTTGTGGAACTCCAGGTAGGCGCCGTCGCCGGGGTAGCCGGCCTCGCGGCTCCACACCTGCATCGTCGTGCGGGGATCGCGGATGAAGACGACCGCCTCACCCTGCCCGCCGCGGGAGGCCACCACGTAGGGGCGATACGGCGTCCGGTCCCGCATGAATGCCGGGTGCTCTGAGGTGGCCCCGACCGTGCGCAGCGCAGGGAAGTAGTCACGGTAGGGCGACAGCGCGCTGCCGCCGCGGAGCAGATGGGCGTCGGTGATGAAGAACGCCAGCCCGCAGGCATTCAGATGCTCCTCGATGCCGCGGCGCTTCCGCCTGACCTTCCCCCGCAGCTGGCCCACCGGCGGCGTCCACTCATACCGCGGTCGATACCCGCACTCGGGCAGCCAGGCGCCGTGCGGGGCGGCGCCGAAGTGCCGCGCGTGCGTCGCCGCCCCCAGGCGCAACTGGAGGGCGATGGACTCTTCGCGGCCCAGCAGCGGCAGGTAGGCGTGGGTCGCGGCCGTGGTGATGAGCTCGATGACCCCTGCCCCGGCCAGCCGGCGGAGGGCCCCGAGCAGGTCCCCCTCCAGGGCCCGGAACAACTCCAGCGCGCGGCGATAGGTGTGCTCCCAGAACCGCGTCAGGTCGGCCAGGTCGGCCTGGCGGCTGCGCTCGAAGTGCGCCCGGTTCTCGGCGGCCGCGTCGAGGCGCTGGTGGAGGAAGGCCTCGACCTCGGTCCGGAAGGCGGAGTGGGCCAGTTGCTCGGCGAGGACGGGGGAGACGTTGAGCGTGAGGAGGGCCCGTCGGCCCTCGCGGGCCAGTCGGTCCAGCACCGCGACCAGCGGCAGGTAGCACCCGACGGTCACCTCGCACAGCCAGTCGCTCCCGTGGGGCCACCGGCCGTGCCCCAGCACCAGGGGCAGGTGCGCGTGCAGGGTCAGGAGGAAATGTCCGCGGGAGGGGGCCATGATGCCTCCGTCTGACTTGGCGTCGGGGCGGAGGAAATCCTCCACCGGAAGGCCCGCGGGAGGCTACCCGGACTGCCGCCTGAACCACTCGACGGTGGCCGCCAGGCCGGCTTCCAGCGAGACGGCAGGCGTCCAGCCCAGCAGCCTTCGCGCAGCGGATGCGTCCAGGGTGATGTGGCGCACGTCGCCCGGCCGGGGCGGGGCGTAGGTCGGCGCGGCGGTCGTGCCGGTCAGGCGCGCCAGCAGCCGATAGATGGCGTTGACCGTGGTGGCCTCTCCGGTGCCGATGTTCACCGCGCCCTCGGCGCGTCGGTCGGCCGCCAGCAGGTTGGCGCGGACCGCGTCCTCCACAAAGAGGAAATCCCGTGTTTGCTCTCCGTCGCCGTAGATGGTCGCCGGCCGTCCGTCGAGCATGGCCCGCGCGAAGATCGCGACCACCCCCGCCTCGCCGTGGGGGTCCTGCCGCGGGCCGAAGACGTTGGCGTACCGGAGGCAGCAGACCCGCAGCCCGTACAGCCTGTGGTAGAGCGCCAGGTAGGCTTCAGCGACCGCCTTCGCGCAGCCATAGGGGGAGAGGGGCGCGATCGGCGTGGACTCGTCGGCCGGCAGGCGTTCGGGCTCGCCGTAGAGCGCGCCGCCCGTGGAGGCGAAGATGAAGTGCGGCACACCGGCAGCCGCCGCGGCGGCCGCCAGGCGGATCGTGCCCAGGACGTTGACG
Source organism: Candidatus Fervidifonticultor sextus (assembly GCA_031459875.1). Taxonomy (GTDB): domain Bacteria; phylum Sysuimicrobiota; class Sysuimicrobiia; order Sysuimicrobiales; family Humicultoraceae; genus Fervidifonticultor_A; species Fervidifonticultor_A sextus. The sequence continues at coordinate 5,939 of JAVKHQ010000041.1, read as the reverse complement.
TCGGCGTCACGGACCGGATCCCGCATCGAGACGCTGACGGAGGCCTGGGCCGCGTGGTGGTTGATCAGGTGGGGCCGCACCTCGGCCACGACGTCGCCGATGGCGGGATCGCGAACGTCCATCTGGTAGAATCGCGCGCCGGCCGGGACGAACTCGGGGCGTCCCGAGGCCATCGAATCCACCACCGCGACCTCGTCGCCGCGCCGGAGGTGCGCCTCCGCGATCTGCGAGCCGATGAATCCGGCTCCCCCGGTGACCAGGACCCGCACCCGCGGCTACCTCGCCTGCTCCGCGCCGGGCGGAATGGGTGTCGGACGGGTGTACACGACGCGCCGGGGGTAGGGGATCTCGATGCCCTCCCGGTCGAGGGCCTCCTTCAACGCCAGGCGCAGTTGGCGCTCGGCGGAGACGGCGTACTCAGGCTTCACCATGACGGCCAGCCGCACGACGACCTCGGAGCCCCCGAACTCCAGGATGCCCTCCACCTCGGGGGGGCCCAGGACCAGGTCGGCGTGCTGTGCGGCCCAGTCCTGGCCTACCTGGTGCATGAGGGCCATGGCGCGCCGGAGGTCCGCCTCATAGGCGAACCCGACCTGGACCAGGGCGCGCATGAACCCCCGGCTGCGGTTGCCGATCTGCTGGATGATGCCGTTAGGGATCGTCACCAGCTCCCCCGAGTACTGCCGGACCTGCGTGGTCCGCAGGCTCACCCGTTCGACGACACCGACGGTGTCGCCGATGCGGACCACATCGCCCACCTGCATCAGGCCCTCGAAGAGCATCAAAAACCCGGCGATGATGTCCCGGATCAGGTGCTGGGCGCCGAAGCCGATCGCCAGCCCGGCGATGCCGGCGCTGGCCAGCAGTGCGGAGACGTTGAAGTGGAGCCGGTCCAGGACCATGATCAGGCCGGTGAAGTAAAGGACGTAGCGCAGGGCCGACTCCAGCAGGGGCTCCAACGTCCGGATCTGCGCGGCCCGGTCCGGCGGCCGGCGGGGGTCGTCCGGCCGCAGCGTGCGGCGCAGCAACGCCACCCCGAGCGCCAGCGCCGCCCGCACACCGACGATGATGATGGCGACGGCGATCAGGCTCTCGACCGCCGCCTCCAGACGGGCTGGGTGGACCGCCTCCGCGGTCAGGCGCCGGAGCAGGCCGGGTTCAGCGGGCACGGGATGCCCTCCTTCCAGGCCCGCGCAGGGTGCGCCATGCGCCGCCTCGCCTGGCGCGGTCCAGCACCCGGACCGCGGCGCTGACCTCGGCCAGGGAGGCCACATCCACCCGCCACTTGATCTCCCGCAGCAGTTCGTCCGGGGCCATCGCGGGCGGAGTCCAGGGGCGCGCGCACCCCTCCAGGCGCAGGCGGCGGGCCAGCTCCAGGGCGCGCAGCACCTCGCGCTGGACGCGGCGGGGCGCGCCGGCCACCTCATCCCGCAGCCGGCCCCGCAGGACGAGGAGGCGGCGGAGTTCGGTCCCGCGCAACGGCGGCCTGGGCCCCGGTCCGTGCATGGTCGGTGTCTATGGTTCGCGCCGGCGCCAGCACCCCCTCTTGCAGGCGCCGTGGGTGCCCCCAGGGAATCGACGCGAGGCGACCGAATCCCTCCTGCGATGGTGCTCGATGACCCCGGCGGGATCGCCCGTCTCGACACGGCCGGCATGCTGGGCCTGATCGGCCGCGCGGGCTCGATGGCCTCGGAGGGCTGGCATCTGGCGGCTGATCTGGCTCCCCCCGCGACCCCGCCCGCGGCGGTCGTCGTCTGCGGTATGGGCGGATCCGGCATCGCCGGAGAGGTGCTGCAGGCGCTGCTGGCCGACCAGATACCCGTGCCGGTGCTGTCCGTGAAGGACGAGCGCATCCCCTCCTCCGTCGACTCCCGCACGTGGTTCTTCGCGTGCTCCTACTCGGGCGAGACGGAAGAAACGCTGGCCGCCTACGAGCAGGCCTGCCGCCGAAGGGCGCAGGTGGTGGCCGTCACGTCCGGCGGCCGGCTGGCGGACCTGGCCGACCGCCGCGGGCACCCCGTCGTCCGCGTGCCTGCCGGCCTGCCCCCGCGCGCGGCCCTGCCCTATCTGCTGGTGCCGATGGTGCGCCTGGTGGCCCGGGCCGGCGGTGGAGCGGAGGCCGAAGAGGGGATGCGCCGGCAGGTCGATGAGGCGGCCCGTCTGCTGGACGACCTGACCGCCCGCTGGGGTCCTGCGGTCCCCCTTTCGGGCAATCCCGCCAAGGCGCTGGCGGTGGCGCTGGAGGGCGCCATTCCGGTGGTCTACGCGGGCTCGGCGGCGATGGCGCCGGCGGCCCAACGCTGGAAGACCCAGTTCAACGAGAACAGCAAGGTCCCCGCCGCCTGGAACGCCTTTCCCGAGCTCACCCACAACGAGATCGTCGGGTGGGAGGGGGTGACCGGAGGAGCGCCGCCGTTCCACGTGGTCTTCCTGAGGGATCGGGAGGACGGTGCGGCGAATGCGCGGCGCCTGGAAGCCGCCCGCGAGCGGCTGGTGGGGCGCGCCCGCGGCGCCATGGAAGTCTGGTCCCACGGGGTCGGCCGACTGGCCCGGATGCTCTCGCTGATCCTCCTGGGGGACTACGCCAGCGCGTACCTGGCCGTCCTGCGGAGGGTCGATCCGACCCCCATCGAGGCGATCCGGGCCATCAAGCAGCATCTGGCGCGGCCATAGGGCCGGCGGGCGCGTGGCTGGCGTGCAGACAGGGATGGTACAATTGAGATTGTCGAGGGGATCCGTTGTGGAGGGCGACGATGGCGCGCGTCTACCTTGAGGCGGTCACGAAGAAGTTCGGCCAGGTCACGGCCGTCAACAACGTGACCCTGGAGGTGCCGGACCGGCAGTTCACGGTGCTGGTGGGTCCATCGGGGTGCGGGAAGACCACGGCGCTGCGGCTGGTCGCCGGGCTGGAGGAGGCCACGGCCGGCAACATCTACATCGGGGAGCGGCGGGTCAACGACGTGGCGCCGAAGGATCGGGACATCGCCATGGTGTTCCAGAACTACGCCCTCTACCCGCACATGTCGGTCTACGACAACATGGCCTTCGGCCTGCGGCTGCGGAGGTACCCGCGCAGCGAAATCGACCGGCGGGTGAAGGAGGCCGCCGCGCTGCTGGGGATCGAGGGGCTGCTGGACCGGAAGCCCAAGCAGCTCTCCGGCGGCCAGCGCCAGCGCGTGGCCCTGGGCCGGGCGATCGTGCGCGAGCCGCAGGTGTTCCTGATGGACGAGCCGCTGTCCAACCTGGACGCGAAGCTGCGGGTGCAGACGCGGGCCGAGATCAAGAAGCTCCAGGCGCGGCTGCAGACGACCACGATCTACGTGACCCACGACCAGGTTGAGGCGATGACCATGGGAGACCGGATCGTGGTGATGCGGGACGGCGTGGTCCAGCAGGTCGATGTGCCGTTGAACCTGTACGAGAAGCCGGCCAACCTCTTCGTCGCGGGGTTCATCGGCAGCCCGGCGATGAACTTCATCGAGGCGGCCCTGGCACAGCGCGACGGCAAGACGGTCATCGACGCGGGCGCCTTCGCCATGGAGGTCCCCGACGAGATCGCCCAGCAGGCCCGGGCCTGGGTGGGCAAGCAGGTGATCTTCGGAATCCGGCCCGAGGACATCCAGGACCGGGCCTTCGCGCGTGACGCGAACGCGGCCTGGGCGCTGCGGGCGATGGTCGAGGTGCACGAGCCGTTGGGGTCGGACGTGATCCTGCACCTGAGCCGCGGGCCCCACGTGTTCGTGGCCCGCGTGGACGCCCACAGCGAGGCGCGCATGGGCCACGAGACCGAGGTCGTGTTCAACCTGCGCAAGATGCACCTGTTCGATCCCCAGACCCATCAGGCGATCGTGTAGGGCCTCCGCGGTGGCCGGCCGAGGCCACGGACGGGACGTAGCGAGGCCCCGGGCCGCATGGGACGACCCGCCCCGTCTGGTGCGGCGAGGCAGTGGGCAGAACGACAGCAAAGGCGTCAGGTGGTGGGGTTCCATGGACGCTCGCGCTCTGGTGGGTGTGTTCGTGGCCGGTGTGTTGATTGCAGGGCACGCGCTACCCGGCGCGACCGCGCCGGCCGACCCGGTCAAGACCGTGCTGGAGCGCCTTCGTCAGGCGGATGCCCTGGTGGCGAGGATCGTAGAGGCGGCGAGAACCCGCGACCTGACTGCGCTACGCGCCAGGATCGAGGAGTACCGGACCCTGATGCGCACGGTGGCGGCGGAGGCCAAGCAGCTGCGGGCCGACAACCCCGGAACGCAGCGCGCGCTGGAGATCGTCAGAGAGGCCACGCTCAAGCACATGGATTTGCTCAAGAAGGCGCAGGAGCAGGTGACCTCGGAGCAGGCCCGCGCGGCCCTCGACCGCGCGATGGAGGTCTCCCAGATCGGGCACAACGTCTCGACCGCAGCGCTGGAGCAGATCAACGCCGGGACGCCCGGGCCCCCGGCGGGGATCCCGAACGCTGGCGCCAACGCGAGCGAAGGGCGCGGCGGGCGCTAGGATTCCGATTCCTTCTTGAACCCCCGATCCGTCATCTCCACGAGGGGCTCCAGCAGTTTCGTGAATTCCATGGGAAAGATGAACTTCGTCGCCGCGCCCGCGCCCAGGGCCTTGAGGGTCTCCAGGTACTGCAGGGCCATCGTCTTGCTGTCCACGGTCCTGGCCACCGAGAAGATCTTGTCGAGGGCCAGCGCGAAGCCTTCGGCCCGCAAGATGGCCGCCTGTCGGTCGCCCTCGGCCCGGAGGATGACGGACTGCCGCTCGCCCTCGGCCACGGTGATCGTCGCCTGCTTCTTCCCGTCGGCCTCGGTGACGACCGCGCGCCGCGTCCGCTCGGCGGACATCTGCCGGGTCATCGCCTCCTGCACATCCTTGGGGGGCAGGATCTCGCGGATCTCCACGGTGGTGACCTTGACGCCCCACCGCTCCGTCACCTCGTCGAGTTTGGAGCGCAGCACCTGGTTGATCTGCTCGCGCCGGGCCAGGACGTCGTCCAGGATGATGTCGCCGATGACCGCACGCAGCGTGGTGGTCGCGATGCCCCGGGCCGCGCCGGCGAAGTCGCCGACGGCGATTACCGAGTTGACGGGGTCGACGACCTTCCAGTAGATCAGGAAGTCGATGTTGATCGGCGCGTTGTCGCGCGTGATACACGTCTGCGACGGGATCTCGAGGAAGACCTCGCGGAGGTCTACCCACACGGCGCGGTCGACGAAGGGCCACAGCCAGACGATGCCCGGGCCCTTCTGGCCGATGCACTTGCCGAGGCGGAAGACCACCAGCCGCTGGTACTCGCGGACGATCTTGATGGCCGAGTAGGCGATGTAGAAGCCCACCAGGATGATCGCCGCCATATAGATGAACCCGGTCTCAGGCATGCCGGCACCTCCCAGACAGCGCAGCGCAGTGTACTTCTGGCCCCCCCAGACCCCCTCCTCTGGGCCCGGATCACCCGGATGGGATCCGGGCAGGATTGCGGGTATCTGTGCAGGCAGCCCCCTCGTCCGGTTCACGGAGGCGCGCCTCCGGAACCTGGCCCCAGCCAGGAGCGCGCCCGGTCGAACCGAAACAGTCGGCGGAGGTGCGGGTCATGGCGAGGCCGATCATCGGCGTGGACCTGGGCGGGACGAAGATCCTCACGGCGCTCGTCGAGGAAGGCGGCCGGGTGCTGGAGCGCGTCCGGATCCCGACGCCGGCCTCCGGCCCGGACGCCGGCATCGAGGCCATCGCCGAGAGCGTCCGCACCGTGGTGGCGCGGTCCGGGATCGATTTCCGCACGGTGGCCGGCGTGGGGGTGGGCGCGCCGGGTCCGCTGGATCCCGCCACGGGCATCGTGTTCGAGCCCCCGAACCTGCCGGGCTGGCGGGAGGTGCCGCTAGGCGAGCGGCTGGCCGGGCGGCTGGGAGTCCAGGTCTACGTGGAGAACGACGCCAATGCCGCCGCGC
>JAVKHQ010000040.1:0-21719 GCA_031459875.1 Candidatus Fervidifonticultor sextus | reverse complement strand
GCGTCGCGCTTCAGCAAGTCATCACGCAGGGAAAGGAGGTGTTGGTGGCATAATGACCACCAAGGGGTGCTCCCGAAAATCCACTAACCTCGGGACACCCTCGGTATCCTCGGCGAGCGAGAGAGACACGTCCAGCACGAAAAAGCCAAACTTCTCGAGCAACTCAGCCAGTGGAAGGCAAGAGTGAAGACGGCTCTGAGGGAGGGTAAAGAGGAGGAACGCAAGCGTACGCGGCGGTTACTTGCGGGAAAGGACAAAGAAATCCAAGCCCTCAAGGAACGCATTGAACAACTCCAGAAGGGCTCCACGCCCCAGACCGAGGGCCTTGAATTTGAGGAGAAACTCGCAGCAAGGCTGAAGCGGGAGTTTCCGGAAGACGACGTCCGTCACAAAGGCAGAGGCGGCGACGTTCTGCATAGCGTCAGGTCCAACGGCACGGAAGCCGGGACCATCATCTACGAATGCAAGAGAACCCCGACCATACAAAGCAAGCACGTCAAGCAGGCATACCAGGCGAAGCAGTCTCGTGAAGCGGACTTCGCCGTCCTGGTCACAACTGGGCAGAAGAGGGGCTTTGGCGGGCTCGCACAGCAGAACGGAGTGCTGGTTGTCTCGCCCCTCGGAGTTGTCCCTCTCGCATCTCTTCTCAGACTCCACCTGATCGAGATGCTGAAGGCAAAGATCACCCGGGAAAGGCGTGCGCTGATCGCCCGGCGCCTCCTGGAACACATCACTAGCCCGCAGTTCAAGAACCCCATTGAGCAGATCGTCCGAAGTGCCACCGAGCTTCAGGAAGTTCTGAAAGAGGAAGTGAGGGGCCACATCAGCGTTTGGAAGAAGCGCTGGCACCACTACCAGGTCATCGGCTGGGATAGCGCTCAGGTCCAAAGGAACCTGCACTTGGTCCTCCAGGGCAAGGTGCCGAAACCGATTGCCTCGCCCAGCGTTGAGCCGCTCCCGTTGCCAGCAACTACTCAGTAGGGGCTATGATCATCCGGGTATCGCGGCGTGCTAGCGGGCTCGGCTCTTTGGCGTAAGCGTACTTGGACGAACATCCCGCCTGCACGTCGTTCCATGCGGTTCCGCATGACGTGGGTCGAACAGGTCATCCGCACCGGCGCATCGTGATCTTCAGCGGGCGCCGGAGGGCGCGGACCACCGATCACGACACCGAAGAGGTGAGAGGCATGCCCAGGCAAGCGAGATCGACCGGAGGAGGTCAAGCGCACCTATGAGGGGCCACATCCGCAAGCGCGGGAAGAACTCCTGGACCGTGGTGATCGACATCGGGCGCGACCCGCAGACCGGCAAGCGCCGGCAGAAGTGGTTTGCCCACAGGACCCGGCGCGAGGCCGAGGCGCACCTGGCGCAAATCGTCTCCGCGATGCAAGGCGGCGGGTGGACCCCGCCGGCGAAGACGCTGCTCGGGGACTACCTGGAGCAGTGGCTGCGCGACTACGCCGCAGGCGCGGTCGGGCCGGTGACGTTGCGGAACTACTCGGACACTATTCGGGTCCACCTGAAGCCGGCCCTTGGACACCTTCCGCTCTCGGTACTGAACGCGCAGGCCATTCAGGGCTACCTGAGCCGCAAACTCCAAGACGGGCTGTCGCCAACGAGCGTGCAGACACACTACCGTCTGCTGCACGAAGTCCTCGGGCACGCGGTGCGGTGGGGGCTGCTCACCCGCAACCCCGCGGCGATGGCCGATCCACCGAAGCGGCGGCGGTTCGAACCGCACGTGTGGGACGAAGAGCAGGTACGGCTCTTTCTCGCCGAGGCGAAGCGATCCAGCCGCTACTTCCCGCTCTACCTCACGGCCGTCATGACCGGCATGCGGGCGGGCGAACTCGCCGGCCTGCGTTGGCAGGACGTGGACCTCTCCTACGGCGTGGCATCGGTGCGCCAGACCCTCTACCGGCTCCATGGCAGCGCAGCGGCTGGCCGGCGGCCTGAGGTCCTCTTCAAGACGCCGAAAACCGCCGCCTCCCGGCGCGCGGTCGCCTTGCCCGAGGCCGTCGTCGAGGCGCTGAGGACCCTCCGAGCCGACCAGGACGAGAACCGCCGGCTGCTGGGGCCGGACTACAACGACTATGGCCTGGTCTTCTGCCAGCCCGACGGCAAGCCCCTGCACCTGCACAACGTCGTGCGGCGGGACTTCCGCCGGACCATCGATCGGGCCGGGGTGCCGCGCATCCGGTTCCATGACCTCCGGCACCTGCACGCGTCCTACCTGGCACGCGCAGGGGTGCCGCCGAAGGTGGCCCAGGAACGCCTGGGGCATGCGACCCCGGGGTTCACGATGCAGGTCTACACCCATGTCCTGGCCAGTCAGCAGCAGGAGGCGGCGCGGGCGGTGGAGGCGCACCTCCTGGGGCGGTCGGACCGTGCGTTTGCAGATGTTTGCACTTCGGCCCCCTCGGGCCCCAGGAACGCCAACAGGGACGAAGGCTAGAACCCGCGTCCCTGCTGCATTTGCGCCTGGTGGAGACGAGCGGATTCGAACCGCCGACCCCCTCGTTGCGAACGAGGTGCTCTCCCAGCTGAGCTACGTCCCCAGTCACCTGGGATTATACGCGGCAGGTGCCGCCCCCGCAACGCCGCGCGCCAAGACGATGAGACTGCAGCGTCCCACCACGCGATCCGGCCGCCCTACCCGCCGCTCACCCACGGGAAGAGCCTCCTGATCCCCGCCCCCACCACCCCGGCCAGCCACATCACAGGCAGGGGCTGGGTCAATAGCAGCCACCCCGCCGGCCCCACGAGGTCCCACAGGCGCGCGACCCGCGCCCAGGTTTCCGGAGCTAGCAGCAGCGGCAGCGGGGCCAGCACGACGCCCCACACCCCCTTTAGCAGGAAGGCGAACACCGCGCCCTCCGCCGCCACCGGGAGGTAACTCGGACCCCATCCGACGCGGCGCGGATCCCACTGGCCGAGCGCCATCTCGACGGCGTAGCCGGCCGCGTAGGCCGCGAGGGTCGCGCCCAGCAGCCTGCTCCCCCACGAAGTGCGCGCGGCCATCATCACCCACCTCTCCCCGGCGTGTTGCGCGGCAGCGGCGGCGCCGCTAGTGTGGATGCAGGCGATGCACGACGAGTTCCCCGAAGCCTTTTCCCAGACCTTCCGGGTGCGCTACGACGAGTGCGGGGCCGACGGCACGCTGCGGGCCTCGGTCCACATGCGGCTCGTCCAGGAGATCGCCTTCGGCCATTCGGCGGCGCTGGGCTTCCCGCTGGCCTGGTACGAGCAGCACCGGACCTTCTGGCTCGTCCGGCGGGTGCACCTCGTCGTGCACGCCCCGGCGCGCTACGGCGACGCGCTGGACTACACGACCAGGGTCCTGGGCGCGCGGAAAGTCCTGGCACGCCGCCTCAACACCGCCAGGCGGGTCGGCGACGGCACGCCGGTGGCGACGGCGGTCGTCGACTGGATCCTGACGCAGCAGGGGGTCAGGCCGGTGCGGATCCCCGAGGAACTGGCGCGGGCCTTTCCCACGATGCAGCAGTCGATCACGCCGATTCCTCTCGATGAGGCCCCACCGCCGCCCCGGGCGGAGGCGCGGCCGCTATGGATCCGTGCAGGCGACGTGGATGCCATGGGGCATGCCAACAACGCCGTGCACGTCGACCTCCTCGACGATGCGGTGGTGCGCGCCGGGGGGCAGCGCGTGATCGAGGCGCACCCGAGGACGTACGACCTCCTCTACCACGCCGCGGCCGAGTCCGGCGCCGCCTTGCGCGATCGGGCCTGGTCGGAGCACGGCCTGTGGCACTACCGGCTCGAGCGGCCCGACGGCATCCTCCTCCTCCACGGTCGCCTTGTCGGAGCCGATCTCCCGCTGGCGGGACTGTGACCCGCTCTGCCGTGGGCCAGCCTACCCGCTGGGGCTGACCCGCTCCCTGGCAGTGCTCAGGGATGCCCAGGCCGCCACCTGACAGGCGGCCACGAAGAGCCAGGCCGGGGCGTAGGCGCCGCTCTGTTCCACGATCCACCCGAAGAGGGGCGTGCCCCCAATGGTGCCGAGGAAGAGCACCGTGAGGGCGACACCCAACGCCGTGGCGGCGTGCGCCGCCCCCACCCGCTCGACGATCAGCGCCACCGCCAGCCCGTTCCACCCCACCAGGAACGTCCCGCCCACAAATGCCACCACACCGGCCAGCCACGCACCGGCTCCGGCGGGGAACCGGCTCAGGGCCACCAGGATGAGCGCACCGCCCACGATGACCCAGGTAAGGACCGGTTTGCGCCGACCGCCGGCCAGCCGGTCCGACACCGTGCCCCAGAGCAGGCGCCCGACCACCCCGCCCGCGTGCACGAAGACCAGCAGACGGCCGGCCGCAGACGGAGCCCAGCGGTGCTCATCGACGAGGAACAACGGCAGGTACCCCTGCAGGGTGAACTGGCCGACCACCAGCGTCGATGCCATCAGACTGACGAGCCAGAAGTCCCGGTCGAAGGCCAGCGTGGGCAGCGCCGCCGCTCCGGCAGCGCCGGGCAGGTTCTCCTCGCGCGGCAGCGCCAGACACCACAGCCCGAAGACGGCGCAGGCGGCACCGACGGCGGCCAGCGACAGCCGCCAGCCGCCCAGCGACGCCAGGGCCGGAATCCACAGCGCGGCGATCGCTCCGCCCACCGGCAGGCCGGCCTGGCGGACGCCGATGGCCAGCCCGCGCGACCGAGCCGGGAACTGCCGCACAATCATCTTGCTGCCGGCGGTGTGCCCGCTGGGGAATCCGGTGCCGGCCAGCGTGAGCCCGGCCAGGAGGAAGCCGTACGTCGGCGCCAGGGCCGCGAGCGCCGCCGCAGCGCCCATGAGCACGCCACCGGCAACCAGCACACGCCGCTCGCCCCACCGATCCGCCACGATGCCGGTGGGGATGAACGCGGCGAGACCGCCGACGTCGAGGGCCGCCAGCAGGATGCCGGCCTGGACCAGAGAGAGCCGGAGGTCGTCGCGGACGAACGGGACCAGGACGGGCAGCCCGAAGCGCACCATGGTCAGCCCGATCTGCTGGAGCGTGGTGAGGGCGAGGGTCCGGACGGCCCGTTGGGGAGCGTCGCCGGGATCTCTCACCCCGGGGTTCCGGATCGGCGTCTGGACGACGGTGCTCCCTTCGGGATCCTGCCGCGACTTCGGCGTCCCGCCGCCAGGTTCCCGACGTGCCCCTGAGGGAACCCAACGCCGGCCGTGATCGCTACAGCCCGATGACCCGATCCAGCGCAATGCTGCCCGGGCCTGCGAAGACCAGCGCCAGCGCCGCCATCATCAGCGCAAATTCAAACTCCCACCCTGTGCCGTCGGGCTCCATGAAGCGCTTCTTGGCCATCCCCCGTTTCACCAGGACGATGGCCACCAGCATCTCGATCGCAAAGCCGAAAGCCAGGATGCGCGTGCCCAGGCCCAGGATGAGCAGAACGGCCCCGACCGACTCGAGCAGCACGACGACCCAGCCGAGAAATCCCGGCAGCGGCACGCGCATCTGGGCCAGCCAGCCGCTGAAGCCGCGGACGCCTCCCGCAGGCCCGCGGGGGTTGGCCTTCAGCCACGCATGAAAGGGGAAGATGATGCCGAGCCCGAGGCGCAAGATGAATAGACCCCAGTCTTGCACCGGTGCAAAGACACTCTCCAACACGATGCCGCCCTCCCTTCGCCACGGTCTCCTCTGGTCATGGCCGGCTGCTTTAAGCTTTCCTCCACGGTACGATGACGGCCGTGTCCAGACAAGGGTAAAGGTGGACGGCAGGAATCTTCGAACAGCTGGTGGGCCCTGGTGGACTCGAACCACCGACCTCGCCCTTATCAGGGGCGCGCTCTCACCACCTGAGCTAAGGGCCCGCGGCACTCCGAGTATACCCCGCCCTCCTGCGGCCAGGCAACAGGCACCCGCGCAGACGGGGCGGCCGTCCGCGCGGGCGCCTCAGGCCACCCGCGTCGCCGTCCCTTCGAATTCCCGCCGGGCCGCGGCCAGCAGGTCCGGCTGCGTGAGGATGTCGCAGGCCGTCAGCGCCATCGCCTTGGCGGCGGCCAGCATGGCGGCGAGCCCCCGCTCGGAGACCGCGGCCTCCCGGAACTCCACGCTGTGCCCGGCCAGGTCCCTGGGGCCGATCGAGACGTACGGGTGGATGGACGGGATGACCTGGCTGACGTCCCCCATGTCGGTGGAGCCCATGCGGTTGCGCTCGGGCGGCGGGTCCTGCGGCCAGCCCAGGGCCTCCAGGTGCCGCGAGAAGACCTCGGCGAGCGTGCGGTTGGGTTTGATGGCATCGTAGCCCTTGCCCCCTCGGCGCAGTGGATCACGCGGTGGAGCACCTCCAGCGCGTAGCCCCCGTCCGCGGCGCGGACCGTGAAGAGGGCCTCGGCCCGGTCGGGGATGATGTTGGGGGCCGCGCCGCCGTAGGTGATGATGCCGTGGATGCGGGCGTCGTCGCGGGTCTGCTGGCGCAACAACCCGATGGCGACAAAGGTCTGGATGAGGGCATCCAGCGCGTTGGTGCCCTCGTGCGGCGCGGCGGCGGCGTGCGCCGCCTTCCCGGTGAACCTGACGGCCAGGCGGTAGGAGGCCAGCGACGGCCGGGTCGCCAGCGTGTAGCCCGCCGGGTGGAACATCATGGCGGCATCGATGCCCTGGAACGCACCCCGCTCCAGCATGATCACCTTGCCGCCGCCGCCCTCCTCCGCCGGCGTGCCGAGCACGACGGCGGTGCCGGGCAGCTGCTCGCGCAGCGCCGCCAGGCCGATGCCGGCCGCCACCGCCGCCGTGCTGATCAGGTTGTGGCCGCAGGCGTGGCCGATCTCGGGCAACGCGTCGTACTCCGCCAGGATCGCCACCGCCGGATGCCGCTGGGTGCCCACCTCGGCGCGGAAGGCGGTCGGGAGCCCGGCGACGCCGCGCTCCACGCGGAACCCGTGACGTTCCAGGGTTTCGGTGAGCCAGGCGGCCGCCCGGTGCTCTTGAAAGCCCACCTCGGGAGTGGCGTGAATGCGGCGGGCGAGCGCGATCAGGTCGTCGGACGCGGCGTCGATGGCAGCGAGGATCCGGGCGTGCATGGTTGTGGACCTCCGGGCGATCTGGAATACACTGGCAGGTCCTTCGCGGGGTGTGCGGGACGATCCTCCCCTCGGGATCAGACGAGGCGGACCCGGACGAACCGGCGGCCGCCGACGCGGATCACCAGTCCGTCCCGCACCGCCACCGTGGCGTCCACATCGTGCAGCCGGGTCCCGTCCACCGTCACGCCGCCCTGACTGACCAGCCGGCGCGCCTCACGGTGGCTCTCGGCCAGACCGGTCGTGACCAGCAGTTTGGTCAACTTCATGCGACCGCCGGGTGCGTCGTCGGAGGCCACGGCGGCCTCGGGCATCTCGCTGGGGAGGTCCCGCTCGACGAAGACGCGGTCGAAGGCCGCTTCGGCGGCGGCCGCCGCCCGGGCGCCGTGCCAGAGCTCCACGATGGCGCGTGCCAGACGGCGCTTGGCATCCCGGGGGTGCACCGTGCCGTCCTGCAGCCCTCGGCCGAGCGCCTCGACCTCGTCCATCGGCACCTCGGTGGCGTACTCGAAGTAGACCGGCATCAGGGCATCGGGGATCGACATGACCTTCCCGAACATCTGGTCGGGCGGCTCGGTGATCCCGATGAAGTTGTCCAGGGACTTGCTCATCTTCTCGACCCCGTCGGTCCCGGGCAACAGCGGGGTCAGCACGACGACCTGGGGCGGCTGGCCCATCTCCCGCTGGAGCTCGCGGCCCATCAGGTTGTTGAACTTCTGGTCGGTGCCGCCCAGTTCCACGTCGGCCTCGATGGCCACCGAGTCGTAGGCCTGGCACAGCGGGTACAGGAGTTCGTGGAGGTGGATGGGTATGCCGCCGCGCAGCCGGGTCGCGAAGTCGTCGCGCTCCAAGATCCGCGCCACCGTGACCCGCGCCGCCAGCCGGATCACGTCGGCAAACGCCATCGGCGCCAGCCACTGGCTGTTGAAGACCACGCGGGTCTTCGCAGGATCCAAAATGAGGCTGTACTGCGCCCGGTAGGTGGCCGCATTCGCCTCGATGTCTTCCGGGGTCAGCATCGGCCGCGCCTGCTTCTTGCCGGTGGGATCGCCGATCATGGCGGTGAAGTCGCCGATGACCAGGATCGCCTCGTGCCCCAGGTCCTGGAACTGGCGCAGCTTGCGCAGGACGACCGCGTGGCCCAGGTGGAGGTCGGGCGCCGACGGATCGACGCCGAGTTTGACCCGCAGCGGCCGGCGCTCGCGGAGCTTGGCGAGCAGGTCGTCCTCGGAGATGATCTCGACGGCGCCGCGCCGCAGGCGCTCAAGCTGCGCGTCAGGGTCCAAGAACGGCATGTGGGTCCTCCCGGGCCCCCTCACACCTCCAGGGTGATGACCGTCGCACCATCCTCGCCCTCGCCGCGCCCGCCCAGGCGGAAGGCCCGCACGTGCGGGTGGCCGCGCAGGAAGTCGTGCAGCGCCCGGCGCAGCGCCCCGGTCCCCTTCCCGTGGATCACCGTGACCTGCGGCAGCTGCGCGCGCACCGCCTCATCGAGGTAGCGGTCGACCGCCAGCACGGCCTCGTCGGCGGTCTGCCCGCGCACGTCGAGGGACAGCGGCACGGCGGGTTGCGCCGGGACCTCCACAACGTCGTCGCGCCCGACCTGGCGCCGGGCCTCAGCCGGTGCCCGCCGCAGGGCCTCCTTCGGCACCCGGGTGCGGAGCCGGCCGACCTCCACCTCCACCTCGCCGTGGTCATCCGGCCCCCGGCGCACGACGCCGGCGCGGCCCAGGGGCGCGACAAAGACCGCCTGGCCCACCTCCACGCGGTCCACCGGCTCGCCGGCCGGTGCAGGGGGTTCGGCCGCCGGGAGCGCCTCCAGGACCTGGCGCAGGTGCTCGCGGGCCTGCCGCACGGCCGCCTCGGTCCGCGCGGCCCGCACCTCGGCCATCACGGCCTCCAGGCGCCGTCGGGTCTGCTCTACGATCGCCTCGGCGGCTTGGCGGGCCTCGGCCAGCAGCTGCCGGCGCTCGGCGCGCAGCCGCTCGACCTCGGCTTCCAGGCGCCGCCGGGCCTCCTCGGCCTGCTGCCGCGCCGCCGCCGCGTCGGCGCGATCGCGCTCGGCCTCCAGGCGATCGCGGGTCAGGTCGGCCAGCACGTGCTCGATGGCCGCCTGATCGGGCCCCAGGTGGCTGCGCGCGGCCGCGACGATGGCGGGATCCAGGCCCAGGCGTTCGGCGATGATCAGCGCGTTGCTCCGCCCGGGCAGCCCGATGCGCAGCCGGTAGGCCGGCTGGAGCGTCTCGGCGTCGAACTCGACCGACGCGTTTTCGATGCCGGGCTCGGTCGAGGCCAGCATCTTCAGTTCGTTGTAGTGCGTGGTGACCACCGTGTGGACGCCCGTGCGGTGGAGCCTCTCGATGATCGCCCGCGCCAGGGCCACGCCCTCGGTGGGGTCGGTGCCGGCACCGACCTCGTCGAGCAGGACCAGCGCCGGCGGCTCCACCCGCCGCAGCATCTGCACGATGGCGCCCATGTGCGACGAGAAGGTGGACAGGTTCTGCTCGATGGACTGCTCGTCGCCGACGTCGGCGCAGACCCGGGCGAAGACGGGGACGGCGCTGCCGTCTCGGGCCGGAATCTGCAGCCCGGCCTGCGCCATGAGGACGAGCAGGCCGATGGTCTTGAGCGCCACCGTCTTGCCGCCCGTGTTGGGCCCGGTGATCACCAGCGTGGTGAACCCTTCGCCGAGGGTGACATCGATCGGCACCACGGACTCCTCACCGCGGGTCAGCACCAGCACCGGGTGGCGGGCCTGATGGAGGCGCAGCACGCCGTCGGTGCGCACCTCGGGCGCGCTGGCGCGTAGCCGCGCGGCCAGCGCCGCCTTGGCCGAGGCCAGGTCCAGGGCGCCGAGGAGCCGGCCGTTGCGACGCAGCACCCCGGCGGCCTCACCGACCGCCGCCGACAGCCGCCTGAGGATGCGCAGGATCTCCTCGCGCTCCCCGGCTTCCAGCTCCCGCCGCCGGTTCCCCAGCGGGACGAGGGCCAGCGGTTCCATGAAGAGCGTGGCGCCGCTTGCGCTGACATCGTGCACGATGCCGGGGAACTGACTGCGGTGCTCGGCCTTCACCGGCACGACGGAGCGCTGGCTGCGTGTCGTGACCAGGGCCTCCTGGAGGTAGCGCGACAGCACCGGGTCGCGCAGCACCCGCTCCAGCGCGTCCCGGAGCCGGCGGTCCACCTCGCGGATGCCGTCCCGGATCCGCCGCAGGTCGGGTGAAGCAGCATCCCGCATCTCTCCGCGCTCGTCAAAGGTCCGGGCGATCTCGCCTTCCAGGCCGGGCAACAAGGTCAGCTGGTCGGCGAGCTCCGCCAGACGCGGCGCGCGGGCGCGGTGCGTGCGCAGGAATCCCGCGGCGCGCGTCGTCACCTCCAGGGTCTGGGCGACGTCCAGCAGCTCCGCCGGCTCCAGCACCCCGCCGGCCGCCGCCCGGGTGACGACGTCGTCCAGATCGCGCGCCCCGCGCAGGGGGATCTCGGCCTCGGCGGCGAGCCGGACCGCCTCCGCGGTCTCCCGCTGGGCCGCCCGGACCGCATCGGCGTCCGCCGTCGGGCGCAGCGTCAGGGCCAGGGCCCGCCCCATCGGCGTCACGGTCGCTTCGGCCAGGGCCTCCAGAATCTTGGGAAACTCCAGGACGCGCAGGGTGCGCTGGTCGGCCGGGCCGTCCGGGCCGACGGCTTCGGACGGGCGGACGCGGCCGCGCACCTCCTGGTCCATCAGGTCCTCACCGGGTCGGGTCGGCGACGGGCCCGGCGGCAAAGCCGCGGCCGTCGAGCAGCCCCACGACGGCCGGGGCGACGTCGGTGAGGGCCCGGACGTCCCTGAAGAGGTGGCACCCGGGTCCGATCACGAGCGTGGGGACAGGGTTCGTCGTGTGCGCCGTGGAGCGGCCGTCTTCCAGGTTGCCGTGATCGCTCACCACCAGCACCGTCGTCCCCCCGGTGGCCGCCTCCAGCACCCCGGCGAGCAGGTCGTCCACCATGCCGACCACGGCGTCGGTCGAGACGGGGATGCGGCCGTGGGCGGCCAGGTCGGTCAGGAAGAACTCGAAGAACGTCAGATCGGCGCCTGACGCGATGCCCGCCAGGTGTCTTCCGGCCACCCGAGGCGTCAGGGCGGGCAGCTCGTATCCCCACTGCCTCAGCCGGCCGTTGGTCAGGTCGTGGAACACCGCCCTCCCCGCCCTGAGGTCATCAATCGAACGCAGCCGGACTCCGGCGGCTGCGGCCGCGAAGGTGACGGCGGCGACCTTCAGGCGCCGGCCGGCCACGGCCGCGAAGTACTCGGGGCTGTAGGCATTGGCCAGAGCGGCGTCACGGCCTGCCCGGCGGACCGCCGCAAAGAGGCTGTAGCGCGCCAGGACCGCGCGCAGCGGCGCCGTGGGGTACGCGGCCACGTGCCGGCCGGCCAGCGCCGGCGCGTTGAGCCCGGTCAGCAGGGTGGTCTGGCCGGTGGCGCTCTGCGGCAGGCCCGGCACCCCCAGGGTGGCATCGGTGGGCACCAGGACCAGGTCCGGCCCCTCGATGCGGCCGCGGTTGACCAGCGGGCCGCCCAGCAGCGACGAGAGGGTGGGCGTCGGTGTCCGCGCGAACGGGTTGACCGCCGCATCCGCCTCGCCGAGCCCGACGCCGTCGAGGAAGAGGATCAGGACAGGCACTGACCCATTATAGCCCACCCCACCGACCGCGAACGCCCCGCGGGACTTCCGGGCCTCCCAAACCGGGAGCCAGCCGGTCAATCGTTGGGAAACGGCCGGGAGAGCGACCGGTGGCCGGCCAGCCCGAATCGCCAGGCTCGATCCGCGGCCCGGCTGACGCCGATGCGCGGCCCCCTGACCACCCGCCATCCGCGCCGGTCGCCGGCCGCCAGGTAGAGCGGCGGGCGGGTCAGGTCGGCCCCGTTGTGCTCCAGCCCGACGCCCATGGCGAGCGTCAGCCGGCCCGGACCGCTGGCCAGACGGGCGACCGCGACGTGCGGCCGCCGCCGCCGCATGATCTCGATCCCCTCCAGCGGCTCCAGGGCCCGCAGCAGGACCGCACCGGGGACCCCTTCGGTATCGGTGACGACGTTCAAACACCGGTGGACCCCGTACGAGAGGTAGACGTACGCGATCCCCGGACGGCCGTACATGATCGCGCTGCGCCCGGTCTTGCGGAAGGCATGGCTGGCCGGGTCGTCCGCGCCGCGGTAGGCCTCAACCTCCACGATGCGACCCACCAGCAGGCCGGATGAGGTCTCGTGCACCAGCAGGCAGCCCAGCAGGCCGCGGGCCACCTCCGGGGCAGCCCGGGCAAAGAAGCGGCGCGGCAGCGGACGGAGCATGCCCTAGCGCCGGCGGCGGGGCTTCGCGGGGCGCCGGCCCAGCAGGTCCCGCAGCCTCGCCAGCGGCCGCGTGTTGATGACGTCCTTGGCCTCCAGCCACCCGCGCCGGGCCACGCTGACCCCCAGGACCATGTGGCGCAGATGCGCCGTCTGGTGGGCGTCGGTCCCGATCTCGATCAATACGCCCCGCTCCCTGGCCAGCCGGACATGGGTGTCCTTGAGGTCGAGGCGCTCGGGCGAGGCGTTGAGCTCGAGGACGGTCCCCGTGCGGGCGGCGGCGTCCACGATGGCTTCCACGTCCACCTCGTAAGGGTCGCGGGCGCCGAGCAGGCGGCCGGTCGGGTGCCCGATGATGTCCGCCTGCTCGCACTCCATGGCCCGGATGATGCGGCGGGTCATCTCCTGCCGGCTCATCCGGAACCGCGTGTGGACCGAGGCGATGACCACATCCAGGTCGGCCAGCACGTCATCGGGGTAGTCGAGCGAGCCGTCGGCCAGGATGTCGCACTCGGTCCCGATCAGGACCTCGATGCCCAGCCGGTCGGAGAGCGCGCGCACCTCCGTCGCGTGCCGCCGGAGATCGGGGATGGTCACGCCGCCGGCCACCTTGAGGGACTGCGAGTGGTCCGTGATGCAGATGTACTCGTAGCCCAGGGCCTTGGCCGCCTCCGCCATGGCCTCGGCGCTCTCGGCGCCGTCGCTCCACTTGGTGTGCATGTGGAGGTCGCCGCGGACATCCGCCAGTTCGATCAGTCTGGGCAGGCGGCCGGCCTCGGCGGCGTCGAGTTCGCCCTGATCCTCACGCAGTTCGGGCGGGATCCAGGGGAGACCCACGGCCCTGTAGACCTCGGCCTCATCACGACCGGCGACGCGGCGGTTGTCCTTGGTCCGCCAGACCCCGTACTCGTTGATCTTGAGCCCCCGCCGGACGGCGCGCTCGCGCAGCGCCACATTGTGCTCCTTGCTCCCGGTGAAGTACTGGAGGGCCGCGCCGTAGGACGCCGGCTCCACCACGCGCAGGTCGGCCTGCAACCCGACGGTGAGGACGACGCTGGATCGGGTGGGACCGTGGGAGAGCACCTGCGTCACCGACGGGGCCGCCACGAAGGCGTCCATCACCCGGGAGGGGGCGGTGCTGGTCACCAGGATGTCGATGTCGCCGACGGTCTCCTTGCGCCGGCGCAGGCTCCCGGCCACCTCGATGGCCCGAACGCCTTCCACGGCCCGGAGCATCGCCACCAGCTCCTCGGCCACGGGCAGGACCAGGCCCAACGGCCGGCGCTCGCCGCTGCGGCGCAGCATGGCGATGCCCCGGAGGATGTTCTCTTCGGTCTTGGCGCCCATCCGGGGTAGCTGGCGGATGCGGCCGGCCTTCGCCGCGGCCTCCAGGTCGTCCAGCGTCGTGATGCCGAGCTTCTCGTAGAGCAGCAGCGCCGTCTTGGGCCCCACTTCGGGGACCCGCATCAGCGTCACCAGGCCCGGCGGCAGCGAGGCCGCCAGCTCTTCGTAGGCCCGCATGGTCCCGGTGCGGAGGAACTCCTCGATCTTCTCCGCCATGCTGGCCCCGATGCCCGGGAGGGTGGTCAGGTCGCCGCGGGCGGCGACGGCCGCGATGTCCTCGGTCAGGCTCTCCACGGCGCGGGCCGCCCGCCGGTAGGCGTTGATGCGGAAGATGGACTCGCCCTTGATCTCCAGCATGTCGGCGATCTGGGCGAACCGCTCCGCGATGGCCCGGTTCTGCGTCATCGCCGGCCTAGAACTTGTGATCGGGGCCGATGGGCGGGAAGGGGAGGGGGCTGATCCTCCGGATGTCCTGGATGTAGCGTTGCTGCAGCCCGGCCACGTGCCTGGCGAGCGGCGCGCGCTCCACGTCCTTGGCGAAGGCGTCCGACAGCGGTGAGGCCAGCAGGACGCCGACCGCGGCCATGGCGGCGATCATCGCCTTGACGATGCCGGCGACGATCCCCAGCACCTGGGACGGAAGGGTGGGCCGCTTGCCGCCGGGGGTGATGCTGATGAGCACGATGCAGATCCCGTACAGCAGGAAGAACGTAAGGATGAAGGCGATGAGGCGTGCCCACTCGCCGGGCAGTGGGGTCCCCATGGCGGCGCGGTCGCCGATGATCGGGAGCGCGGCCGCGGCCCCCACGTAACTCACCACGATGGCCAGCCCGCCCAGGCCCGAGGCCACCACGCCCTTGAACAGCCCCTGGACTACGAAGTACACGAGCATGGCGACGACCATCCAGTCCAGCCACGTCATCGCTCCTGCCTCCTAGGTCCGGATCGTCACCGGCAGGGTCGCCGGGAGCACGGCGTGCACCCGGTCCACCAGGACGTCGACCTCCTCCCCGGTCAGTGTGCGGTCGGGCGCCCGGAAGGTCAAGGTGTAGGCCAGGTTGCGCTGGCCGGGAGCCAGCGGCGGTCCGGTGTACGCGTCGAAGAGTTCCACGGATTCCAGCAGGGGGCCTGCCGCATCGCGCAGGGCCGCGCAGACCACCGCGTGGGGCAGGTCGAGGGGCGCGACCACCGCGACGTCCCGTCGCACGGCGGGGAAGCGCGGGAGCCCCAGGAAGCGCGGCTGCAGCACCGCCCGGTCCAGCAGCCCTGCCAGGTCCAGTTCGCTGACGAACGTGCGGCCGGGCAGGTCGAACCGCGCCGCCACCTCCGGATGCAGTTCGCCGAGGAGACCCAGCACCTGCCCGTCGAGGCTGAGGCGGCCGGATCGGCCCGGATGCAGCCATCGGGGGCCGCCGGCCTCCACCGACAGGGTCCCTGCCCGCAATTCCCGCACCAGGGTCTCCAGGATGCCCTTGAGGTGAAAGAGCGTCACCTCCTGGTGCTGGGGAGGCTGGTCCCAGGCGCCCTCCATCCACCGACCCCGCATGACCACGGCCAGCGACTTCCGCTCCTGAGGGCCGCCGGGGTCGGGGCGAAACACCCGCCCGATCTCGAACAGGTGCACGGCCTCGCGCCGCCGGCTGACGTTGACGCGGGCGGCCTCCAGCAGCCCCGGCAGCAGGCACGGCCGCAGGTGCGTGTGATCGGCTGTGAGGGGGTTGACCAGCGGCACCGCCTGTCGCCAGGGGTCATCGGGATCGAAGTCCAAGCGGTCGAGCAGTTTCGTGGTGACCAGCGAGATGGTCAGCGCCTCGGTGAGGCCACAGCGCACCAACAGGTCGCGCACGGCGGCCTCGGCCTCGAGCTCCGCCGGCCGGCGGCCCTGTTGGATCCTCTCGACGGGCATGGCCTCCGGGATCCGATCGTAGCCGACGTGGCGGGCCACCTCCTCGATCAGGTCCTCCTCCCGCTCCAGGTCCCGCCGGCCCACCGGCGGGACCGCCCGGACGACCGCGCCGTCGTGCCGGACCTCCAGGCCCAGCCGCCCCAGGATCGCGACCACCTCATCGGCCGGGACGGCCACGCCCAGCAGGCGCTCGATCCGCGCCAGGCGCAGCGTGATTACCGGCCGTGCCGCAGGCGCCGGGTAGGCGTCCACCGCGCCCCGGAGGACCCGTCCGCCCGAGAGCTCGGCGATCAGGCGGGCCGCGCGCCGCGCGGCCCGCATCACCCCCTCGGGATCCACACCGCGCTCGAACCGGGCGCTGGCTTCGGTGCGCAGCCCCAGACGCCGACTGGTGCGCCGGACGCTGGCCGGCGCAAACGACGCGGCCTCCAGCAGGACGCGGCGCGTCCCGCTGCCGATCTCGGTGTCGAGGCCGCCCATGATCCCGGCCAGGGCCACCGGCCGCCGGGCGTCGGCGATGACCAGCGCCTGGGGATCGAGCGCCCGCCGGACGCCGTCCAGGGTGACCAGCGTCTCGCCGGCTGCCGCCGGCCGGACGACGATCCGATGCCCGGCGAGCGTGTCCATGTCGAAGGCGTGCAGGGGCTGGCCCCACTCCAGCATGACGTAGTTAGTGGCGTCCACCACGTTGTTGATGGGGCGGATGCCGGCGGCCTCCAGGCGGGCCGCGATAGGGGGGGGCGACGGCTGGACCCGCACACCGGTGATCACGTGCGCGACGTAGCGGGGGCAGAGGGTGGCGTCTTCGATCTCGACCGCGGTCTGGGAGGCCGCGGGGGGATCGACCTCCACCACCCCGTCGGGTGGGAGGCGGACCTCCCGGTGGCGCCAGGCCGCCAGCTCGTGCGCGATCCCGATCAGGCTGAGCAGGTCGGGCCGGTTGGACGCGACCTCCAGCTCGAAGACGACGTCGCCGCCTGCCGTCTCGATGCCCTCCACGCCCAGCCCGAGCATGGGCAGGCGCTCGGCCAGCGCCTCGGGCGACTCTTCCACGTCGACGAACTCACGCAGCCACGCCAGTGGGACGCGCATCAGAACTGCTCCAGCAGCCGGAGGTCGTTTTCCCAGAACAGGCGGATGTCCGGGATGCCGTAGCGGACCATCGCGGGCCGGTCGATGCCCAGCCCGAAGGCGAACGCAGTGTAGCGCTCCGGATCGATGCCGGCCATCTCCAGCACCCTCGGATGGAACATGCCGCATCCGCCCAGTTCCAGCCACCGGCCGCCGAACGTCACGGCCAGTTCCGCGCTCGGCTCGGTGAAGGGGAAGTAGGACGGCTGGAACCGCGTCCGGGCCTGCGGCCCGAACATCTCCCGGGCGAACGCGGCCAGGGTACCCTTCAGGTCGGCGAACGTGATCCGCTCGCCGACCATGAACCCGTCAACCTGGTGGAACACCGGCATGTGGGTGGCGTCCACCGCATCCCGCCGGTAGCAGCGGCCGCTGGTGATGACGCGGATCGGGGGTGTCCGGCCCGCCATCACGCGCGCATCCACCACGGTACACTGGGTGCGCAGCAGCAGGTCGTCGCTGAGGTAGAAGGTGTCCTGCGTGTCCCGAGCGGGATGGTCGCGGGGCATGTTCAGCCGGCCGAAGTTGAACTCGTCGGTCTCGATCTCGGTGCCCTCCACCACTTCGAAGCCCATCCCCACGAAGATCCGCTCGATCTCCTCGAGCGTGCGCTGGAGGATGTGCCGGCGGCCCAGCGGCCCGCGGCGGCCGGGCAGGGTGAGGTCGAGGCGCTCGGCCTCCAGGGGCTGCTGCGAGGCGGCGGCCGCCAGGGCCGCACCGCGCGCGGCCAGGGCCGCCTCCAGATGCGCCCGCGCCTCGTTGAGACGCGCGCCCAGCGCGGCCCGCTCGGCTTCCGGCAGTCCGGCCAGCCGCTTGGTGAGCGCCGCCAGCGCCCCGCGCCGTCCCAACGCCCTGCGCCGCAGCGCCTCCAGGTCGCCCGGCGTCGAGGCCCGGTCCAGCGCGGCCATCGTCTCCCTGACGAGGCGGTCCAGTTCGTCGGTCATCGTCGTGTCCATGCCCACCACCATCGAAAATACTGGAGCGCCTCCGCCCCCAGGGGCGAAAGCGCTCGCCTCCGCGTTACCACCCTCGTCGGCCGACGCAGGCGCGTCGGCCCTCTTCCCCGTATAGCGGCGGGGTTTCCGGCCGGGCCTACTGGCGCGAACGCGCGTTCAGTCCGGCGGCTTGGGAGCGAATGTCCCGGCGAGTCGTCCTCGTGGGGGCTTGCAGTCGCTGGCCCCCCTCCCTGACCCGCGCGCACGCGGACGAGGCCTCGCGCGGGACGCTCTCCCGCATCGCCTGCCGTGTGTCAGTTCAGGGACAGCGTGGCCACGACCATGGCCCGCCCGGCATACCGCCGGTACACCAGGTAGGCCCAGACTGATCCGGTGGCCTCGAACACCTGCCACGCCGCCTCCGCCGACCAGATCAGGTCCACTGCTCCTCCTGCCGGTACGCTGCAGGCTATCAGCGCTGCAGCCACCTGACGGCTGGCGGAGAGTATAGCACACGCCAAAAGATCGTGGCAACACACCGCATCGAGCCCATCGAGCCAATCGAGCCGGTATCGGGCCCTGCCGGCCTGAGGTCACACCCGGTGGCCGCCGGCACGGCGTCTGGCGACCTCGTAGAGCAGCACCGCCGCGGCTGCGGCCGCATTCAGCGATTCGACCGGGCCGAACAGGGGGATGCGCACGCCGATCCCGATGGGCGCCCAGGCGGGATCGGGCCCGCTCGCCTCGTTGCCGATCACGATGGCGACGGGCGGATCGAGGGGGGCCGCCAGGTAGTCGAGGGGTCCGCGGGGATCCGCCACCACGATGCATACCCTCCGAGCGACCAGAGCGGCGCGCAGCGCCACGGTGGCCCGCCGCAGCACCGGCAGGCGGAACGCCGCGCCCATGGCCGCCCGGAGGACCTTGGGCTGGAACGGGTCGGCGGTCTCCTCTGTCAGGGCCACCGCCGTGGCGTCGGCCGCCAGCGCCGTCCGCATCATCGAACCGAGATTGCCGGGGTCCTGGATACCATCGGCCACCAGCAGGACGAGGCCCGGATCATCCAGCACCGCCTCGCTGGCTTCGGCCGGCCTGGGGGCCAGGGCCACGATCCCCTGCGAGGTCACCACCGTGCCCGCGGCCTGCACGACGCGGGGAGACGCCTCGTGCACGCGCGCGCCGCTCTGGCGCAGGCGCGCCACCAGGGGCGCCAGGCGAGTTGTGGCGACGGGGGATGCGACGAGCGCATCGGAGATGGCCAGACCCGCATCCAGCGCCTCGGCGATCAGGCGGGGACCATCGAGCAGCATGCGCCCCGCGGGATCGCGCCGGGAGTGGGCGCCGACCCGCCGAAAGGCCTGCACGAGCGGGTGGCGCGTGGAGGTGATCACGTGCCAGCGGTCTAGAAGGCGGTCTCCAGACGGCTGAGCTGACGGTTGTCTCCCACCACGACGAGCACGTCGCCGGCCTGGAGCACCGTATCGGGAGCGGGCGCGATGAGCAACTGGCTGTCTCGCCGGACCAGCAGCACGCTGACCCCGAAGCGGGTTTTCAGGTCGAGCTGTCCCAGCGTCCGGCCCGACAGTCCCTCGGGCACGCTCAGTTCCTCGATGGAGAAGGTCGGGGACACCTCGAAGTAGTCCACGACGCTGGGAGAGGCCAGCGTGTGAGCGATGCGTGCGCCCATGTCCCGCTCCGGGCGGACGACGACATCGGCGCCCACTTTCTCGAGGACCTTGGCCTGCTGCTCGTTGGCCGCCTTGGCGATGATGCGCTTGCACCCGAGCTCCTTGAGCACCAGCGTGGTGAGGATGCTCTCCTGGATCGCCGTGCCGATCGCGACGACGACCGCGTCGAAGTTGGTGATCCCCACGCTCCGGAGGGCCTCGGCGTCGGTGGAGTCCAGCTGGACGGCATGCGTGACCTCGTCGGCGATGTGCTTCAGCCGCTCCTCGTCCTTGTCGATGGCCAGCACCTGGTGGCCGAGTTCGCGCAGCGTTCGGGCGACGCTGCTGCCGAACCGTCCCATCCCGATCACCGCGAATTCACCCATGGCTCATCCCTCGGGCGGTGGTGTCATGCTACCCTACGTAGAGTCGCTCCTCGGGATACCGGACGACCGGCGGTCGCTCCCGCCGGGTCAGGCTGAACGCCAGCGTCAGCAGTCCCACCCGGCCGCTGAAGACCGTCACCATCACGATGACTTGGCCCAGCGGCGACAGGTGCGGGGTCAGACCGGTGCTCAGCCCGACGGTGCCGAATCCGGAGGTGATCTCAAAGAGCGCCGCCAGCAACTCTGTGCCCTCGACCAGGGTCAGCAGGGTGGACATGGTGACCACGTAGGCCATCGCCATCAGCGCCAGCGTGACCGCCTTGTGGACCACGAAGATCGGGATGCGCCGGCGAAACAGCGTGGGCTCCCCCGCGCCCCGGATCGTGCTGAGGATGACGGCCAGCGGCGTGATGAAGGTCGTGGTCTTGATCCCGCCGCCCGTCCCGCCAGGCGACGCACCGATGAACATCAAGGTGATGAGGAGCATCAGCGTCGGCTGGGTCAGGCCGGCGGTGTCTACGGTGGAGAAGCCAGCTGTCCTGGGCGTGACCGCCTGGAAGAAGGCGGCCAGCACCCGCGCGGGAGGCGGGAGCGCGCCCAGCGTCTTGAGGTTGGAGAACTCCAGCAGGAAGACCAGCAGGGTGCCGACCCCGACCAGCAGCCCGGTCGCCAGCAGGACCGTCTTGGAGTGCAGCGTCAGGCGCCGCGCCCGGACGTCCATGATCACCGAGAAGCCGATCCCGCCCACGATGATCAGCGCCGCCACGGTCAGGGAGACGATCGGGTCGGCCACATACGCCGTCAGGCTGCGGAACCCGCCCATCAGGTCGAATCCCGCATTGTTGAACGCCGACACGCTGTGAAAGATCCCGTAGTAGAGGGCACGGCCCACCGACATCTGTGGCAGCCACCGGAGCGCCAGGATCACCGCCCCCACGGCCTCCACCACCAGCGCGGTGCCGATGATCCGTCGGGTGAACCGGACCACGCCGCCGACCTCATAGAGCCCGTGCGCCTGGGTGAGCACGATCCGCTCCCTCAGGCCGATCCGCCAGCCCAGGAGGAGCGCCAGGATGGCCCACGACGTCATGTACCCGAAGCCCCCAACCTGGATCAACCCCAAAATGACCAGTTCCCCAAACGTCGAGTAGTGATCCGCAGTGTCCACCACCACCAGGCCGGTCACGCAGGTGGCCGAGGTGGCGGTGAAGAGCGCCGTGAGCCATGGGGTCGGGCGGCCGGATTCCGACGCCGCCGGCAACGTCAGCAGGACGGCGCCCACCAAAATGATGGACGCGAAACCCATGATGATGGTCTGGGCGGGACTGAGGACGAACCGGATCGCCCGCCGGCGTCCTGGCAGGACAAGTGACCGGGCCATCGCGCGGATCAGCGACCTCGCCGGGCCTGCCCCGCGGTTCCCCGGTGTGGCGCCGCGGGGCCCCCGGGCCGCCTACTTCGCCAACTGCTCCTTGGCGCGCGCGACCAGGGCGTCGAACGCGGCGCGGTCGCGCACCGCCAGATCGGCCAGCACCTTCCGGTTCACCGTGACCCCCGCCTTGCGCAGCCCGCTGATCAGGCGGCTGTACGTGACGCCATTCTGGCGGGCCGCGGCGTTGATCCGCGAGACCCAGAGCCTGCGGAACTGCCGTTTGCGCAGGCGCCGGTCGGCGTAGGCGCGGGCCAGCGCCCGGACGAGGTACTGGTTGGCCAGCTTGAACCATCGGCTCTTGGCCCCCCGATATCCTCGGGCCAGCCGCAGAATTTTCCTGTGCCGGCGGCGCACGGTGACGCCGCGCTTGACGCGTGCCATGATCGCTTCCCCTCTGCTGCCCCCAGCGTCTCGTCGGGTCGATCCTCCACGCCCGCCCTAGGTACCCGGCAGCAGCCGCCGGATTCGGGCCTCATCGGCGGCGTGCACCGCGACGACCGCACGCAACGACCGCCGCCGCTTCGGGCGCTTCTTGACCTTCAGATGA
>JAVKHQ010000004.1:0-130608 GCA_031459875.1 Candidatus Fervidifonticultor sextus | reverse complement strand
AGGTACTCGCCACGCTCGTCCTTCAGCCCCTCACAGACCGTGATCACCGCGTAGCCAAGTCGGCGGTAGACACGGTCGACGTCGGCCAGGAACCTATCGCGGATCAGCGGGCGTTCCGGCAGGTAGATCAGGTGCGGGGCGGCGTCCTCGTGGTCCCGCGCCAGGGCGGTGGCGGCCGTGATCCACCCGGTGTTGCGGCCCATGGTCTCGATGACCTTGACGGTGTCCACCACGCCGATCGCCTCGGTGTCCAGTCCGGCGTCGCGGACGGCGACGGCCAGCCACCGGGCCACGCTGCCGTACCCCGGGCAGTGATCGGTGTCCACCAGGTCGTTGTCCACCGTCTTGGGTACACTCATCACGCGCAGGTCGTAGCCGCGCTCCGCCGCCAGCCGGCCCAGGCGCCAGGCGGTATCGGCCGAGTCGTTGCCGCCAATATAGAGAAAGTAACGAATGTTGTGCCCCTGCAGCACTGTCAGCAGTCGCTCGTAGTCGGTGGCGGTGAGTTTGTGTCGGCACGAGCCCAGGGCCGCAGACGGCGTCGCGCGCAGCCCTTCGATCACCGCGGCGCTCTGGCGGCCCAGGTCCACAATCTGCTCGGCCAGCAGCCCTTCGACGCCGTGGCGCATCCCGTAGATCTCCTCGATCGCGTCGTGCTCGAGGGCCTCGTGGATCACGCCGGCCAGGCTGCTGTTGATTACGGCGGTGGGCCCGCCCGACTGGCCGACGATCAGGTTGCCGCGCAGCGGCGCCATGCGCGTCTCACCTCCCGCGCGCCAGCAGGCGCGTGAAGAAGTCGATCTCCTGGTCTCGCACGGACGGCAGCGCCGCAGCGGCCTGCGAGGCGTCCCAGCCCCGGTGGACGATCCCGGCCACCGCATGGGCGACGGCCCGGGGGTCGTCGCGGCCGGGGAAGGTGACGTTGCGACCCACCAGCGCCCCGCGAATGGAGGCGCCGGCGCGCATCCCGGCGGCGAACTCGGTCAGAATCCCCGTCGGGTCGCCTCTGGCCTCACCGCCCAGCATGAGGATCGGACAGGTGGTCGCCTGGGCGATCAGGTCGTAGTGGTCGCAGTAGGGGATCTTCAGCCAGGTGCCCAGCGACGACTTGCCCAGCGCCGAGGCCACGCCGATGACCTTGACCAGTTCGGGCGCGCTCTTGAGCATCCTGTACTTGCCTTCGCTCTTCTGGACCGCCAGGCACTCCAGGAAGGCCGGGAGGCCCAGGTCGGTCAGCCGGTCGATCGCCCGGGCGCAGGCCTCGATCGTGTCGAGGGCGGCCGGCTCGCCGAGGTCGAGCCGGAACATCAACTTGGCCCCGTCGAGGCCCAGCTGCGCGATGCGCTCCGGCGTGAAGGCGGTCATTCGGTCGTCCAGCTCGAACACCGCGCCCGCCAGCCCGCCGCGGTTCATGCAGCCCAGCAGGACCTTGCCGTCCAAAAACGACGGCCCGCCCAACTCGCGGACCAGATGGCTGACGATGAACAACTCCTCCATGATGTCCGGGGTCGTCATCACGCCGTCGGCATCCGGGGCCGTCACCACCCGCAGGATGCGCCCGAGCAGGCCCCACCGGTTCCCCATGGCGATGGGGTCGTCTCCCACGGCGGTGACGTTGCGCGCCGGGTGGTCCGCGGCCAGGATGACCAGGCGGCCGTCGGTGGCAAGCCGGCTCCGGCGCTGCCGCCGGCGGGCTTCCTCCTCCACGACCCCCGGCCGCGTCACCCGCACCTCGGTGATGCGGTCGAAGAGGTCCCTGGGGAAGAACTCCTGGGGCTTGAACGTATAGGTGCCAATCTCGTAGGTCACCACGGCCATTGTCGTCCCTCCTGCGCTCGGCCCTATCGCGCTTCTCCCGCGCGCGGGCCTTCCCCTGCCGGATTCGTGTCCCGTCAGGAAGGCGCGCGCCCGAGCAGGCACGCCGGGCGGCCCCACCCATTCAGGATAGCCGCCGCGCGTGCCGCCGGCATCGGGGTGAGGCCCGATGGCGGCGGGGGCGCGTGTCGTATACTGGAAGGCGGGTTTGCACACCACATGGCGGAGGTGCCGATGCCGCGGTTTTCTGCCAGCCTGACGTTCCTGTGGACCGACCGACCGTTCATGGCCCGCTTCGATGCGGCGGCCCGTGCCGGATTTTCCGCGGTCGAGTACATGTTTCCCTACGAGCACGACGTCGACGCGATCGCCGGGGAGCTGCGCCGGCTGGGGCTGCGCCAGGTCCTCTTCAACCTCCCGGCCGGCGACTGGGCGGCCGGCGACCGCGGGATCGCCACGGACCCGGGACGCCGTCAGGAGTTCCGCGACGGCGTGCGCCTGGCCATGGATGTGGCGCGCCGGCTGGGCTGTCCCCGCGTCAACTGCCTGGTGGGCAAGCAACTCGACGGCGTCCCGCTCGCCGAGCAGTGGGCGTGCCTGGTGGACAACCTGAAGTACGCCGCAGGCGCCTTCGAACGGGAGGGGCTGGTCCTGCTGGTGGAGCCGATCAACACCTTCGACATCCCGGGCTTCTTCCTCCGCACCTCGGGCGAGGCATTTGCCCTGCAGGACGCGGTGGGGGCGGCCAACTTCAAGGTGCAGTACGACGTCTACCACGCCCAGCGGATGGAGGGGAACCTGACCTACACGTTGCGGAACAACATCGGCCGGATCGGGCACATCCAGGTGGCGGACGCCCCCGACCGCAACCAGCCGGGCACCGGCGAGATCAACTTCTCGTACCTGTTCCGCGTCCTGGACCGGACCGACTATGAAGGCGAGGTCGGGCTGGAATACAGGCCCACCGGGCCCACGGACGAGTCCTTCGACTGGATCGAGGCGATGGGCTACGCGCGCGCGTAGGAGGAGGCGAGGATGGCCGAACGGATTGGATTCATCGGGCTGGGCATCATGGGCAAGCCCATGGCCCTCAATCTGCGCAAAGCCGGGTTTCCCGTCGTCGTCCACAGCCGGTCGCGCGGTCCCGTCGACGAACTGGTCGCCTCCGGCGCGACCGACGGGGGCTCCCCGAAGGCGGTGGCGGAGCGAAGCGACGTGGTGATCACGATGCTGCCCGACTCCCCCCAGGTGCGGGAGGTGCTCCTGGGGGCCAACGGCGTCGTCGAAGGGGCCCGCAGTGGCCAGGTCGTCGTGGACATGAGCACGATCTCCCCCCAGACGAGCCGGGAGGTGGCCGAGGCGCTGGCGCCCCGGGGCGTGCAGGCGCTGGACGCGCCGGTCAGCGGCGGGCAGAAGGGCGCCATCGAGGCCACGCTGTCGATCATGGTCGGCGGGCCCAGGGCCGCCTTCGACCGCGTGCTGCCCGTCTTCCAGGCCATGGGGAAGAACATCATCCACATCGGCGAGGAACCCGGCGCCGGGCAGATCGCCAAGGCCTGCAATCAGATCATCGTGGGGATCACCATCATGGCGGTGGCCGAGGCGCTCACCCTGGCCAGGAAGGCCGGGGTCGATCCGGCCCGGGTCCGCCAGGCGCTGCTGGGCGGGTTCGCGCAGAGCCGGATCCTCGAGGTGCACGGCCAGCGCATGCTCGACCGGACCTTCCAGCCCGGGTTCCGGGTCCGACTCCATCACAAGGACCTGGGGATCGCCCTGGCGACCGGGGAAGCCCACGGCGTCCCCTTGTTCACGACGGCCCTCGTGCACGAAGTGCTGGGGGCCATGGCGGCGCAGGGGCTGGGGGACCTGGACCACTCCGGGATTGCGCGGTTTGTCGAGTCGCTGGCGGGGGTGGAGGCGTAGCGGCAGTCCTCCCCTCCAGGCCCGGCCGGCCGGGCACAGTGCATGAAGGTCAGGGCTCACACGACACCTCCCTGAAGGGGCGCGTGCGGAATCGGTTGTGCTCGCAGGGAACCCGGCCGCCGTCGACGGTCACCTGCCGGACCGGCATCCCGCGGATGTGCACGTCCACCTCCCCGTAGGGGAAGGGGTACGCCCCTTCGCCGGTCCAGGCGACCCGCAATCCTCCGCCGTCAGGGTGGAGGACGAAGTGATCCAGCCGGCCCGGGCCGTAGCCGTCGCCTGCGTCGGAGTAGAGGACTCCGCCGCCCGGGGATCCGTCGGGCCGGTAGACCTGCAGGACCAGCGGCGCGCTGGCCGATCCCCCCGGGGGCTCCGTCATGGGCAGCACGCTGGCGGCGCGCGCCAGCACCGGGACGCGGTCCAGGGGGGCATCCAGCGTGACCCGACCCGGGCCGCGGTGGACGCGGTCGCTGTCCACCTCGTACCAGGTCCCCTCAGGGAGCGTGACGTCCCGCGAGCGCGCCCCTTCGTCGAGGACCGGCGCGACGAGCAGCGCGTCGCCCAGGAAGAAGGCGTCCTGGACGTCCCACAGCGCCGGATCACCTGCGTCCGGCCACCACAGCGGGCGCACCAGCGGATGCCCGGTGCGGCTGGCTTCCCACGCCAGCGTGTACAGGTACGGCAGCAGGCGGTAGCGCAGCCGCAGGACCTCGCGCGCGATCTGGAGCGCCTCGGTGCCGAATGCCCACGGCTCGCGCCGCGGCGTGCCCTTCGCCGAGTGCGTCCGGAAGAAGGGCAGGAAGGCCGCGAGTTGCAGCCAGCGCAGGTAGAGTTCGGCCGACGGCGCGCCGGAGAATCCGCCGACGTCCGGCCCGGTGTAGGGAACTCCCGACAGCCCGAGATTGATCACCGTCGCGACCGTCTGCCGGAGAGCCCGCCAGGTGCTCTCGATGTCCCCGGTCCAGGTCCAGGCGTACCGCTGGACGCCCGCCCATCCCGAACGGGACACGATGAACGGTCGCGCATCCGGCCGCAGCGCCCGCAGGGCTTCGTAGCCGGCCAGGTTCTCCAGGAAGCCGTAGAGGTTGTGCGCCTCCCGGTGGTCGCCACCCCGGCCGTCCATGGCGTGGCGGGCGGCATCCGGTAAGGTCGGGTCGCCCCATGCCGCAAACGCCGCCGGTTCGTTCATGTCGTGCCAGAAGCCGGCGATGCCGGCATCCAGCAGGCGCGGGTACCACCGGCCCCACCAGGCGCGCGCCCGGGGATCGGTGAAGTCGGGAAACGCACACCACCCTGGCCACACTGGCGCGGTCGCCAGCGACCCGTCGGGCAGCCGGCAGAAGACGCCCTCGCGGTCCCCGTCGGTGAAGACGTCGTACCCGCGGTCGACCTTCACGCCTGGATCGATGATCGCCACCAGCCGGATCTCCCGCTCCAGCAATGCGCGCGCCAGCGCAGTGAGGCCGGGAAAGCGCACAGGGCTCACCGTGAACACCCTGAAGCCGTCCATGTAGTCGATGTCCAGGTGGATGGCACTGAGGGGGAGCCCGTGGCCCCGGAAGCGGTCCGCCACCTCGCGCACCTCGGCTTGGGTGTCGTAGGACCAGCGGGACTGGTGATAGCCCAGCGCCCAGCGGGGCGGCAGCGGCGGCCGGCCGGTCAGTTCCGTGTAGCGCTCCAGCGCCCGTGCCGGCGGCCCGGGAATGACGTAGTAGCGCAAAGCTCCGCCCTCGAAGCGCACCTCGGCCGCCTCGGCGAAGGTGAAGGTGCCCCGATGAGGGTTCTCGTGGAAGACCAGGCAACTCCCATCGGCGTGCACCGTCAGGTACACCGGGAGACACAGGTAGATCGGGTCATCCATCGGACTGTACCCGGCGCCCGGATCGCGGTTCCACATCTGGTAGGTCCGGCCGCGGAGGTTGAGCGGGACGGTGCGGTTGCCCAACCCGTAGACGTGTTCTTCCGTCCGCAGGGCGGTGCGGAGGGTCACTTCCTCCCCGCGGCGCCGCGGCGGGGCATCCTCACGCAGCACCCGACCGGATGGATCGAGGAACCGCAGAGCGCCGTCCAACCCGACCTCGACCCGGAGGGCTTCACTGGGCAGCACCCACCGGCCGGCCTCCTGGCGCAGGCCGACAGGCACCTCGGGCCAGTCCGTCTTCGCCAGCGCATAGGGAAGCGGGAGGGTTCCCGGGCCCCAGGTGACGCGGACCAGGTCGGCGGCCAGAAATCGAATCTCGAGGTCGGCGTGGTCGAAACGGAACCGCGCCCCGCCCGCCAGCGGTTCCGCGCTCTGGCATCGTCCAGGTGGCTTTGGCAGCCCCCTCGCCTGCGGCCTGCGATAGCGCTGGCCGACCAGCCACCTGACGATCGAGTAGTGCACCGATCGGGCGACGCCCGATACGCCGACAAAGCGCAGGGCGGCCACCAGTTTGAGGGTCTTCACATCTGCAGAGTCTGCGGCGTACCTTCGTGCGTGGCCGACAGG
Organism: Candidatus Fervidifonticultor sextus; assembly: GCA_031459875.1. Lineage (GTDB taxonomy): Bacteria > Sysuimicrobiota > Sysuimicrobiia > Sysuimicrobiales > Humicultoraceae > Fervidifonticultor_A > Fervidifonticultor_A sextus. The sequence goes on along the minus strand of JAVKHQ010000004.1, from coordinate 124,382 downwards.
CTGAATCCGGCGCGCCGCGCCGCGACGGTACGCATGCGGTCCAGGCGCGCCAGGACCAGCCCCTCCAGCTCCGCGGCCGCCGGATCGCCGCACAGGCGCAGCCACTCGGTGACGGCCAGGGCCTCCTCCAGCGCCGCGATGGCGCGGTCGGGTTGCCGCAGCCGACGCTGGTAGACCTTCGCAGCCTCGACCAGCGCCCGGACCCGCCAGGGCCCCTTCCCGCCGACCTCGCGCTCCCACAGCGCCAGGAGGTCGTCCCAGCCTGCCCGGCGTCGCAGGAGCCGGGCGATCCGGCCGGCAATCCGCCACCGCACTGCCGGATCGTCCTCCACCGTCAGCGCCCGCCGCAGCGCGGCCAGCGCCCCGGCTTCCTCGGCAGCCTGGAGCCGCAGCACGCCTAGGCCTTCCCAGTCCACCGGCGGCGGGGGGTCCTCGCCGTCCTCGACCCACCGCCGGACGCGGCGGCGCAGCTGCAGCAGGCACAGGACGTCCTGCTGGTTGTGGGCGAAGACCGGCTCGAGCGGCCCCGGGTCGCCGGTGCGCAGGTAGTCGAGGTACAGTCCCGGGATCTCGGCGGAGTCCACGTCGGCCAACCGCTCGATGCCCAGCGCGAGCCGTTCGACGGCAGTCAACCGGTAGGTGCCCAGCGGCCGGTGCCACAGGCGCCGCGCGGCGCTCATCAGGTCGGCGTGGTCGGCCGGCGGGTCGAGAGGCATGCGGCTCATGACGTAGCGTGCCTCCAGGATCGGCCAGTCGAAGCGCCGGCCGTTGAAGGTGACCAGGGTCTCGGCCTCCTGGAGGCGGCCCCGCACGGCTTCCAGCATCGCGGCCTCGCCCGACAGACGGCGCAGGAAGAACTGTTCGATGACCACCGCATCGTCGTCGACGGCCGCCAGCCCGATCAGGAACGGGGTGGTGCCGGTGCCGCCGGCCAGGCCGGTGGTCTCGGTGTCGAGGAACAGCGCCCCGGCGTCCGACGGGTGGGGTCCTTCCCGACCGAAGACCTCGCGCACGGATCGGGCGTGGCGGCGTACCTCGTAGGACGGACCGTCGTCGTTCCGCAGCAGGTTATCCCGCAGCCCCGGGCACCAGTCGGGCATCGAGGACCTCCAGCGCGCGCGCCTTCCCGCGGCTGCCGACTTCCAAGACCGGTCCCACACAGGACGGGCAGCCGGCCTCGCAGGGGCACGCAGCGATCAGGTCGCGGGCGGCCGCCAGCACGTGGGGATGCAGGCGGAAGAGGCGCTCGGCGAACCCCACGCCTCCGGGGATCGCATCGTAGAGGAAGATCGTTGGCCGGCCGGTGTGCGGCGAGTGCACCTCGCAGGCCCGCCCCAGGTCGCGCGGGTCGCACATCAGGAACAGCGCCGCCACATGGGCCAGCGCGTGCGAGAGGCCGACGAGCAGGCCCTCCACCTCCTCGCGCGGGATCGGCAGCTCGGGCAGGGCCAGCCAGTAGGCGGTCGTGTGCAGCGTCGACTCGGGCAGGTGGATCGGGCCCCAGCCCACGGTCTCGTGGCGCTCCAGCGTCAGTTTCTTGAAGATCGTCGGCCGGTAGGTCACGGCGACCTCGCCGTGGGCCGGGGGCGGCGAGGCGTCGCCTCTGGCAAACTCGGCCAGCACCCGGATATCGGTGGCAATCTGGGCCGTCGTATAGTAGTCGACGTCGACGCGGTGGACGTAGGCCCTGCGCTCCTCCCACTCAAGCCGGTCCACGTGGTACTGCTGGCCCAGGTGGAGGTAGATGGCGTCCTCGTGGACCAATCCCGGGGCGCTGGCCAGGTCCACCTCGCCGACGACCCGTGGCGACGGCTCGGTGGTGTCGATGATGACGACGTTCTCGGTGGACGCGCTGCGCAGCGAGACGTCCTGCGCGGGATAGGCGTCGGCGATGTAGTGCCAGCGGCCGCCTTCGTGGTGGACGATGCGCTGTCCGGCCAGGTAGTCCAGGATCTCAGGGAGCGTGCTCGGGCCGAACCGCTCGCCGTCGTCGATGGGTAGTTCGAAGGCGGCGCAGCGCACGTGGCTGGTGAGCACATAGAGATTGTCGGGGTTGATCAGCCCCGCTTCGGGCGACCGGCCGAAGAAATACTCGGGGTGCCGCACGATGTACTGGTCCAGCGGATCGCTGGTCGCCACCAGGATGGCGGCGGCCAGGTCCTGCGTGCGGCCCGCGCGGCCGGCCTGCTGCCAGGTCGAGGCCACGGTCCCCGGGTAGCCGACCAGCAGTGCCGCCTGGAGCCGGCCGATGTCGATGCCCAGCTCCAGGGCGTTGGTGGCGGCCACCGCCAGCACGTCGCCGCTGCGCAGGCCCTGCTCGATCGCGCGGCGTTCGCCGGGCAGGTAGCCCGCCCGGTAGCCGGCGATGCGCCCGCTGGGGATGTGGTGGTCTCTGGCGAGGCGCTTGAAGCCGGTGGTGAGGAGTTCGGCCGATCGGCGGCTGCGCGCGAAGGCGATGAAGGGGATGCGGTTTCGGATGAACTCATCCGCCAGCCGCTCGGCTTCGGCCAGGGCGTCGCGCCGGATGCCCAACTCGCGGTTGATGACGGGCGGGTTGTAGAAGGCGAAGACCTTCGGCCCCGACGGCGCGCCGTTGTCGTCAATCAAGGCCACGTCGTCTTCCAGCAGGCGCTCGGCGAGTTCCTTGGGGTTGCCGATGGTGGCCGACGTGCAGATGAACTGCGGCGCCGTCCCGTAGAAGCGGCAGATGCGCCGCAGTCGGCGCAGCACGTCGGCGGCGTGGCTGCCGAACAAGCCGCGGTAGGTGTGCAGTTCGTCGACGACGACGAAGCGGAGGTGCTCGAAGAGGCGCAGCCACTTGGTGTGGTGCGGCAGGATCGCGGCGTGCAGCATGTCAGGGTTGGTGACGACGATGTGGCCGGCGGTCCGGATCGCCCGCCGCGCGGGGCCCGGCGTGTCGCCGTCGTACGTGAAGGTCCGGATCGGGGCGTCCAGGGCCTGGATCAGCGTCTGCAGTTCGTCCACCTGGTCCATGGACAGGGCCTTGGTCGGGAACAGATAGAGGGCGCGGGTCTCAGGGGCCGCCAGCAGGGCGTTGAGGACCGGGAGGTTGTAGCACAGGGTCTTGCCCGATGCGGTCGGCGTGACCACGACCAGGTGCCGGCCTGAGCGCACCACCTCGAAGGCCGCGGCCTGATGGCTGTAGAGCGCCTCGATGCCTGCCCGCCGCAGGGCCGCGGCCAGGCGGGGGTCGACGTCATGGGGGATGGGGGCATAGCGGCCGGGACGCGCGGGGACATGGTGCCAGGCCGTGAAGTGGCGCCCGGTGGACGGGTCGCTGCGGAGACGGTCGAGGATCTGCTCGAGGGTCATCGGACTCCCCGGTCGCCGGCCATGCGAACACAGGTTCGACGCCGGGGAGCCCTGGCTCCTGCTCGGGGAGTCCCGGGGTGGACGCTAGAATCTGGCCGACCGGAACAGGGCCCAGGCCACCAGGACGAGGAACGTCACCCCGAGCATGGTCTCCAGGAGCCCGATCTGGCTGAGGGCCCGCAGGGCCAGGATCCAGCCGACCCCAAACCCTGCGAGGCTCATGAACAACGAGTTGTGTGCAGCCGTCATCCGTGCCCCCCAGATCTGGGGTACTATCCGACGAAGACTTATGCCCCAGACGACGGCCCTTCAGACCTCCGGGGGCCGGTCCGCAGTGGGCGCACAGGACTCCCGGCAGGAGAGTCCTGTGCGCGGGCTGAAGACTCATGTCCGCGGTCTCGCCAGACCGGCCCATGCGCATCATCGACCGGTACGTCGTCCGAGAGCTCCTGCCCCCCTTCGTCCTCGGGCTCGGGGGATTCCTCGTCATTCTCGTCGGGGACGTCTTCTATACTCTGGCGGAGTATATCGCCAGCGGGCGGGTCTCCCTGGCCGTCGTGATGCGGCTGCTCGCCTACAAGATGCCGGCCATCATGGTCATCACCTTCCCCGTCTCGACGCTGTTCGGGACGCTGCTGGGCCTGGGCCGCTTGGCACGCGACTGCGAGTTGCAGGCCATGCGCCTGATGGGCATGAGCCTGCCGAGGCTCTTCGCGCCGGTCATCGCCTTCGGACTGGGCGTCACCGGCCTCACCCTGGCGACCAATGAGGTCATCTCCCCGTGGGCCAACCAGCGAGCCAATGCGCTGATCCGTCGGGCATTGCTGGGGGAGGCCTTTCCCGAGGTGCGCGAACAGGTCTTCCTGCGCGCCCCCGGCAACCGCGTCCTGTACGTGAACCAGATTGACCGGGAGGCGCGCGTACTGCGCGATGTGATGATCTTTGAATCGGCAGGACCGCTCCCGCGGCTCATCACGGCCAAGCGGGCCCGGTGGTCCACCCGGACGTGGGTGCTGCACCATGGGGTGCTGCGCGAGCTGGATGCCGAAGGATTCACCACCCACGAGGCGGCGTTTGCCACCCTCCAGATCAACGTCGGCCTCGATGCGTCGGGCTTCTTCGAGGCGCAACGCACCCCCGAGGAGATGACGATCAGGGAACTGCGGTCCCAGGTGGATCTGTTCCGCGCCGGCCTGCCGCCCCGGGCGGTGATGGAGTACCACCGCAAGTTCGCCATTCCAGCCGCGAGCCTCGTCTTCGCGTTCGTGGCCGCGCCATTGAGCCTGTTGGCGATGCGCGGCGGCCGCTTCGCCGGGGTGGCCGCCAGCGTGGTGCTGCTGTTCCTGTACTACGCCGTGATGTCTGTGGGCAGGGCCCTGGGGTCGACGGGGGTGCTCTCGCCCCTGCTGGCCGCCTGGGCACCCAACTTGCTGTTCCTCGCCGCAGGGGTCGTCCTGGTGGCCTGGGCCGAAGGGTGGATCCGTCTTTCGGCACCGATGGTCGCCACCGCGCGGCCCCAGGGGGCGCGCCCGTGAGGCGGCGGCTGGCCGTCGTGACGGTGGCCGTGGCGGTCGCCGGCGGTGGGTTCCTCTGGCTGGTGCGGACCGAGCAGGCAGCACCCGAGCAGCCGGTGGAACGCACAGCCGTTCGGGCCACGGGGACGTCCATCGTCCTTCGACACCGGGGCGTCCGGCGGGCCGAGATCACTGCCGACCGCGTGGAGGTCAGCGCGGACCGGCGGTTTACGGTCTTTACCGGCCGCACCCGAGCCATGTTCTTCGATGGCGACAGGCAGGCCGCAGAAGCGAGGGGCGCCCACATCGTGCTCGATCGCGCCCGCCGGACCGTGCGCGTCGACGGCGGTCTGACGCTGGTCACGGCCCGAGGGGATCGGCTCACCGCCCAGGCGGCCACCTGGGATCAAGATTCCCACCTCATCGAGTTGGTCGGTCAGGTCACCGGCACCACGACGCGCCCGTCACCGACCGGGGGCTCCCAGGAGATCCCGGTCGGCTTTGGACGCCTTCGGGCGGACCGCATCCGTTACGACACCCGAGCGCACCTCATCGTCGCGTCGGGCCATGTCCAGCTGGAGGCTGGCGAGGTCACGATGAGCGCCGACGTTCTGCGGGTGGACACGAGAGCCCAGGTCGCCACGGCGGAGGGCGCCGTGAGCGTCCGCCGCCGTGAGGCCACGCTGGTGGCGCCTGTCGTCAGGTACGAGTTCCGCACGGACCAGGCCACGGCCACGGGCGGCGCGGTGTTCAGGCGACCGGACGCCACGGTGCGGTCGCCAGAGATGCATTTCGACCTGCGCCACGAGGTCACGACGGCGTCGGGCGGCGTCGCGGTCGAACAGGCCGACGGCCTGCTGACCGCATCGTGGCTCCGCTACGAGGCCCCCTCCGGCGATGTGGTCGCCGAAGGCGGGGTTTCCCTCACGCGGCCCGGCGTGAAGTTGACCGGCCGTCGGCTGCTGGCCAACCTGCAGGCCCGGCGGGCCGACGTGCGCGGCGAGGTGGTGCTGGTCCGGTCGCCGGGGCCGCCGCCGAGTCCGTCCGACCGCGTCCTGGGTGCCCTGGCCAAGGAGGAGACCACCGTCACGGCCGGCCGGATCGTCTTCCTCTGGGCGGCGAACGAGGCCGAGGCCGAGGACCGCGTCGAGGTCAGACAGCGCGACAAGACCGCGTGGGCCGACCGCATGACGTACTCGGAGCCGGCCAACCGGCTCGTCCTGACCGGCCGGGTGGTCCTGGAGCAGACGAGCGGCGAGTGGCTGGTCCGCGAGGGCCTGGTGGCTCCGCCCCGCGATCCGCGGGACCAGCAGGCGCTGGCCTCGGTCACGCGCCTGACCTGCACCCGGCTGACCATGACCCTGCGGGAGCGCGACATCACGGCCGACGGGCCGCTGACCGTGACGCAAAAGGAGCGATCAGTCTCGGGGGACCGCGCGACCTACACCGAGGCGACCCGGGTCCTCGTGGTGACCGGCAACGTCCGGATGCAGGATGCCGATGGACAACGCCTGCGGGCCGACCGCGTCGTGATCTCCCTCGACCACGAGACCTTCGAGGCCGAGGGGGATGTCCAAACAGAGTTCGTCGTCCGACCTCTCGCCCCGAGCCCCAACCCGACGGCCCGTCCCACGCCGACGCCCCGGTGAATTCACGGGCCGCCGGCCGGCGTGCCCAGGTGGTGCCGGCCATCCTCCTGGCAGTCCTGCTGGTGGGTTCGCCCGAGGCCGGTGCCCAAGAGGACATCCCGGTCACCCTGCGGGCCCGCAGGTTCCAGTACGACCGCGCGACGCGCACCCTCGTCGCGACCGGAGACGTGGTCGTCGTGTATCAGGATGTGACCATCTCCGCCGACCGGCTCCAGGCCAATCTGGCCACCAACGACGTGCTGGCCGAAGGCCACGTGGCCATCGAGGTGGGCCGTTCACAGGTGCGGGGGACTGTACTGGAGTACAACCTGACAACCCGCAGGGGCCGCATCCAGCAGGCTGAAGCCGACTACCGCGGACCGCCGGTGCTGGGCACGGTGCACCTGCGGGCGGCGGTCGTCGAGGGCCTCCTCGGCGGCGTCACGACCGCCCGGGAAGGATTCTGCACCACGTGCGACGGCCTTGCCCCGCTCGTCTACCTGACCGCGCGCGAGTTCCAGGTGTTCCCCAACGACAAGATCATCGGCCGTCAGGTGAGCGTCTGGATCGGGGGCCGCCGCCTCCTGACCTGGCCGTACTTCATCGTGTTCCTGCGCGAGCCACGGGCCAGCCAGCTGCTGCCCGTCGCGGGCTATTCCGAGGTGGAGGGCTACTACCTCAAGACGTTCTACACGTACGCCCTCAACCCGGACCAGTTCGGCTACCTGCGTCTGGACCTGATGGAGCGGCTCGGCACGGGCTACGGGCTCGAGCACACCTACCGCTCCACCTCGGCGACGGGGTCGGCCTTTCTCTACCGGCTGGACAACCGGCGGACTTCAGGGAACGACTTCCGCCTGGTCCTCAACCACCAGCAGCGCCTGGGCGAGGTCAACGCGCGGCTGTACACCGACTACCTGACCCGGTCGGGGCCGTTCTTCAGGACCACCGACACCTTCCTCTCCCTGGATTCCTACTATGCGGGGCCCAGGTTCTCGACGACCCTCTACCAGAGCTTCACCGATCGTGATTTCGGAGGGTTCGGATTCTGGACGTACGCGGCACGGGTGCTCCACACCCATCAGCTGGCGCCCGCGCTCCGGGCCGAGATCCTGGCGGATTTCTCCCGCAGCACCTCGATGTTGGGGGCGGACGATGAACTCTTCCCGCGGCTGACCCTCCAGTACCAGGGGCCGGGCTACACCGCCTCGCTGATCGCCGAGGGTCGCATTGACCTCGACGCTGATCGGTTCCCGGGCGATTTCCGTGCGGTGACCGAGCGGCTGCCTGAACTGACGTTCGCGACGGAACTCCGGCCGCTGGGCGGGACACAACTGGGCTATCGCCTCCTCGGAGGGGTCGGTCGCTTCCGCCAGGTCCAGTTCGCGTCCACCATAGAGGCCGTGCGGACCGATCTGGGGCTCAACCTGAGCGGCCCGCTCATCGAGTCCGACCGGGAGGTCTTGACCCTATACGCCGAGGCGCGCCTCTCGGGCTACACGACCGGCGATGTGCGGGGGTTTGCGGCAGGCCGTGCGGAGTTCACGCGATACCTCGGGGACGTGTGGACGCTGCAGGTCGGGTTGACGTATCAGGACGAGGCCGGGCGCACCCCGTTCACGTTCGACCGGCTCTTCACCCGCGTGGCGCAGGCGGAAGCGACCCTGACCTATCGGCGACTCAACCTGACCGTGGCCGGGAACACCTCCTTCGACGCGATGGCCGGCCGCCTGGCCCCGGTGGTCGTGCGGGCCCAGTACGCGCCACGTCCCGACTGGGTGGTGGCGTCGGCGCTGTCGTACGAGCCGGTTCTGGGTCAACTGGCCCGCGCCGAACTCTCGTTTGACGTCAGACTCAGTCCGGACTGGCACGCCTCCTACTACGGGTTCTATGATGGGTTCAGCCGCGAGGTGTTCCACGATCGCCTGACGATCACCAGGTTCTGGGAGGACTGCCTGGCGACGGCGGTGACGTATCGGGGTCGGACACGGGAGATCTGGCTGGAGACCTGGCTGACCGCGCTCCCCTGGGCCCGCGGCCGGGTGGGCGTGGGATCGCAGGGGAACATCTTGTTCGAGCAGCCGTGGCTGTCTCCGCGGCCATAGGCGGATGGGAGGGAAGACGCCATGAGGACGATCCTGCTGGCGGCGGCTGCGGCGCTGGCGGTGTCGGTGTCCGGTCCTGCCAGGGCCCAATCGGGGCCCCAGGTGGTGATCACCATGGCTGTGGTCGGGACGATCCAGGACCGCGGGGGGGCATACTACATCGCCTTCACGGTGGGGGAATCCCTCCTGGCCGGGCCGCAGCCCGACAGCACCAACTGGACCCACTATATCGTCTACCGCGAGGGCCGGTTCTTCTTTGGCATCGTCCCGCCGACGAGCCTGCAGCCTTTCGGATTCACGGCGATCCGGCCGCCGGCGCCGTTCCCCTTCGGTCAGGTGCTGCCGGATCGGCGTGCCCTCCGTGTGAACCTCCCCCTGACCGACCTGGCGACCGGGACGGCGCTGCCAACCCGCTTCATGCTTAACTTCGTGACCACCGACGAACTCAACCGGCCGCTGGATGCCCTGGGCCAGGGTCCGGGCGACCGGTTCGGGTTCGTGACCGTCACGGTGGGTCGCGACGTCTACCTGCGCATTCCGCCGCCGATGGGTCGGCCCAGGCCTGATCCCAACTTCGCCCTGGCCGGCGGCGAACTCCGGTTGACGACGCCATAACCCGAGCCGCGCAGGACGCGCCCGCGGCTTCCGGCCGTTCCCTGCGGGTCAGTTCCGCCGATGCTCGGCCCATCGGCGCAACTCCAGGTCATTGTCCACCGCCGCCATCATGGTAGGGTAGTAGGCCGCGAGGGGAACGGTGCTCCGCTCGTAGTCGGCGAGTTGCGCCGTGAAGTGATGGACGAGGATCAGCCCGCGGTCGTATCCGGCCCGCAGGGCGGCCTGCGCCTCCTCGCCGGAGAGGGCCAGCCGGATGGCCGCAGCCTCGAACAGGCTCTCTGCCACCACCTCGGGCCACGTCCGCAGCCCCGAGCGCGCCGCGGCGATCTCGCGCACCGGTGCGTACACCGGTTCCGCGCGCGCCACGGCGTCTCCGGCGGTCCCCCGAATCGGACCGAGCACCAGGCGCACGAACGGCCTGATGAGCGCCAGCCGGTCTGGCGCTGGCGAGGCCGCCACCACGAAGATCACGCGCTCGGACTGCTGGACGAGGTACCCCTCACCGGGCCGCCCCAGGAGGTTGGGGAGGACGACCAGCCGGCTGACCGGCCTCGCCGGTCCCCGGAGGTAGTCTGCCGCCTGGCCCAGGATTACGGGTGCCTCTTTGCGCTGGTTCTCCAGCGCCTCCGCATACGCCGTTCCCGCCGACCGCCACAACTCGGCGATGTTCGCGCCGGCATAGAACTGTGCCAGCAGCGGACCGAGTCCTGAGAGGGCAGGGGATGAGGCCTGGAGGGCCGGCGATCCGGCGGGCGCGGGAGACGCCTGCGGCCGGGTAGCCGGCCGGCTGCCCGGCTGCTGCCTCGGCGGCGGTGAGCGCTCCGTGCCGCCGGACTGCCCCGGCGGGCCCGACGCCCCCTGAAACGCAGGCAGAGGAGCGGCCTCGCGGAACTCCGGCGGTGCCGACAGGGCCAGTACGGCCGCGAGGTATTCGTCGGCTGATGCTGGATGATCAGCAAAGAACCTCCGGACCGGATCCACCACGCGCGCGGGCAGCTCAGCGAGCCGGGCCCGCACCGCGCTCCGCAGGGGGTTGGGTTCGGCCCCTCCTGTCTCTCCCGCAGCCAGCCGGGCGACAAAGAAGGTGAAGAGGCGCGCGTCCATGCCCACCTCGAGCCGCTCGGCAATGCGCAGCCGTCCCTCGCGGGGCGCGCCGGCTGAAAAACTCCACACAAAGTCCTCGGCCATCGGGTTCCCCAGCCGGTCGCGGCCGCGCACGCGGACCGTGTAGATCACGCCCGGGAGAAGCGGCGAGGCGGGTCGGACCGTGACGGTCCTGGCGTCCTCCGACCACTGCGGCTCCCCGAACGCCAGGGGCGGTTCGGCGGCGATCTCGAGGGTGCCGTGGCGCATTGGCTTGGTGAAGGTGATGCTGATCGGGGCGTCCGGCGGTGCCAGGGCGTCTGCTGGCGGCTGCACCGACGCCACCGCGGGGGAGGGGCCTTCGGAGCTCCCCGGCGGGACGCCGATGAGGCCGCCGACCGAGCCGCATCCGGCAGCAGCAGCCGCAAGCGTCAGGATCACAAACCAGCCGACGCGCACCTGCTCCATCCTCATCAAGGGCGTGCTGAAAACTTGGGCTCCGACGCCCCCGATTCCTGCTCACAAGTCGTGCCCGCGGGCAGGAATTGGCGGCGGCGCATAGAATTCCCGTACTGAACGAGCGTGCCCGGCGGGCACAGTCCGTTCTCAAAAACGTCGGGAGGTTCCACGGCGGATAACCCAGGAGGTTGATATGCCGGATCTCAGCCGGAGGATCCAGGCAGGTGTACTAGTTGTCTTTGCCCTGTTCACCTCGGCATGCACGATCGGCAACCTGGCCGGTACGCCCATCCCGCTCCCCTACGGGGGCGGGCCGCAGATCACCCCAGGCATCCCCTTCATTATCATGGGCGGGGTGGACGACGCCGATCTGTTGGCGATCTACCAGAGTTCCATCCCGTTCCCGGTGCCTGGGACCTGGACCCCTGTGTCGGGTCCCCAGGTCCTGACGGGTGACTTCATCCAGATCGGGCTGAACCGCGGCGGCGCGATGGTCACCCCCGGCGGCGATATCCAGCCCACGCCCTTCCTCTCGCCCGGCGTGAACCCGGCACCGGCCAACAGCATCGGGTTCGCCTCGCGGCAGCTGCCGACCAGCCCCAGCGAGTTCGACGTCATGATCCCCGGCTGTTCCTGTGAGGGCTGGAGCGTCAAGTTCGACTATGGCGGCTCGCTCTACCATGGCGGGGCCGACGGGAACCTGGGCGACCCCGGACTCTTCAATGCCGGGGCCGGAACGACGACCCTGGTCTCGGCCGAGGTGTCCTCTGACGGGACCAACTTCGCCATGCGGTCCGTCGTGGACGTGGGGCCGCTGCGCGTGACCCTGGTCATCGGCCTTCGCCGGGGCGACCGCTATGCCAGCTTCAACATCACCCTGACCAACACCGGGACGTCGCCCATCACCAACCTCCGCTTCGCCCGGTCGCTGGACTTCGACATCGATAGGGCCGGCGGCGGGTCGTTTAGCGCCGACCGATGGGATGTCATCCAGGTCGGGGGCGTAAACGCCATCGTGCGCGGCCGCGGGGCCGCCGCCAACCCCCGCTACTACGCGATTGCCTCCCGCTCGCCGCGGCTGGCTGTGACCGACGGGCTCACCTTCTACGACACCGACCCGGACGTCTTCGGGAACAACGATCCCAACGACGGGGCCGGCGATTTCTCCAGCACGTTTGTGTTCCGCATCCCCACCCTGAACGCAGGACAGTCGGAGACGCTGTGACGGCGGGCCGCCAGGGAGGAGCTGACATGACACGCATTCTGGCCGTAACACTCGTCCTGACCTTCGTGCTGGTCCTGCCGGCGTCGGCGCGCGGGCAGAGTTGGCCGGACCACTCGCTTCTCGCCTACCAGGCCCCCGACCAGCGCTTCGCCCTCAGCGTCGGCGCGTGGTTCGGCCGCGGGAAGTGGCGGTTCGTGGGGCCGGTGGACGTCAAGGCCGACAACACCCTGCTGGTGCTCGACGCGCGGCTCAGACTCCGCGACCGATGGTGGCTGGCCTTCGACTACGCCGGCGGTTCGTGGCGCAACATCACCTTCAGCGACGTGCCCGCCCCGGCGTCGGTGAGCGGCAACGTGACGATTTCCAGCGTGGACGTGCGCTACCGGGTGGGACCGGGGCCGCTGGCCGTCGATCTGCTGGCCGGCTGGCAGTACTACCGCGCCCGCACCGAAGATTCGGCTCTGGCGACCAGCGACGAGGCGCGGGCCGGCGGGCCGCGCCTGGGCGCCGAGGCGCACATCCCGCTGCGCGGGCCGTGGTCGGCGCGCCTGTTTTTGGCCCACGCGTTCGCCATGAACGTGACCGAGAACTTCGTCAGCGGCGGCACGACGACGACCACCACCTACGGCGGGACGCTCACCGATGCCCAGTTCGCGATCCGCTACGAACGGAGCGCGCGGTTGGCGGGCGAGGCCGGCTGGCGGTTCCAGCGTATCGATTTCCGTCGCCCGACTGACATCCTGGAGCACACGCTGGAGGGGCCCTTCCTGCATCTGATCTGGCGACAGTAGCCAGGCAGGCGCGGCGGCGTCGGATCCGCGTCACCGCCGACGCGACCCGGAGGGTTCGGGGCTTGACAAGGCGGCTGCCGCCTCGGTAGATTAGAGGCAATTTCAAAGGGCCTGATTTCGAGGGAGTGCGCCTAGGGTTCCGCGGTCCAACCCGGGCCGGGCTGGTCCAAGCGGCGCAGGCGGCGGATCGCGCCGTTACACCTTCAGGATAGAAGCCTGAGGGATAGGTTCCTCACCGGTGCCTATCGCTCAGGCTTCTTCATCCAGCAGATGAGCGACGACGGGAAGCAGTAGGCGGGCTCGCGGAGGAAGCGAACCGGGTGTGGTGTGAGCCGGTCTCCAAGACCGCCGAACCTCGTCCCCGAGCTGCGGGTCTGAACCGCGAGTAGGACCCGCCGGTCGCCCCCGAGACGGGTGAGAGGGCCCACCCGGCCGCGACGCCGGGAGGGAACTAAGGTGGTACCGCGGGAGCATCCCGTCCTTGGGATGGTCCCGTTTGTGTTTGCGCAGGGGCTTGTCGCTTCGGCGAGGAGGCATGGAGGGACGCCATGAGAGTGGGACGGAGGGATTGAGATGGCCCGGCAGATGACGGCACCACGGACCCGAACGGCGCGTCGGCCGGCGCGGCCGGCTGCCAGCGAGGCGGGCGGCCCCGCCCCCGCGCCCAGGATGAACGGCGCCCAGGTGCTGATGGAGGCGCTGCGCAGGGAAGGGGTCGAGCTCATGTTCGGCCATCCCGGTGGGGCGTCGCTGCCGATCTACGATGCCATCTACGACGCCGACGGGATCCGGCACATCCTCTGCCGCCATGAGCAGGTGGCCGCGCACGCGGCGGTGGGCTACGCGCGGGCCTCGGGCCGGGTGGGGGTGTGCACGGCGACCTCGGGGCCGGGGGCGACGAACCTGGTGACGGGGATCACCGACGCCATGATGGACTCCATTCCGATCGTGGCCATCACGGGGCAGGTGGCCCGGCCGGTGATCGGCAACGACGCCTTCCAGGAGGCAGACGTCACCGGCATCACGATGCCCATCACGAAGTGGAACACGCTGGTGATGCGGGCGGCCGACATCCCGCGGGCGATTCACGAGGCGTTCTACCTGGCCCGCACCGGCCGGCCGGGACCGGTGCTGGTGGACATCCCGCGGGACGTCTCGCAGGAACTGGTCGAGCCGGAGTTCCCCGACGCCGTCGAGATCCCCGGCTACCGGGTGATCACCGAGGGCAGTCCCGGCCAGATCGCGGCGGCGGCCGAGTTGCTCTCGGCGGCACAGCGGCCGGTCATCTACGCCGGCGGGGGGATCATCACCTCGGAGGCCAGCCGGGAACTGACAGCGCTGGTGGAGCGAACGCGGATCCCGACGGTGCTGACGCTGATGGGCAAGGGGGCGATGGACGAGACGAACCCGCTGTGCTTGGGAATGGTGGGCATGCACGGCAGCGCCTATGCCAACTGGGCCATCAACGGGGCGGATGTTATCCTGGCCGTGGGGGTGCGGTTCGACGACCGGGTGACCGGGCGGCTGAAGGATTTCGCGCCGGGGGCGCGGTTCATCCACATCGACATCGACCCGGCGGAGATCGGGAAGAACAAGCCGGCGCACGTGCCGATCGTCGGCGACGCCCGGCGGGTGCTGGCGGCGCTGCTGCCGCAGGTGCGCCCCCCGCAGATCGACGCCTGGTGGCAGCAGATCGACGAGTGGCGCACGCGGTACCCCTTCCGGTACCGCCAGGGCGCAGACCGCATCAGCCACCAGTACGTCTGCGACCTGCTCAACCGGCTCACCGAGGGGCGGGCCATCGCGGTGACCGACGTGGGGCAGCATCAAATGTGGCTGGCGCAGTGGTACCGGCCGCGGGCGCCGCGGTCGTTCATCACCTCCGGGGGGCTGGGGGCCATGGGGTTCGGCTTCCCGGCGGCGATGGGCGCCAAATTCGCCTGTCCGGACCGGCAGGTCTTCGCCGTGGTCGGCGACGGGGGGTTCCAGATGACCCTGCAGGACCTGATCACGGCGGTGGAACACCGGCTGAGCCTGCCGATCATCATCCTCAACAACGGCGCCCTGGGGATGGTCCGCCAGTGGCAGAGCTTCTTCTACCGGGGCCGGCTGTCGGCGTCACTGCTGCGCAACCCCGACTTCGCCCGGCTGGCCGAGGTGTACGGGGCGCGGGGGATCCGGGTGGAGCGGCCGGAGCAGGTCGAGGGCGCGCTGCGCGAGGCCCTGGCCACCGAGGGCGTCCCCTGCGTGGTGGACGTGCTCTGCGACCCCGAGGAGAACTGCCTCCCGATGATCCCCTCGGGGCAGTCGGTCAAGGAAATGATCCTCGATGCGTGACGGCATGACCATGGCGTCCCACGCTCCAAAGTCCGCGGCCGCCGCCGGCGAGAACACCTTCACCTCGGCGATCTTCCCGGTGGAGACGCTGGACCTGGCGGGCCGGCGCGAGTCCTTCGTGCGTGGCGGGCGGCACCTGTTCCCCCTGCTGCCCAAGGCGCTGGCGGGCATCCGCACCATCGGCGTGATCGGCTGGGGCTCGCAGGCCCCGGCCCAGGCCATGAACCTGCGCGAGTCGCTGGAGGGCACCCCGATCACGGTGGTCGTCGGGCTGCGGGAAGGGTCGGGTTCATTCGAGGCGGCCCGCCAGGCGGGGTTCACCGAGGCCGGCGGCACACTGGGCGAAATGTTCGAGGTCATCGAGCGGTCCGACCTGGTCCTGCTGTTGATCGCCGACGCCGCGCAGGCCGAGCTGTACCCGCGCATTTTCCAGGCGCTGCGGCCGGGCGCCACGCTGGGGCTGTCCCACGGCTTCCTGGTGGGCCACCTGCGCAACACGGGCGACCGGTTCCCGCCGACGGTGAACGTCATCGGCGTGTGCCCCAAGGGCATGGGCCCCTCGGTCCGCCGCCTCTACGAACAGGGCCGCGAGACCAACGGCGCCGGGATCAACACCAGTTTCGCAGTCGAGCAGGACATCGACGGCCGCGCCACCGAGGTCGCCCTGGCCTGGTCGGTGGCGCTGGGGGCGCCGTATACGTTCAAGACGACGCTGACCTCCGAGTACCTCTCCGACATCTTCGGCGAGCGGGCGATCCTGTTGGGCGCGGTCTGGGGGATCGTCGAGAGCCTCTACCGCCGCTACCTCGCCCAGGGCTACTCGGAGCAGGAGGCCTTCGTCCACGCCTGCGAGAGCATCACCGGTCCGATCGCACAGCGGATTTCCCGGGAGGGACTGCGCGCCGTCTACGACGGGCTGTCGGGGCCGGAGCGGGCGGACTTCGAGCGGGCCTATGCGGCCGCCTACACCACGACGAAGCCGCTGATGGTCGAGATCTACGACGAGGTCGCCTCGGGCAACGAACTGCGCAGCGTGATCCTGGCCGGCAAGCGCCTGGCCGAGTACCCGATCCCGCCCATCGAGGGGAGCCGGATGTGGAAGGTGGGGGCCGACGTCCGCCGGCAGCGCGGGCGGCTGAGGGCCGAGGTCCACGCCTTCACCGCCGGGACCTTCCTGGGGACGATGATGGCCCAGGTGGACGTGCTCGTGGAGCGGGGGCACCCCTATTCCGAGATCGCCAACGAGTCCGTCATCGAGGCCGTGGACTCCCTGCTCCCCTACATGCACGCCCGCGGCGTCGCCTACATGGTGGACAACTGCTCCACGACGGCGCGCCTGGGCACGCGCAAGTGGGGGCCGCGGTTCGAGGCCCTGCTGTCCCAGATCGCCTACCCTGCGGCCGACGAGCAGCCGCGCGCCGGCGGGGCGCTCCTCGAGGCCTTCCGCGCCCACCCGATCCACGAGGTGCTGGCCACGCTGGCCGCCATGCGGCCGCCCGTGGACATCGCCGTCCGGTGAGGCCGGTGGCCCAGGCGGAGGGAGTCGACGAGATGAGCGAGCCGCACACCGCGACCATTTCGGTCCTGGTCCGCAACCAGCCGGGGGTCCTGGTCCGGGTGGCCGGGCTCATCCGGCGCCGCGGGGTGAACATCCACAGCCTGTCGGTGGGGCCCACCGAGGATCCCAGCATCTCGCGCATGACCATCGTGGTGGACACGCCGCCGGACCGGACGGAGTCCTTCGCCAAGCAACTGCGCAAGCTGGTGGAGGTGCTGCGGGCCACCGCCGTGGACGGCACGCCCACCGTGGACCGCGAGCTGGCCCTCATCAAGGTCAACGTGAATCCCGGGACGCGCATGGAGATCATGGAAATCGCCAGCGTCTTCCGCGCCAGCGTTGTGGACCTCACCGACCGTACCATCACCCTGGAGGTCACCGGCCGCACCGACAAGATCGACGCGATCGTCTCCCTGCTCGCCAAGCACGGGATCCGCGAGATGGCCCGCACCGGGCAGGTGACGCTGGTGCGCGGAGCCCAGAACACCTGAGGTCGGAGGCACCCGATGGACGACCTGGTCCGCATCTTCGACACCACGCTGCGCGACGGCGAGCAGTCGCCCGGCTTCTCCATGACGCCGGCCGAGAAGCTGGAGCTCGCCCGTCAACTGGAAGCCCTGCGGGTCGACGTCATCGAGGCCGGATTCCCCATCTCGTCGCCCGGCGACCTGGAGGCGGTCCAGATCGTGGCCCGGGAGGTGCGCGAGGCCACGATCGCGGCCCTGGCCCGGGCGAACCCGAAGGACGTGGACGCGGCCATCGAGGCGCTCGCCCCCGCCGCGCGTCCCCGCGTGCACGTCTTCATCGCCACCTCCCCGATCCACATGGAGCACAAGCTCCGCATGACCCCCGACGAGGTGGTGGCGGCGGCGGAGGCCGCGGTGCGCCAGGCGCGCCGGTTTGCCGACGACGTGGAGTTCTCGGCCGAAGACGCCAGCCGGTCGGAGGTCGAGTTCCTCTGCCGGATCTTCGATGCGGCCATCGGGGCCGGGGCCACGGTCATCAACGTGCCCGACACGGTGGGCTACACCACGCCGGACGAGTACGCGGGCCTGATCCGGACGCTGCGCGAGCGCATCCCCACCAGCGACCGGGTCGTCTGGAGCGTCCACTGCCACGACGACCTGGGCCTGGCGGTCGCCAACTCGCTGGCCGCGGTGGCCGCCGGCGCCCGGCAGGTGGAGTGCACCATCAACGGGATCGGCGAGCGGGCGGGCAATGCCGCGCTGGAGGAGATCGTGATGGCGCTGCGCACGCGGCGCGACACCTACGGCCTGCGCACGAACGTCGACACCACCCGGATCCACCGCACCAGCCGGCTGCTCGTCGCCATCACCGGCATCCCGGTCCAGCCCAACAAGGCCGTCGTGGGCGAGAACGCCTTTGCCCACGAGGCCGGCATCCACCAGCACGGCGTGCTGGTCAACCGCGCCACCTACGAAATCATGCGGCCCGAGGACATCGGCCTGCCGACCAACCGCCTCGTGCTCGGCAAGCACTCGGGCCGGCACGCCTTCCGCAAGGCCCTGGAAGATCACGGGGTCGTGCTGGACGAGGCCGGGATCGGCCGCACCTTCGCCCGCTTCAAGGCTCTGGCCGACCGCAAGAAGCAGGTGACCATCGAGGACATCCTGGCCCTGGTGGACGAGGAGGTCCGCGCCGCGCCGGAGCGCTTCGTGCTCAAGGCGTTCCAGGTGTCCACCGGCACGGGCTCGCCGCCCGCAGCCACGGTGACGCTGGCCTCCGAAAGCGGGACGGCCACCGAGGCCGCCACCGGCGACGGGCCGGTGGACGCGCTGTGCGCGGCGGTCAACCGCCTGACCGGCGTGCAGGCGCAGTTGATGGACTACGCCATCCGCGCGGTCACCGGCGGCACCGACGCCCTGGGCGAGGTCACGGTGCGCGTGCGCGAAGGGGAGGCCGTGGCGGTGGGCCGCGCCAGCAGCACGGATGTCCTGGAGGCGAGCGTGCGGGCCTATCTCGACGCGGTCAACCGCCTGGTGTCCGCGCGGGCCTCGGCACGGACGGGGGATCCGGCGTGGGTATGACGCTGACCGAGAAGATCCTGGCCGCGCACGCGGGCGCACCCCGCGTGCGGCCGGGCGATCTCATCGAGGCCCGCGTGGACTTCTGCTTCGCCAACGACATCACTGCGCCGCTGGCCTTCCGCGAGTTCGAGAAGATCGGGGTGCCGACCGTCTTCGACCGCGACCGCGTGGCCCTGGTGCCCGACCACTACGCGCCCAACAAGGACATCGCCTCGGCCGAGCAGTGCAAGGTCATGCGGGAGTTCGCCCGCCGCCACGAGATCCCCCACTACTACGAGATCGGCCGCGCGGGGATCGCCCACGTCCTGCTGGCCGAGGAGGGGCTGGTCCTGCCCGGCGAGGTCTTTGTGGGGGCCGACTCCCACACGTGCAACCACGGCGCGCTCGGCGCCTTTGCCACCGGGGTCGGCTCCTCGGACCTGGCGGCGGTCATGGCGACCGGCGAACTGTGGTTCCGGGTGCCGGAGACGCTGCGCTTTGTTTTCCACGGACGCCCGGCGCCCTGGGTCACCGGCAAGGACTTGGTCCTGCGGGTCATCGGCGACATCGGCGTGGACGGCGCCCGCTACTGCGCCATGGAGTTCGCCGGCGAGGCCCTGCGGCACCTGACGATGGACGAACGCTTCAGCATCACCAACATGGCGGTGGAGGCCGGCGGCAAGAACGGCATCATGGAGCCCGACGAGGTGGTCCTGGAGTGGGTGGCGCCCCGCGCGAAGCGGCCCTTCGTCCCGGTCTATGCCGACCGCGACGCCGAGTACACGAAGGTCTTTGAGTACGACACGAGCCGGCTGGAGCCGGTGGTGTCGGCGCCGTCGTCGCCCGGCAACGTGGTGCCGGTGCGCGAAGCGGCCGGCGTCTTGGTGGACCAGTGCTTTATCGGTACGTGCACCAACGGCCGGCTGGAGGACCTGCGGGTGGCGGCGCGGCTGCTGGCCGGCCGCAGGGTCCACCCCCGCACGCGGCTGCTGGTGATCCCGGCGACCCCGGCGATCTACCGCCAGGCCCTGGCCGAGGGATTGATCGAGATCTTCATCGACGCCGGCGCCGCGGTCAGCACCTCCACCTGCGGACCCTGCATCGGCGGACACATGGGCGTCCTGGCAGCGGGAGAGGTCTGCGTCAGCACGTCGTCGCGCAACTTCGTGGGCCGGATGGGGCACCGGGAGAGCCAGGTCTACCTGGCCGGTCCGGCTGTGGCCGCCGCCAGCGCGGTGCTCGGCCGGCTCGCGCACCCCGACGAGGTCCTGGGGAAGACGGCGCTGGAGGTGGGGGCATGATCTTCCGGGGGACCGCCTGGAAGCTGGGCGATCACGTGGACACGGATGTCATCATCCCGGCGCGCTATCTCGTCACCGCCGATGCCGCGGCCCTGGCGCCGCACTGCTTCGAGGACCTGGACCCCTCCCTGGCCGCCAGGATCCGGCCCGGCGACATCCTGGTGGCCGGCGAGAACTTCGGCCAGGGCTCCTCACGCGAGCACGCGCCGATCGCCATCAAGGGCCTGGGGGTTGCCTGCATCGTCGCGAAGTCCTACGCCCGCATCTTCTACCGCAACGCCTTCAACATCGGGCTGCCCCTCTTTGAGTGCGCAGACCTCCACGCCGTCACCGAGAGCGGCGATCAGATCGCCGTGGACCAGGAGGCCGGCCGCATCATCAACGAGACCCGGGGGACCGTGCATGCCGCGGCGCCCCTGCCGGACTTCATGCGCCGGCTGGTCGCCGCCGGCGGCATCATCGCCTACACGCGCCAGAAGGTGGCCGGCGGGACGGCCCGGCGATGAGACGCATCGCCGTTTACGACACGACGTTGCGCGACGGCACGCAGGCCGCGGGCGTGGCCTTCTCCGCCGAGGACAAGGTGCGGATCGCCCGTCGGCTGGACGAGTTGGGCTTCGACTACATCGAGGGAGGCTGGCCGGGCAGCAACCCCAAGGACCTGGCCTTCTTCGAGCAGGCGCGGGATGTCCCGTGGCGCCACGCGCGGATCGCCGCCTTCGGCAGCACCCGGCGGGCTGGCGTGCGCGCGGAGGAGGATGCGAACCTCCGGCTGCTGGTCGACGCCAACACACCCACCGTGACCATCTTCGGCAAGTCCTGGGACCTGCACGTCCGGCAGGCCCTGCGCACGACGCTGGAGGAGAACCTGGCGATGATCCGGGAGTCGGTGGCGTTCTTGCGCGCGGCCGGCCGCGAGGTCATCTACGACGCCGAGCACTTCTTCGACGGCCTGCGGGCGAACCGCGACTACGCGCTGGCGACCCTGCGGGCGGCCCGGGAGGCCGGGGCGGACTGCCTGGTCCTCTGCGACACCAATGGCGGCAGCCTCCCCGCACAGGTCCGCGACGGGGTGGCGGTGGTCGCCCGCGAAGTGGGTGGACCCATCGGCATCCACACGCACAACGATGCGGAGCTGGCCGTCGCCAACACCCTCGCCGCCGTGGAGGCCGGGTGCGTCCACGTCCAGGGCACCATCAACGGCTACGGCGAGCGGTGCGGCAATGCCAACCTGTGCTCGGTCGTCCCGGGGCTCCGGCTCAAGTTGGGCCTGGACGCCCTCCACCCCGACGCCCTGGTGCACCTGACCGGGTTGAGCCGGCTGGTCGCCGAGCTGGCCAACATGGCCCCCGATGACTATCAGCCCTACGTCGGGGCCAACGCCTTCGCCCACAAGGGCGGCGTGCACGTCAGTGCGGTGATGGCCGATCCGGTCATGTACGAGCACGTCCCGCCGGAGGTGATCGGCAACGCCCGGCGCGTGGTGGTCAGCGACCTCTCGGGGCGGGCCACCGTGCTCTACAAGGCTACAGAGATGGGCCTGCACCTCGACCGCTCGCGGCCCGAGGTCCAGGCGGTGCTCGACGACCTGAAGCGCCTGGAGTTTGAGGGGTACCAGTTCGAGGGCGCCGAGGCCTCCTTCGAACTGCTGCTCCGGCGGGCGGCCCTGGGCTACGTGCCCGGGTTCGAGATCAAGGCCTTCCACGTCGCCGTCGACCAGCACGACGGGCAGTGCACCGCGCGGGCCATCGTCCGCGTGTCGGTCCGGGGCCAGGAGGCCGGCGCGTCCGCCGAGGGCAACGGCCCGGTCCACGCCCTGGACAGGGCGCTGCGGGCGGCGCTGGAGCGCTTCCACCCCGAGTTGGCCCGGGTGCGGTTGGTGGACTACAAGGTGCGGGTGTTGAACGCCGAGGCCGCGACGGCGGCACGGGTGCGCGTGCTGATCACCTCGACCGACGGCCAGCGGCACTGGGGCACGGTGGGCGTCTCGGAAAACGTGGTGCTGGCCAGCGCGCGGGCACTGGCCGACAGCCTGGAGTACGCGTCGCTGGTGGCGGCGCCGCAGCCGGCGAGCTAGGAGGAACGGGGGCAGGCGATGGAGTGGGGAAAGATCTGGCGGACGGTCTTCTGCGGATGGGACGGTGATGTAGACTGGGCCGCCCTGACCCTGGAGCTGGCGCGCGCGAGCCATGGTGCCGGCGACGAGCAGGACGCCGCGGTCTGGGTCTGCCGGCAGATCCAGGAAGCCTACTGACCGGCCGCGTGGGTCGGGCGGGACGACTCGCCGGCCCTGCAGGATGAAGGCCCGGATCGTCCTCCTGCCGGGCGACGGCATCGGGCCGGAGGTCACGGCAGAGGCCGTTAAGGTCCTGCGCGCGGTCGCGCGCCTGCGCGGCCACACGTTGACCTTTGAGGAAGCGCCCTTTGGCGGCGCGGCGATCCGCGCCGGATGGCCCCCGCTGCCGGACGCCACGCTGGAGGCCTGCCGACGGGCCGACGCCGTGCTGCTCGGCGCCGTCGGCGGCCCGGAGTGGGATGGCCTGCCGCCGGACCGCCGGCCGGAAGCCGGGCTGCTGACCCTGCGTCGGGCGCTGCGGCTCTTCGCCAACCTGCGTCCGGTCCGCGCGTACCCGGCGCTGCTCGATGCGGCGCCGTTGCGCACCGAGGTGCTGGCGGGGACCGACCTCCTGATCGTCCGGGAACTCACCGGCGGGCTGTACTTCGGCGAGCCGCGAGGTCGGGCCGTGCGCGACGGCCGGCGCGCGGCGATCGACACCCTCGCCTACGCCGAAGACGAGATCGCCCGCGTCGTGCGCACAGCCTTCCGCGCCGCCCAGCGCCGCCGAAGGCACCTGACCTCCGTCGACAAGGCCAACGTCCTGCACTCGTCGCAGTTGTGGCGCGAGGTCGCCGGGGAGGTGGCGCGGGAGTTCCCCGACGTCACGCTGGACCACATGCTGGTGGACGCTGCCGCGATGCATCTGGTGCGTCGCCCGGCCACCTTCGACGTCATCGTGACCGAGAACATGTTCGGGGACATCCTCAGCGACGAGGCCGCCGGATTGGTCGGATCGCTGGGGTTCCTGCCCTCGGCCAGCCTGGGCGCCGACGGTCCCTCGCTGTACGAGCCCGTGCACGGCACCGCCCCGGACATCGCCGGCAAGGGGCTGGCCAACCCCATCGGCGCCATCCTGAGCGCGGCGCTGCTGCTGCGGTACGCCCTGGGCCTGGCTGACGAGGCCGCCGCGGTCGAAGGGGCCGTGGATGCCGCCGTGGCATCGGGGGCGCGCACCGCCGACATCGCCGCGGGCCGGCCGGCGCTGTCGACCGCCGCCTTCGGTGACCGCGTCGCCGCCCTCCTCTCCTGAGCCCGCACCGGTCTAGCCCCTGCAGGCGCGGGGCAGGACCCCTCCGAATAGGCATTACGGCAGACGCCTGAGAAGGAGCGGTGTCCACCCGGGTCGTCCTGGTCTGCTGCTGCGCGGTGGCCGCCGTGGGGCTCGCTGGCTGCCGGCCTCAGGAGCGCGGCGAGATGCCCACGGCCGCCCAGGTCCTCCCCCTGCTGCCGCCAGGGACGGCGATCAACGAGATCGCCTATGCGGACCTGACCGGGGACGGCCGCGACGAGGTCCTGGTCGCCGCGACCGTGCCCGCCTCGGCGGCGCAGACGGGACGCGATCGGGCCCCGACCGCCTTCGTCTTCGGGGTCGGTCCGGGCAGCCGCCTGGAGCGGCTGTTCCAGCGCCGGCTCGCCGGCGAGACCTGGGAGCCAATCCAGACCGGGCGGCCGTCCGATGACGCGCCGGTGGCGGCCGTGTTCGCCACGCGCGGGGGCAGCGCCGGATTCCTCGGCTACATCGTGGTCCAGCAGCGCCGCCGCCAGGTCCAGGTCACCGCCGAGAACCACGGCCTGCCGGCCGGTCGGATCCGCTTCATCCCTGAGGGCCTGCTGGAGACCCGCAGCGACATCGACCGCATCTACCGCTGGAGCCAGGCGGGGTGGCAGGCCGAGGACCTCGCCAGCCAGTACACGCCGCCGCTGCCGGCCGGGACGGTGACCATCGAGTACTTCGTCGATGGCGTCCGCGGACCGTGGGTGGTCGGGGGGCGGGCGTTCCGCGCCCGGGTCGGACAGCACCTCTTCCTGCGTCGCGGCGACCGCGGCCAGCCGTCCCGGATCGTCGTGGCCGCCGGGGGCGCCTCCTACGAGGTGACCCCCGAGGGGATGATCCGGCTGCTGCAGGCCGACACGCTGGAGATCCACATCGAGAGCCCGGCCTACAGCGGGAAGACCGCAACCGTCACGGTCAGCGTGGAACCATGAGGCCCCCGTCGCCGCCTCGGCCCGCCGGCGGACGTGGGCCTGCGCCGGTCATTGCCCCGGTAGGTCGCGGGCGGTACAATGACTGCTGGCGGGAGTCGCCCTCGCGGGGGCGTGGTGTAGCCTGGTTCAACACACCTGCCTGTCACGCAGGAGATCGCGGGTTCAAATCCCGTCGCTCCCGCCAGTCTGATCTGCAGGCTTTTCGCACCCCGCGCGCCTGGGCCTGCATTCCGCGTGGCTGCCAGTGCGAGAGTGAGTTCACCGATGGAGACCTCCCGGGAGGGTGCGCCATGCCCCAGGATTACCAGCAGGCCTCGCGGAAGGAAGCGGATCAGATCCTCAAGACCCTGGTACAACTGGACACGCTCCTGGCCAGCGACAGACTCAATAGAGTGTACGCGTCTGACGTCAGTGACCTGCGCGCCAGGGTGGCTGATGTGCTCGAGCGGTTTCGGACGAACCTGGAGAACCTGGCGGAGGTCGACCGGGCCGATGTCTTCAAAACCGACCCCACCCTGGCCACCAGGCGGTATGTCCTGATCGGAAACATCGAAGCGTCGAAGGTCGTCTTCGAGACCGAGATCGTTCCCGCGCTGGATCGGCTGACGAGTCAGGTAGTCGAACAGGCCAGGACCCATCCCCCCGCCACGCTGGACACGAGCGCGCTGCCTCCGCCACCCTCGGGCGATCGGTGGACCGTCCAACGGGTGGTAGAGACCGCAGAGCATCTGGTGGAGCAGGGGGCGAAGGCCGTGCAGGTCGCGACCAGGGCCTATGCGCTGGTGAAGGCCCTGGGACTCCTGATCGGGATCCCGGTACCGTAGCGCGGGACAGAGGCAGGCCGAGATGGCGTCAGACTATCTTGCGGAGGCTAGGCAGAATCGGGCCCTGCTGACCAGGATCGCCCAGGCCCTGCAGAGGCTGGCGCCGGACCAGCCGCCGCTGACCGAGAGGGTGACCGAGGTGCAGGAGACCGTCCACGGGAAACTGACGGCCCTCAGGACTGCGCTGACGGCCCTCGACGCACTCAAGTCCCGCGACCGGACCGGAGCCAACCCCACCCTGGCGGATCAGTATAATGTCCACTACGAGACCATCGAGGCCGTGGCCACGTACTGCGCCGTGGAACTCACCCCCGCCCTGGAGCGGCTCCGCCGCGACTTCGACGGCAGGCCGGAGGCCGAGGCGTTGGACAGGATCCTCCAGGACGTGCAGGCGGCGCGCGCGGCCGACGTGCACTCCGAGAGCCGCAGGGAGGAGCGGGATGCCCCCGACGCGGCGTGGGCCCCGAGGGCCCAGACCGGACGGGAAGCCGTCGAGGCGGAACTGGAGGAACCCGCCGTGGTGGCGGTCAGCCCGCTGCTCCTGGGCCAGCTCCAGGCCCATCAGGAGCGGCTGGGGGACTACATCCAGGGCTACATCAGTTGCCAGGCGTTGTCGGCCCGGTGTGACGAGGCCCGCACGGCATTCGAAGAAGCCCGGGCCAGGGGGCTGAGGCCCACCGACTGGGAGCGTGTGCGGAGATTCGTCAACGAGATGCGGGGGATGGTGACGGGGCTCGGCCCGGCGTTCAAGGGCGATGAGGACGACTTCCGGGAACCGGTGGGGAGCCTGGACAGCGCGGTCAGGGACGCGCGGAGCGTCGTGCGCGCGGCCATGAGCGGCCCCCCGAAAGGCGCACCCGACGAGATGGCCGAGGCGCTGGCCCGGCACCTGGCCGACATCCGCAATGCGCTCGACGAGATAGGGACGCTCTGTCCCCCCAAGGCCGACAAGACCCTGGGAGAGCTGCGGGATGTGATCAACCAGATCTTTGGGCAGATCGAGAAGGCGCGGCACGCCCGGCAGCGGTTCACCGAACGCGCCGGAGATGTCCCCGCCAAGATCTGGCCTCAGGTGTCGGCGCGGACCGAGAGGACCGCGGGGAAGGGAGCGTGAAGGACATGGCCGACTGGTCATCCCTCTTGGCCGGGCAGGTGTCGGATCCGGGACCGCTGATCGCGGAGGCCGCCGGGGTGCTCGATGCGTTCCTGCAGGCCCGGCCGCAGGCGGACTCGGAGGTCCTGGCGGTCATCGGCAGGCGCCTGGGGACGGGGGTCGGCGTGAAGACCCTGGGCGAAGTCCACACCGCCCTGTCCAGCTACCTCGGTCAGGATCCCGCCTACCTCGTGGCGTGGGTGACGCGGACCGACCAGGTCAACCGCATCGCCCAGGTGGAGGCCACGGCCTCGCCCCGCGTGGCGGCCTTCCTGCGGGCCATCCTGGGGATGTACGGGGCGGAACTGGCGCAGGCCTACACCCGGTGGAACGAACTGCCCGATGACTGGAGCCTGATCACGCGGGAAATCCGCTACGACCTGCTCAACGAGCGCCTGCTGGTAAAGGTGCTGATCGACAAGTACAACGGGGAGCAGGTGGTCATCGAAGGACCCGCCAACTCGATCCTCGAACTCACGGTCAACATGCTCCGCACGTGCAACATGGTGGGCAGGACCGACGCCTTCGCCCAACGCACCGCCGACATGCTGGCCAAGGAGTACGAGGAGTTTCGCACGCTCGTGGGCAGACCGTCAGACGAGGCGGCACGGCCGTCCCAGGGGTGAGAGGGGCCAGGGGCGCGCCTCGGGGAAGGAGCGAAGGCCATGCATCATCATGCGACCGTCACGGTGGCCCTGGCGCTCGTCGCCGCCCTCGGATCCTCCGTCGCGGCCCAGTCGTCGACGATGATCGTCCCCGGCAGGGCCATCGGGCCGTTTGAGATCGGGATGCCGCTGGAGCGCGCGAAGACGCTTATGGAGCAGTACGGCCCGGTCGAGTCCGTGGACACCCCCGCGCTCCACGGGATGTGCAACCCGGAGCGCGGCGTCGGGATCTGCGCCTTCGACCGCGTCCAGCGCCTCGGCCTGGAGGGTGCCGGCACGGTGGCCTTCATCATCACCGACGACACCCGGTTCATCACCGACACGGGCGGCCATGCCGTCGGCCAGCCGCTGCTGGACTTCCTGCGGACGTTCGGGCTCTACACCAGCGGGCAGGGCATCGAGCTGCGGTGGGACGGCCGCGGCCTCAGCGTCGAGGTGGGTCCGGGAGATCGGGGGATCACCGTACGCATCATCGGCGTCTTCATGCCGCGCGCTGTGGCGTCGCGCCCGCCGGTGGTCCGCTAGGGTCGGGGCCCTGTCACGCTGCTGGAGTAGCCGGCCGCCACTGGAGGACCCCGACGCCGGCCAGGACCAGCACCCCGCCCACCACCTGCACGGCGCTTGGGACTTCGCCCAGGCACAGGAACGCCAGCGCGGCGGCCATGGGGGGTTCCAGCGTGGTCCAGACGCTGGCCCGGCTCACCTCGACGCGCCCCAGCGCCCACAGGAACAGGCCGTAGGCCAGCAGCGTCGGGCCGACCGCCAGGTAGACCAACCCTGCCCACATCGGCGGCGTATACGCGAATGCGCGCGCCAGCCGCGGGCCCAGGGCGGCGGCGAGCGAGAGCGCTGCAAACGCCAGCGAGAACAGGGTCACCGTCCACGGATCGTGGTGTCGCGTGGCGCGCTTCCCCAGCAGGCTGTAGGCGGCCATCGTGACTGCGGCCCCCAGCCCGTAGACCACGCCCGGGAGGCTGAGGCGCGCCGTCCCGACGTAGAGCCCGCCGCCGACCAGCACCACGCCGGCGAAGGACAGGCCCAGGGCCAGCGTCTTGGCCGGGCTGAGCGGTTCCGCAAAGAGGAAGCGGGCCGCCACCGCGACAAACGCGGGGTAGGTGTACAGCAGAATGATCGCCACGGCGACGGGGACATGGCGTAACGCCAGGAAGTAACACGCATAGTTGGACGCGGCGACCAGGCCGTAGAGGGCGAAGAACGGGAGTTCGCGCGGCGGGAGGCGCGGGAGCCCGGGCCCCAGGATCGCCAGCCCGGCCCCCAGGACCAGGACGGCCAGGATGGCCCGCCAGGCCACCACGACCAGCGGCTCGGCCCCTGCAGCATAGAGCGCCCTGCCTGCCACGCCCAGGGTGGCCCACAGGAAGGCCGCGGCCGCCACCGCCAGCAGCCCCACGGCGCTGGCGGTGTCCGGGGCGGCCCTCATCGGGCGGGAACCTCAGGCCTCCAGCGACGGGATGCGCACGCCGCGCTCGCGGGCGACCTGGCGCGCGCGCTCGTATCCCGCATCGGCGTGCCGGATGATCCCCGTGCCGGGGTCGGTGGTCAGGACCCGTTCGAGCTTCCGGGCGGCGAGCTCAGTCCCGTCGGCGACGCTCACCTGCCCGGCGTGGATCGAGTACCCGATCCCCACGCCGCCGCCGTGGTGGACCGCCACCCAGGTCGCGCCGGCGCAGGTGTTCACCAGCGCATTGAGGATCGGCCAGTCGGCGATGGCGTCGGACCCGTCCAGCATCCCCTCGGTCTCGCGCAGCGGCGAGGCCACCGACCCGGCGTCCAGGTGGTCTCGACCGATCACGATTGGCGCGGCAACCTGCCCGGTGCGCACCAGGTCGTTGAACGCCAGCCCGGCCCGCGCGCGCTCGCCGTAGCCCAGCCAGCAGATGCGGGCTGGCAGGCCCTGGAAGGGCACGCGGTCCTGCGCCAGTCGGATCCAGCGACCCAGGGCCGCGTCGTCGGGGAACAGCCGCAGGATGACCTCGTCGGTGGCGGCGATGTCGGCCGGATCGCCGGAGAGGGCGACCCAGCGGAAGGGTCCCTTGCCCTCGCAGAACAGCGGCCGGATGTAGGCCTGGACGAACCCCGGGTAGGCAAAGGCGTCGGCGAAGCCGCCCTCCCTCGCCTGGCCGCGGAGGTTGTTGCCGTAGTCGAAGGCCACCGCCCCGGCGCGCATCAGCCGCACGATGGCGTGGCAGTGGCGGGCCATGGAGGCGCGGGAGCGCTGTACGTATCCTGCCGGATCCTCCGCCCGGAGGCGCGGCGCCTCTTCGGGGCCGACGCCGGAGGGGATGTAGCCGCCCAGCGGGTCGTGAGCGGAGGTCTGGTCGGTGACGACGTCGACGGGCACGCCGCGGCGCGCGATCTCGGGGACGACGTCGGCGGCATTGCCCAGCAGGGCCACCGACAGCGGCGTCCGCGCCCGCCGCGCCCCTTCCACCCAGATCAGTGCCTCGTCCAGCGAGTCCGTCGTCCGGTCCACCCACCCCTGGGACTTCCGCCGGTAGATGCGCGCCGGATCCACCTCGACCACCAGCGCGACTCCTTCATTCATGGTGATGGCCATCGGCTGCGCACCGCCCATCCCGCCGAGGCCGGCGGTCAGCACCAGCCGGCCCGCCAGCGACCCCCTGAAGTGCTGGCGGGCGACCGCCGCGAACGTCTCGTAGGTGCCCTGAAGGATGCCCTGGGTGCCGATGTAGATCCACGAGCCGGCCGTCATCTGGCCGAACATGGTCAGCCCTTTGGCCTCGTACTCCCAGAAGTGTTCCCAGGTGGCCCAGGCCGGCACCAGCATGCTGTTGCTGATCACCACCCGCGGCGCCCACTCGTGGGTGCGGAAGACCCCGACCGGTTTGCCCGACTGCACCAGCAGCGTCTCGTCGCCTCCCAGGGCGCGCAGCGACGCGACCAGCGCGTCGAAGGCGGCCCAGTCCCGGGCGGCCTTGCCCGTGCCGCCGTAGACGATGAGTTCGTCTGGCCTCTCGGCGACCTCGGGGTCCAGGTTGTTCATCAGCATGCGCAGCGCGGCCTCCTGCGGCCACCCCCGGCAGGAGATGGCGGTGCCGCGCGGGGCGCGGATCACGCGGTGCTGCACGCCGTCAGCCATGGGCGACTCCTCCCCTTCTGCCGGTGTTCATGCCGCACCGCCGAGATAGGCGGCCACCACCGACGGGTGCTGGCGGAGGTCCGCTGCCGGGCCCGACAGGATGATCCGCCCGACTTCGAGGACGTACCCGCGGTCGGCCACGCGCAGGGCCGCCCGGGCATTCTGCTCGACGAGGAGCACGGTGATCCCCCGGTCGCGCAGGCGGCGCAGCACCTCCAGCACGCGGTCGACCATCGTGGGCATCAACCCGGTCGAGACCTCGTCGACCAGCAGCAGGCTGGGCCTGGAGACCAGCGCCCGGCCGATGGCCAGCATCTGCTGCTCACCACCGCTGAGGGTCTTCGCCAGTTGCCTGCGGCGATCCCGGAGCACCGGGAACAGCCCGTAGACCTCGTCCAGGGCCCTCCCCAGGTCTGCGCCCCGGCGCAGGTAGGCGCCCATGCGCAGGTTTTCCTCGACGGTCAGGGCGGGGAACAGCCGCTTCCCTTCGGGCACGAGCCCGATGCCGGCCTCGGCCCGCTCCCAGGGCGGTCGGCGGGTGATCTCGGCGCCATTGAGCACGACGCGGCCGGCCCGCGGGCTCACCCATCCCACGATGGCCCGGATGATGCTGGACTTGCCGGCGCCGTTGGCCCCGATGATCGCCACCAGCTCGCCTCTCTTGACCTCGAAGCCGACGTCGCGCACGGCGTGCATGTGCCCGTAGAAGACCTCCAGGTGCTCAACGGTCAGCACGTTCGTCCTCCGTGCCCAGGTACGCCTCGATGACCCGGGGGTCCCGCGCCACCGCCTCCGGGGGCCCCTCGCTGATCTTCTCGCCGTAGTGGAGGACCGCAATCCGCCTGCACAGCCCCATGGCCACGCGCATGTTGTGCTCCACCAGCACACACGTCAGCCCTTCGTCTCGGAGCTGGCGGACGAGCGCCATCATGGCGTCTGCCTCGCGGCCGCTCACCCCGGCGGTGGGCTCGTCCAGCAGGAGCAGCCGGGGGCGCAGCGCCAGGGCCCGCGCCACTTCCAGGTGCCGCTGCAGCCCCAGCGGCAGGAACCGGGCGGGCGTGGCCTCGTGCTCGCTCAACCCGACCCGCGACAGGATGCGGTGGGCCTCTGCGAGCGCCTCGGCCTGCTCGCAGGGTCGCAACGCAGTCAGCGGGTGCTGCACCGCCCGGTGCCCCAGCGCCACCAGCACGTTGCGCAGGACGCTGAGATCCGCAAAAGGCCGCGGGATCTGAAAGGTGCGGCCGATGCCCATTCTGGCGACCGCATGCGCCGGCAGCCCGTGGATCGGCCGGCCCTCGTAGAGCACGGCCCCGGCCGACGGCGGAAAGACCCCGCTGATCACGTTGAACAGCGTCGTCTTCCCGGCACCGTTGGGACCGATGAGGCCCAGGATCTCCCCCGCCTCAACGTCGAGGCTCACCCCCCGCAGGGCCGCGACGCCGTCGAAGTGCTTAAAGACCTGGCGGATCGACAGCACCGCCATAGGCGACCCCTCCGCGCACACCGCGCGGGCGCGTGATCAGCCGCTGCCAGAGCGGGCTGGCATCCCCCAGCAGGCCCGAGGGCAGGTAGCGCATCAGCAGCACTAGCAGCGCGCCGTAGGTGAGCATGCGGTAGTCCCTCAGGAAGCGGAACAGTTCGGGCGCCAGGCCCAGCAGCAGCGCACCCACCAGGGCGCCTCGCAGCGTCCCCAGACCGCCGAGCACCGCCATGCACAGGATCGTGATGGAGACCGGGAACGCGAAGTCGTGCGGGCTGATGAAGGTCATGAAGTGCGCGTACAGGCTGCCGGCCAGGCCCGCGTAGCCGGTGCCCACCGCAAAGGCCGTGATCTTCAGCGCGCTCACGTTCAGCCCCGAGGCCGCGGCGGCCGTCTCCTCCTCGCGGATGGCCTCCAGGCTCAGCCCCAGCCAGGACCGCTTGAGCAGCCGGTCCGCGGCGGCGGCCAGGCCCAGGGCCGCCACCACGAGGCCCAGGTAGAGGGGCTTGGTGAACACCACGCCCATCGCCCGGGGGAGGGGGATGCCGCCGATACCCAGCGACCCGCCGAAGTACTCCGAGTACAGGAACACCGAGACCACCACGAAGTTGATCCCGATGGTGGTGATGGCCAGGAAGTCGTGACGCAGGCGCAGGCTGACCGATCCCAGAAGGGCCCCCACGACCGCCGTGATGAGCACGCTGGCCGGCAGGGCCAGCCAGAAGACGACCCCGTACGTGGTGCTCAACACCGCAGAGGCGTAGGCGCCCACCCCGAAGAAGGCGGCATGCCCCAGGGAGATCTGGCCCGCGTATCCCGTGATGATGTTCTGGCCCATGACCAGGATCATCCAGATCCCGACCGTGATGCCCAGCGTGTAGTAGTACAGCCCGACCTCCGGCATGCGCCTAGCGCTCCCCGAACAGTCCGGTGGGCCGGAACAGCAGCATCAGGATCAGGGCGACGAAGGCGATCGAGTCGCGGGGCAGCAGACCGCCGACGATTCCCACCAGGAACGTCTCCACCAGCCCCAGCAGCACCCCGGCCACGACGGTGCCCCACACGTTTCCCAGTCCGCCCAGCACGATCACGGCCAGCGCCTTGTAGGCGGGGACGCTGCCCATCGTGGGGTAGACGGCGTTGTAGAGCGCGCCGATCAACACCCCGGCTGCCCCCGCCACGGCCGAGCCGAAGGCGAAGTTGAGGGCGACGACGCGGTGCGCGTTCACGCCCACCGCTGCGGCCATCCCCAGGTCCTGCGCCGCCGCGCGCCATCCCAGCCCCAGCCACGTCTTCCCCACCAGCAGCCAGACTGCGCCCAGCAGCACGGCCGTCACGATCAGCGTCATGACCTGGACACCGGTGACGGCGGCGCCCGCGATCTCCAGCGGCCGGACCTCGGCATCGAGGCGGAAGGCCAGGACGTAGGGCCCGGCCAGCAGCCGGAACAGGTCCTCCATGAAGATGAACAGGCCGATGCTGGCAATGAGGGGAACGATCCGCGGCTGGTTCAGTAGCGGCCGGTAGAGCCAGCGCTGGATCAGGACGCCGGCAACCCCACAGGCCAGCATGGCACCCAGGAACGCCGTGGGCAGGCTGGCGGTCCGCGCGTGCAGCACCAGCCCCACATAGGCTCCCAGGGTGAAGACCCCGGCGTGCGCAATGTGGAGGATGCGCAGCACGCCGTAGACCATGGCCAGGCCCAGGGCGATCAGGGCGTAGGTGCTGCCGACGGTGACGCCGTTGATAAGTTGCTGCCAGAACCCGATCATCGGGCGGAGTGGGGAGAGGCGGGGCAGAGCCGCCGTGCCCCGCCTCCCCTGGCGACTACTCCGTCGGCGGCGTGATCACTGCCGGGTCGTCGATGACCGCGAAGTACCTGAAGCGGCCCTCCCTGACGATCTGCACCTGCACCGTCTTGAGGACCTCGCCCAGTTTGTTGTAGCCCCGGATGATCCCGGTGACGCCGTCGAAGTTCGCAATGCGGTAGATCTGGTCGCGGATCCGCGGCGGCGAGACCACGCCCGCCTTCTCGATGGCGGCGGCAATGATCCGCACCGCATCGTAGCTGGAGGCGCCGACCATGTCCGCGTCGATCCCAAACCGGGCCTTGTAGCGACCGAGGAACTGCTGCGCCACCGGCCGGGTGTCGTCCCGGTTGAGGTTGGTGGTGATGATGACCCCCTCCGCAGCCGGTCCGGCCAGTTCGAGGAACTTGGGAGAGTCGTAGCCCTCCTGACCGATGATCCTGCTGGTGATCCCCAGCGCCTTCGCCTGCCGGACGATCTGTGCGGCTTCGGCGAAGTACGCCGTGGCATAGATGACGTCGGGGTTCAATCCCTTGATCTTGGTCAGCAGCGGCGCGAACTCCTTTTCCCCGAGGGGATAGGTGTCCTCGGAGACGATCCGCAGCCCGTAGGCCGCGGCCTGGGTCCTAAACCCCGAGGCCAGCGCCCGTCCGAAGTCGATGTCCATGACCAGGATCGAGGCGGTCTTCGCGTTGAGGATCCTGGCCGCCAGATACGCGCCGGCCTTGCCCTGGATCGTTCCCAGGAAGCTGTTGCGGAACACGTAATCGCCGGCCTTGGTGATGTCCGGGTGGACGGCGTAGGCGGCGACGGTGGGAATCCCTGCGCTCTGGAAGATCGGCGCGGTGGCCCGGGTGGGCCCGCTGTAGGAACCGGCCACCACCGCCACGACCCGGTCGCGCTCGATCAACCGGTGGGCGATGGCTACGGCCTCGCTGGCCGACAGCCGGTCGTCATAGACCACCAGCCCCAAGGGACGACCGAGCACGCCGCCGGCCGCGTTGATCTCGTCGACGGCCATCTGGGCTCCGTTGCGGGAACTGGTCCCGTCGGGCGCCGCCGGACCCGTCAGCGGCGCGAAGAAGCCGATCTTGATGGTCGGGACCTGGCCCAGCGCAGCCGGCACCGCGACCACGACCATGAGCAAGGCGGCCATGACAGTCAGCCGCCCGAGCGTGCTGCGCATCTCGATCCCTCCCTTGCCCAGGCGATAGACAGGACACTCGACACCCCTCCACTTGGGTAGGCGCGTCTGCCCATTTCACACTCTATGGATGCCGTGGTGATCCTACATCGGGTCGCGGCCTGATGCGGGCCACCGCGCAGGAGCCGGAGGGCCAGGAGAGGTCTTCCCAATCGCCGAAAGGCATGGGGGAACGGAGATTCTTCTTGCCAGCCACCCCGGTTCGCAGCGGGAGCCTCGATGCGGCGCATCGTCATCGCGGGGGCTTCGGGCATGATTGGCACGGCGCTGGTCGCGGTCCTGCGCGCGCAGGGCGTGGAGGTGGCGCGCCTGGCCCGGCCTCCCGTGGGGCCTGACGAGATCGCCTGGGATCCCCAGACCGGGTATCTCGATCCGGGCGTGTTCGAGGGCGCGAGCGCCGTCGTCAACCTGGCGGGCCGCAGCATTGCCAGGGGCCGGTGGACGGCCCGGACGCGGTCCGAGATCCTCGAGAGCCGCGTCCGTTCCACCCGCCTCCTCGTGGACACGCTCAGGCGAGCCGACGCGCGGCCGTCGGTCCTGGTCTCCGCCTCGGCGATCGGCTACTACGGCGATCGCGGCGACGAGGTGCTCGACGAGTCGTCGCCGCCCGGCCGGGGATTCCTGGCGGACGTGACACGGGCCTGGGAAGCGGAGGCCCGTCGCGCCGAGGAGCGGGGGGTGCGGGTCGTCTGCACCCGCTTCGGGCTCGTCCTGGCGCGGGAGGGCGGCGCGCTCGCGCCGCTCGTGCCGCTTTTTCGGATGGGACTGGGCGGGCCGCTGGGCGCCGGCCGGCAGTGGTGGTCCTGGATCCATCTCGACGACGCGGTGGCGGCGATCCTGGCGGCCATCCAGAACCCGGCGCTGGCCGGGCCGGTCAACGTCGTCGGACCGACGCCCGTGACCAACCGCGAGTTCGCCAGGACCCTGGCGGCGGTGCTGCGCCGCCCGGCGGTGCTGCCGGCCCCGGCGTTCGCCTTGCGGCTGGTGCTGGGGGCGATGGCCGACGAGATGGTCCTGGCCAGCCAGCGGGTGGTCCCTGCGAAGCTGCAGGCGCAGGGGTTCGCGTTCCGCTGGACCGGATTGCGGGCTGCGCTGGAAGGCCTGCTCACCCGGTGACGCCCGCGCGGCGATGCCGGCGGCGGGCGGTCGAAGGAGGACACTATGCTGAAGGTGGGAGACCGGGCCCCGGAGTTCACCGCCATCACCGATGAGGGCAAGACGGTCTCGTTGCGGGACTTCCGGGGGCGGAAGGTCGTCCTCTACTTCTATCCCAGAGACGACACGCCGGGCTGCACGAAGGAAGCGTGCGCCCTCCGCGACCACTACCGTGCGATCCAGGATCGCGGCGCCGTGGTGCTGGGGGTCAGCACCGACACTGCCGCCTCGCATGCGCGGTTCAAGGAGAAACACGGCCTGCCCTTCCCGCTGCTGGCCGACCCCGAGCGCAAAATCGTCCGGGCCTACGGCGTCTGGGTCAGGAAGAGCCGCTACGGCCGGACCTCCATGGGCACCGCGCGCACCACGTTCATCATCGACGAGCGAGGCGTGATCACCCGTATCTTTCCCCGGGTCCGCGTGGAGGGGCACGTCGAGGAGGTGCTGGATGCCCTCACCGGGCAGGCGGCCCGGCCCTGAGGCCTGCTGCCGCGCCGAGGGCTACGGCGTGACGGTGATGCGGCCCTCCACGCGGGGGCTGATGGCCCCGTCCTGCTGGATCGCCTGCGCCACGATGGTGGCCATGACCGGTCCGCCGGCCTCATCGATGACGACCTCGGCGCTCTTGATGGTCTCGTAACCGTCCCCTCCCCGGCGCATGAAGTCGTTGGTCGCCACCGTGTAGAGGGCGTCCGGATCCAGCGGCCGCCCGCCGACCGTGACCGAGACGACGCGCGCCCCCGGCGGCCGGCTGCGGCTGAAGGTGAAGGCCAGGCCCGAGACCTGGGGAAACCGGCCGCTGAGGCCTTCCACCTGGCTGACGCCGTTCTCCAGCGCCGCGCGGATCGCCGCGCCGGTCATCCGCACCTTCACCACGACGTTGCCGAAGGGCAGCCAGGCCAGCACGTCCCGGCGTCTGATCTCGCCTGCCGGGAAGATGGCGTTGGTCCGGATCCCGCCGCCGTTGGTGATGGCGACGTCGGCGTCTGCAGCCCGGCGCATCACGTCGGCGATGAAGTTGCCCAGGGGCGCCTCGGCCGTCCGCACGGTGACGTTGCGGGCATCCAGCGGCACCGTGGTCCGGCCGATGACCACGTCCATCTCCCGGCTCAACCGGTCGGCATACTTCTTGACGATGGCCGCGACCTCCGGGTCGGCAGGGGTCTGATCCGTAATGGGAATGAGTTGGTCGCGCAGCCCGAGCAGGCGGCCGTCAGGCGTCACCTGCAGGCGGACGACGCCCAGCCACCTGGCGTCGGAGCCGGCCTTGGCGACCAGGGCGCCGCCCACCGTCGCCCGCATCGGGTCGTGGTCGTGGCCGCCGGCGATGAAGTGGATGCCGGGTACCTCGCGCAGGATCTGCTGGTCCAGGGCCATGGGGAGGTGCGTGACCCCCACGACGACCCGGGCGCCTCCGCGCTGCAGGACCGGCAGGACGCCGCGCGCGGTCCCGAGTTCGTCCACGATGCGGATGTTCGGCCCCGGGCTGGAGGAGATCAGCGTGTCCCGGGTGAGCAGCCCGAAGTAGCCGACGACGACGCCCCGGACGGGCTTGATCAGCACCAACCGCGTGCGGGGCACGCGGGAGAAGTCGGCCTGGTAGAGGTTCGTCACGATCCAGGGGAAGGTGGATTCGGCCAGCCGCTGCTGCAGGACGTCGGGGCCGTGGTCGAACTCGTGGTTGCCCAGCGTCGCCGCGTCGATGCCCAGCGCGTTGGCCCCTTCGATCATCTGGGCCCCCTTATTGAAGACCGACGACTCCAGCGACGGCGAGATCAGGTCGCCCGAAAAGAGCAGCTGCGCCTGGGGATCGGCGGCGCGGATGCGCTTGATCTCGAAGGCGAGCCGGTCGAGGCCTCCCGCCCTGCCCCCGTCTACGGGACCCAGCTGGTAGACGTCGTTGAAGTGCATGAAGGTCAGGGTGATCGGGGCCTGGGCCGCCGACGGCGGGACCAGCAGGCCCAGGACGGCCGCGACGACGATCCATCGGTGCCACCGCGTACGCCACCACATAGGGACCTCCCACGGAAGCATGGGTGCACCCTCTCTCTTCGTGACCGGCGGGATCGGCCCCTGGCGGAGGGAACGGCCGGAGCACGGCGAACCTTGCGTGAGTGATTGCCGGTCTGCGGCATCCGTCGAGCACAAGGGGGGAAGTCGTGATGCGGACTGTACGCTGGGCGCTCGTCGCCGTCGGCCTCATCCTCGTCCTGAGCGGGCCACCTGCTCATCCGGCTCCTGCGGGGCCGGTCCGGGGAGGGACCCTGACCATCGCCCGCCCGGTGGACGCCGTCTCGCTGGACCCGCATTTCGAGACCACCGCGCCCGGCGCGTGGGTCTACCAGTTGATCCTCGAACCCCTGGTGGTCATGGGGCCCGACATGAAGGTCCAGCCGAAACTGGCCACCGGGTGGCGCGTGCTCTCGCCGACGCGGATCCGGTTTGCGCTGCGCCGTGATGTGAAGTTCCACGACGGGACGCCGTTCAACGCGGCTGCCGTCAAGTTCACCTTCGACCGGGCCTTCGACCCCCGCTCGCCCGGCCGGTGGGCGAGCCTGGCCGGCCCCATCAAGGGCGCGGAGGTCGTGGACGACTACACCGTGGACCTGGTCACCACCGAGCCGTATGCGCCGCTCCTCTACAGCGCGGCCATGGTCTACGCCGGCATCGTCAGCCCCACGGCGGTCCAGCGCCTCGGGGCCGAGTTCAGCCGGCGGCCTGTGGGGACCGGGCCGTTCAAGTTCGAGGAGTGGCGGACCAACGACCGAATCGTGGTGGTGCGCCACGACGACTACTGGGGCCAGAAGGCCCATCTCGACCGCATCGTCTTCAGGGTGGTGCCCGAGGAATCGGCCCGGATGATCGCGCTGCGCACCGGTGAGGCGGACATGGTGCTGGTGCCCGCGCCGGCACAGCTCCCGGCCTTCGCGCGGGACCCCAACTTCACGGTGGCCCAGGCCACCGGGCTGCGGGTCGTTTTCATCGGCATGAACCTCACCCGACCGCCGCTCACGGACGTCCGCGTCCGCCGGGCCCTGGTGATGGCCGCCAACCGCAAGGCCATCCTGGACAACATCCTGGAAGGTGCCGCCGGGCCGGCCGACGGCATCCTGGCCCCGGGCGTCTTCGGCTACAAGCCCATGGGGCTGGACACCCTGTACCCCTACAACCCGGAGCGCGCCCGGGCCCTGCTACAGGAGGCCGGGTTCCGCCCGGGGCCCGACGGCGTCATGCAGCGCGACGGCATCCCGCTGGTCGTGTCCCTGATCAGCGCCCGCGGCCGGTACTTCAAGGACGCCGAGATCTCCGAGGCCTACCAGGCCCAGTTGCGCCAGATCGGCGTGCGGCTGGACATCTCCTTCCTGGAGTGGGCGACGGTTTTCACCACGGTCCGTGCCGCCACCCTGGACTACCACCTCTTCACCCTGGGATGGGTGACGACGACGGCCGACGCGGACTACAGCCTGCTGCCCATGTTCCGCTCGGACCAGGCCCCGCCCCGCGGCTGGAACACCTGGCGGTACATCAATCCGGAGTTCGACAAACTCGTGGACCAGGCGCGCACCAGCATGAACCCCCGCGAGCGCGAGGAGCTCTACGGCCGCGCCCAGGACATGATCGCGCGCGACATCATGTTCGTCCCGTTCTACACCACCAAGGAGATTGCGGTGATGCGGTCGTACGTGAAGGGCTTCGTGCC
The DNA here is from genome assembly GCA_031459875.1 of Candidatus Fervidifonticultor sextus. GTDB lineage: Bacteria > Sysuimicrobiota > Sysuimicrobiia > Sysuimicrobiales > Humicultoraceae > Fervidifonticultor_A > Fervidifonticultor_A sextus. The sequence continues at coordinate 84,972 of JAVKHQ010000004.1, read as the reverse complement.
GCACCCCATCGAGTACAATCAGGGTTTCCACTACGTGTGGCTCCAGAAATAGCCGGCATCCTCGGAGGGCGCCGCATCAGGCGGGACCGGGTCGGTGCACGACCCGGTCCCACTCCCACGCCACGGAAGCGATTCGTCCCTGCCCCGTCCCGGTAGGCGATGCCGCGCTACCTCGTCCGTCGGCTCCTGGTGATGGTCCCCGTCCTGCTGGGCGTGATCCTGCTGATTATGGTGACCATCGACCTGATCCCCGGCGATCCCGCCGCCCTGATGCTCGGCGAGGGTGCGACGCCGGAGATGATCGCCAGGCTCCGCGCCTCGCTGGACCTCGACCAGCCGCTGCCGGTCCGCTACGCGCGTTACCTCGGCCGCCTGCTCCAGGGCGACCTGGGCCGGTCCATCCGGGAGGGGCGTCGGGTCAATGAGGAGGTGGCCGACGTCTGGCCTGCCACGGCGCAACTCGGGCTAGCCGCGCTGGGGATCGCCATCGCGGCGGGCATCCCCCTGGGGATCCTCTCCGCCCGCTGGCCCCACTCGCTGCTTGACAACCTGGTGCGGGTCCTCTCGCTGTTCGGCCTCTCCATGCCCATCTTCTGGACCGGGATCGTGCTCATCGTGGTGTTCAGCCTGCACCTGGGATGGTTCCCTGCCGGCGGTCGGGGAGGTTGGGCCCACCTGGTGCTCCCGTCCGTCACCCTGGCGACCCCGACGATTGCCATGCTGGCCCGCATGACGCGCTCGACGATGCTGGAGGTCCTGCGCGAGGACTACATCCGGACGGCGCGGGCCAAGGGCGTGGGCGTCCGCGGCGTGCTGACCACCCACGCGTTGCGCAACGCGCTGATCCCCGTGGTGACCGTGCTGGGGTTGCAGACGGGACAGCTGCTGGGCGGCGCCGTCCTCACGGAGACGGTGTTCGCCTGGCCGGGGATCGGCCGCATGCTGGTGCGGGCCATCTTCGCGCGCGACTACGTGCTGCTGCAGGGCGGGGTGCTGATTCTGGCCGTCACCTTCGTGGTGATCAACCTGCTGGTGGACCTCTCGTACGCCATGCTGGACCCGCGCATCACCTATCGCTGAGCGGGCGGACGAGGATGGCCGATCGGGTCCAGTCGTTCGAGAAGGATGTCCCCCGTCGGCCGGAGGTCTACCGCTCCGCCGGGGCCGCCATGTGGAAGCGGTTCCGGCGCAACCGCCTGGCCCTGATCGGCCTTGTGGTCGTCGCCCTGCTGGTGCTTGCGGCGGTCTTCGCCCCTCATCTCGCGCCGGCCGACCCGGCCCGCCAGGTGCTGGAGGACAAGCGGATGCCGCCCGGCGCCAGGTACTGGTTGGGTGCCGACGAGTTCGGACGCGACATCGCCAGCCGGCTGATCTACGGCAGCCGGGTGGCCCTGGCCGTCGGGCTGGTGTCGGTCCTGATCGCGCTGCTGCTCGGGACGGTCCTGGGCACGACGGCGGGGTTCGTCGGCGGGGTCGCAGACGAGGTGATCATGCGGGGGCTCGATGTCCTGCTGGCCTTCCCCTACCTGCTGCTGGCCATCGCCATCGTGAGCGCGCTGGGGCCGGGGCTCCAGAACACCATCCTGGCCGTGGGGATCTGGGCCACGCCGGGGTTCGCCCGGGTGGTCCGCGGGTCGGTGCTGGCCATCAAGGAGCAGGAGTACGTGCTGGCGGCGCGGGCGATCGGCGCGGGTGCGGCCCGCATCGTCGTCCGCCACATCCTGCCCAACTGCATCTCGGTCCTGGTGGTCTACTCGGCCCTCTACATGGCCAGCGCCATCCTGCTGGAGGCGGCCCTCTCGTTCCTGGGGCTCGGCGTCCAGCCGCCCACGCCGTCGTGGGGGCTGATGGTCAGCACGGGGCGGGACTTCCTGACCATCGCCCCGCACATCGCCACGTTCCCCGGGCTGGCCATCGCGCTGGCCGTCCTGGGGTTCAACCTCTTGGGCGACGGGCTGCGGGACGCCCTGGATCCGAAGATGACGGTGTAGGCGCTGGTGAGCCGCCTGCCCTGAACGGGGGCTCGATGGTCCCGTGGACGAAGGTCTTGCCGTAGGGACGGTACTGGCGCGGCCCGGTCAGCGGGTCGCTGGCGGGATCCCGGTGCCCGGGCTGGAGACGGCCCTTCCGGTGGTCGTGGTGCGCGGCGGCGGACCGGGCCCGACCGTCTGCATCACGGCCGGGGTGCACGGCGCTGAGTACGTCGGGATCGAAGCGGCCATCCGCACGGCGAATGGTCTCGATCCGCGCACCCTGCGGGGGACCGTGGTCGTCGTCCCGGTGGCCAACCCCCCGGCCTTTGCCGCCCGATCGATCTACGTCTGCCCGCTGGACGGCAAGAACCTCAACCGGGTCTTCCCGGGCAGCACGGACGGCAGCGCATCGGAACGCATCGCGCACGCGCTCTTCACCGAGGCCATCTCGCGCGCCGACGCCCACGTCGACCTGCACGGGGGCGACCTCAACGAGGCCCTGGTGCCCTTCGTGATCTACTCCCGGGAGGCAGCCCCCCGGGTGGTGGCGCGCTCGCGGGCGATGGCTGAGGCCTTCGGGCTGCGCTACGTCGTCGCGGGATCGATCCCCGGCGCCGCGTTCGCGGCCGCCGCCGCCGCCGGCATCCCCTCCATCCTGCCGGAGGCCGGCGGCCAGGGGGTCCTGGACGAGGTCATGGTCGGCCTGCACCTGCGCGGGATCCGCAACGTGCTGGGCCTGCTGGGGATGATCCCAGCGCAGCCCCACGCCGTCGAAGCCCCGGTGGCGGTGTCCTCCTTCGTGTGGGTGCGCTCGGAGTACGCCGGGCTGTTCTACCCGCGCCTCCGGGTCGGGGCGGAGGTTGCGTCGGGGGAGCCCGCCGGCGAGATCCGCGACTGGTACGGGCAGACCCTCGCACGCCTCACCAGCCCGGCCTCGGGCGTGGTCCTGTTCGTGGTGACGACCCCGGCGACCAACCCGGGGGATCCGCTCTTCGCTATCGGCGTGACCGGCTGAGGGCGCCACGCACCGTCCGGGCGCCGTCTTCCGCGGCGTCTGCAGCCTGCGCGAGGGCGCCCCGCACCGCGTTGAGGTCCCGGACGGCCCGCACCGCCAGGTGCCTGGCCTCGTCGCCTGCGGCGCCGCCCAGCGCCCGGGCGGCGGCCAGCACCGGCATCTCGGGCAGCTCCAGCGCCGGGTCGGGGTGGAACGGGCCGGCCTGCGTGTGCCCGATGGGGATCAGCGCCCGCCCCATGGCGAGCAGCGCGGCGTTGGCCGCCCGCACGGCGCGCCGCGACGGGTCGGCCCGGACCCGCCGGATGGTCCGCTCCAGCGTCCCGGTGGCGTCCACCAGCCGTTGGGCCTCCGCCACCACCGGCCTGAGGTCCGCGTGCCGGCCAACCTCCCGGGGCAGCGCGCGCAGCGCGGCCTGCCACCGGCGCGCGGTGGCGCCGTAGTCGAGCGGGAGGATCGCCTCCGTCGCGAACGCGTGCACGATCCCCAGGTAGATCCGGCAGTCGCGCACCAGGACGTCGGGATCGATCTTGTCCGGCAGGTCCTCGGGCGTGTGCCACCACCACCCGAGCCCCCCGGTCGCCCCGCCGGTGCGAAGGCTGAAGTCCAGACTCGCGTCAGGCGAGTCAGGCGGCTGCTCGGTCGGCCACCCTGCGCGTCTCGGGCATGGCGCAGCCATGCCGGTTGATGACCGAGCCCCGGCCGCCCGTCGAGTCCACGTTGATGTGGACGGCGCACCGGGTGTGGAGGTCATGCCAGAAGTGGTCCGCGTACCAGGCGGAGCCCGAGTACCGGCCGTGCGAGTGGCCGGACCAGAAGGCGAACCGGATGCCCCGGTAGCGACGCACCCGCGCCATCAGGCGCGCGACCTCCAGCATCGTGGCGTTGGCCGTACCGTTGTCCATCGCGCCGCGGTGCCAGGCGTCCAGGTGGCCCGAGACGAGCACGAAGGTGTCCTCCACGGCGCCGGGGAGATCGCCGGTCAGCAGCGGTGTCTTGCGCCAGCGGGTGTCGACCTGCGCGGTGATGCGCAGCCGAAGCCCGCCGGCGCGCGCCATCTCGCGCAGGCGGTCGCCCTCGGCCCTGGCCACCGTTACCACGGGCAGCCGGGGGAGGCGGGAGAGGTCGTCGGGCGCCGGACTGCCCCGTACCGCAGAGACGATCGCAGCACGCGCCTCATCCTCCACGACGCCTTCATCAGTCTTCCGGGGGCGGCCTCGCTGGTCGCCGCGCGGAGCGGTGACCGACCGCCGGCCTTTCCCTGCATCACCCATTCCTTCGCCGCGCCGACCGGACCTGACGGCGTCGTCGGCCATGAGCCGCCGGGCGCTGACCTGACCGTATGGCGCGTCAGCCATGCCGCGTCCCCGCGCCGTACGTGCGGACGTTGAGGTCGGCCAGGGCCCAGACGTTGTCCCAGGACATCTGACGGCGGCCCGCCTCGATCTCCAGGATCATGCGGCCCACGTTCTCGACCAACGGGATCGGAACGCCGTGGCGGGCGGCCCGCGCCTGGAGTTCGGTCACCACAGACTCGACTTCCGTCTTGCGCCTGCGCACCGCCAGGTCGCGCCAGATCCCGCTCTTGGCCTTGAGCGACTTCCGGTTGAAGGCCACCAGGGCATCCAGGCTGGCCTCCATACGGGCCGCGTCGCGGTGCGGAGGGAACACGAAGGCCTGCGGCTCGAAGCCGTCGAAGCCCTCCGGCCGCACGCCCTCGGCGGCCGCCACCGCCAGCACTTCCGCCGCCAGATTGGCGATGACCGGGCGGGCCGTCGGATCGGCCAGGACCTCCGCGATCGGCGCATCCACCAGCGCCGTGGCGGTCAGCATGGCGCCGTAGGCGTGCTTGCCCCAGAGGTAGCCCCAGATGTTGGACGTCGCCCGGGTGGTGGGCAGGAAGGCGAGGCGCAGGGTGTCGGCCAGGGCGCGCACGCGCTCGGTCACGGTGCCGTCGAGTTCACCGATGTAGAGGGCGCCCGCACCGCCGTACAGGATGCGTCCCGGCTCCAGGTAGTCGGCTCCGAAGTTGACGAACGCGCCGATGGTCCGCTCACGCCCGACGACTGCGGCGATCCGCTCCTCGTTGAACCCGTTCTGCATCGACACGACCATGCCATCGCCGGCCAGGTGGGGCGCGATCTGGCGGGCCGCCGCGTCGGTGTGCATGGTCTTGACCGCCAGGAAGACGGTGCCCATCGGGCCGGTGACCTCGTCCGGCCGCAGCGCCGGCGCCCGGACGGCAAACGTCTCCTCCCGGGCCTCGATGGTCAGGCCGCGGGCGTTGATGGCGGCCACGTGGTCGGCGGCGGCGTCCACGAAGGTGATCTCGTGGCCGGCCCGGGCCAGGTAGGCGCCCAGCGTGCCGCCGATGGCGCCGGCGCCGACGATGGTGACGCGCATCACGAACCTCCCCTCTGGAGGGAACTCCGGGTGGGCCCCTCCCGCCGCCAGGGGCCCCGTGACCCCGCGTGACGTGTTGACGCCTGCTCGAGGGGGTTGGTACACTCCGTATTGCCTCGCCGGGGTAGCTCAGTTGGTAGAGCGGCGGCCTGAAGAGCCGCGCGTCGGCGGTTCGATTCCGTCCCCCGGCACCATGCTTTCCCAGACATCTTTCGTCGGGACCCGCTGAAATTCCCCGACCCTCCCGCGGACTGTGGTGGTGTGCCCAGGTGCTGCCGGACCGGCAACGCAGTCCCCCTGGCGGCGCGCAGCAATGCAGACCAGGCATCGGTGGGACGACCTTGAGCACTCCCCCACGCTTCACGGGAAGAGGGGCCGTAGGCCGCGAAGAGACCCCGCGTGCGCTATGACGTCGTTGTCGCCGGCGCCGGTCCGGCGGGGGCCACGGCAGCCCGCGAGTGCGCCCTGCACGGCCTGTCGGTCATCCTGCTGGACCGCGCCGCCTTCCCGCGCGACAAGCCGTGCGGCGGCGGGGTCACCCTGCGGGCGGCTCGCCACCTCCCGTTCGCGCTGACACCGGTCGTGGAGCGCGTGATCTACGGCGCACGGGTCAGCGTGCGTGGGTCGCCGTGGGTCGACCTCCGATCTCCCGAGCCGATCGCGTACCTCACGCAGCGGAGCCGCCTGGATGGCTTCCTGGTCGAGGAGGCCCTGTGCGCGGGCGTGACGCTGCGCGAGCGCGCGCCGGTCCGGACGGTCGAGCGGCAGGGGACGCACCTCGTGGTCCGGGCCGGGAGCGAGGCCTTCGAGGGCCGCACGCTGGTGGTGGCCGACGGGGTCAACGGGCAGACCGCCCGTATGGCCGGCGTGGTGGTGAAGCGACGCCTGGCGGTGGCCCTGGAGGCGACCCTCACGCCACGCGGGGGCATCCCGCGCGAGTGGGAGGACCTCTTCGGGCTGGACGTCGGTGCCCCGCCGGGCGGCTATGGATGGATCTTCCCGAAGGGCGACCACCTCAATATTGGGGTCGGCGGCTGGCGGCCGGACGCGGCAGGGCTGCGCGGCCGCCTGGAGCAACTGGTTCGCTTCTGTGGCTTCGATCCCGCCGGCCTGCGGGGCTTGCGGGGATATCACCTGCCGATCCGGGCGCCGGAGGCACCGCTTCGTGACGGGCCCGTCGTGCTGGTTGGAGATGCGGCCGGTCTGCTGGAACCCCTCACCGGCGACGGCATCTACCCGGCGATCTGGAGCGGCCGCGCCGCCGCCACCCACCTGGCGGCGTATCTGAGCGGCCAGGTGTCGGACCTGAACGGATATGAGGCCGAGATCGCCAAGAGCCTCCTGCCCGACCTGCGCATCGCCGGCCGGGTCCACGCGGTCATGCACCTGGCGCCGTGGATCGTCGTGGGCCTCATCCGCCAGACCCCGCGCGCCTGGGGGCTGGCCTGCCGCATCGTGCGCGGCGACCAGACCTATGCCGGCGCCCTGCGGCGGCTCGTCCGCCGGATGTCGGGTCGTGCGGTCGTGGGGATCGCGGGCATCAGACGCCGGGGTGCGAGCGGGCCGGCACGTCCGCCGGGAGCACGATCTCGTGGGTGATCTCGGCGGTCTGGCGCAGCATGGCCGTCACCGAGCAGTACTTCTCCAGCGACAGCGTCACGGCCCGTTCCACCTGCTCGCGTGTCAACCCCGCTCCGGAGGCCTCGTAGCGGATGTGGATGTTCGTGAACACCTTCGGGTGCTCGGCAGCCCGCTCACCGTCGACCGTGATCGTCAGATGTTTCAGCGGCGCGCGCATCTTCTGGAGGATGCTGACCACGTCCATGCCGGTGCATCCCGCCATGGCCATCAGGACCGTCTCCATCGGGGACGGGCCGGCGCCGCTGCCGCCGTGCTCGGGTCTGGCGTCCATGACCAGCGTCCCGCCGCTCTCGGCGGTGCCGTCGAACCGCATCGGTGGAGTCCAGGTGATCTGCGTCTTCACTCTCCCTCACCTCTTCGCGTCCCCAGCGAGCACTTCGCGGGGCAGGAGCACCTGCCCCGCCAGGACGTCCCACACCCCCCGGTAGGTCAGGCGCAGGTACGGCAGCGAGTCGAATCCCAGGAACAGCAGCGTGTAGGTCAGGTCCTGGTGCCGGTACCCTCTCGCACGCAGGAGAGCGGTCAGCGTCTCGACGGCCGCGGCCACATCAACGACGGAGTCCGGGGACATCTTTCCGCCCAGCGGCAGCGGCAGTTCGAACCGCACGAGGCCGTCCTCGGCCCAGACGATGCCGCCGCCCAGGTCCAGGACGCGCGAGGCGGCTGCGGCCATGTCCCGAGGGCGGCGCCCGATGACGTACATCCCGGCCCCCGTCGTCCACGTGGAGGCCAGGCCGCCCAGATCATCGGCGAACCCCGAGAGCAACGCCCGGCACCGCCAGCGGCCCGCCGGATCCAGGAGGATCAGCCGCAACACGCCGGGCGGCGGCTCCCTGTCGAGGGCGACGTCCCTGCGGCTGGCGATCACCGCGTTCTCCAGGTGCATGGCCGGGGCCGGCGACGGCATCCCGTCCAGCGCGAACACCGAGGGGTCGGGGCGCCACGGTCCGGGGGTGTAGGGGCGCACCCATGCCTCCCAGGGCAGGTCCGGCACGTCGGCCACCAGACGGCCGTCTGCCGCGACCACCTGGCCACCGGCGACGACGGTCTGGGGCTGGGGGCGGGCGATCCCTTCCAACAGCAGGATGTCAGCGCGCCGACCCGGTGCCAGGCCGCCCAGCTCCTCATCCAGGCTGTAGTAGGTCGCCGGGTTGACCGTCGCCATCTGGTAGGCCGCCGCAGGTTCGATGCCCAGGCGGATGGCGAGATCCACCAGGTGGTCCATATAGCCCTTCGAGTGGATGAAGACCGGATCAGGGCCATCAGGGGTCAGCATGAGGCGGCCGGAGGAGGCGCGGAGGGTGGTGGCGGCCGCCAGCGCGGGCAGGTCGGCGCGCAGCGAGCCGTGGCGCAGCATGACGTAGAGTCCGGCCCGCAGGCGGTCGAGCGCCTGGTCCGCGGAGATCGCCTCGTGGTCGGAGGAGATCCCGGCGGCGGCCAGCACCTGGAGCCGATCCCCCGAGACGCCGGGCGCGTGACCCTCCACGCGGCGGCCGGCGGCCAGCCCGCGGCTCATGCGGGTCAGCAGCGCGGGATCGCCCGCGTAGACCTGCGGCCACCGCGTGAGCTCGCCGACTGCGCGCACGTCGTCGAGGGCCAGCAGGTCCCCCAGGCGCTCGTCGGTCACGAGGGAGTCTTCGGGATCGTGGGTCTGGGCGTGCAGCCGCAGGAACCAGAAGAACCGGCAGGGCAGCGCGGCCAGCGCCGCCACGACCTGGCGCACGCGCTCCGGAGCCAAGAGGCCGAGCAGCAGCAGCGTGTCGGCCACCACGGCCGTGGTTCCGCGCGGCAGCACGGCGCGCGCGAACGCCACCGGGGTGACCAGTGCCATGGGATGCGCGTGCGGGTCGATGTAGCCAGGTACCGCGAGGCGGCCGCGCGCGTCGATCACCGTCGTGGCGGGTCCGGGGGGGATCGGGTGGGTGCCCACGTAGGCGATCCGCCCGCCGGAGGTCGCCACCACGGCGGGATAGACCTCGCCGGAATACACGTTGAGGACCTCACCGCCGGCGATCAGCAGGTCGGGCGGGGCCTCCCCGCGCGCGACGGCGAGGAGCCGGTACGTCTCGTCGAGGGTGCGGAAGGTGCGTTTCACGGCGCCCATTCTATCATGGGGCCGCGCGGACGACGTCCCACCGTCTCGCCGCACGCCCGAGGCAGGAACGGCCCGCCGGAGGCTGAAAGGCAACAGGGAGAGGAGGCCGGCCATGTCCCAACCCGTCTGGAAAGCCCTGGTCGCGGAACTCGTCGGCACGTTCACGCTGGTCTTCATCGGCTCGGGAGCCATCCTGGCCGACGCGCTGACCGGCGGCAAGGTGGGGCCGGTGGGCATCGCCCTGGCGCACGCCGTGGCGCTGGCCACGATGGTCTCGGCGACCGGGCATCTCTCGGGCGGGCACATCAACCCCGCGGTGACCGCCGCCTTCGTGGCGACCGGCCGCATGGCGCCCGGCACCGGCGCGGCGTACGCGCTGGCGCAGTTGGTCGGGGCGTCGCTCGGCGCGTTCTTCCTCACCGCCTCGTTCCCGGAGGCCGTTCGGCAGGCTGCGGTCCTGGGAACGCCGGTCCTCGCCGAGGGCGCCAGCGCCGGCACCGGGATCGTGGTGGAGGCCCTTCTGACCTTCTTCCTCGTCTTCGTGGTGTTCGGAACCGCCGTGGACGAGCGGGGCCCCCGGGCGGCGGGCGGGCTGTTCATCGGGCTGGTGCTGGCCATGGACATCCTGGCCGGCGGCCCCCTGACCGGGGCGGCGATGAACCCGGCGCGGGCGTTTGGGCCCGCGCTGTTCGCCGGGGTCTGGACGAACCACGTGGTCTACTGGGTCGGTCCGCTCATCGGCGGTGTGGTGGCCGGATGGGTGTATCACAGTGTGTTCCGTCCGTCATAGATGATCTGGCTGGAGGTGACCGGGAGTGGAACTGCGGCACTGCGGGCACTCGATGTTCACTCTCTCCTCGGGTGGCGTGACGATCGCCATCGACCCCTTCAACGACGACATCGGGCACCCGAAGCCCAACGTGGCGCCCGACGCCGTAGTTGTCAGCCACGAGCACTTCGACCATAACAACGTGGGGCTGTGCGGCGGCAGGCCGCGGGTCATCCGCGGGCTCGCGCAGGAGGGGAAGGCGTGGGCGGCACTCGACGAGCGGGTGGGGCCCGTGCGCATCACCGGCGTCCCCACCTATCACGATACGGAGCAGGGTGCCGCCCGCGGCAAGAACACCGTGACCATCTACGAGGTCGAGGGACTGCGGCTCGTGCACCTGGGCGACCTGGGCCACGTCCTCACCGACGAGCAGGTCCGGGCAATCGGCAAGGTGGATGTGTTGATGGTCCCGGTCGGCGGGTACTATACCATCGGACCGGCCGAGGCCGACCAGGTCATCGACCAGTTGCAGCCCCGGGTGGCAATTCCCATGCACTTCAAGACCCAGGCCAACGCCTCCTGGCCCATCGGGACCCTGGACGACTACCTCAAAGGCAAGACCGGGGTCAAGCGGGTGGGATCGTCGGTGACCATCACCCCGTCCTCACTGCCCGCCCGGCGGGAGATCTGGGCGCCGGTCTAGGTCGCTCCGGCCGCCACCGGGGCTTGGGGGCAGACCGGAGATCGGGTCTGGACAGGATAGGCGCCGGCCGGGCTCCTCTGTAATTTATGATGATGGTGCAGGTGATGGTTCCCCACCCACTCCGGCCGCAGTTTCCCCAGACGCGGCGTGATTCCCGCACTCGGTCCTGTCCCACCATTGCACCCGGGAGGTTCCCGTGAAGATCGGGGTTCCGAAGGAAATTGCGCCTGGCGAGACCCGCGTCGGGCTGGTCCCGGCCGTGGTCGAGCGCCTGGTCAAGGCCAGGATGGAGGTCCTGGTGGAGGCCGGCGCCGGCGAGGCGGCACTCTACCACAACCGGGACTACACTGAGGCTGGCGCCCGGATCATGCCGGATGCCGCCAGCCTCTACCGTCAGGCCGAGGTCGTCCTCAAGGTTGCCCCGCTGCGGATGAACGAGGCGGCCGGCGCCCACGAGGTGGACCTGCTGGCGCCCGGGGCCGTTGTCATAAGCTTCCTGGTGCCTTCGGCCGAGATGGACCTGATGCGCCGGCTCGCTGATCGTCGCGTGACCTACTTCAGCATGGACCTGATCCCCCGCATCAGCCGCGCCCAGCCAATGGACGCCCGCTCGGCGATGAGCACGCTGTCGGGCTACAAGGCCGTGATCCTGGCGGCTGGCGCCTACCACCGCCTCTTCCCGATGCTGTCCACGGCGGCCGGGACCATCGCGCCGGCCAAGGTCCTCGTCGTGGGGTGCGGCGTGGCCGGTCTGCAGGCCGTCGCCACCGCGCGCCGGCTGGGCGGGGTGGTCTCGGCCTACGACGTCCGGCCCGCCGTGAAGCAGGAGGTCGAGAGCCTGGGCGCCCGCTTCCTCGCCCTGGGCATTGTCAGCGAAGCCGACGCCAGCGGCTATGCCAGGGGCATTGCCGAGGAAGAGGAGCGCCGCCTGCGCGAGTTGATGACCGGGGCGGTGAAGGAGGCCGACATCGTCATTACGGCGGCGCTGGTGCCGGGCAAGAAGGCGCCCGTGCTCATCGCGGCCGACATGATCGCCCAGATGAAGCCGGGATCGGTGATCGTGGACCTGGCCGCCGAACACGGCGGCAACTGCGAATGGACGGAGGCCGGGAAGACCGTCCAGCGCACCGGCGTGACCATCATCGGCCCGGTGAACCTCCCTGCCACCATGCCGGCGCTGGCGAGCCAGCTCTACGCGCGGACCATCTCCACCTTCCTGCTCAACATGACCAGGGACGGTGCCCTGGCGCTGGACTTCGACGACCCCATCGTCCGCGAAAGCTGCGTGGTGCGCGACGGCCGGCCCCCCGGCGTCCCGGCCGCCGCCGCGGCGTCGGCCGGGGGAGGAGCCTGAGCCATGGCCGAGTTGCTCTTCGCCCTCAACATCTTCATCCTGGCCACCTTTGTGGGGTTCGAGGTCATCTCCAAGGTGCCGCGGCTGCTCCACACGCCACTCATGTCGGGGTCCAACGCCATCTCTGGCATCGCCATCATCGGCGCGCTCCTGATTGCCGGCGCCGTGGGCGAGCCGGCCCGCTCGGTCCTGGGATTCGTCGCCGTGACCCTGGCCATGATCAACGTCGTCGGTGGCTTCGTGGTCACCGACCGGATGCTGGAGATGTTCAAGCGCAAGCCGGGCGACGACGGGACGCAGCCGCGGAGATGACGATCATCTTCATCGAACTGGCGTACCTGCTGGCCGGCGTCACCTTCATCATCGCCCTCAAGTGGTTGAGTTCACCCAGGACCGCCCGCACCGGGAACCTGGTCGGCGCCCTGGGCATGGCCATCGCCATCGTGGCCACCCTGTTCCACCAGGGGATTGCCCGCTTCGAGTACATCATCCCGGGGATGCTGCTCGGGTCGACCATCGGGGCGGTGGCCGCGCGAAAGGCGGCGATGACCGCGATGCCGCAGATGGTGGCGCTGTTCAACGGGGTCGGCGGCGGCGCCTCGATGCTGGTCGCCTGGGCGGAGTTCTGGGTCCTGACCCCGGGGCGGGTCGCGCTGGACGTGCCCATCAGCATCATGTTCACCACCCTGGTGGGCGCCGCCACCCTCTCAGGCTCGGTGATGGCCTTCGCCAAGCTCCAGGAGCTCGTCTCCGGCCGTCCCATCATCTACCGGTTCCAGCAGGCGGGCAACGCGGCGGTCTTCCTGGCGGCAGCGGGTCTGGCGGTCTACCTGATCCTGCAGGCCACCGTCTCAGGCCCCGTGATGGCACCCTTCTATGTGGTACTGGCCCTCTCGCTGGCCCTCGGAGTGCTCTTCGTGCTGCCGGTGGGCGGCGCGGACATGCCGGTGATGATCGCGTTGCTCAACGCCTTTTCGGGCCTGGCGGCTGCCGGGGCCGGCTTCGTGCTGCACAACCACGTCCTCATCGTGAGCGGCGCCCTGGTGGGGTCGTCGGGCGTGCTGCTGACCCGGATCATGTGCTGGGCGATGAACCGGTCGGTGGCCAACGTCCTTTTCGGGGCCTTCGGCGCCACCGTGCAGGCCACGGGTGCGGCAGCGGGCAGGACCGCGCAGTCCATCCAGGCCGACGAGGCGGCGACGCTGCTGGCCTACGCGCGCAACGTGATCATCGCGCCCGGCTACGGCCTGGCCGTCTCGCGGGCGCAGAACGAGGTCCGCGAACTGATGAAGGCGCTGGAAGCCCGCGGGGTCTCCGTGAAATTCGCCATCCACCCCGTGGCCGGCCGGATGCCAGGGCACATGAACGTGCTGCTGGCCGAAGCCGACATCCCCTACGACAAACTCGTGGACATGGAGGTCATCAACGGCGAGTTCCCCGATGCGGACGTGGCGCTGGTGCTGGGGGCCAACGACGTGGTCAACCCCGCAGCGCGTTCCGACCGCTCCAGCCCGCTCTACGGCATGCCGATCCTGGATGTGGATCGGGCCAAGCACGTCATCGTGATCAAACGCAGCCTGGCCCCCGGCTTCGCCGGCGTGGACAACGACCTGTTCTACATGGACAAGACGCGGATGTTCTTCGCCGACGGACGGGAGGCGCTGGTGCGCATCCTGCAGGAGTTGAAGACCGTCTAACTCCGCGCCGTCAGGTATTCCAGCAGCGTCCGCACGCCGTATCCCGAGGCGCCCCTGGGCTGCAGCGGGCTCGTGCCCTCCTCGCGCTCGAAGTAGGCTACGGGCGCGATGTCGAGGTGCGCCCAGGGCACGCCGCCGGTGAACTCCCGGATGAAGATGGCGCCCTTCTGGGCTCCGCCCGGCCGGGTGCCCGAGTTCTTGATGTCGGCGGTCTCGCTGCGCATCGCCTGCCGGTATTCCTCGTACAGTGGCAGCGCCACCAGGCGTTCGCCCGCCCGGCCGCCGGCGGCCACCAGCCGGTCCACGAGCCCCTGGTCGCTGCCCATGATCGCGGCCGCGTAGGGGCCCAGGGCAATGGACGCGGCGCCGGTCAGGGTCGCCACGTCGATCATCTCGTCGGGCTTGCCGGCGGCCAGGTGGGCGACGGTCTCGGCCAGGATCAGCCGGCCCTCGGCGTCGGTGTTGGTGATCTCGATGGTCGTGCCGTTCACCGCGGTGAGGATATCGCCGGGGCGCATGGCGCGGCTGCCGAGCGCATTCTCGACCGCGACGATGGCGGCGGTCACCCGCACCGGCGGCTGCAGCAGCGGCAGCGCGCGCATGGTGGCCAGCACCGCCGCGGCCCCGGCCATGTCGGTCTTCATGGTGGACATCCCCTCGAAGGACTTGATGTTCACCCCGCCGGTGTCGAAGGTGACGCCCTTGCCGGCCAGCGCCACGGCACGCCGGGGCTTGGACGGGGCGTAGTCCAGGAGGATCATGCGCGGCGTGTGGGCGCTGGCGCCGCCGACCGCCAGGATGACCTCCATGCCCCGCTTCTTGAGGTCCTGGGGGCCCCACACCTGGACCTTGAGCTTGGTGCCCCGGGTGATGCGGCGCGCCTCCGCGGCCAGGGCCTCCGGGGTCAGGACGTTGGCGGGCTCGTTCACCAGGTCGCGCGCGTAGTTGACGGCGTCGGCCGTGACCTGTCCGCGGCGCCGGCCGATCTCGACCGCCGCCGACTCCGCCCGGTTCGCGGCCAGCAGGTCGATGTCCACCTGGGTGCCCTTGTCCTTGCGGTACTTCGTGAACTGGTAGGTGCCCAGCAATGCGCCTTCGGTCCGCGCGGCCGCGATGGCTGCGGGCTCCCAGTCCCGGTGCTGCAGCGGGGGGTAGGCCAGCCGTGTCAGCCGGCGGTCCTGGGCCGCCCGCGCGACCGCCGCTGCGGCGAGGCGCAGTCGTTCCAGGGTGAACTGATCCCGCCCGCCCAGTCCCACGACGCCGATCCGTCCGGCCGGCAGGCGGGCATGCGTGTGGAGGAGGAACACCTGGGCCAGTTCACCGGTGAACCGCTCTTCGTGGAGCGCGCGGGCCAGCATGCCGCCCAACGCCTGGTCCACCTTGGCGGCGATCCCCTCGAGCCGGCCGGGCGCCGAGAAGACGCCCAGCGCCAGCACATCACAGCGGTGCGTGAGCGGGTCGGCGACGGTCACGCGGACGGTCACTGCCTGTCCTCCTCGGTCACGACGTCGTCTTCCCTCCCGGCCTCCCGGGGCCACCCTGCGGGTCCCGGCGGATACGGCCGCCCCCCGGCGACAGTGGCACCTCGTGGCCGACACCGGCGGCCAGGGCCCGGCGGAGCAGCACCTCCATCGTCATCACATCTTCGAGCGCGATGCCCTGCGACTCGAAGAGGGTGATCTGGCGCCGGTCCGTGCGACCCGGGTGGCGTCCGGCGACGAGGGCGCCCAGTTCGATCACCCGGTCCCAGACCGCCTGGCCCGCCTCCGCCGGCGCGATGAGGTCGCCGCACTCCACGCGGGCCTGGTCGAGGGCATCGACGGCGATCACATCGGCGCGGCGGACCGCTTCGGTGTCCAGCTCCTGCCGCCACGCCGCGTTGGACCCGATGGCGTTGACGTGCATCCCGGGTCGAAGCCACGCTCCCTGCAACACCGGATCGCGCGATGATGTGGCGGTCACGACGATGTCCGTGCCCTCGACCGCCTCCTCGGCGCTGGCCGTCGCGACCACCTCCATGCCCAGTTCGGCGACCATCTCGGCGGCGAAGGCTTCCCGGCGCTGCGGGGAGCGGCTGTAGACCTTGACGAGCGCGATGGGCCGGACGCGGCAGATCGCCCGGACCTGACTGCGCGCCTGGAAGCCCGCGCCGATCACGCCCAGCGCGCCCGCGTCGTCGCGGGCCAGGTACTTCGTGGCCACCCCGCTGGCCGCGCCGGTGCGCAATTGGCCCAGGAGGTCGGCTTCCACGATGGCTGCCGCCTCGCCGTCTTCCAGGCGGTAGAGGATGGCGAGGAACCGCGACCCGCGCGGCGTCGTGGCGTAGGCCTTCACGCCCATCACCCCAACCGATGGCGCCGCGGCGTGCATGACGTGGAGCACACCCGCCGCGGTCGCCGATCGGGTGCGCGGCTGGTTGACCGCTGCTCCCTCGCCGAGCGCGCGGAATCCTGCTTCCACCGCCGCGAGCACGTCGTCCATGGTCAGCAGTGCGGCGACGTCGGCTTCGCGGATCAGCAGTGTCATTGAGGCCCGATTATCTCTGCCGCAGCATCGTCAGGGACGTCCAATAGCCAGGAATGTTCCCCAGTATCCGATTGGCTTCCTCCACACCCGGCCCGGAGAAGTTGCGCAGAGAGGGACCCGCGCCCTGCCTACACTACGGAACCTGGGAACCGGCCCTCCGATATACGAACGGATGTTCGAACAACGGATCCGCGGGGAAGTGCACGGTGGCCGGGCCTGTGAGCCCGGGCGAGCGCCCGTGAAGCCCGGGCCGGAGGCATCGCCGCAGGCAGCCTACGGCCCCTCCGCCGGCAGCACGGCGCGGACGAAGGCGTCCAGGGCCCGCGGCGCCGGCAGACCGGCGGCCAGGAACGCCTGCCAGGCGCCCCGGACCTCGTTGACGGTCGCCTCAGGGACGGAGGACGCCACCGGGGGCTCGGTCCAGGGGAGCGCGTCCACCTGCAGGGCGGCTTCGTCGCAGTAATCGGAGGCCGCCGCCAGGAACCCGTCGAGCGTCCTCCCCTCCAGTTCCCGGATGACGGGGTCGCGCCCCCAGCGGTCCGCATAGACCGCCGCGAGGATCGTGGTCAGCGCCGACATCCCGCCCAGGGCGCGGGCCGCCCCCCAGCGGGCCTGGATGTTTTCCGCCGACGCCCCGGTGGCGGCAGCGCTGAGAGAGGTCGCGTCGTGCCAGACGGCCGACACCAGGGTCGCGATGGCCTGGCGCAATGCGCTCGCGGCATCCGGCCGCGTCCACGCGCGGGTGACGAGGGCGACGGCGGCGGCGGTCGCCTGCCGGCCGTGCAGGGGATGGCAGATCCGGGGCATGGCCACCCTGCGGGCGGCCAGCTCCTCCACGATGACGGGCAGGTAACCCGGGCGATCGTAGCGCCCGGGATCGTTCGCGATCCTGCCGGCCAGCGCGCGCCGCATCCTGGCGGCGGGCGTCTCCGACGCATCGAGCAGGATCCGCAGCGGGAGGAAGACCAGGGCGGCCCAGACCAGCAGCGCGAACACCCAGCGGTCGAGCCCGTAGCCGAAGGTGGCCATCGTGGCCAGCGTGACCGCGAAGCCCGCGGCGCACACCGCCGCCAGCCAGCGCGCGGCCGTGCGGCGCGCGCCGGACTCGGCCAGGTGACTGATCAGGACGCGGACGTCGATCGGCGAGCCTCCTGCGGGTTCTTTCGCAGCAGGGGCTGCCTGGTGATTTCGACGGTGTGCCCGCCGCCTCCCCTGCAGGACGCGGGAGCGCGGGCCAGAACTTCTGTGGGGCTGCCGGCGTTGGTTGAGACGGAGACCGTCGGGGGGAGGTCGGTCGTGGTCGTCCGCTGGCTCGTCGCCGCCGTCCTCATCGTCCAGGCCCCGGCGCTGCTCCCGGTGGGCACGTTCCGCATCGAGCCCGGGGAGAGCCGGGTCGAGTTCGTGATGCGGGACAACCGCGGCGGCTTCACCGGGTCGACGGATCGCGTCGAGGGGACCGTGACCGTCGTCCCGGGCGACTCCGAGAGCTACGGCGCGGTCGTCGAAGGCCGGGTTGATGCCCGCACACTGACCACCGGCATCGGGCTGCGCGATGCGCAGATGCGTCGCGACTTCCTGCAGACCGACCGGTACCCCTTCATCGTGTTCCGCGGTGAGATCGCAAGTCGCGTGCGTCCCACTGCGACGACGATGCGCACCCTCCTGCGGGGCCGGCTGACGATCCGCGAGACGACCCGGGAGGTCGAGATCCCGCTGGCCGTGACGGCGCTGGCCGACGAATACCGCGCCACCGGCGAGGTGACGATCCGCCTCACCGAGTACGGCATCCCCATCCCGCGCTTTCTGATCTTCGTGGCCGAGGACCCCGTGACGGTCCGGCTGCGCGTCCGGCTGCGGCGCGGGCCCTAGCCAGGCGCCGCCGCGGCCGGGCGGCGGACAACCATGGTGCCCCAGGGACGGTTCGAGACACGTCGAATGCCTACCATCATGGACCAGGCCATCGCCTACGCGCGCCAGCACCGCCAGCGCTTCCGTACCGAACTCATCGACCTGCTCCGGATCCCCAGCATCAGCACCGCGCCGGAACACGCCCGCGACGTGGCCCGTGCCGCGGACTGGCTGGCCGGACACCTGAGGGGGCTCGGGTTTGCCGCCCGCGTCGAACCCACCGATCGCCATCCCATCGTCCGTGCGGACTGGCTGGACGCCCCGGGGGCGCCCACGCTGTTGTGCTACGGCCACTTCGACGTCCAGCCGCCCGACCCGCTGGAGCTGTGGACCCATCCGCCATTCGAGCCCGTCATCGCAGATGACGTCCTCTACGCCCGCGGGGCCTCCGACGACAAGGGGCAGCTGATGATCCACCTCAAGGCCGTCGAGGCCATCCTCGCGACCGCCGGCAGGCTGCCGGTCAACGTCAAGTTCCTGCTCGAAGGCGAAGAGGAGATCGGGAGTCCCACGCTGGCCACCTACCTGCCGCGCCACCGCCGGCCCCTGGCGGCCGATGCGGCGCTGGTGAGCGACGGCGCCCTGTTCGCCCCGGATCTCCCGACGCTGGTCACCGGGCTGCGCGGCCTGCTCTACACCGAGATCCACGTCGCCGGGGCCCGGGGCGATCTCCATTCCGGCCTCTACGGGGGTGCCGCGCCCAATGCGGTCGGCGCCGCGGCGCAGATCGTGGCCGGCCTCAAGGATCGGCGCGGGCGCATCCGGATTCCCGGCTTCTACACGCGCGTCCGGCCGCCTGAGCCCGCCGAACGCGAGGCGTGGGCCCATCTGCCCTTCGACGAAGGGGCCTACCTGGCCGAAGTGGGCGCGGACGCCGCGCCCGGCGAGGACGGGTTCTCGGTGCTGGAGCGCCGCTGGGCGCGCCCAACCCTCGACGTGCACGGCATCGCCGGCGGGTTCACGGGCGAAGGCATGAAGACGGTCATTCCCTCCCGGGCGGTTGCCAAGGTCAGCATGCGCCTGGTCCCCGACCAGCGGCCCGAGCGCATCTTCAGGCAACTTGCCCGGTTCGTGCAGCGGATCGCGCCGCCTGAGGTCCGCGTCGAGGTCCGGCACCTGGCCTCGGCGCCGCCGGTGGTCGTCTCCCCCGACGCGGCTCCGGTCCGGGCGGCGGCGCGGGCGCTGGAGGCCACCTACGGTCGTCCGCCGGTCTATGTGCGCAGCGGCGGCAGCGTGCCGGTCGTGGCGGGATTTGCGCAGGCCCTGCGGATCCCCACCGTCCTGATGGGCTTCGGTCTGCCCGACGACAACCTCCACGCGCCCAACGAGAAGTTCGCCCTGGCACACTTCGATCGGGGCATCGAAACGGTGATCCGCTTCCTGCACCTGTTGGGTGGCTGAAGCGGCGGCAGGCCACGGAGGCCGAATCGATGCCTTCACCCCAGATCACCTATCCGCGCCGGTACCGCTGGGTCGCGGGCGCGGCCGGAGCCGCGGGCGCGGTCCTGGTGGTGGCGGCGTGGCAGCGCCTGCCCTCCCTCCCGTGGGGGGTCTGGCTGCTGTTCGGGACTATGTCGGTGCTCTCGGCGGTGATCATCTTTGAACTGCCGATCGGCGTTCACTACAATCCGCACAGCGGGGTGGCCCTGGCGGCTCTGTTCCTCTTCGGATGGCCGGTGCCGGTGGTCCTGTCCGTGCTCACCCTGGTCGTGTTCTGGATCCGCGCGCGCAGGCCGGCCTGGCGGGCTGCGTTCGACCTCGGCAACGTGACCGGCAGCATCGGCCTGGCGGCGCTGGTCGCTCCGGTGGGGGTGGGGCAGTTTACGCCGGGCGTGCTGGGAGCGTTCGCGCTAGCCGGGGTCGTCTACGCGCTGGCCAACACGGCCCTCACCCTGGGGGGTCGCGCGGTCCAGACCGGGTCGCCGGCGCTCCTGAGCGACGTCCCGACGGTGTCCTCGGCCCTGGTGCTCTCCGCCAGCATGGCGCCGGTGGGCTTCATCATCGCGCTCCTCTACGAGGCCTTCGGGAGCGTGGGCGCGCTGCTGGGATTCGCCTCCTGGCTGCTGGCCAGCGTGGCGCTTAGGGGCAACTACGACGCGCAGGCGGCCGGCCGGCGGCTGGCGGAGGCGAACCGACGGCTCGAGGAGGCACTGATCGCGGTCGAGCGGCTCTCCATCACCGATCCCCTGACCGGACTGTACAACCGGCGCCACTTCCGCATCCGTCTGGAAGAGGAGTTCCGCCGGGAGGCCCGCGACGCCACGCCGTTTTCCCTGGTGCTGCTGGACCTGGTGGACTTCAAGGCGGTCAACGACCGCCTGGGCCATCTGGCCGGCGATGTGGTGCTGCAGCAGTTCGCGCGGCTGCTGGACGGCGCCGTGCGCCCCGGCGACCTGGTGTTCCGGTATGGGGGCGATGAGTTCGCCATTCTCCTGCCCCGCACGGACCGCGCCCAGGGCCGGGCCGTCGCGGATCGGTTGGTGGGTCTCGTCGGCCAAGCCTCGTTCATGGTCGGCACCGAGCGCATTGCGCTTGCCGTGGACGCCGGGCTCGCCACCGCGCCGGCCGATGGGGCGGATGCGGACAGCCTCATCGCCCGGGCCGACGCCGCCCTCTACGCCGCCGACGCGCGGCGCCGCCCACGCCACACCCGGGCGAACGGCCGAGACATCGTCCCGTCCGGGCCCACAGCGTGACAGACCTCGGCGCCCTCCTCGAACAGGTCAGATCCTGGCTGGTGGGGCTGTCCGTTCCCGTCCAGGCGCTGGGGGTGGTGGGCATCACGGCCGTCCCCGGCGTCGAGTTGCGGGGCTCGGTCCCGCTGGCGGTGGCGTTGGGCTGGCACCCTCTGGCCGCCGGGATCCTGGGCACCCTGGCCAACTGCCTGATCATCGCCCCGAGCTACTACGCCTTGGAACTCTTCTACGACCGCTGGCTCTCCCGCATCGCCCTGTTGCGACGGCTGGTCGAGGGGGTGCGGGCCAGGGGCGCGAGCCTGGTCGAGCGCTATGAACTGCTGGGCCTGACCCTGTTCGTGGCGGTCCCGCTGCCCGGCACCGGCGCCTACTCCGGGGTCACGCTGGCCTGGTTGCTCGGGCTGCGCCGCTGGCCGGCGATGGCGGCCGTGGCCCTGGGCGTGGTGGTCGCCGGCGTGATGGTGACGCTGGCAGCCGGCGGCGCGGCCGTTGCCATTCGTCGGTGGTTTTAGTACCATCCCCACCGCAGGGAGAGTGAGGAGGAAGCCAGCGGGAAGCACATCAGTGATTGCTCGATCCTGGACAGAGGACTCTAAAGGAGGGATCAGATCGCGTGCGCAGATTCCTGATGTGGCTCATCACGACGGCACTGGTCGGGGCCCTGGGGTACTCGGCCGCAGCCGCCCCCGCGGGACCTGCCCCGCAGCGAGGCGGCGTCCTGATCATCGGGTCCGGCACGGACGCCACGACCCTGGACGGCCACCTCTACACCGATGCGCCCACCGCCACCATCATGGAGCACATGGTGGAGACGCTCTTCGAACTGTCCCCGGAAGGACGGGTGTTGCCCCGCCTGGCCACGGCGTTCACCGTGGCGCCCGACGGCCGCACCTGGACGATCCGGCTGCGGTCGGGCGTTCGGTTCCACGACGGGACGGCGTTCGACGCGGAGGCCGTCAAGTTCAACCTGGACCGGATCCTCGACCCGGCCACCCGGGCGCCCTGGCGGTTTTTGATCAGCCGGGTGACCCAGGTCACGGCGGTCGACCCCACGACGGTGCGGCTGGTGACCGACGCGCCGTTTGCCCCGCTGCTGGCGCACCTGACCCACAGCGGGACGGGGATCCAGAGCCCGACCGCCATCCGCCGGCTGGGCGCCGACTATGCCCGTCAGCCCGTGGGCACCGGCGCCTTCAGGTTCAAGGAGTGGGTGCGCGGCGACCGCGTGGTCGTCACCCGCAACGACGACTACTGGGGCGAGAAAGCCCTGCTCGATGAGGTGCAGTTCCGCGTCATCCCCGACGACGGGGCCCGGCTGGCGGCCCTGGAGGCGGGCTCGCTCCACGTGGCGGTGCGCGTGCCGCCGCGGGAGATCGAGCGGCTGCGGGGGAGCCGCGACCTCACCGTTCGGATCGACACCAGCCTGCGGACGATCTACACGGCCTTCAACGTCTCGCGGCCGCCGTTCACCGACAAGCGGCTCCGGCAGGCGCTGAACTACGCCATCAACAAGGAGGCGATCGTCAAGTCCGCCCTGGCCGGAACGGCCCGGGTCTCGGACGCGCCCATCGCGCCCAACGTCCAGGGTTACTCCAAGATTATGCAGTACCCCTGGGACCTGGAACGCGCGGAAGCGCTGCTGCGCGAGGCCGGCTATAGCCGGGCGCGGCCGCTGCGGGCGGTGTTCCACCATCCCACGGGCCGGTACATCCGCGACGCCGAGATCGCCGCCAGCATCCAGGGGCTCGCCCGACGGGTGGGCATCGAACTGGAACTTCGGACCCTGGAGTTCGGAGCCTACATCGCGCTGACCGCCCGGCCGAAGGAGCAGAACGACATCCAGATGTACATGCTGGGGTGGGGGACCGTGACCGGCGATGCGGACTACGGTCTCTACGCCCTGTTCCACTCATCGCAGTTCCCGCCTGTGGGCTTCAACCGCGGCTTCTACCAGAACCCGCAGGTGGATGCCCTCCTCGACCGCGGCCGCATCACGGTGGACCAAGCCGAGCGCAACCGGATCTACGCGGAGGCCATGCGGCTCATCATGGACGACGCCGCCTGGCTGTTCCTGCACAGCGAGTCCCAGGTGACCGGCGTCCGCAACGTCGTGGCCGACGTGGTGGTGCATCCGGCGGAGCGGGTGATGGCGCACAAGGCCTGGCTGCGGCGCTAGGGCCGGTGGGCGTCTAGGACGTCCGGGGGGAGAGGGGCTCCGGTCCCTCTCCCCCTCTCGCCTGCGGACCATGTGGGCCTACATCGCCAAGCGGCTGTTGCTGACCGTCCCCGTCATCTTCGGCGTGGCCTTCGTGGTCTTCGCGATGGTGCGGATCGTCCCGGGTGATCCGGCCCAGATCATTGCGGGGGAGACGGCCACCAAGGAGTTCGTGGAGGCGATCCGCAAAGACCTGGGGCTCGACCGGCCGCTGCTGGAGCAGTTTGGGACCTTCATGGCTAGTCTGCTGCGGGGCGACCTGGGCCGTTCGATCCGCTCGAAGGCGCCGGTGTCGGAGGAACTGTGGGCCCGCATTCCCAACACCGTGCGTCTGACGATCGCCGGACTGGTCGTCGCTGTCAGCGTCGGCGTGACTGCCGGGGTCGTCTCGGCCATCCGTCCCTACTCGGTCGTCGACTCGGCGGTCATGCTGGTCGCCCTTGTGGGACTCTCGATGCCGGTCTTCTGGTCCGGGCTGATGCTGATCCTCATCTTTGCCGTCCGCCTGGGGTGGCTGCCGGCCGTCGGGACCGAGACGCTGGCTCACCTGGTCCTGCCCGCCATCACGGTGGGGATGGCGACCGCGGCCATCATCGCGCGGATGACCCGATCCAGCATGCTGGAGGTCCTGCGGTCCGACTACATCCGGACCGCCCGCGCCAAAGGCCTGGCGGAGCACGTGGTCGTCAACCGGCACGCCCTCCGCAACGCCCTCATCCCGGTCATCACGGTGGTGGGGCTGCAGATGGGGACACTGCTGTCGGGCGCGGTGCTGACCGAGAGCGTGTTCGCCTGGCCGGGGATCGGCCGGCTGCTCGTGGAGGGGATCCTGGCCCGCGACTACCCCATCGTGCAGGCCGCGGTCCTGGTCGTCGCGCTGGCATTCGTGCTGGTCAACCTCGCCGTCGACGTCCTGTACGCCGCGGTGGACCCGCGGATTCACTATGAGTGACGCGCCGTCGGCATCAGCCCGCCCGGAGGAGCCGGCATGGTGACGGCGACGCCGGCAGTGCGGGCCGAGACGATCCTGCGGCCCGGGCGCAGCCGGTTCCGCGTGGTCTGGGCCCAGTTCCGGCGCAACCGCGCCGGGTTGATCGGCCTGGCGATCCTGATGGCGTTTCTGGGTGCCGGGCTGTTCGCGCCCGTGCTGGCCCCCTACGATCCCTACGAGATCGATCTGGAAGGCGGCCTGAAGAGACCCAGCCGCGCCCACTGGCTGGGCCAGGACGAACTCGGCCGCGACCTGCTCAGCCGGATCATCTACGGGGCGCGTCTCTCGCTGATCATCGGGGTCATCGCCGTTTCCATCGGCGTGGGCTTCGGCGTCCCGATTGGGGCCGTCTCCGGGTACGTCGGCGGTCGGGTGGACCTGCTGGTGCAGCGGCTGATCGACATCATGCTGGCCTTCCCGGGCATCCTGCTGGCCATCGTGCTGGTGGCGATATTGGGCGTCGGGCTCGTCCAGGTCATGGTGGCGGTGGGTATCGTCTCGATCCCCACGTACGCCCGACTGGTGCGCGGCCAGGTCCTGTCCCTGCGTGCCCAGGAGTTCGTGGATGCCGCGCGTGCCCTGGGCGCCACCGGGGGCCGGATCATCTGGCGCCACGTGCTGCCCAACACGCTGGCCGTCATCATCGTCCAGTCCACCCTGCAGGTCGCCTCGGCGATCCTCTCGGCTGCGGCGTTGGGGTTCCTCGGTCTGGGCGCCCAGCCCCCGACGGCGGAGTGGGGTGCCATGCTCAGCAACGCCCGGCAGTACATCCGACTGGCATGGCACAGCGTCACCTTCCCCGGACTGGCCATCATGCTGACCGTGCTGGGGTTCAATCTGCTGGGCGACGCCATCCGGGACGCGCTCGACCCCAAGATGCGGATCTAGGCGAACTCCGCGATCCCAGGGGTTTGTGACCGTCGCGGAGAACACGTTGACGGGTTGCCCACGGGATTCTAGTATTGGACTTCGGTCGAGGAACTGCGCCCTGGGGGAGGTGGGAGATGGAACCGGTCGGGCATCACTATATCGCGGAGGCCTCCGGCTGCAACCCCGAGATCATCGGGAAGGTCGAGACCGTCGAGCAGATCCTGGTGCGGGCGGCCGAGGTCGCGGGCGTCACGGTCTGGTCTATCTCATTCCACCGATTCTCTCCCAACGGCGTCTCCGGTGTCGTCGTCATCTCCGAGTCGCACCTGTCGGTGCACACGTGGCCGGAGTACGGGTACGTGGCCCTCGACATCTTCACCTGCGGCAGCGAGGCCAGGCCCGAAGCCGCCGTCGAGTACGCCCTCAAGGAGTTCGGCGCGAACTCGATGCACATCACCGAAGTCACGCGCGGGCTCGAGGAAGGCGACCGCCAGTTCTACCACAGCATCGTGACCTGGGAGGAGACCCTCCCGGCCAAGGACGGTCAGAAGCGTCCGCGGCCGGGCCGGCGGGCCCGCACCGCGAAGCGGCGTCCCGTGCCGGCGCGCTGAGTCCTCCCGACGCGACGACGCCCATGCGTGCCATCGCCTCGGCGCTGGGCGCGGGAGTCCTGGCCGCGTCGCTCGGTCTCGCACCGGCCGCCTCGAGCCCCGGAGGCCTGGGACGGTGGGAGGCCAGGGCGCCGATGCTCTCCGAGCGGACCGAGGTCGCGGGAGCCGCCATCGACGAGAGGATCTACATCGTCGGGGGCTTCGTCCCCGGCGGCATCACCGGCGCGCTGGAAGAGTACGACGTGGCCGCCAACGCCTGGCGCCGGCGCGCCTCGCTGCCGGTGCCCCTCCACCATGCGGCGATGGTCGCCGTTGGGGGCCGGCTCTTCGTCCTGGGTGGCTTCGTCAACGGATGGAGTCCCACGGAGGCGGTCTGGGAGTACGATCCGGCGGCCGACCGGTGGACCTCGCGCGCGCCGATGGCGGTGCCGCGGGGCGCCCTGGCGGCGGCAGTGGCGGGCGAGCGGATCTATGTGTTCTCAGGCACCGGACCGGGTCAGGCCGACACCCCGATCACCGAGGCGTTTGATCCGGCGACCAACACCTGGCGGCGCCGCGCACCCATCCCGACGCCGCGCAACCACCACGCCGCAGCGGCCGTGGCCGGCAAGATCTACACCTTCGTGGGCCGTCGGGGCGGGCAGAACGTCAACGTGACCGAGGTCTACGATCCGGCCACCGATACGTGGGTGTCCGGCGCGCCGATTCCCACGGCGCGCAGCGGCATCGCCGCCGCGGTGGCGGCCGGCCGCATCTACGTCTTCGGCGGGGAACTGGGCCGCCTGACGACCTATCCGGAAAACGAGATGTACGACCCGGCGACGAACACCTGGACCGCCCGGGCGCCGATGCCGACCCCGCGCCACGGCCTGGCGGCCGTGGCCGTGCGCGACCGGATCTACGTGATCAGCGGCGGCCCGCGGCCGGGCGGGAGCTACAGCGGCGCCAACGAGGTGTTCATCCCGGACGAGGGCCGGTGATGCCGGTCGAGACCTGGTGAGCGGCGGCCCCCCGGTCAGGTCCCCCGCCGTGGGATGGCTGCGCGTGCTGGTCATGGCGTTCGCGCACTTCACCAACGACCTCTACGCCGCGTTCCTGGGCCCCCTGCTGCCGCTGGTCGTGTCGAAGTTCAGCCTGACGCTGGCGTTGGCGGGCCTCCTGGGCACCATGTTCAACGTCTCGGCCGCGTTCTCGCAACCGTTCTTCGGGCTCGTGGCGGACCGCATCGCCCGGCCGGTGTTCACCATTGCCGGCCCGGCCCTCACCGTCCTGATGATGGGCCTGCTGGGGCTGGCACCGTCGTATCCGGTCATGCTCTTTATGCTCCTGGTCGCCGGCGTCGGCACGGCCTCCTTCCATCCCCAATCCTTCGCGCTGGCGGGCACGGTGAGCGCCGACCGCCGCGCCACCGGGCTGTCGATCTTCGTCGCCGGGGGCGAGCTGGGCTATGCGCTGGGCCCGCTCTACATCGCCGCCGTCGTGGGAACCCTGGGCCTGGGGGGCACCGTCGTGGCCGCGGCGCCAGGGGTGGCGGCGTGTCTGGCCATCTGGTGGGCGGCGCGATCGTGGCACGTCCGGGCGCTGCGGCCCGAGGCAGGGTGGCGCAGCGACGTCCAGGAGCACGGACGGTCGCTGGCCCTCATCTGGCTGATCGTCGTGTTGCGCAGCGTGATCATCCTCTCCCACATCCTGTTTCTGCCGCTGCTCCTGCGGGAGCGGGGCCAGTCGCTGGTCGTCGGCGGGACCGCGGTCTTCCTCTTCGGCGGGATCGGCGCCCTGGGAGGCCTCACCGGGGGAGCGCTGGCCGACCGGATCGGGCGGCGGGCGGTGATGAGCCTCTCGCTGGTCGCCAGCGCGCCGCTGCTGCTGCTCTTCGGGATGAGCCGGAGCGCCTGGGGATTGGTGCCGCTGGCGCTGGGGGGGTTCGCGCTCTACCTGGCGGCGCCGGTGGCGATCGTCATGGCCCAGGAGATGCTGCCGCGCCGCGCGAGCCTGGCCAGCAGCCTGGTCACCGGAATGGCCTGGGGCACCGCGGGCGTGTCCCTGACGCTGGTCGGCGCCGTCGCCGACCGAATCGGCCTGACCACCACGTTGATGGCCACCGTGGCCCTGGCCATCCCGGCGCTGGTCGCCATCGGCGTCCTGCCCGGGCCGGACCGCTGACCGACCCTACGCGCTGCTGACGGGGGTCACCACGCACGTGGTCGTGCGGGTGACCCCGGGGGTCTCCTGGAACCGCGACACGATCAGCCGGCCCAGGGTGTCCATGCTCTCGGTCTCCACGAAGGCGATGATGTCGGTCGGGCCGGTGACCGCATGGGCCATCTTGACCCCAGGCGTCTTCTGGATCTGGGCGAGCGCCTCGGCGAGCTTGCCGGGCAGGATGCGGATCAGGACATAAGCCTGGACCACGTCGGTTCCTCCGCGGTGCGCGTTGTGCCTAGAACCCCTGTAGGACCTCCCCCAGCAGCGTCCGCACCAGGTAGAGCAGCATGATCGCCACGATCGGCGAGAGATCGAGCCCGCCCGCCGGGGGCATGAGCCGACGGATCGGGTTCAGGATGGGAGCCACCACCTGGTGCACGGCCCGCGCCACCGGATGGTCTGGCCGTATGCCCGGGATCCACGAGAGGATGACGTGGACGAAGATGAACAGGCTCAGCAGTCGGATGACGAGGTCCAGGAGTTCCGCGAGGTCCGGCATCCGGCCTCCCCATCGTGGACGCCGTACTGACGGGTGGAGCATATTGATTGTATCAGGGCCTCCTGCGGCAGGCAACGAACCGCACAGACGGCGCGGCCCCGGGCAGGGTGCCCGGGGCCGCGCGTGGCCCAACGATCTCGCGTCGGCTAGAGGATCGTGACGTTGGCGGCCTGCGGACCCTTCTGACCCTCGACGATTTCGAACCGGACCTGCTGCCCCTGCTGGAGGCTGCGGAACCCGTCCGCCCGGATCGCCGAGTAGTGCACGAAGACGTCCTTGCCGCCCTCCACGGAGATGAACCCGTAGCCCTTCTCCGCGTTGAACCACTTGACCGTTCCTGTCACCATCTACTGCACGTCCCTTCCTGGGTGATATCCAGATGCGCCGCTTGCACGTCGTACCTGTCCCGACGACGGTAGCACGAGCCCGAGGCGCTGTCAACACGCGCGCATGCGGCGCGGGCGGTCGCTGCAGGAGACCGCCCCCCCGCACCACGAACAGCACCGCAGCCGGAAGCGGTGGCGCCGATGAGAGCGGGCCGGCACTTTCTCCAGATCCCGGGACCGACGAACGTGCCCGACCGTGTGCTGCGGGCCATGGACCGGCCCGTGCCCGATCACCGCGGCCCCGAACTCCCGGCGCTGGTCGGGGAGGTGGTCGACGGGCTGCGGCAGGTGTTCCAGACGTCCCGCGGCGAGATCGTCCTCTATCCTGGCTCTGGGACAGGCGCCTGGGAAGCCTCCATTGTGAACACCCTCAGTCCGGGCGACGGCGTCCTGGCTTTCAACACCGGACACTTCAGCCACCTCTACGCGGAATGCGCGCGGCGTGTGGGGGCCGTGGTGGACGAGGTCGACCTCCCCTGGACCCGCGGGGTCCCCTCCGATCTCGTGTACGATCGACTGTCTCGGGATCCCGGCCATCGGATCCGGGCCGTGCTGGTGGTCCACAACGAGACGTCGACCGGGGTCACGTCCAATCTCAAGGCGATCCGGGACGCCATGCGGGCGGCCGGACACCCGGCCCTCCTGCTGGTGGACGTGGTCAGTGCGCTTGGCAGCATCGACTTCCGTTTCGACGAGTGGGACGTGGACGTGGCGCTGACCGGCTCCCAGAAGGGGCTGATGCTGCCGCCGGGGATGGCCATCCTCTGCGTCAGCCCGCGGGCCCTCGCCGAGAGCGCCCGGGCCGGCGCCCCCCGGTACTTCTTCGACTGGCGGCCGGTGATTGAGGAGATGCGCCGCGGGTACTTCCCCTACACGCCGGCGACGCTGCTGCTCTACGGCCTGCGCGAGGCACTGCGCATGCTGCTGGAGGAGGGCCTGCCGCAGGTGTTGGCCCGGCATGCGCGGCTGGCCGAGGCCGTGCGCCGCGCGGTCCGGGCCTGGGGACTCTCGATCCTCTGTGAAGACCCTGCGGAGTACTCGAACACCCTGACGGCCGTCGTGGTGCCCCAGACTGCCAGCGCCGACGACGTGCTCCGGGCCGCCGAGCGGCTCAATCTGTCATTGGGCACGGGCCTGGGACGTCTGAAGGGCCGGGTCTTCCGGATCGGCCACCTGGGCGCGCTCGGCGACCTGGAGGTCATCGCCACGGTCGGCGGCACCGAACTGGCGCTCCGGATGGCCGGCGTGGCGGTCCCGCCGGGTGCCGGGGTGGCGGCCTGCCAGGAGTTCCTGCTGGCGCAGCACCTGGCGCTGCACGCCTGACGACGAACCGTGTGGGCCGCTCGCGCCTGATGATGGGTGACCGGGACTTCGACCGTCTGACGAAAGCGCTCGCCGCCTCCGTCAGGGGCGAGGTGCGCTTCGACCAGGTTTCCCGCATCCTCTACAGCACCGATGCCAGCCTCTACCAGATCCTGCCCATCGGCGTGGTCGTCCCGCGCGACGCGGACGACATCGCGGCGACGGTACGGCGGTGTGCCGAGGCAGGGGTCCCCGTGCTCCCCCGCGGCGCCGGGACGAGCCTGGCGGGGCAGTCGGTGGGCCGGGCTGTGGTGATCGACTGTTCCAAGTACATGGATCGGATCCTGGAGATCGACCCGAGCCGTGGAGTCGCCCGCGTGCAGCCCGGGGTCGTCCAGGACGTGCTCAACGGCGCGCTGGCCCCGCATGGGATGCGGCTGGGTCCGGACACCGCCACCAGCAACCGTGCCACGCTGGGGGGCATGATCGGCAACAACTCCTGCGGGGCGCGCTCCATCGTCTACGGCAAGATGGTCGACCACGTGGTGGGCCTGCGCGCGCTGCTCGCCGACGGCACGGAGATCGCGCCCGGGCCGCTGGACGAGGTGGCGCTGGCGGCTGTGCGGCAGGAGCCGTCCCGTGAGGGTCGTCTCTACCGGACGGTGCTCGAGATCGCGGAGGCCAACCGCGACGAGATCGACCGCCGCTACCCGAAGATCCTCCGGCGCGTCAGCGGGTACAACCTCCCGGAGATGTTCCTGCGGCCGTTCAACCTCTCCCGCCTCATCGTGGGATCGGAGGGAACCCTGGCGGTCGTCACCGAGGCGACGGTGCGCATCGTGCCGCGCCCGCAGCACACGGCGGTCGCCGTGGTCCACTTCCGCGACCTGCTCGAGGCCCTGGAGGCGACCCAGACGATTCTCTCCCACGGCCCCTCGGCGGTGGAACTGATCGACCGGATGATCCTGGAGTTGACCCGGGCCCAGATGGAGTACGCGCGCCGCATGACCTTCGTGGAAGGCGACCCGGACGCGCTGTTGGTCGTGGAGTTCGCCGGAGACGAGCGCGACGCGGTCCTGGACCGGCTCAGCACCATGGAGCGCTCGCTGGCCCAGGCGGGGATGGGGTACGCGACCGTCCGCGCGCTGGACCCCCTCTCCCAGGACAACATCTGGCGGGTGCGCAAGGCCGGCCAGGGGCTCCTGCAGGGGATCAAGGGCGATGCCAAGCCGATCGCCTTCGTCGAGGACACCGCGGTGCCCCCGGAGCGCCTGGCGCCCTACATCCGCCGGTTCCGCGAGGTGCTCGACCGCCACGGGCTGCGCGCGGCCTTCTACGCCCACGCCAGCGTCGGCTGCCTCCACGTCCGGCCCCTTCTGGACCTCAAGGACGCGCGGCAGATCGCCACCATGCAGGCGGTCGCCGAGGCCGTCGGGGACCTGGTCATCGAGTTCGGCGGGACGATGAGCGGCGAGCACGGCGACGGCATTGTGCGCGGCTGGTTCGTCGAGCGGTTCTTCGGCCCCAGGCTCTACCAGGCGTTCCGCGCCATCAAGGCGGCCTTCGATCCCCAGGGGGTGATGAACCCCGGCAAGATCGTCGAGGCCCCGGCCATGACCGAGGGCCTGCGCTACGGGCCGTCGTACCGGACGCTGTCCGTCCGGACACACTTCGACTGGAGTGCCGACGGCGGGATGGCGGCGGCGGTCGAACTGTGCAGCGGGATTGGCGCCTGCCGCAAGACCACCGAGGGGACGATGTGCCCCTCCTACATGGTCACGCGGGAGGAGGAACACTCGACGCGGGGCCGGGCCAACCTCCTGCGCGCGGTGCTGTCGGGGGGCCTGCCGCCCTCCGAGTTGACCGGCCGCCGCCTCTACGACGCCCTGGACCTGTGTCTGGAGTGCAAGGGGTGCAAGGCCGAGTGCCCGGCCAACGTGGACATGGCCAAACTGAAGTACGAGTTCCTGGCCGGATACCACGAGGCCCACGGCGCGCCGCTGCGCGTCCGCCTCTTCGGGGGCATCCACCGGCTCAACCGCCTGGGAACCCGCCTGGCGCCCGTCTCCACGTGGCTGGTGCAGTCGACCCCTGCCCGGTGGTTGCTGGAGCGCGCAGCCGGCATCGACCGGCGCCGACCGCTGCCGACGTTTGCCCGCCCCACGTTCGACGCCTGGTGGGCCCGGCACCTGGCCGCACGGTCGCCGGCAGGCGGCGCCCCGCCGCAGGTCGTCCTTTTCGCCGACACGTTCCTGCGCTACAACGATCCCGGGATCGGCCGCGCCGCGGTTTCGGTGCTGGAAGGGCTTGGCTACGCGGTCATCGTCCCGACGGTGGACTGCTGCGGCCGGCCGATGATCAGCAAGGGGCTGCTTCGGAGCGCGAAAGCGCACGCACAGGCCAACCTCCAGCGCCTGTTCCCCTTTGCCCGGGCCGGCGTCTCGATCGTCGGCTGCGAGCCGTCCTGCATCCTGACATTCCGGGATGAAGTTCCAGACCTGGTCCCGGGGCCCCAGGCGCGGCTCGTGGCGGACCACACCCTGCTCATCGACGAGTTCCTGGCCCATCACGTGCAGGCGCACGGCTGGCCCGGATCCCGCGCCGATGGGGGGCGGCCGATGTCTCTGGCGGCCGGCGGGCGCCGGGTGCTCTTCCACGGCCACTGCCACCAGAAGGCGATCGTGGGGACCCGCGCCGCTGTGGGCGTGCTCCGTGCCGCCGGGTTTGAGGTGGAGGAGGTGGATTCCGGCTGCTGCGGGATGGCCGGCTCGTTCGGCTTCGAGCGCGAGCACTACGCGTTGTCCATGGCCATCGGCGAGCGCCGGCTGCTGCCCGCGGTGCGGCGGCTGCCCGCCGACGCCGAGGTCGTGGCGATGGGCGTCTCGTGCCGGCAGCAGATCGCCCACGGGACGGGCCGGCGGGCGAAGCACCTGGTGGAGGTCCTGGCGGACGCCATGGCCCGGGCGTCCCGGCCTGATGTCCCTGCACCAGGGGGGGTGAGCGGATGACGCAGCGGCTCTACCACCAGGACGCCTACCTCCGCGAGTTCGAGGCGGCCGTGACGGCGGTCCGCGCCGCGGACGGCGGGCTGGCCGTCGCCCTCGACCGGACGGCCTTCTATCCCGCCGCAGGCGGGCAGCCCTGCGACCGGGGCCAACTGGCCGGTCGCCGCGTCCTGGATGTGCGGGAGGAAGACGACGAGATCTGGCACGTTCTGGAGGCGTCCGGGGCTCTGCAGGCCGGCGACCGCGTGCACGGCCGCATTGACTGGGAGCGGCGGTTCGACCACATGCAGCAGCACACCGGCCAGCACATCCTCTCGCAGGCGTTCCTCCGGACGCTGGGCGCCCAGACGATTGCCGTGCACATGGGTCAGACCTGCACCCTGGACCTGGCCACGCCAGCGCTGACCGCGTCCGAGGTGGAGTCCGCCGAGCGCCTGGCCAACGCCGTCGTCCTGGAGAACCGGCCGGTGCTGATCCACGAGGTCGAGCCCGCACAGGCCGAGGCGATGGGGCTGCGCCGACCGCCCAAGCCTCGCGGGCGGATCCGCGTGGTGGAGGTGGAGGGGTTTGACCGCTCGGCCTGCGGGGGGACGCACGTCCGCACCACCTGCGGGGTGGGCGCCGTCGTCGTGCGGGGCTGGGAGCGGTACAAGGGCGGGGTGCGGGTGGAGTTCCTCTGCGGGTGGCGGGTGCTGCGCGACTACCACGGGAGCCGCAGGCTGCTGCGCGACCTGGTCGGGCAGTTGACGACCGGCGAAGCCGACCTCCCCTCGGCCGTCGCCCGGTTGCGGGAGCGCCTGCACAGTCTCGAACGCGACCTGACCGACGCCCGCACCCGCCTCCTGGAGGCCGAGGCCGACCAACTCATCGGCGAGGCCGGGGGTCTACAGCTCGCGGCCGTCCGGGCCCCAGAGGAGGGCGCCGGCCTGCCCGACCTGCGCGTCGTCGGCGCCGTCCTGGCCGGCCGGCCGATCGAGGACCTCCGCGGCCTGGCCCGGGCGCTGACCGCTCGCGCGCGGTGTGTGGCCATTCTGGCTGCGGATCCCGACCGCCGTCTGCTGGTGGTACGCAGTCCCGACCTCGGACTGGACGCGACGGCCATCCTGCGGGACGCGCTGGCGGGCTTTGGGGGCCGGGGTGGGGGGAAGCCCGAGGCGGCGGAGGGGGCGGCGCCCGATGCGCCGTCGGCGGCCGCGCTCGTTGATGCCGCGCGCGCGGCCGCGCGCAGGCATCTGGAGGCGCGCCATGCCTGACCGACCTTCGGTACCGGCCATCCCGCCGCACGTGCGGCGGGTCAACCGCGAGCGGCTCACCGACCTGCTGCGTCGGCTGGTGGCCACGGACTCGGTGAATCCCTCCCTCGTGGATGGCGCGGCGGGCGAAGGGGCCATCGCCCGGCTCCTCGCTGAGGAGTGTCGCGCCGCCGGGTTCGACGTGCGCCTGGACGAGGTGGCGCCCGGCCGGTTCAACGTGGTGGCGCGCGTCCGGGGAGCGCGGCCCGGCCGGCGTCTGCTGCTCAACGGCCATACGGACACCGTGGGCGTCTTTGGGATGCGGGAGCCCCTGGCCGCCGTGGTCATCGGCGGCCGGCTCTACGGC
Source organism: Candidatus Fervidifonticultor sextus (assembly GCA_031459875.1). GTDB lineage: Bacteria > Sysuimicrobiota > Sysuimicrobiia > Sysuimicrobiales > Humicultoraceae > Fervidifonticultor_A > Fervidifonticultor_A sextus. The sequence continues at coordinate 50,512 of JAVKHQ010000004.1, read as the reverse complement.
CGCGGGGCCTACGACATGAAGGGGAGTCTGGCGGCCATGCTGGAGGCCGCCCGCGCCGTGGCTGCTGCCGGCCTGGAGGCCGGGGAGGTCGTGCTGGCGTTCGTCGCCGACGAGGAATACGCCAGCCTGGGGACGGCCGACCTGGTCAGGCGCTACGGCGGCGCCGACCTGGCCGAGGCCGCGATCGTCACCGAGCCCACGGCACTGGACGTCTGCATCGCCCACAAGGGGTTCGTGTGGGCACGCATCGAGACCTCAGGCCGGGCCGCGCACGGCAGCCGCCACGAGGACGGCGATGACGCCATCGTCCGCATGGGGCACGTGCTCGCGGCGCTAGACCGCCTGGACCGCGAGGTCCTGCCGCAGCGGCGTCACGCCCTGCTGGGACGGGCGTCGGTCCACGCCTCCACGATCCGGGGCGGGATCGGGTTGAGCACCTATCCGGATCGGTGCGTGCTCGAGGTGGAACGCCGCACGTTGCCTGGCGAGCGCGACGAGGGCGTGCTCGCAGAACTCCAGGGCCTGCTCGAGGAGGCGCGACGCGCCTCACCGGGTCTGGCGGGCCAGGTGGAGTTGCTCCTGAGCCGGCCGCCGTTTGTCATCGACCCTGAGGCTCCGGTCGTCCGGGCGCTCGTCGAGAGCGTCCGCGCGGTCCGTGGGGAACCGCCCCGCCTGGTCGGCGATGCGCCCTGGTTCGATGCGGCGCTGCTGGGGCAGGCAGGGATCCCCACCGTGATGTTCGGGCCCCAAGGCGCCGGCGCGCACGCGGCGGAGGAGTGGGTGGATCTCCGCTCGGTGGTCATCTGCGCCGGGGTGCTGGCCGATGTCATCCTGCGGTTCTGCGGCGGGGATCGGTGAGGATCATCACGCTCCTGTCCGACTTCGGCGCGTCGTCGCCGTATCCGGCGGAGATGAAGGGCGTGCTGCTGTCGGCCTGCCGGGCGAGGCTGGTGGACATCACCCATGATGTCCCGTCACACGATGTGGCCGCGGGCGCCTACCTGCTGGCGGCCGCGACTCCGGCCTTTCCCGTCGGCACCATTCACCTGGCGGTGGTCGATCCAGGGGTGGGCACCCCGCGTCAGGCGCTCGCCGTCGGCTCCGGGGGGTGCGTCTTCGTGGGGCCGGACAACGGCCTCCTCATGCGAGCCGCGCGGGCGGCGGGTGAGCCCAGGGCCTTCGCCATCGACCCGGTGCGGTTCGCCCGCCACCCGATGTCGGCGACCTTCCACGGCCGGGATCTGTTCGCACCTGCCGCCGCGGCGCTGGCGCGCGGGCTACCCCTCGAGCAGATCGGACCGCCGGCCGCGACGCCGGTCGAACTGCCGGAGCATCCTCCCGAACGGGTCGGCGGGACCGTGCGAGGTCAGGTGATCTTCCGCGACCGCTTCGGCAACCTGATCACCAACATTCCCGGACACTGGCTTGGGGGCGTCGCCGGCCCCCTGACCCTCGAACTGCCGGGTGGCCGCTCGCCGGCGCGGGCGGTGCGGACCTACGCGGAGGGCACCGGCCAGGAGATCCTGGTGGTCGTCGGCAGCGGCGGCACGCTGGAGATCGCCGTCAACACGGGTTCGGCCGCCGACACCCTGGGCATCGGCGTCGGCGACCTCCTGGCCGTGCTGTTGGACGCGCGACACCCGTGAGGCCGGAACACCGGCGCCGCGCGCGTCGTTCCTGGAGGGGGCGTGGGTCGGGCAGGACCGGGAAGGCGTCGCCCTGTGGCATAATACAGCGAGGACGGATCGCCCATGATTGAGGTCAACGTGGCGCTGGCGTTCGCCGCGGGCGTGCTGGGATTCCTGAGCCCCTGCATCGTGCCGCTGATCCCGGGGTATCTCTCGTTCGTGTCCGGGCTCTCCCTCGTCGAGATGTCCCTGGAGCAACGGCGCCGCCACCTGGGCCGGGTGCTGCTGGCCACGGTCCTGTTCATCCTGGGGTTCTCGACGGTCTTCACCGGGCTCGGGGCCTCGGCGTCGGTGCTGGGCGGTCTGGTCCTGGACAACCGGCTGCTGCTGACGCGCATCGGCGGCGCGGTGGTCATCTTCCTCGGCCTGGCCGTCCTGGGGGTCATCAAGGTGCCCGGGTTCTACCGCACGCGACGGTTCGAGATGTCGGGTCGTCCCCTGGGCCTGCTCGGGGCCTTCCCCGTGGGGATGGCGTTCGGCTTCGCCTGGACGCCGTGCGTGGGTCCGGTGCTGACCGCCGTCCTGACCCTGGCGGCGGCTTCCCGGACCGCGTCGGATGGCGCGGTGTTGCTCTTTGCCTACTCGCTGGGCCTGGGGCTGCCGTTCCTGCTGGCGGCGGTGCTGATGAGCGCCGCCTTTGATACGATGGGATGGCTGCGTCGCAACGCCCGCACCATCACCACCGCGAGCGGCGTGTTCCTGCTGGTGATGGGCGGAGCCATGGTGACCGACCTGCTGTTTGCCCTCAATACCTGGATCCTCCGGCTGGTGCCGTTCCGGCCGGCCATCTAGGGGGGAGCACCGAACGGAGCCGAAGATGACTCGATTGGCACGCTGGGTGTGGTCCCGGGGTCTACTGGCCCTTCTGCTCGTGGTGGCGGTGGGCGCGGTGCCACTGGTGGCGGCGCCGCGGGGAGGGGTCCCGGAGGCAGGCCTGGTCCTGGAGGCGCTCGCCCTCCTCCGCGACCGCTATGTCGATCCGGTCGACCCCGTCGCGCTCCTGAACGGCGCCATCGGCGGGCTCCGGTCGTCGCTGTCGGTCGCCGGTCTCCAGGCCGAGTTGGCCGACATCCCGGCTGCCACGCCCGTCGACCAGGCCGAGGCGGCCTTCCGCAGCCGGTTCGGCGCGGCGCTGGCCGCCGGAGGCGGACGCATCTCCAGCGCGACCCTGGCGTACGCCAGCATCCGGGCCATGACCGCAACGTTGCATGATTCGCACACCGGGTTCTTGACCCCGGACCAGAACCGCGAGCGGCAGCTCAAGCAGCGCCGGCAGGCCGCGTTCTCAGGGATTGGCGTGGTGCTGATGCCCAGGGACGGTCGCTTCTACATCCGGGACGTGATCCCCGGGACACCCGCCGAAGAGGCGGGTCTCCAGGCCCTGGACCGCATCGTCCGCGTCGACAACCTCCCGACGCCGGGCATGCAGGTCGAGCAGGTCTCGAATCTGATCCGCGGGCCCGCCGGTACCACCGTGTCGCTGACCCTGGAGCGCCCCGGACGCGCCGACGCCCAGACGGTGTCGGTGATGCGGGCACCCATCCAGATCCCCGCCATCTTCCAGGCCCGCGTGCTGGATGGCGGGGTAGGCTATCTGGCCCTGCACCAGTTCGTCAACCGCGCCGGCGTGGACGTCCGCCGGGCGCTGGAGCGTATGCTGAAAGACGGGATGCGCGCGCTGATCCTGGACGTCCGCGCCAACGGCGGCGGCTACCTCCACGAACTGACCACCGTGCTCAACAGCCTGCTGCCGGCCGGCCGCCCCGTCTATCAGGAAACCACCCGCGGCGGACAGACCAGGACGACCCGGACCTTCGGGGTGCCTGCCCTGCCGTCCCACATGCCGCTTGGGGTGCTCATCGACGAGAGCAGCGCCTCGGCGGCCGAACTCCTGGCAGCCGCCCTGCAGGAACAGGGACGCGCGACGCTGTTGGGCGCCAAGACGAGCGGCGCCGTCGAGGCGAGCGTGCTGTACGACCTCTCCGACGGCTCGGCGCTGAGCATCACCATCCTCCGCCTGGCCACGGGGCTGGGGAAGCGGCTGGAAGGGGTCGGGGTCTCTCCGGATGTCCCGGTGGCCCTCACCAGCGCCGACCTCGATCAGGGCCGGGATACCCAACTCCAGCGCGCCATCCTGTGGGCCCGGCAGCGCCTCGGCCTGGCCGCCACACGCATCCCGTCCAGCCGGTGACCCTGCACCCCCGGGGCGGCCGGTCAGCGGCCGCGCGACCATGACGCCGGGCGCAGGGACGGTCGCCATGCTCCCATCGGATCGTCTGCGCGACAAACTGATCGTGATGAACGGCAAGGGCGTGCAGGTCTACCGGGACCTGGCCGGCGCCTACCGGTTCGAGCGGTTCGAGCTGTACCTGGATGCGATCCGACCGGACCCCGCGGCGCCGACCGGCCGGGCGCGCGTCCGCATCGATCAGGCCGAGGCACAGATTCCCCGCGACCTGTGGGAGAGCCCGAGCCGTCGCCTGGCCGTGCAGGACTTCCTCGGCCGCGCCGTGCGCGAGGCGATCGGGCGGCACGTGCGCACGCGCTGGTCCGGCCGTACCCCGCCGCTGGCCATCGACGCCGGCGGACCGGAGATCCTGGCGCGGACCTGCTGCACGGTGGCCGAGGACTACGTGGAGATCCGGCTGACCGTCGGGCTACCGGCTGAGGGGCGGAAGGTCCAGGCCAGGCCGGCGCAGACGCTCCTCTTCGAGGAACTCCCGGCTGTGGTGAATGCCGGACTCGTGTGGGCCCACCTCGACGCCGCCGCCGGCCGGCGGCACTGTGACACCTACGAGGACTATCTGGCGCTGCGGGAGGTCCTGCCGTCGCTGGGGCTCGTGGCGTTCCTCGCCGACGGGTCCCTGCTGGCGCGGGAATCCGGGCCGGGGGACCGGCCGCTGCGGGGCGGCCGCGCCGTGCCCCTGCGGGCGCCCGATGAGTTGGCCGTCACCGTGGACCTCCCGCACCGCGGCAGCGTGCGGGGGCTTGGCATCCCGCGTGGGGTGACCGTCATCGCTGGCCCCTCCTACAGCGGGAAGTCCACGCTGCTGGCAGCCGTCGGCAGCGGGGTCTACCCCCATGTGCCGGGCGACGGCCGCGAGTACGTGGCCGCGCTGCCCGACGCCGTGACAATTCGCGCCGAGCCCGGCCGGCGCATCGAGCACGTGGACGTAAGCGGGTTCATCCGCGGGCTCCCGTCCCGCCTCGACCCCGGTGCGCTGGCGGTCGAACGGGCCAGCGGCGCGCTGAGCATGGCGGCGGCGGTTGCGGAAGCCCTCGAGGTGGGGACCGGGCTGATCCTGGTCGACGAAGACGAGGGCGCGGTCGCCTTCCTGATCCGGGATGAGGTCATGCGAGCGCTGGCCCCGAGGCTCGAAGAACCGCTGGTTCCGCTGGTGGACCGGATGCGCGCCCTGTGGGAAGCCTGCGGGATCTCGTGCATCATCGCCACGGGCGGGCTGGGTGACTACCTGACGGTCGCCGACACCGTCATCGTGATGGACGGCTATCAGCCGGCCGCCGCCACCGAGCGCGCGCGGAGCCTGGCCGCCGGTCTCCGGCGCCGTCCACCTGTTGCCTGGCCGTTTGCCCTGCCGGCGGCCCGCATCCCGCTGCCCAGGGGCCTGGGCGGGGTCAAGGGCCGCGGCCTGCGTGCCGAGGTGCGGGGCCGCGACACGTTGAGCATCGGCCGGGACAGCGTGGACCTGGGAGCGCTGGCCCAACTCGTCGACGCCGGGCAGGCGCGCGCCGCAGGGGACGCCATCCTCTATGCCGTGGAGAAAGGCTACATCACCGGGGAGGCGACGGTCGGCGAGGTGCTGGATCACGTGTGGGCCGATGTGGACACCGCGGGTCTGGCCGTGCTGGCTGCGCGGCCAGAGCCACAGGGAGAGTACGCCATGCCACGCCGGCACGAAGTGGCGGCGGTGCTGAACCGACTCCGATCGCTGCAAGTTCGGGTGAGACGCGCGCCCACCTCACAACTCCCGCCGGGGGAATCCGCGGCTCCCGCCCCGGCCGAGGAGGCGGTGGAGGGCTCTCCAGGGGCCGACCGGTCCGGGGACGAAAGGGATGGCTCGGCCAGCCGATCGGTTGGGTGAGCCCTGAGGATGGTCTAAGCCCGGGTCAGCGCCCACGTCGCCGGCAGGAAATCTTCGAATGGGCGCGAAGTGTAAAAGTCTACAGCCCGATGAGCGGGACGAGTACGCGCCAGGCGGGCGCCCAGAGAGCTGCTGAGGTGGAAGGCAGCCGCTGCGCGGCGCGGAATGGCCCCGCGAGGGGTGCGGCCAAGGCGCGGATCAGCCGATCGCGCCAGTAGCCGCGCCGGCCGTCCGCCGTGACCGGATGAGAGCGCTGCGGGCCGAGGGGCCCGCGGAAACCGGGTGGCACCACGGAGCCGGTCTCCGTCCCAGATGGAGACCGGCTGTTTCGTGAGCCCTGCGAAGACGAGGAGGTGCCGGTATGGACCCGACCAAGATCCTGCTCGCCGAGGGCGACGTCCCGAAGACCTGGTACAACATCGCTGCCGACCTGCCGGTCCCTCCGCCGCCGGTGATCCACCCCGGGACCAAGCAGCCGATCGGGCCCGCCGACCTGGCCCCGCTGTTCCCCATGGCGTTGATCATGCAGGAGGTCAGCACCGAGCGCTACGTGGAGATCCCCGAGCCGGTGCGCGAGGTCTACCGCCTGTGGCGCCCGACCCCGCTGTATCGGGCGCGGCGGCTCGAGCGGGCGCTGGACACGCCGGCGCGCATCTATTACAAGTACGAGGGCACCAGTCCCCCGGGCAGCCACAAGCCCAACACGGCGGTCGCCCAGGCGTTCTTCAACAAGCAGGAGGGGGTGCGCCGGCTCACCACGGAGACCGGCGCCGGCCAGTGGGGCAGCGCGCTGGCCTTCGCCTGTCAGCTCTTCGGCCTGGCCTGCACCGTGTACATGGTCCGGGTCTCCTACGAACAGAAACCCTACCGCAAGGTCATGATGCAAACCTGGGGCGCCGAGATCCTGCCCAGCCCCTCCGACCGCACCCACGCCGGCCGGAAGATCCGCGAGCAGACGCCGGACTCGCCGGGGAGCCTGGGCATTGCCATCAGCGAGGCGGTCGAGGACGCCGCCACACACGACGACACCAAGTACTCCCTGGGCAGCGTGCTCAACCACGTGCTGATGCACCAGACCGTGGTGGGGCTGGAGGCCAAGAAGCAGATGGAGATGGCCGGCGATCCGCCGGATGTGGTTATCGGGTGCGTCGGCGGTGGGAGCAACTTCTCGGGGCTCGCCTTCCCCTTCATGCCCGAGAAGTTTGCGGGCCGCAGGATCCGCTTCGTGGCCGTCGAGCCTGAGGCCTGCCCGACGTTGACCCGGGGCGACTACCTGTACGACTTCGGGGACACCGCGGCGACGACCCCGTTGATCAAGATGTACACGCTGGGCCACAACTTCGTTCCACCGGCCATCCACGCTGGCGGGCTGCGCTACCACGGCGACGCGCCGCTGCTGTGCCTGCTCTACCACCACAAGTACGTGGAGGCGGTCGCCTACCGGCAGCGGACGGTGTTCGATGCGGCCGTGCAGTTCGCGCGGACCGAGGGGATCATCCCCGCGCCGGAATCAGCTCATGCGGTCCGCCGGGCGATCGATGAGGCGCTGGAGGCCAAGGTGGAGGGGACGCCGCGCACGATCCTGTTCGGCCTCTCCGGACACGGCCACTTTGACCTGGCAGCCTACGAGGCGCACCTGGCTGGCCGGCTGGAAGACTACGCCTACCCGGAGGAAGCGGTCCGGACCGCCATGCGCGAACTGGCGGCGATCCAGCCGTAGGCGCCAGTCCCGCCTACGCCCGGACCTCCTGCCGCTGGAACAGCACGTAGGCGGCGGCGAAGAGCATAATGACCGCGGCCACCAGCCCGGTGACCTGCGGCCACACCAGCAGCAGGCTTTGGGACAGGGGTAGCAGCGTCCGGGGGATGGCTCCGGCGGCTTCCAGCTGGACGACCAGCGCCAGCAGCGGACCCAGGGTCCGGATCTCCGGGTTCAGCAGCACGAGGACCGTCTCGGAGTACAGCGTGTTGGGGTTGAGGCGGGAGAGGAACAGGCGGAAGCGGTCCAGCGCATCCGCTGCCTCCGGGCCGCCTGAGGCCACGGCGCTGACAACGTTGAAGATCAAGCCGGCCAGGATTTCCCAGAACACGGCGAAGAACAGCCAGACAGCCAGCGCGGTCATGGCCGAGGTGGCCGGCTGTCGGAAGTGCACGGAGCACACCATCGCCAGGGCCAGCCAGACCCCGCCGTAGGCCAGCGTGGCGAGCAGGAAGGCAAACCCGCGCGCCACCTCACGGGGCTCGGGCACGACGCCCAGACGGACCATGCTCAGCCCGGTCACCAGGAGCCAGAGGGCCGTCAACGTGGTGGCCAGCGTCGCCATCCCCGCCAGGAACTTGCCCATGAGGACAGCATCGCGGTAGATCGGCTGGGCCAGCACGCGGCTCATCGTGCGGCGGAGGTACTCGCCGTTGATTGAATCAAAGGCGAGCGCGATGCCCATCAGCGGCACCAGGAACCCCATGAAGGCGACAAAGGAGGGAAGTTCGGCCTCCCCGAGCCGGACCTGCAGGGAGAAGATCCTGAGGAAGATCACGGGGTCTTGGGCCGCCGGCTCGGCGACGGTGCGCAGCGTCTGCGTCGCCGCGAACACCGTACCGACCGCGGTCAGGAAGATCAGGCCCTCCAGCAGCCGCATGCGGGTGCTGGAGAGGTTGTCCGCGAGTTCCTTGAACACCACGGCCCACAGGCCGGTCCAGGGCGACCCTTCACGCTTCACTGCGCGCCTCCTGGAAGTACCGCGTGTAGACGTCATCCAGACTGGACCGTTCCAGCCCCAGTCCCAGCAGCTGGCCGCCCTCGGAGACGACGCGGCGGGCCACCTCGCTCCGGCAGTCCTGCTGGGCTTCCAGGTGATAGAGGCCGGGACGCTCCGCTGTGACCCCGACAACGCCGGGGATGCTGCGGAACGTCCGCTCGAGGTTGTCGGGCCGCGCCTCCACCCGGATCCGGTAGGCCCCGCCGAGCACCCTGGTCGTCAGGGCTTCCACGGTGCCTTCCAGGACCATCCGTCCCCGGTGGAAGAGGCCGACGCGGTCGCAGACCGCCTGGACCTGGTGCAGCAGATGCGACGCCAGCAGGACCGTGATCCCCTCGGCTTTCAACCCGCGGATCAACTCGAGGAATTCATGGGCGGCCTCGGGGTCCAGGCCCATCGTCGGTTCATCGAGGATGGCGATCTCGGGGCGCTTGAGCAGCACATCGGCCAGCCCGAGCCGCTGGCGCATGCCGCGGGAGAAGGTGGCGACCGGCCGGTGGGCGACCTGTGTCAGGCCCATCCGGGCCAGGACTTCTGTGATCCGCGCCCCGGCGTCTGCCGGCGGGATCCCGTTCAACCGCGCGGTGTACTGCAGGTTCTCCGTCGCCGTCAGTTCGTCGTAGAAGCCCACCGAGTCGGGCATGTACCCGACCCGGCGCTTCACCTCCAGGGGATTTCGCAGCGGGTCGAACCCCAGGACGCGAGCCGTCCCGGCCGTCGGCTCGGTCAGCCCCAGCAGCATCAGGATGGTCGTGGTCTTCCCCGACCCGTTGGGGCCGAGCAGGCCGAAGACCTCACCGGCCTGGAGGCGGAGGGTCAGGTCCACAACCGCGACGACCGCACCGTATCGCTTGGTCAGGCCCTGTGTCTCGATAACCGGCGTCATCGTCGTCCGTACCGTGAGACCGCCAGCCCCAGCACGCCCAGGGCCACCGCGACGATGGCGACGCCCACGACACCCCACAGCGTCGACGTGTACACGGTGACCCGGAACTCCGCAGAACTGGTGGTGTCGCCGGTGCCCGCGCGCAGGGTGAGGTTGTAGTCGCCGGCGATGGCCTTGGCCGCCGGCAGGATCGTCGCGGTCACTTCCTTCTTGCCCCGCGGAGGGATCTCGTCGATCTGCTTGGGGTCGAAGGTGACCTTCCAGCCCGTCGGCTCGAAGGAGGACATCTCCACGTTGCGGGCCGGCGCGCTCCCGCGATTCTCTACCACGAGCTTGATCGGCGTCTCCCGCCCGGCGTAGGCCCGGCCCGAGAGGCGGCCGTCCGGCGTGGTGACGCTCAGGTCCGGCCGGCCCACGACTTCCAGCGTGAGTTTGACCGTCGCCTGGGCCCCGCCGCCGGATGCCCGGACGGTGACGTCGTACGTGCCGGCCGCAACGCCCTGAGGGAGGCTGACCTCGGCGTCGAGATCCTTGGACTCCCCGGCCTTGACCGGGAGGCTGGTCACCTGCTGGCTGCCAAACGCCGGCGTGAAGGTCACCTGGAAGCCCCTGGCTGCCTGGGCCTCAAGGTTGACGAGCAGATCCTGATCGCTCTCGTTCTTCAGGGTCAGCCGGTACCGGAAACTGGACGTGCCCGGCCCGCGCAGGGTCGGCAGTTCGGCCGACAGGCCCAGGCGCGGCGGCAGCACCTCGCCGAAGATGAGGGACACCGGCAGGGTGGCCTCGGCGTCCTGGCCCCGGGCGACGAGGGTGAAGCGATGGACCCCCGCCCGCGGCCGCTGCGGCGGATCGAGCCGGACGCTAAGGGAGGCTTCCTGGTCGGTGCCCACCGATACCGCGCCGACCGGCCGGCCTGCGCCGAGGAAGGTCACCTTCCAGCCCGCACTGCGCTGGGAGGCGCTCAGCGCCACCACCTGCGGAGGCAACCCGTAGTTGCGAACGGTCAGGCTCAGGGTGACCGGTTCACCCTGACGGATGGTCTGGTCGGGGAAGGGCGTGGTCAGGGCCAGCCCGCGGTACCCCGGGGTGGGGGTCGGACTTGGGCCAGCGGTGGCCGGACCCGACGGGACCTGTGCCAGGACCAGCCCGGCGACCACGAGCAGGATTGCGAATCGAGACATGCCGACACCTCCGGGCGTCTGATGCTCTCCCTGGGATCGCGACTCTGCCACCCTGCAGTCCTTGGGTGCCCGACCTATCTATTTACCCATTTCTGCCGCAACATGCAAGATGGAGGCGGACAGCACGAACGACACGTCGCATGCTCACCTGCGCCCAGGGGAAAAGTCAATCACGTGAAGTGCCGTCTTTCCCTAACAGGGCGGGTTGTTGCTTCTGCCGCGACTGGGTTCCCTGAGCGGTGACCGTGATCTGGTAGGTCTGGGTGGCCACGCCGTCCGCCGTTTCGCCACTTCCTCGGCTCACCGCGATCGTTGCGTCGGGCCGGGCCTGCATGGTGAGTCTGATGTGAGAAGACTTCTGACGCAGGTGACAGGATTCCTGTGGGGACACGGCGGCCGGATCCCCCGGGGGACGGCGCGACCTGCGACGCCGCGGCTGCGCCCGCCGCCCCCCGTCTCCGGACCGCACCGGAAAACGTAGGAGGGCGGTCTCTCACCGCGCTCTCACGCGCGGGAGGGAGACGGCTCGACGGTTCGCACCCGGACACGGCGGGCGACGTCGCGGCCGATGGCCCGGATCTGCTGCGCCACCTGCACGGTGATCGGGCCGTCGAACGGCGCGACCTCCCGCACCAGCACCTGCACTCCGGGCAGCAGGCCGACTTCGACCAGGTGGGCGACGACCTCCTCGTCTTCCTCGGGGATGCTGGCCACCGCCACCCGATCCCACACCCGGAGCTGGTCCAGGCGCTGCAGGTTCTCAGATCTCTCCGGGCTCCCGTCCGGGATCGGCAGGCCGTGGGGGCAGGTGGTCGGGTGGCCCAGGACCTCTTCCAGCCTGGCTTCGACCTCGGGACTGATGATGTGCTCCATCTTGCAGGCCTCGGCATAGACGCGGGGGAGGGGGAGGCGCAGGATGTCGGTCAGCAGCCGTTCGGCCAGCCGGAGCCGCCGCACGACGCGGGTCGCCGTCTGCATGCCCTGGGGGGTCAGCCGATATCCCTCATCGGCTCTGGACTGCAGCAGGCCCTGCGCTTCGAGCCGTTTGAGCATCTCATAGGAGGACGGGGCCGAGACCCCCATGTACTCGGCCACCTTGGAGATCGTGACCGGCGGGGCAGACTGGGAGACGGAATAGACCGCCTTCAGGTACATCTCGGTGCGCTCGGTTTTCGCGATATCGTGGACGGTCATCGCCGGCACTCCCCGCAGATCCCCCTGAAGATCAGATCGACGCTGCGAACCCAAAACCCTCTCCGCTGGTCCGGGGGGAGTTCAACGGGCGCCAGCGGGAGGTAGATGTCGCGGACCTGGCCGCAGCGGGTGCACACCGCGTGGTGGTGCGGCCGCGGATCCGGGTCGAACCGGGTGCTGCCGGTCCCCAGGTCCAGCGACTGAATCGCACCGATCTCGACCAGATCGTGGAGGATCGCATAGACCGTGCGGAGGGAGAGGGTCGGCATCTGCGCGCTGGCCCGACGGTGCAGCGCCTCGGCGGAGGGGTGCTCCCGATTGCCGTCGAGCAGCCGGCAGATCAGGGTCCGCTGGGGGGTCATCCGCCGGCCGTGCCGTCGGAGGTGGGCTTCAAGGGTGGGGGCTGCTGGCTGCATCTGGCATCTAACACCGATTGTTCGTTATGTCAGGACCGCCCGACCCCGGGCCGTCCTGCAGGCGATTGGGGCCCTCCGTGCCGCGTGATGCCTCGCATCGGGCGGAGAATGGATTGCCTTAAGTCAGGAATAAGGATAGCCTAACTGGCGACGGTCCACAAGGCACGGAGCCTCGGGCCTCGGGGAGATGGCGATGCATTCTCGGCTCCTCCGCGCGGTGGCGATTCTGGTCCTCCTGGACGGGATCATCGTCCTCCTGGGCGGGATCATCGCAACAGCGCTCGTGCCGGCGTCCGCCCAGTCGCCGGCCCTGGTGGTGTACTCCGGTCGGAGGGAGCCGCTGATCCTGCCGGTGATCGAGCGGTTCCGCCGGGCCACCGGCATTCAGGTCACGGTGCGCTCCGGCGGCATCGGGGAACTGGCGAACCTCGTGCTGGAGGAACGGGGACGACCGCGGGCCGACGTCCTCATTTCCAACGAGGTGTCGGTCCTGGAGGTGCTGAGGCGGGAGGGGGTCCTCCAGCCCTACCTGGGCGCGGTCGTCCGAGCGATCCCCCGCGAGTTCCGGGCCCACGATGGCACCTGGATCGGCCTCTCGCTGCGCGCGCACGTGATCATGGCGAATCGCGAGCGCCTGTCGGAGTGGGGACTGCCGGTGCCGGCTTCCATGGCGGACCTGGCCGCACCACCCTGGCGCGGCCGCGTGGTCATGCCCGTCTTCACCAACGAGTACATCGTCGCCTGGCTGTCGGCATTGCGGCTGGTGCGGGGCGACGGCTGGACGGAAGAGTTCTTCCGGCGCCTCCGGGACAACCGTCCCACCCTGGTCGCCAGCGGGACGCAGGTGCGTCAGGCCGTGGCCCGCGGTGAGGCCGCGGTCGGGATCGCCAACCACTACTACTACCACCTCCAGATCGCCGAGGGCAGCCGGAATCTTGAGGTCGTCTACCCAGACCAGGGACCGGACGGGATGGGCGTTCTGGTCTCGCCGTCGGGGATCGCCATCGTCATGGGTGCCCCCAATCCGGCGATGGCCAGGCGGTTTATAGACTTCCTGGCCGGCGACCGGCGCGCCCAGGAGTTCTACGCGATGGCCAACTTCGAGTATCCGATCCTCCCGGGCGTGCCGCTGCACCCCGATGTGCGGCCGCTGGATCGCGTGAAGCGCATGGCGGTCACCTACCAGCAGTTGGGTGAACTCCGCGACGGGACGCTCCGGTTGATCCGCGAGGGTGCGTTCAGGTAGCGCCAGCATCGCCGTCCGTGCGCTGTGGCGGTCCGGCCGCCGGCCGGTGCCGTGGGCCCTGCTGGTACCGTCGGCTGCGGTGGCCGCGGTGATCGCCGGCCCCATGGTTTTCCTCGTGGCCCGCGCGCTGCTGGACGGCCGCGAGACCCTGCTCACCCTGTCCGGCTCGCAGACGATGACCCTCCTGGTCTCGACACTGGCGCTGGCCGCGGTCTCCAGCGTCGGCTCCGCCGCGATGGGCGCGGGGCTCGCGTTTCTCGTGGAGCGGACGGACCTGCCGTGGCGCGCCGCCTGGAGGATCGCCCTCGCGCTGCCGCTGGCCATTCCGCCCTACATCGGCGCCATCGTCTACCTGCACCTGCTGAGCCGGGGTGGGATCCTCGATCGCCTGATCGGCCTGGCCCTGCCGCCCCACGGCCTGACCGGTTCCGCCTTCGTCATCGCCCTCTACACGTACCCCTACAGCTTCCTGCTCACCTCGGCGGCGCTGCGGCGGGTCAGCCGCAGCCTGGACGAGGTCGCCCGAGCCAGCGGGCTGTCGTCGGGGCGGATCTTCTGGACGGTGACGCTGCCGCTGATCCGACCGGCGATCGGCGCCGGCCTGTTCTTCCCCGCGCTGTACGCGCTGGCCGATTTCGGCACCGTGGTGCTGCTGCGGTACGACACGCTGGCGACCGAGTTGTACTACCAGCTCACCGCGTTCTACCGGCGTCCGGCGGCGGCCGCCCTGGGGACGGCGGCCATCCTGCTGGTCCTGGCGTTCCTGGCGCTGGAAGCCCGGCTGCGCGGCCGCGCCCGATACCACCAGAGCGATGCGTCGTGGAGGCCGCCGGAGGCGGTCCGGCTCGGTCGCTACCGCCTCGCAGCGCTGGCCACGGTCGCGGCGGCCGTCGTCCTGGCCCTCGTCCTCCCGGTGATCCTGCTGGGGAGCTGGGCGTACGCCGGCGCGGTGCGTCCATCCGGCGCGGAGCGGCTGTGGGCAGCGAGCACGCCCAGCCCGTGGAAGGCCGCCGGCGAGAGCCTGCTGCTGGGGGTGCTGGCGTCCACGGTCATCGTGGGCCTGGCCGTCCCGCCGGCCTACCTGCGCGTCCGGTCGCCGGGCTGGCCGGCCTGGGCCATCTGGGCCCTGGGACAGGCCGGCTATGCGCTGCCGGGGATCGTCATCGTCCTGGGAGTGGCGTTTTTGACCAACACGGTGGCGCCGTGGCTGTACGGCACCCTGCCGGTCATGATCGGCGCCTTCATGGTGCGCTACATGGCCCAGGGACTGCGGGCGGTGGAGACCGGCCTTCTGCAGATCCCGCAGCGGCTGGGCGAAGCGGCGCGGGGTCTGGGCGAGCGCCCGGTGCGGGCCTTCCTGCGCGTGGACCTGCCGCTGTTGCGCCCCAGCGTGATCGCCGGGTGGGCCCTGGTCTTCCTCAACGTGCTCAAGGACCTCCCGATCAATCTCTTGTTGCGGCCTGCCGGCTTTGATACGCTTCCCGTGCGGACCTGGCTGTCGGCCACCGACGGCATCTACACGCAGGCGGCGCTCCCGAGTCTGCTGCTGATTGCCTGCGCCGCGTTGCCCCTGGCCATGCTGCTCCGCAGCGAGCGGGCCAGGGGACTGGAGGTCGCATGACCGTGCAGACGTCCCGGCGGCCGGTCGTGGTCTTGCGCGGGGTCGTGCGCCGCTTCGACGGTACACCGGCGGTGGACCAATTGTCCCTCGAGGTGGACGAGGGCGAGATCCTGGCGCTGCTCGGCCCCAGCGGCAGCGGCAAGACGACCGTGCTGCGGCTGGTGGCCGGGTTCGAGCGGCCCGACGCCGGGCAGATCTGGATCGCCGGGCGCCAGGTGGCCGGCGGCGAGTGGATCCCGCCGGAAGCGCGGGGCGTGGGGATGGTCTTCCAGGACTACGCCCTGTTCCCGCACCTGACGGTGGCGGAGAACGTGGCCTTCGGACTCCACTGCCTGCTCCAGATGGAACGCGCGCCGCGGACGGAGGAGGTCCTCCGCCTGGTGGGCATGGAGGCCTTCGCGGCCCGCTATCCCCACGAACTCTCCGGGGGGCAGCAGCAGCGGGTCGCGCTGGCCAGGGCGCTGGCGCCCCGGCCCTTCGCCGTGCTGCTCGACGAGCCGTTCTCCAATCTGGATGCCGACCTGCGCGGCCAGGTGCGCCAGGATGTCCGGGCCATCCTCAAGACGACCGGGACGAGCGCGATCTTCGTCACGCACGATCAGGAAGAAGCCCTGCTGCTTGGGGACCGGGTCGCCGTCATCAACCGGGGCCGCCTGGAGCAGGTCGATACCCCGGAGCGAATCTTCCATGCCCCGAGGACGCGGTTCGTGGCCGCCTTCTTCGGGCGGGCCGACTTCCTGCCGGCCCGCGTGACCCGGCGCGGCCTGGAGACCGAGGCCGGCTTGGTCCCGCAGCGGCTGGCGCTGCAGGAAGGCAGCGGCGACGGTGACGTCGAACTGCTGGTCCGGCCCGACGACGTGGCCATCGCCCCCGCATCGGACGGCCAGGGGCTGGTCCTGGATCGGCTGTTCCTCGGTCCGGAGATCATCTACCGGGTGCAGTTGCCCTCGGGCCGGGTGGTCCACAGCCGGCAGCCCCACACGGCGACCCTTGGTCCCGGGGACCGCGTGGCCGTGCGCATCGTGCCCGGTCACCCGCTGGCCTGCTTCCGCGACGGCCTGGCCGTACCCGCAGAAGAGGACGGGGCGGACGATCCACGTCCCGTGCCGGTGGCAGGAGGCGCCCAGACGGTGGTGCCATGAGGTCCGTGGCCTGGCTGCTCGACCTGGACGACGGCCCCCGCCCCTATGCGGAGATCTGGGCCCTGCAGCGCGCGCTGGTGCGGGCCCGGCAGGCCGACCGCATTCCTGATGTCCTCATCCTGCTGGAGCATGCGCCCGTCCTCACCCTGGGCCGCAGCGCGGAGGACGCCCACCTCCTGGTCCCGCGCGAGCGGCTCGCCGACTGGGGGATCGAAGTGTACGACGTCGAGCGCGGCGGCAGCGTGACCTACCACGGGCCGGGGCAACTGGTCGGCTATCCCATCCTGGATCTTTGCCGTCTGGACGAAGACATCGGACGGTTCATGCGGACCCTCGAAGGCACGGTAATCGACACCCTGGCCGGGTTCGGCATCACTGCCGGCCGGCGGCCGGGGTACCCCGGCGTCTGGGTGGGGGACGCCAAGATCGCCGCGATGGGCGTGGCCGTCAAGCGCCGCGTCACGATGCACGGGTTCGCGCTGAACGTGACCACCGATCTCGACGCCTACCGCGTGATCAACCCGTGCGGGCTCGGCCTGCCGGTGACCTCCATGGCCGCCGTCCTGGGTCGGGCCGTGGACCTGGGCGAGGTCCGCCGCGCGTATGCGGCCCGGTTCGCCGCCGCGTTTCGAATTTCGCTGGAGCGCATGTCCCTCCCGGCGGTCGCCGCCGCGCTGTCGGCGGTCGAGGCCGCCTCCCGGGAGCAGGTGTCGGCCGGGGCGTAGCGTCATGGCGATCGTGCTGATTCCCGCACCGCTGCGGCGCCTGACGGGCGGGCAGGCCCGCCTCCAGGTCGACGCGGCGACGGTCGGCGAGTTGCTGGACCGGCTCGACGCCGCCCACCCGGGCGTGCGCAGCTACCTGCTCGACGAATCCGGATCGCTGCGCACCTACGTCAACGTCTTTGTCAATTCCACGGAGATCCGCCAGCGCGACGGGTTGCAGACGCCCCTGGCACCTGCCGACGAGGTGGCCATCCTCCCTGCCATGGCCGGCGGCATCGCTGCAGCCCGGCCGAGACCATGACGCGGGTGCAGCCCCATCAGGCGCGCGTCGCCAGCGGCGTGCGCCTGCCCGACCTGCGCATCGTGCCGTCGGGAGCACTGCTGCTCCACGAAGCATGCGACCCCGCCCGGGTGGAGCGGCTGGCGAAGGCGCTGACGGCCGACGGCGTCCTCCGCAATCCCCCCATTGTGGCGCCGATGGATGCCCAGACATTTGTCGTGCTGGACGGCGCCAATCGCGTCACCGCCCTCCAGCAGGCCGGCCTCCCCCATCAGGCCGTCCAGGTGGTCGACTACGACGATCAGGCGGTCCGCCTGGATGTCTGGGCCCACCTGTTGCAAGATGACGGGCTGCTCGTGGCGGGTGACGCGATGGTGGGGGCGCAGTGGCAGACGATGCCGCCAGAGGCCGTGCGCGAGGAGTTGGAGCACGGCACCCTCGTCTGCGGCCTGGTGACCGCGGCGGCGGCTCGGGGTCTGCGCGTCGCCGGCGAGTTTGCCGACCGCGTCCGGGCGCTGGGCGAGGTGGTCGCCCGGTATGTCGGCCGGACGCCGATCTACCGGGTTCCATCTGCCGACCTCCATGCGCTGGCCGAGGAGTACGGCCGGGCCGCGGCCCTCGTGCTGTTCCCGAGGTTTACCAAGGCCGACATCCGCGCGATCGCGCGCCTCCCGGTCAAACTTCCCAGCGGCATCAGCCGCCACATCATCCCTCAGCGCGCCCTGCGGGTGAATGTGGATCTGGCGCTACTGGCCGGTCCCGAGCCAACCGCCGTGAAACAGGCGCGTTTCGATCAGGTGATCCGCGCGCGGCTGCTGGAACACCGCGTCCGCCACTACCCGGAACCCACGGTCCTCTACGACGAGTGATGGCCTACCGCATGATGCCGGGGCCGTCTGCACCGATCGGGACGGGTCTGCTGGCGCTCATTGGCAACACCCCGCTCGTCCCGATCCGCCGCATCGGAAACCTCCCCGCTCAGGTGGAACTCTATGCGAAACTGGAGAGTTTCAATCCTGGCGGATCGGTGAAGGACCGCCCGGTCCTGCGCATCATCGAGGACGCCGAGCGCGACGGCCGGCTTCCCGGCCCGGGGAGGACCCCCCGCACGATCCTGGACTCCACCAGCGGGAACGCGGGGATCGCCTACGCCATGATCGGCGCGGTCAAGGGTTACCGGGTGACGCTGGTGGTGCCGGGCCATGCCAGCGAGGAACGCAAGGGCATCATGCGCGCCTTTGGGGCCGACCTGGTGTTGTCGGACCCGCTGGAAGGATCGGACGGCGCGATGCGGGAGGCGCAGCGCATGGCCCAGGCGCACCCGGACCGCTACCTCTATCTGAACCAGTACGACAACCCCAGCAACTGGCGCGCGCACTACGACGGCACGGGTCTGGAGATCGCGTCGCAGACGCACGGCCGCGTGACGCACTTCGTGGCGGGGCTGGGGACCACGGGGACGCTGGTGGGAGGCGGGAGGCGGTTGCGCGAGGTCAACCCGGCCGTGGAGATCGTGGCCGCCGAGCCGGACTCCGGGTTCCACGGCATCGAGGGTCTCAGGCACCTGCCGACGGCCATCACGCCCGGGATCTATGACCCCACCGTCGCGCACCGGACGATCCGGGTGACCACCGAGGAGGCCTACCGGTTGACGCGCCGGCTGGCGGCCGAGGAGGGGATCTTCGCCGGTCCCTCGTCCGGGGCGGCTCTGGCGGCGGCCCTGGGCGTGGCCCGGGACCTGCGGGAAGGCGTCGTGGTGGTGGTCTTCCCCGACGGCGGCGACCGGTACCTCTCGACTGCGGTGTGGCGGCCCTCCCCGCCCGGAGGCCCTTGACGCTGACCGGCATCAGGCCGGGCTGTCCGCGATGCTATATAATGGAGTAGATGGGTCTAGAATTGCCGCGGGCACTGGTAGAGGCCATGGTCGATCACGCCCGCCTGGAATTTCCCAATGAGTGCTGCGGTTTGCTCGCGGGGCGGGGGAGTCGGGTGGAGCGGCTGCTGCGGGGGCGCAACGCCGATCAGAGCCCTTTTACGTACCGCCTGGATCCGCAGGAGCAGCTGCAGTTCTTCAAGACGATGGACGCTGAGGGCCTGGAACTAGTGGGGATCTACCATTCGCACACGCAGTCGCCGGCCTATCCGTCGCGGACCGACGTCGCCCGGGCGTTTTATCCGGATGCGGTCTATGTGATCCTCTCGTTGCGCTCACCCGGCGCGGCCAACCACGAGGTGGAGGTGCGGGCATTCCGCATCAGGGACGGGGCAGTCACCGAAGAGGATTTAGTGGAGGTGTGAAGGTCTCCACCCGGGCGGAGTACGGGATCCGCGCCCTGCTGGATCTGGCCGCCCACTATGGCGAGGGCCCGGTCCACACCCGGGCCATCGCGCGCCGGCAGGGGCTGCCCGAGCCTTACCTGAACCAGCTGATGGCGACGTTGCGGCACGCCGGGCTGGTCACCAGCAAGCGCGGGCCGGCCGGAGGGCACGCGCTGGCCCGGCCCCCAGCGGAGATCACCCTGCGGGAGGCCTTCGGCGTCCTGGAAGGGTCGACGGCACCATGGTGGTGCGTGGAAGTCGAAGATCCGGACTGCGCCTACGCCCCCGGGTGCGGGCTGCGTCCCGTGTGGCGCGCGGTCCAGACCGCGGCGGAGGGCGTGCTCGACCGGCTGACGCTGGCCGACCTGCGTCCGCAGCGCGAACGGCAGCCGGCCGCCCGGCGGTAGGACGGTGCGGTCCGCGTCCGCGCCGCGGGACGCGCAGGCGATCCGGGAATGTGCTGAACCGCCCCTCCGTTCGCCGGAGGGAGCCCATGGGAGCGCGTGTGGTGAGCCGCGAACCTCCGCAGGTGGCCGTGACGAGCGAAGATCGCGCGCGCTTCGAGGCCCTGGTCAACGAGCACCTGGACAGCCTCTACGGCTCGGCGCTGCGGCTGACCCGCAACCGGACGGCCGCCGAGGACCTGGTCCAGGAGACCTTCCTGAAGGCCTGGCGGTCGTTCGGCACCTTCCAGGCCGGGACCAACGCCCGCGCCTGGCTCTACAAGATCCTGATGAACGCCTACATCGACACCTACCGGCGGGCCTCGCGCGAGCCCGAGATGGTGGACCAGGAGGACGTGGGCGACTTCTACCTCTACGCCAAGGCGCAGGAGAGCGACGAGTACCGCCGCGCCGGCGACCCCGAGGAGATCCTGCTCTCCACGATCATGGACGCGGACGTCAAGGCGGCGCTGGAACAGGTGCCCGAGCCCTTCCGGGCCGCGGTGATCCTGGCGGATCTGGAAGACTTCTCCTACCGGGAGATCGCCGACATTTTGGGGGTTCCCATCGGGACGGTGATGTCGCGCCTGTACCGGGGCCGCCGGCACCTGCAGCGGCTGCTGTGGGACTACGCCAGGCGGGCCGGCTACCGCCACGGCGATGCAGCCGCCTCGCCCGCCGGGACGGAGACGCGCCATGGGTGAGATGGACTGCAACGAGGTCCTCGAGCGCCTCTGGGCGTACCTGGACGGCGAAGATGACGAGGCGTCGCATGTGGATCTCCGCATCCACATCGAACGGTGCCTCCACTGCCGGGACCACGCCGACTTCGAAGCCCGGCTGCGGCAGATCATCCAGGCGAAGTGTCGGGGGGAGCGCGCCCCGGACTCCCTGCGCGCCAACCTGATCCGCCTCCTGGGCTGGACGCCCTGACCGAGTCTCCCCGCCGACGCTGGGGTGGCGGTCGCACGGCGCACGATGCCGGGGGTTCGTAGGAACGCTCTCGGAGGTCAAAGGCACGACCTCGGAGATCAGGGTAGGGAAACCGGCCCCCGACGGCGCAGAAGACAGTATCGAACGCGTGCGCTCACAACCCGCAGTGCTGGGAGGGTTCCATGGTAAAGGACGTCATCCGCAGCGACGGGGCGCCCCTGCCGGTCGGCCCCTACTCGCAGGCGATCCGAGCCGGCGGGCTGCTGTTCCTGGCCGGCCAGATTCCCCTCGATCCGGCCACCGGCCAGATGGTCGGGCACGACATCAAGACACAGACGCGGCGGGTGCTGCAAAACCTGGCGGCGGTGCTGGAGGCTGCCGGGTCGTCGGTGGACCGGGTGGTGAAGACGACTATCTTCTTGAAGGACATGAACGACTTCGGCCCCATGAACGAGGAGTACGCCAGCGTCTTCCGGGAACTCCCTCCGGCGCGCACGACGGTGCAGGCGGCGCGGCTGCCGCGGGATGCGCTGGTGATGATCGACTGCATCGCCCTGGCGTAGCCTCCGGCCTACAGGTCCACCTCGGTGCCGACGCCGCGGGCGACCGCCTTCCGGTAGACCAGGTTCGCCGTCGCCACATCCTCGACGGCGATGCCGACTGACTTGTAGACGGTGACCTGCTCGGGGTGCTGGCGGCCGGGCTTCGCCCCGGCGATCACTTCCCCGATCTCGTCGGCCACCTGTTCGCGGGTAATCCGCCCCTCCTGCAGGGGCACCAGGATGTCGCCGCACTCGGTGAAGTTGGCCTCGCGCGAGTCCACGACCACGCGGGCCGCCGCCACGGTGTCGCTGTCGAGTTCCCGGGCGCCGGGCGAGTGCGATCCCACCGCGTTGATGTGACAACCCGCCTTGAACCACGGCCACCGCACGATGGGCGCGGTGGCGGTGGTCGCCAGCACCGCCAGATCGGCCCCGCGCACGGCGTCTTCTGCCGAACCCACCACATCGATGGGCACGCCGAAGCGCGGCTCCAGATCGCGTTTGAAGGCTTCGGCCCGCTCGCGGCTGCGATTGTAGAGCCTCACACGGGTCACCTGCGCCACCTCCCGCATCGCCCAGAGGTGGCTGGCGCCCTGCACACCGGCGCCCAGGATGGCCAGCGTCTTCGGGCCAGGGGGTGCCAGGTGCCGCGTCGCGGCGCCCGAGGCCGCCGCGGTGCGGACGGCGGTCAGGTAGGCGCCGTCCATCACGGCCAGGACCCTTCCGGTCTGGGGGTCGTTGAGGACGACGACCGCCAGGATGGTGGGGAGCCCGCGCTGGGGGTTGCCCTTGTAGACGGTGACGATCTTGCTGCCCAAGGCGTCGGTCTTGCCCAGGAAGGCCGGCATGGAGAGCATGAGACCGGCGTGCGCGGGGACCTGGGTGGTGGAGCGGACCGGCATGACCGCCTGCCCGCTGGAGAACTCCACGAGCGCGCGCTCGACGGCGTCGATGGCCTCGCGCATGTCGAGGAGGTCTCTCACCTGGGCGGCAGAGAGGATCAGGGCCATGGGCGACTCCCGCTGGGTTGTGCATAGTGTAGCACCAGCACCCGCCGGGGACCACAGGTGCGAGGTGGGGAGGGGCGGGAGGAACACGGGGACGTCGTGTGTGGTACCATGTAACATGGTGATCGGCCGGCGCAGGCAGTTGGAACTCTCGCACGGCTGGAGTCGACGCTGGCCGAGCACTGGGGGGTCGGCTAACGGAAAGCCGGGGGCCTTTGGAGCCTCAGATCCAGGTTCGAGTCCTGGCCCCCCAGCCAAGCGCCCCCCGGGCCGGCCATGGCGAGGACGAGACATGACGCCAACAGCAGCAGGTCCAGCTCCCTGCCTACACCGGGCCGGTCCCGTGATCCCTACCGGATGTCCAGCACGAAGTTGAACGTCGCGACCTTGCCCCCGGCGGCCTCCCGCACGTCGAGCAGCAGCCTCGGATGGAAGATGCGATCGGTCTGGTTGCGCGGCTCTCCCGGAAAGTAGAGCTGGGTCGTCAGCACGGGCCGGTTCGCCGCCTGCACCTTGACGTGGAAGTGGCGCGTCCGCCCTGGATAGAGCCCGGGGACGATGGTCTCGAGATAGTAGCGCCCTGCCTCGTCGGTGAACTGGTGGCCGCGCAGCCGGTAGCCGACGTTGTCGTACTCGCCCCGATCGTCGGCGTGCCAGAAGTCCACCAGCGCGCGCGGGACCGGCCGGCACGTCCGGGTCAGGACGTAGCCGGCGACGACGATCTTCGTGCCGGTGACCCCGGGCTCCAATAGCGAGGTGCGCTGGGGGGAGCGGGGCCGGTAGAAGGGTCCTTCGGTCTGCGCCGGCGTGACGTCGTCGGGATCAGGACAGGCCGGCGTGGGCGGGAGGACCTGTCCTTGGGCGAACGCTGCGAACGGGGCGAGGTCGATCAGGCGCCAGGCCGACGCCGCCAGCGCGAGCGCCCCTGGCACGGCCACGGACGTCTGCAGGAACTCCCGGCGGGTCCACCGGGCGGACGGACGGTCGTGCATCTCCCTGCACCTCCCATCTCGTGTTACGGTCTGACGCCGAGGGTGACGGAGACCTCCAGCCTGAGGCCCGCGCGGATCAAGGTCAGGCGGATCTGCTGTCCGGGCTCGCGGTCTGCCACCAGGCGGAGGAGGTCCTCCCAGGACTCCACGCGCTGCCCGTTGAGGGCGATAATGACGTCGTCGGGACGGAGGTCGGCGGCCGCGGCGGGGCTGTCAGGTACGACCTCCTGGATCACGGCCCCGCGCAGGGCGCCGGCCCCACGGTCCCGGGGGTCTGGCAACAGCGACCGCCCGGCGATGCCGATCCAGGGGCGCTCGATGCGGGCCCCCTGGCGCAGCGCAGGCAGCGAAGCCAGGATCGTCGCCGCTGACACCGCGAGCCCGGTCCCGTCGCCCGCCCGCGCAATCACCAGACCCACCACCTGGCCGCGGGCGTTGAGGACCGGTCCGCCCGACGTGCCCGGGGCGACCTCGGCGGTGATCCGGATCAGGATGTCTCGGGCCAACCCGGGGAGCGAGGCCTCAATCGCCACGACCTCGCCCACCGTCATGACGCCCGGGCGGCCGCGCGGCGTCCCGATGACCACCACCGGCTCGCCGGGTCGCAGGCCGTCGCCAGACACCTCCAGGGACGGCAGCGGTGTCGGCGTGCTCACGCGCAGCAGCGCCAGGTCCCGCCGCGCATCGTACCCGACGACGGTGGCCGACAGCGCCCGGCCGGCGGGATATTCGACCGTCAGTCCCTCAGCCCGTCGCGCTACGTGCGCGGCGGTCAGGAGCAGACCGTCCCGGTCAATGGTGAAGGCGGTGCCGATTGCGGTGCGGCCGTCGGTGACGGCTCGGACGAGGCTCACAGCGGGCGCGGCCCGTTCATAGAGCGCCTGGGGATCGAGCAGGCTGGTCTGCGCAGGCGCCGGAATCGCTGCCGCAACGACGCCCACCCAGACGACCAGGGCCAGCCACACCCACGAACGACGTGTTGGCATAGGTCCCGTCCTCCCTGATCCTGATTGGTACTGACAACGCGCGGGCCGCCGTCTTTGTTCCCCGCACGGCCCACAAGGAGAGCGCCCCCTCCCGGACGTATTCCTCTCCAGGCCAGCGCAGGCAGCGGAAAGGGGGCACGGTGCGCGCCGATGTCAGCCGTCGCACGAGCGAGGGGTGCAGGGTGCCGATGACGCGGCGGCAGTTGCTGAGGCGGACGGTGGTACTGGGGGCCTGGGGCGGCATGCTCGAATGGCTCGACCGACTGCCTTGGCACCCTGCATCTGGCGCCGTCGGGACCGCCGCTGCGGTTCCGCCGCCGGTTGGACGGGGCCGGTGGGTGGTGAAGGCCGCGCTGCCGTTTGCGCGGACAGAGGTGAGCGTGACCGGTCTGGATGGAAAGGTCTACGTGCTCGGCGGGTATGCGGCCGGCCGCGTCGACCAGCCCTTCAACCAGGTCTACGACCCGGCCACGGACACCTGGCGCGACCTGGCGCCCATGCCGCGGGGGCTGAATCACGTGGGGGTGGTGGGCTTCAACGGTCGGATCTATGCGTTCGGCGGGTTCATCGAGCAGAACCGCAACGCCGTCGCCGATGCCAACGTCTACGATGCACGGGAGAACCGCTGGCATCGCCTGGCGCCGCTTCCCGCCAAACGGGGTGCCATGGGGGTCGTCGAGCTGGACGGGAGGCTGCACGTGATCGGCGGCCGGGACGAGTTCAGCGTCGGCACCCACGAGGTCTATGACCCGATTTCGGACTCCTGGAGCCGGCGGGCCCCGCTGCCGGACGGCCGCGACCACATCGGCCTGGTGGTGCTCGGCGGCCGGATTCACGCCATCGGCGGCCGCTTCAACACCTTTGCGAACAACACCGCCCTCCACCAGGTGTACGATCCGGCCGCCGACCGCTGGGGCTACCGCGCGCCCCTGCCCACGCCGCGCAGCGGCGTGGCCGCCGCGACACTCGCCGGCCGGATCTTCGTGTTCGGCGGCGAGGAGACCGGTCGGGTCTTCGCGGAAAACGAGGCCTACGATCCGGCCACGGACCGCTGGACCGCGATGGCGCCCATGCCGACCCCGCGGCACGGCACCGGCGCGGTCACGGTGGGCGAGACGATCTACATTCCCGGCGGCGGTCTCACGGTGGGCGGCAGCGCGCCGTCGGCCGTCCATGAAGCCTTTTCGCTTGCCTGACTCCCGCGAGCGGAGCCGGTGACGACGCTGTACGTTGCGATGGAGGATGCCCTGCTGGCCGTCCGTGAACACGGGGGCGGATGGATGACCGATATGCTCCTCCAGGGCGCCGCCCTGACGTGTGTGGCCGCCGACCCCGGCCATCCCGAGCGGCTGTACGCGGGCACGGAGGATCAGGGCCTCTGGCGGAGCGCGGACGGAGGCCGGAGGTGGGCCCCGGCGGGCCGGGGCATCGTCCATCCGCACGTCACCGCCGTGGCGGTGGGCCAGGGGCCGTCCGGGCGCCTGGGGACCGTCTACGCGGGCACGGAGCCGAGTGCGCTCTTCCGCTCCACGGACGGCGGCGAGCGGTGGGAGGAGCTCCGGGCCGCAGCCGCGCTGCCGTCCGCCCCCACCTGGAGCTTCCCGCCCCGTCCCCAGACCCATCACGTGCGCTGGATCGCCGTCGACCCGCACGACCGGCGCCATGTCTACGCCGCGATCGAGGCCGGCGCCTTGATCCGCTCCGAAGACGGCGGCGATGTCTGGATCGACCGCACCCCCGACGGTCCCTACGACACGCACACGCTCGCGCTGCACCCCGTCGCCCGCGGGCGGCTCTACGCGGCGGCGGGGGATGGGTACTTCGAGAGCCGTGACGGAGGCCGCACTTGGCAGAGCCCCCAGGCCGGACTGCGCCATGGCTATCTGTTCGGCGTGGCCGTCGATCCCGCCGACCCCGAGACGGTGGTGGTCTCCGCGGCCTCGGGACCCGGGCGCGCCTACGCGGCGCGGACGGCGGCCACCTACGTCTACGTGAGGAGGGGGGATCGTGCGTGGACGCAGGTCGGCGACGGTCTCCCCGAGCCCAAGGGCACGACCATCAGCGTCTTCGCCACGCACCCCGACCGGCCGCACACCATCTACGCGGCCAACAACCGCGGGGTCTTTTGCTCTGGCGATGCCGGCATGCGCTGGGAGCGCCTCGACGTGCCGTGGCCGGAGCAGTTCCTCGCGCAGGCCGTGGCGGGCCTGATCGTCCAGGCATAAGCGCACGCCCGGAAGCGGCGCGCGATGTCGCTGACCGTCCTGCCCCATAAACTGCAGGTTCCGATCCCACCGCCAAAGATCCTCGACCGGCCGCGGTTGCATCAGCGACTGCAAGACGCCCTTCGCCGTCCGGTCACCCTGGTGGCGGCCGACGCGGGCTTTGGCAAGAGCACGCTCGTCGCCGGCTTCCTGGCGCAGGCGGATCAGCCGGCGGTCTGGTATCGCCTGGAACCTGCCGACAGTGATCCGGCCGTCTTCGCCGCGCATCTCCTGCACGGCTTGCGGTCCCATGTCTCCCGCGGCGCGTACGGGGCCGCGCAGCATGGACTCAGCCTGGCCTCGGACTGGCGGACGGCTGCCCCACTGCTCGCGCACGCCACCTGTCGCCTCCGACGCGACGTGATCATCGTGCTTGATGATTTCCACCTGCTGGGCGCGCCGGGCCTGAATGAAGGCATGGCCCGCTGGATCGAAGCCCTCCCGCCGCGCGCGCACCTTGCGGTCCTGACGCGCACCCTCCCCGACCTGCCGCTGGCGCGCTGGCGTGCGCAGAGGCGCCTGGCAGAACTGGGTCCTGACGACCTGCGTTTCTCGGTGCCAGAACTCCGCGTCCTGCTGGTGGACCCCCGCGGGCTTGAACTGTCCGATGCCACCCTCATGTCATCGCGGCGAAGACGCAAGGCTGGCCGGCGGGGGTCGCACTCGCGCTCCACGCGGCCACGGCGGAGGGCACGGCCGAGGCCGCGGTGCTGGGATCCCTCTCGGGGTCCACCCGCGAGATCTATGTGTACCTGGCCCAGGAGGCCTTCCGCCGCCAGACACCCGAAGTGCAGCGGATCATGCTGGCCACCGCAGCCGTGGCGCGACTCAGCCTGCCGCTGGCCGAGGCGCTGGTCGGGGAGACGTCAGGCCGCCCTGGGGAGATCCTGGAGCATCTGGAGCGGAGCCATCTCTTCATCGTTCCCCTGGACCGGGAGCGCCGCTGGTACCGCTATCACCACCTCTTCCAGGAGTTCCTCCAGCGCATCGCCGTGGAACGCGAGCCCGACCGGCTGCCGGAGGTTCATCGGAGCGCGGCGGTGTGGTGGGAACGGCAGGGCGAGGCGATCGAGGCCCTCCACCATCTGGTCGAGGCCGCGGAGTTCGATCGTGCCGCCGCGCTGCTGGGTCGTGTCGGGCTGGACATGGTCCCCAAAGGATACCTTGAAACAGTCCGCCGCTGGTTGGGCGCCATCTCGGAAGAGCACCGGGCCCGTGTCCTTCGTCTGGATCTGATCCGCGGGCTGACGGAGGTGACGCAGGCACCTCATCGGCTCCTGGCGCCCTACCGGACCGATCCCCATGTGGGTCCCAGGATTGCGGCCGCCCTGGGCGCCCCCTCGCCTGAGGTGCCCGCCCGGGTCGTGATCCGCTGCCTCGGTCCGTTCCAGGTGATCCGGGCCGGTCGGGCGATCGGGCCCGAAGACTGGGAACGCGCGGCGCCGAGGCGGTTGCTGCAGTACCTCCTGCTCCAGGACCGGCCGGTGCACCGTGAGGAAATTGTCGAGGCCCTCTGGCCGGACCACGACCCGCGCCATGCCGCGAACCACCTGCGTGTGGCCCTCTCGCGGCTCCGTCGCGTCCTCGAGCCGGAACGGCCCCCCCCGGCGGCCCTCCTCGCTGATGGTGACATCTGGAGCGACGA
The DNA here is from genome assembly GCA_031459875.1 of Candidatus Fervidifonticultor sextus. Lineage (GTDB taxonomy): Bacteria > Sysuimicrobiota > Sysuimicrobiia > Sysuimicrobiales > Humicultoraceae > Fervidifonticultor_A > Fervidifonticultor_A sextus. The sequence goes on along the minus strand of JAVKHQ010000004.1, from coordinate 22,140 downwards.
TTCTGCTGGCGCGAGACCGCTTCGAGGTCGACCTCGATCAGTACCGGCGCGCCCTGGCCCGCGCCGCCTCGTCTCGAGGTGATGCGCGCCGGGCGGCCCTGGCTGAGGCGGTGCGCCTGTATGCCGGAGACCTGTTCGCCGACGATCCCTTCGAGGAATGGGTCCAGCCGCATCGCGACCGGCTGGCCCGCCAGTACCTTGACACCCTCGCGCTCCTGGCCGAGGCCGAGGAGGCGGCAGGGGAGTATCAGTCGGCCTTCCTGCACTGGCAGGACCTCGCTGACCGCGACCCGGGCGCCGAGCACGCGTGCCGTGGCCTGATGCGCGCACACCTGGCTCTCGGCCGAGGAGCCGATGCCCTGCGGGCGTTCGAGGCCTGCCGGCGCGCCCTGGCGGACCTGGGCGCCGTGCCCTCACCGGAGACCATGAGCCTGCGCGCCCGCATCCCCCAGGCGGGCACAGACGCGCGGTAATGCCTGGGTAACGGCCGCTCCCTACAGTGGCCTCAACGACCGCTCGGGGGGTGTCTGCGGTGACGAAGAGGATGAGGAGCATGCAGCGATTGGTGATCTGGGCGATGGTGGCCGGTGCCATCCTCGGGCTGACAGGGCAGGCGGCCGCGAGCCACACCGGGTTGCTCTTTGGGGCGTCGAGCCGGGTGACGATCGCCATGAGGGAATGGGCTTTTGCGCCAGCCGTCGTCACGGTCGAGTCCGGCACCGCGGTAGACCTCGTGCTGGAGAACACGGGGTCCGTGTCCCACGTGTTCATGGTGTATCCGAAACCCCAGGCACCCCCGAAGGGGGTCGGCGCCTGGTACGACTACGTCCTGGCCCGCACCTACCTCCAGGACATGGGGGAAATCCTGGTGCACCGGCGCGGCGATCTCGTCGTCACCGGGACGCGGATCGCCGAGGTGGGCGTGGAACCCGGCAAGCGCGTGACCCTGACGTTCACGCCCACCAGGAGGGGGACGTTCGAGATCGGCTGCCATCTCGCGACCGGTGGTGGAGGCAGCCACTATCAGGCCGGCATGAAGGGAACGCTGGTCGTCAAATAGGGGGACCGCGGGATCCTCGTGTCTCGCCCATGGGACCATGCGGATGGCCTATGATGCCCAGGCGGACGCCCTGAGCCTGGTCTTCCGCGAGGAAGAGCCGCAGACCAGCCGGGAACTCGCCCCCGGGCTGATCGTGAATCTGGGCCGGGACGGCAACGCGGTCGCGATCGAGGTGCTCGACGCCCGGGCGAGGATGGGCCGGGACGGGCTGAGCCTCATCGAGATCGACCTGCAGCAACTCTGAGCGGGGTCCGCTGCGGCCCCCCGCCCCGTGGGCCGGAGGAATCCTCCGCACCGGCAAGAATCCCCACGCTGGAGTCCTGATCGGAGCGGAGTCCTGAGATGCCTGAGATCGAGGCGGTCGTGCTGGCCGCCGGCCGGGGTACCCGGATGCGGTCGGCGCTGCCCAAGGTGCTGCACCGGATCTGCGGCCGGCCGATGATCGCCTACGTGCTGGACACCCTGGCCCAGGTCGGCATCGCCTCCCCGATCATCGTGGTCGGGCACGGGGCCGACCAGGTGCGCGCGGCGCTGGGGGACGGGAACCGCTACGCGCTGCAGGCGGAGCCCAGGGGCACCGGGCACGCGGTCATGCAGGCGCTCCCCCACCTGGAGGGCCATGCGGGGACGGTGCTGATCGTCTACGGGGACGTGCCGTTCCTCAGCGCCGCGACCGTCCGGACGCTGCTCGAGCACCACCGGGCCCGGGGCGCCGCGGCCACCATCCTCACCGACATCCGCGGGGATCCCACCGGCTACGGCCGGGTGATCCGCGATGGGGACGGCCGCGTGCGGCGCATCGTCGAGGAGCCGGACGCCTCGGCGGGTGAGCGCGAGGTCCGCGAGGTCAACGCCGGACTCTACGCCATCGAGGCCGGCGTGCTGCGCGAGGCCTTAGAGGCCCTCGAACCGGCCAACGCCCAGGGCGAGTACTACCTCACCGACGCCGTCGGCGCGCTGCTGGAGGCCGGGCACACGGTCGCCGCCGTGGTCGTCCCCGCCAGCGACGAGGCGACGGGCATCAACAGCCGCGCGGAGCTGGCGCGGGCCGAGGCCATGATGCGCGCACGGGTCCTGGAGGCCCTCATGGCCGCCGGGGTGACCATCACCGACCCGCAGGCGACGTACGTCCACGCCGGGGTGCGCGTGGGTCGCGACACCGTCATCCACCCCGGGACATCCCTGGAGGGCCGGACGACCATCGGGGAAGCCTGCACCATCGGGCCGGGTGCGCGCCTGGTGGACGCCGAGATCGCCGACCGGGTCACGATCGTCGCCTCCACCGTCGCCGGCAGCTCGGTCGGGGAGGGGAGCCGCATCGGTCCCTACAGCCACCTCCGGCCCGGCGTGCGGCTGGGGCGCTTCGTGGAGGTCGGCAACTTCGCCGAGATGAAGAACACCACGGTCGGCGACCGGACGAAGATCCACCACATGAGCTACCTCGGCGATGCGACGGTCGGCGCCGGGGTCAACATCGGCGCCGGGACCATCACCTGCAACTTCGACGGCCGCGCCAAGCACCGCACCGTCATCGAGGATGGCGCGTTCATCGGCAGCGACACGATGCTCATCGCGCCGGTCCGCGTCGGGGCAGGCGCCGTGACGGGGGCCGGCTCGGTAGTCCGCCGCGACGTCCCGCCGCGCGGGCTGGCGGTGGGCATCCCGGCCCGGGTGATCCGCCGGCTCCCGCCGGCCGAGGCCCCGGTGCCCGAGCCCGTCGAATGACGCCGGGGGCGACGATGGCCCACCTGAAGATCTTCAGCGGGTCCGCCAATCCGGCCCTCGCCGAGGAAGTGGCCGACCTGCTGGGCCTGCCGGTGGGCGAGATGGAGACCTACCGGTTCGCCGACGGCGAGGTCAGCGTCCGGATCGCGGAGAGCGTGCGGGGCGAAGACGTCTTCGTCGTGCAACCCACGAGCCCGCCGGTGAACGAGCACCTCATCGAGCTGTTGGTCATCCTGGACGCCCTGCGCCGGGCGTCCGCCGGCCGCATCACCGCCGTGGTGCCCTACATGGGCTACGCGCGCCAGGACCGGAAGACGCGGCCGCGGGAGCCGATCACGTCCAAGCTGGTAGCCAACCTGCTGACCACGGCGGGCGCGGATCGCATCCTGGCGGTGGACCTGCACGCCGGGCAGATCTGGGGGTTTTTCGACATCCCGCTGGACCATCTGCCCTCGCGCCTGCTGCTGGGCGCCTACTTCCGCGCCAAGGGCCTCAAGAACGTGGTGGTGGTCTCGCCCGATATCGGGGGGGTCGCCCGCGCCCGCGAGTTCGCCGCCGACCTGCGGGCGCCCATCGCCATCATCGACAAGCGCCGTGACCGGCCGAACCAGGTCAGGGAGGTCACCCACGTGATCGGCAAGGTCTACCGGCGGACGGCGATCCTGGTGGACGACATCGTGGACACCGCGGGGACGCTGGTGGCGGCCGCCCAGGCGCTGGTGGCCCGCGGCGTCGTCGAGGTCTACGCGTGCTGCGCGCACCCCATCCTCTCGGGCCCGGCGATCGACCGGCTGGCCTCCAGCCCGATCCAGGAACTCGTGGTCACCAACACGATTCCCGTCTCCGCGGCCAAGCGCATCGAGCGGCTCCGCGTCGTGTCCATTGCGCCGATGCTCGCGGAGGCCATCCGCCGCATCCACGAGGACCGCTCGGTCAGCGCGTTGTTTGAACCGTTGCTGACGTAGCGGACCAGATGGGGGTGTTCGGCTGATGTCGTTCCCGGTCCCGGTGGCGGTGGGGCTGGTGGCGCTGGTGGTGACCAACGCGCTGGCGCCGGTGGTGCGCCGCATCGCCCGGCGCCTGGGCGCCATCGACTACCCAGGCGGCCGGCGTGTCAACACCCGGCCCACCCCGCGCCTGGGCGGCGCGGCCATCTACCTGGGGTTTGTGGCCGCCGCCCTGGTGGCGATCGTGGTTGCCCGGCCCATCGAGCTGGTCCGCAGCGGGGCCGAGACGTACATCCGCATCCCCATCGTGGTCCAGACCGACCGCGCCATCCTGGGGATCATGCTGGGCGGGACGTTCCTCTTCCTGTGCGGCATCTACGACGACGTCCGCGGCCTGCACCCGGGCGCCAAGTTCCTGGCCATGCTGGCTGCGGCCGGCGTCTTGATCCCCTTCGGCCTGGCCACGCAGTTCCTCACGCATCCGCTGACGGGCAAGACCGTCGCGCTGGGCCCCTGGGGCGCGCTGTTCACGATCATCTGGGTCGTGGCCGTGGTCAACGTGATCAACTTCATCGACGGCCTCGACGGGCTGGCGGCCGGCATCGTGGCCATAGCCGGCACCACGCTGCTCCTGGTGGCCTGGGCCAAGCGGGATGTGGTGGCGGTCTCCCTGGCCGCCGCGCTCGTGGGCGCCGCGGTGGGCTTCCTGCGGCACAACTTCAACCCCGCGCGCATCTTCATGGGCGACTCGGGCTCGATGTTCCTGGGCTATGTGCTGGGCGGACTGTCGGTCATGGGCCTCTACAAGTCCTACACGGCCATCTCCCTCCTGGTGCCGATTCTGGCGCTGGGCGTGCCCATCGCCGATACCGCCTTCGCCATCGTCCGCCGCTGGCGCAGCGGCCGGCCCATCTACCTGCCCGACCGCGGGCACCTGCACCACCGCCTGCTGGACCGCGGCCTCACGCAGCGGCAGACGGTGTTTCTGCTCTACCTGGTGAGCGCGGTGCTGGGGCTTGGCGCCCTGGCGCTGGCGGGCGTGAACCGACCCGCCGCCATCGCCACCCTGGGGGTCATCGCCGCGATCCTGGTGGTCGGCGCCCAGCGCATGGGGCTGCTCGCCCGGTGAAGGGCCGGCTTCCCATCATGACCGTCTTCGGGACGCGTCCCGAGGCGGTCAAGATGGCGCCCGTCATCGCGCGCCTGCGCGAGAGCCCGGAGTTCGCCCCCATCGTCGTGGCCACGGCGCAGCACCGCGAGATGCTCGACCAGGTCCTCCGCTTGTTCGCCATCACCCCCGACTGCGACCTGGACATCATGCTCCCGGAGCAGTCCCTGTTCGACATCGCGGTGCGGTCGCTGGAGCGTCTGGATCCCGTGATGGCCCGGTTCCGCCCGGCGATGGTCCTCGTGCAGGGCGATGCGTCGTCCACCATGCTGGGCGCGCTGGCCGCCTTCTACCACCGCATCCCCATCGGGCACGTGGAGGCCGGGCTGCGCACCCAGGACAAGTACCGGCCGTTTCCCGAGGAGGTCAACCGCCGCCTGACCACGGTGCTGGCCGACCTGCACTTCGCCCCCACCCCGGCGGCGCGGGCCAACCTGCTGCGCGAGGGGGTGGCCCCCGAGCGGATCGTCGTGACCGGAAACACGGTGATCGATGCGCTGCTGGAGGTCGCCGGCCGCACCGATGTGGCCCTGCCGGCGGGCCTGCCGCCGCTGGACGACCGCCGCATGCTCCTGGTCACGACCCACCGGCGCGAGAACTGGGGGGAGCCCCTCCGGCAGATTTACCTGGCCCTGCTGGATCTGCTGGAGGGCTTTCCCGACGTCACGGTGGTCTTCTCGGTGCACCCCAACCCCGCGGTGCGGCGGATCGCCGAGGAGATCCTGGGGGCTCATCCGCGCGCCCACCTGATCGAACCGCCGGACTACGGGCCGTTCGTGCGCCTGATGGCGCGGGCGCACCTGATCCTCACCGATTCCGGCGGCGTCCAGGAGGAGGCGCCGTCCCTGGGTACGCCGGTGCTCGTCCTGCGCGACGTCACCGAGCGGCCCGAGGGCGTCGATGCCGGTGCGGTGGAGATCGTGGGGACCTCGCGCCAGCGGATCGTGGAGCGAGCCGGCAGGCTGCTGGCCGATCCGGCCGCGCGCGCGGCCATGGCCGGTGTGCGCAACCCGTACGGCGACGGCCGGGCCGCCGGGCGCATCCTCCAGGCGCTGCGCGTCTGGTTCGGGATGAGCGACCAGCGCCCCGACGAGTTCGTGCCGTAGCCCCGACTGGGCCCCGCCTGCGCCGGGCATGCTATAATGCGGGCGAGACATCATGCGGATGCGGGCTTCGGTGTGGGTGGGTGTGGCGGTCGTCGTGGTCGCCCTGGCGGCCTCTGGCGCCGCGGCGCCCAAGCCGGTCGTGGAGGTCAAGGCGACCCTGCGCGGCGAGGTCCTCCCCGAGGGCCTGGCCAAGCCGGGTGACGAGGTGAAGGAAGGCGACCCGCTGGTCTATGTCCGAACCCAGACCGGGCGAGGGGTCGCGGCCAGGGCGCCCGTGGACGGCCGCGTGGTGGAGATCCTCGTCAGGCCGGGGACGGTCATCCGCGAACTCGGGATCGTGGTGGCCCGCCTCGATCCCAAGTAGGAAGGGGAAGGCGCTCGTTCTGCAGCTCCTGCACGCGACGGGGACAACCCCGTCGCGTCTCGCTCACCCCGAGGTCATGAGAGGGGGACGTCGTGTGAGACGTGCACTTACGGTCCTGGTCCTGGCCCTCGTCGTGGCCACGCCTGCGACCAGCCTGGCACAGCCGGGGCCGGCCATCATGCGCCTGTCCGAGGTCCGGCCCGGCATGAAGGGCATCGGCAAGACCGTCGTCTCTGGTCAGCGGGTCGACGACTTCGCCTTCGAGGTCATGGACATCCTCCAGGCCGGCGGCGGATCGATCGGCGTGGACCGGCTCATCCTGTTCCGCATGCAGGGGCCGCTGGCGGAACGGACCGGCGGGTCGGCTGCGGGCATGAGCGGGAGCCCCCTGTACATCAACGGGAAGTTGATCGGCGCCCTCAGCGCATCCTTCGCGTGGCAGAGTCCGCGGCGCGACATCGTGCTGGCCACGCCCATCGAGGAGATGTTGAAGATCCTCGAGCGCCGCACCCCGTCGAGCCAGCTCTCGCCGGTCTACCACGCATCGCGTCCGCACCTGATCGGCGGGCGGCTGGTCGACCGCGTGGTGGTGGCGCCGGGCCTCCGGCCGCCGGCGCGGGTGCCAGACGGCCCGGGGATCGCGGTGGCCACGCCGGCCGTGGCCGTCTTCACCCGCGGGCTGTCGCCCCGGGCCAACCAACTGCTGGCCGACCTGATCAAGCCCCTTGGGCACGAGATCCTCCAGGGCCACGGCGGACGTGGTGACTTCGCGGCGCAGCCCATCGTGCCCGGCAGTTCCGTCGGGATCCAGGAGGCCCGGGGCGACGTGGACTTCGGCGGGGTGTGTACCGTGACGATGCGCGTCGGCAACCGGGTCCTCGTGTGCGGGCACCCGTGGGAGAACGCCGGCGACGTGGAGTACGCGCTGACCGCCTCGGAGATCCTGACAGTGGTCACCGCCCTGCCCCGGCCGTTCAAGGTGGGCAACCTGGGTGAGATCATCGGGATCATCGACCAGGACCGCGGCGCCGGGATCGCGGGCACGCTGGGCAGGCTGCCCCGGTTCTTCAACATCCGGGTCGTCGTGACCGACCAGGAGACGGGGACGCGGGTCCAGCTGGGCTCGCAGGTGGTGCGCCGGCGAGACATGGCGCGCCTGTTCGCGCCGCTGGTGGCCCTGTCGGCCACCGAGCGGGCGCGCAGCCAGGGAGGCGGCGAGGGGACGGCCACGGTGAAGCTGACCCTGCGGGCCAAGGGGCTGCCGGCGCCGATCGTGCGCGAGAACATGTTCTACAGCACGCGGGACGTGGCCACGGCCTCGGTGCTCGACATCGTGGACGCCATGGAACTGGCCTTCTACAACGATCTCAAGACCCTCGAGCCCATCGACCTCACCGTGGAGACCGTGCTCACGAAGAAGCGGATCACGGCCTCGATCGTGGATGTGGCGGTGGATTCGCGGGAGGTCTCCCCCGGCGGGATGCTGCGCGTGCGGGTCGCGCTCCAGCCCTACCTGGCCGAGCGCCCGGTCACGCGCGTGATCGAGGTCCCGGTGCCCCGGGACTATCCCCGCGGCCCCGCCGTGCTGGTGGTGAGATCGGCTGGCTTCGACAATCCCAATGTGCCCGTCGAAGCCCGCCTGTCGGGCGCGCTGGCCGCGGAGCCCGCGCCCTGGGGGGTAGACAGCCTGGAAGCCGCGCTGAGGCTCTTTGAGACCTTCGGGAAGAACACCGACATCCTGGTGCGCCTCCAGCCGTTTGGCCTTCCCACGACCGGACAGGACTTCACCCGGTTCGACGTCCAGGCCGGCCGCCTGACGCGCTCCGACTGGGTCATCCAGGGGGTGGAGCGCATCCCCATCCTGATCCGGTGATGCGGGACGGCCTGGCGGGCCTCAGCACGGAGAAGCCTCCGGTGAGGGGGGCTCTGGGACTTGCCGCAGCCGTCGTGCTGGCGGCATCCCTGCTGGCCGCCCGCCCGGGCCACACATCGCCGGCGGCGGACTGGATGGCGGTGACGGAAGTCCGGCCGGGGATGCGCGGCCAGGCGCGCACCGTCGTCCGGGGCACCAGGGTCGAGTCCTTCGATGTCGAAGCCCTGGCCGTGGTGCCTGGCGGCGGGCCGGGCGGCGACCTGATCCTCATCCGCGCGTCGGGCCCGCTGGTCCAGCGGACCGGCGGCATCGCTGCCGGGATGAGCGGGAGCCCCGTCTTCTTCGACGGCCGCCTGGCCGGCGCCATCGGGTTCGGGTGGGCGTTCGCCGACCACACGGTGGGCCTGGTCACGCCGATCGCCGACATGCTCCGCTCGATGCCGCCGCCTCGGGCCGACCGCTACCGGCTGCCCCACCCGGTGACGGCCTCGGGCCGGGCCATCGAGGAGATCGCCATCGTCTCCGGGCCGGCCCAGGGGCGCGCGCTGGAGGCGCGGGAGCCCCGCGTGGCGGCGATGGTGCCGCTGGCGCGGCCGCTGCTGGTCTCCGGCCTGAGTTCGCGCGCGGCCCAGTTCCTCCGGACCTGGTTTGACCCCTGGGACATCCACCCGATCGAGGGCGCAGCCGGCGCGTCCACCGAGATCCGGCCGCCGCTTGAGCCGGGCAGTGCGATCGGCGTGCAACTGTTGCGCGGGGACCTCAACGCGGTGGCCATCGGCACGCTCACCTACCGGCAGGGGGACTCGATCGTGGCCTTCGGGCACCCATTCCTCAACCGCGGCCGCACGGGCTACCTGCTGACCGCGGCGTCCATCCATGAGGTGGTCCGCAGCACAGCCTTTCCATTCAAGGTCGGCTCGGCCGGCGCGCCAGTGGGGGTGGTCCTCGAGGACCGCCGCGCCGGGATCGGCGGACGGCTCGGTGTGCTGCCGCCGATGGTTGGGGTCCGCGCCAGGGTCACCGACCGCGACCGCGGGCGCACGGTCACCCTGGGGACGCAGGTCGTGCGCGACCCCCAGGTGGGGCCCCTGCTGGTCCTCGTCTCGACGATCGAAGCGGTGGACCGGGCGCTGGACCGCGTGGGCGAGGGAACGGCGCGCGTCCGCCTGGTGCTGAGGGCCCGCGGTCTGGACGGGCCGCTGGTGCGCGAGAACGTCTTCTACCACGCCCGGGACATCGGCTCTGCCGCGCTGCTGGAGTTGCCCGAGGCCCTGCGGCTCCTGTTCGCCAACGAATTCGTGCGGACCGGCCCCGTGGACGTCACCGTCGAGGCGGAAGTGGAGCAGACGCGGAAAACCGCGTCCGTCGTGGAGGCGGTGGCGGAGCGCTCCCGCCTGCAGCGCGGCGAGACGGCCGTCGTCCGGATCACCCTGAGGCCGTTCCAGGGGGAGGCCGAGGTCCGCAGCGTCGAGGTGCCGGTGCCCCAGGAGTTTCCGTTGGGCCAGGCGACGCTGCTGGTCCGGGCCGGCGGGCGGCCCCTCCCCGAGCAAGGGGTGATGGCGCTGCTGTCCGCCGAACCGGGCGAGGCCCCGGCCCCGTCCGCGTCGGCGCAGGTGGCCCTCTTCGCCGAGCGCGACCGCAACACCGACGTGGTGGTGGAACTGATCCCCGCCGCAGCGCGTTTCCCAGACGGCGGCAGTGCCGGGACGGTCCAGCCGGTCCGCGTCCGCCTGGCCACCCCGTGGGTCGTGCGCGGCCGCCTGCAGGTCCCGCTGACGATCGGCGCCCCGTAGGGGCACCAGGCTCCCCGCGTCCGCGTGATGGGCGATCGCGGGGGAGCGCGAGGGGGAACCGGTAGCGTGTCCTTCCGGTCCAGGCGCTCTGTGGCAGTCGGCGTCCTCCTGGTGGTGCTCGTCGCCGCCGGGCTGGCCGCGGTGTGGTCGGTGCGGGCGGTGGCGCAGCGGTCGCGCGAACTCTCCGTGATGGTGCTGTCCGCCGCGTTCCGCCGCGACGTCGCCGTGGGCCGGGTCGCCGGCGATCCCTGGCGCGGGCTGGTCCTCGAAGATGTCTCCGTCCGGGCGATCCAGCCGAGGGAGGAGACGGTGCTCACCGCGCGCCGCGTCACCATCTTCGTGGATTGGCGGTCGCTGCTGCGCGACGTCTGGCGGCGGCGCGGGGCCGCCGGGAGCATCGCGCAGGTCCTCCTCGACGAGCCGGCGCTCCACGTGAAGCGGGATGCCGCCGGACGCTGGAACATCACCGGCCTCGCCCCGCCCGCTCCCCGGCCCCCGGGCGAGGCGCCCTTCGTCGGGCGCGTGGTGATCCTCGGCGGGACCGTGACCTTCGAGGATCAGCGCCGCCTCTTCCCGCGCACCTTCCGGGCGCACCTGACGGATGTCAGTGGTTCGGTGGATTTTGCGCACAGTCCTCAGGTCCTCTTCCGCGGTTCGCTGGTCGAGGAGCGGGACGGCCGGCGCGTGGCCGGGCGCGTCACGGGCTCGTATGGGCTGGAGCGCGGGATCCTCGACCTGGATCTGGAGGCCTCCGCCGTCGACCTGGGCGCGTGGGGGCCGTATCTGGTGAACTTCCCCGCCTTTCGCATGACCGGCGGGTCCGGGGACGTCGCGCTGCACATCCTGCGCACCGGCGGACGCCGGGGACCGGTCACCGATGTCTCCGGCCGCGTGAGGGTGCGCGACGGGGCTGCGGTGTTTCCCCGCCGGCGGGTCGCGCTCTCTCAGGTGGCGGGCGAGGTCGAGATCGCCGACCGCTGGCTGCGCACCTCCGGGCTGCGTGGCCGCCTCAACGGCGTGCCGCTGGAGGTGCGCGGCGAGGCCAGTTTCTACGATGAGCCGCACCTCGACCTCGTGGTCCGCTCGTCTGCGGCAGATCTCGCCACGCTGGGCCGGCTCTTCTTTCCTTCATGGGGATCCCGCCTGGCAGGGGTCGTACGCGGCGAGGTCCGGATCCTGGGGGCGGCCAGCGCCCCGCGGGTGGAAGGCCGCGTGGAGGCGAGCCGCCTCCGCCTCGACCGCCAACCCGTCGAGCGTGCGTCCGCAGCGATCGCTCTGTACGCCAACACCGTCAGCCTGATGCACGCGCGCGGGGAGGCGGCCGGCGGGTACGTCTCTGGCAGCGGGATCTGGACGCTGGGAGCACCGGAGTTCTTCCTGGCGCTGCGCTTCGACGGCACCCGGACGTCCCTGCTCGGGCGCCTGGCGCCCGGGGGACTCCCTGCGCTCGAGGGCCGGATGTCCGGCACTATGGCCGCGCACGGCGGGACCGGCGGTCTGACGGTCGCCGGGCAGGCCCGCCTCGGCGGTGTCCGCGTCTGGGGACTGGACCTGGACGGGCTCGAGGCGTCGTTCCGGTATGGAGGCGCGGGCGTGGTCGTGGAGCACGCGCTGGCGCGGCGCGGGGGCGCCTGGCTGGCCGCCCGCGGCTCTGTGCCGAGGCGCGGGCCGCTCTCCCTGGAGGTGCACGCGGGCGCGCCGGAGGTGGCGGCGCTGCCGGCGGCCCCGCTGCGGCATCTCGCCTCGGGCCCGGCGGACGTGAGCGCCCGCATCGGCGGGACCGTCGAGGCGCCCGGGGTCGCCGGCGCCGTCCAGATGCAGGGCGGCCTCCTCGGCCCTCTCGCATTCGACACCGCCTCCGGCCGGTTCGCGTGGCGCGGCGGCACCCTCGACGTCCAGGACGCACGAGTCCGCGCAGGTCACGCCCGCTACCAGGCCTCAGGCAGCATCCGACTGGTGCCCGCACTCCGCCTGGCCCTGGACCTTGAGGCGGACCGTGTTCCCGCCGCGACCATTGGCAGGGCCTTCGGGCTCCCCGTGGCGATCACCGGGACGGTGGACGGCCGCGTGCGTCTGGAGGGGCCCCCGGCCAGGCCGGCGGCATGGGGCTCGGTGTCCGTGCGCGAGGGGGAGGTCCTGGGGCAGGCCATCGACGAGGCCAGCGCGGCCTTTCGGTGGGACGGCCGCCTCCTGGTGGTCGAGGGCGGCCGGCTCCTTCGGGGCCAGTCGGTCCTCAGCGCGGCCGGCCGGTACGACCGCCTCACCGGGCTCGACCTCGATCTCTCCGCGCGGGGTCTGCGCCTTCGCGATCTGACCGTCCCCTCGCCGGTCCTCGCGCGGCTGGACGGCACCGTGGACGTGACCGGGCGCATCACCGGACCGCCGGCGTCGGCGGCGCTCGCGCTCGCCGCCGCCTCTTCCGACCTCACCATCGGCGGCCTGCGGTTCGATGAGGCCTCCGGGTCGATCCGGTGGCAGGCCGGGGCGCTGCGGCTCGATCCGCTGGCGCTGCGGCTCGGCGAGGGACGGTACGAGATTGCGGGCGAGGTGGGCCTCCGGGATTCGCCGCGCCTCTCGCTGCATGCCACGGTGAACGAAGGCCGGCTGTCCACGCTGCTCACCCTGGGAGGGGCTCGACTCGCGCTGCCGTTGGAAGGCGTCGTGTCGGGGACCGCCAGTCTTGAGGGATCGCTCGCGAATCCGGCGGCCCGGCTCGACCTCCGCCTCTCCACGGGCCGCTTCGGCGACCACGCCCTGGCCGGCGGGCAGGTGGACCTGACGCTGCGCGACGGCGCGGTCACCATCGAGGCCCTCGAACTGCGCCCGCCGCGGGGGCGCGTGGCGGCCACCGGACGGTTCGATCTGCGCGGCGAGAGCCAGGTCGAGGTCAGCGGGTCGGAACTGGATCTGGACTTCCTCCGGCCGGTTCTGGGGTTCCGCCGTCCGGTGGTCGGACGCATCGACTTCACGACGCAGTTGGGCGGAACGCTGGCCTCCCCCGAGATCGGGCTCGACCTGGAGATCGCCAGGGGCGGCGTCGAGGGGTCTACTTTCGACTCGCTGGTCGCCGGCGCCTTCTATAAGGACGGGGTGCTGAACCTGTCCCAGGCCCTCCTGGTCCAGGGCGGACACCGGTTGCGGGCCTCCGGAATCCTGCCCTTCAACCCTGCGCTGCGGCGCTTTGACGAGCGGGGCCCGCTGGATCTGCGCCTGCAGCTGGCCGAGGTGAACCTGGGGTTGCTGCGCCTGGTCAGCGATCGTGTCGACGAGGCCCGGGGCGCCGTGGAGGGTGAGGTGCGGGTGAACGGGACCGCTGCGGCCCCGCGCCTGTCGGGCGGGATCCAGGTCCGCGACGGGCACCTGCGCCTGAGGGGGCTGGCTTCCCCCATCGAGACGCTGAACCTCCAGCTGCGCTTCGAGGACCAGACGATCCGGCTCGCCGAGGCCTCGGCCCGGATCGGCGGCGGGCAGGTCCGCCTGGACGGTGAGACGCGTCTTGCACTTGGCCCACCGGTTTCCCCGGCGCTGGTCGTCCCCCCCGAGGCGCCGCTGGTGCTGCAGGGGAGCGGCGTGCGGATGGCGGTGCCCCCGGTCCTGGATGCCCGCCTCGACGGGACGCTGCGCGTCTGGGGCACCCTCGGCGATCCCCGACGGCCTCCGACCGTGGACGGAGGGGTCACGCTCTCGGAGGGGACCATCACCATGGCGCCGCTGGCGGGCCGCGAGGCGACGGCCCTGCCCCTGGTCTTCCAGAGCCTCCGGCTGCAGGCGGGTCGGGATCTCTCCGTGCGCGTCGGGGCCCTCCGGTTCGGCGTCAAGCCCGAGGAGTCGCTGGTCCTGACCGGGACGCTGCGCGATCCACGGCTGGAAGGTACCGTCGAAGCCGAGCGCGGCACGGTGACGGCCCTGGGGAATACCTTCGACTTGGTGGAGGGAACGGCGACCTTCAGACCCCCGATGGGGCTCCGCCCCGTGGTGTCCGCGCGGGCGGAGACCGCCGTGGGGCCGACGGCCATCCGGCTCATGGTCCACGGCACCGCGCCGGATGCCCTGACCCTGGACCTGCGGTCCGATCCCGATCTCCCGCGCGAAGAGATCGTCCGGCTGCTGGGCTCTCAGGCTGGCATCACCGGGCTTGTGGCAGGGGACATCAACGCCGCGCTGCGGGCAGAATTGAGCCGGCGCCTCCTGGGTCCGGTGACCGACGCGGTGGCCCGGGCGTTGGGACTGAGCGAGTTCGCCATCGATTACGACTTCGAGCGGCCGCTCGGCCTGCGAATCGGCAAGCGGCTGCTCTCGAACCTCTACCTGACGGCCAGGTCCATCGCGGCGTCCCAGGGAGAGGTCGGGCGCTGGCTGTGGGCGCTGGAGTACCGGTTCGCGCGGGGGTGGCAACTTGCGCTCCAGGCCGACTCCCTCGGCTATCGTCAGGCCGTGGTCTGGTACACCACCCGGTTCTGACCCGCGACAGGACTTCACAACGGAGAGTCGAAGCGGTCTCACCGTAGGCCTGCGGACGGGCGGGCCGCATGCTGCCGGAGGGACCCGGAAATGTTTGCAGACTATCTGCGCGAACTCCAGAAGGTCGTCCTGCTGCGCCCCGCCGAGGAAGCCGTCCTGTGGCAGGCCTACCGCCAGGGTGGTGATGCCGCAAGCCGCCTGCGGCTCATCGAGGCCTATCAGCCGCTGGTGTTCAAGGTCGTGATGCAGCTGCGCCCTCCCGAGGCGCTGGTGATGGATCTCATCCAGGAGGGGGCCGTGGGGCTGATCGAATCGGTGGAGCGGTTCGATCCGGACCGCGGCGTGCGGTTCTCGACCTTCGCCTCGTACCGGATCCGCGGCCGGGTGCTCAATGCCCTCGACCGCATCCGCGCCGACATCTCCCTGGAGCAGGTCCTGACCGCCACAGAGGGGTCCACGCCCCTGGCCGGCCTGGCAGACCCGGAGGCGGCCTCCATCCTGGCTGCCGTTGAGGACCGCGCCGTCGTGGAGCACGTGCTGGCCATGATCGAGCAGCTCCCGCCGCGCGAGCGGGCGGTGCTGCGCGCCCTGGTGGAGGCGGCCCCGCCCCGGCGGATCGCCCACGACCTGCGCATCAGCCTCTCCCACTTCTACCGTCTGCAGAAGCAGGCCACCGAACACCTGCGCGCCCTGCTTGGTCTGGAGGGCATGCACCAGCCGCAGCGCGCATCCGGATACTAGAACTGGAGCTGCGGCTGGAGGGAGAGGCCATGGCCGATCGGAGGACGACCCTGCACGACCGGATTGCATTGGCAGAGGGCTGGCTCGACCGTGCCCGGCAGCAGCTCGAGGACGGCCGGGTGGCCCACGGCGCGCTGACCCTCATGCTGGCGGAGGCCGAATTGCAGCGGGCACGGGAGGCCAGACTCCCGGTGCTGCTGGCTGCGGCCCGAAGGCGGCCTCGCCCCCCCCTGTGGCGGTCCGCTGCGCTAGGGCTGGGCGTCGCCGTGGCGATGCTCGGCGCCGTGGCCCTGATGGCGATGCGGACGCCGCCGGTGGCCGATGCGCACGACGGTCCGACCATCGTGCGGCTATCCGGCGCCAGCGGGCAGATGCTCCGGATGGTCACGATCCCCTCGCCGGCCCCGGAGCCCCTGGTGGTCGAGCGGACAGTGATCAGGTCCGTGGTCGTCCGCGTGCCTGTCCGCGAGGCGACCCGCGACAGGCCGCCAGCCAGGCCGCCCGCCGTGTCCGCGCCTGCGGCCGCTGTGTCACCGGGCGCGCCCCCGGCCGCGGTCGTCCCGCCGCCGGCGGGACCGGTCCCCGCATCCGTGACGCCCGTGACGCCACCTGCGCCCACGCTGCTCAGTGAGGCCGAGGTGATCGACCTCGTCCTGGCGGCGGAACGCTCGCTCCGTCGATCGGCCAGCCAGTAGCGCCGTCGCGTCGCCCGGCCGCAGACGATCACACTCAGCCAAAGGAGGAATCGGTTGTTGCAACCCCGTGTCCATCTGCGCCTCCGCGTGACCCTCGGAGCCGCGATCGCCGTCGTCGCGCTGCTGGGCCCGCTGACCGTGTTGGGGGGCGCCCAGCCGACGCCCGCACCATCGCCGCCGCCCGCACCCTCTCCGTCGCCTGCGCCGGCACCCGCCCCGGGGCAGACGCCGGCCCCGTCGCCCTCGCCGGCCGTCTCCCCCTCTCCCGGGCCGACCCCGACCCCCGCGCCCCCGCCGACGATTGTGGAGGTCGCGGTCCGCGGGCTGGAGCACGTGCCGGAATCGGTGGTGCGCGATTCCATCGGCGTCCGCGCCGGCGAACTGTTGTCCGACGAGCGCCTGCGCGCCGATGTGGCGGCCATCATCTCGACCGGCTGGTTTGCCGATGCCACCGTGCGCGTCGAACCGCTGCGCGACGGGGTCCGCGTCAACTTCCTGGTCGTCGAGAACCCCGTCATTGCCGACATCGCGGTGGAGGGCAACACCGTGATCCGGACCCCCGAGATCCTGCAGGCGCTCAACCTCCCCATCGGGCAGGTGTTGAACACCCTCCGGCTCCGGGACGGCGCCCGGGCGGTCGAGAAGCTCTATGAGGAACGCGGCTATGTCCTGGCCCGGGTGGCCGATGTGGGGGTGACCGGCAACGGCGTGACGCGCCTGCGTCTGCGCATCGCCGAAGGCCGCATCGAGGCCATCGAGTACAAGGGTCTGACCAAGACGCAGCCATTTGTGCTGGAGCGCCGGCGGCCGTTCGCGGTCGGCGACGTGTTGAACATCAACGTCCTCAACAGGTACCTGCAGGAGATCTTCGCCCTGGAACTCTTTGAGAACGTCCAGGCCCGTCCGCGGCCCGGGAGCACGCCTGAACAGGTCGTGGTCGAGATCGAGGTGAAGGAACAGCGCACGCAGGAAGCCCGCTTCGGGCTGGGTTACAGCGACATGACCGGGATCGTGGGCACGCTGGAGTACCGGGAGCGGAATTGGAAAGGGCGCAACCAGCAACTCACCGTCCGGTTCGAGCGCGGGCTGGGCGAGCGCGGGCTGCCGAGGCCCAACGAGCCCGCGCCCGCCAACTTCCTCTTCAGTTTCCGCGAACCGCATCTGGACGTGCACCGGACAAGCCTGGACGTGGCGCTCTATCAGGCCACGACCACCGAGGCGCGGTACGTGGCCGGCACCACCGCCTCACGGTTCACGCTGGAGCGCCTGGGCAGCGCCATGGCGTTTGCGCGGCCCCTGGACCCGCAGACCACGCTGTCGCTGCGCCTGCGGTCCGAACGCACCGAGATCACCGTGCTGCCGCGGAATCCCGGCGACCCGCCCTGCACGGGCCCGAGCGACCCCAACTGTCCGCCGCCGCCGAACTTCACGCCTGGCCGGACCCTGGGCCTGACCCTCACCGGCGTCCGCGATCGCCGGGATCCTAAGACCTCCCCGACCAGGGGGGACCGGCTCTCGCTCACGACCGACGTCGGGCTGCCGATCCTGGGCGGGGAGTTCGGCTTCGGGAAGTATCTCGGCGAGTACACGCGCTACCTGCCCGCCGGATCAGGGGTGCTGGTGGGTCGCGGGCTTCTGGGCTTCGGCCACGGGACCCTGCCGATCCAGGAGGAGTTTACCCTGGGGGGATCCTCGACGCTCCGGGCCTTCCCCTTCGGATACCTGCGGGGCTCCAGCGCGGTCCTGCTCAATGTCGAGTACCGTGTGCCGCTGGGCGGCCTCGCGCGCCAACTCCGCGACTTCACCGGCATTGCCTTCATCGACGCGGGCGCGGCGCCGATCCTGACCAACGCCACGGTCGGGTACGGCGTCGGTCTGTCGTTCAACACGCCGATCGGGGCCATCCGGATCGACTACGCGACCGGCTCAGGGGGGTCGCAGACCTGGTTCGCCATCGGTCATCCCTTCTAGCCCGCGCCGCGGCCTCCCGCGCCCGCGGCTGGAGGGCCCTTCCGCTGCTGGGGATGGTGCTGGTCGCCCTGGTCTCACCGGCGCGGGCGGCAGATCCCATCCAGCGTGTCGAGGTCCGACTGGCCATCGACGGCGGAGACCCTCACCCGCAGGTGGTCCGCCGGATCCTGGAGTCCATCGGCTCGGCCGCCGAGCGCCTGCTGGTCGGCCGGGACAGCGAGGTCGCAGCCCGCCAGGAAGCCGCGCTGACCGGCGTGCTCCGCGAGGTCACCGACCGCGTGGTCCGCGGGTACCGCGTGGTGGAAATGGGGCTTGCAGCAGGGGTCACTACCGTCTTGACGGCGCGGCTGCAGCCCCTTCCCCCGATCCTGGGGGAGATGCCGGTCGCGTTCACCCTGCAGGGAGTCCATCCCGATGCCCAGCCGCTGGTGCGCGAGGCCCTCGACCCCGCCCTGCCCGCCCTGGGCCGGCTGGCGGCGCGGCTCCCCGCCGACGCCCTGGAGTGGGCCGGCCCGATCCTGGCACGACAGGTAATCGAGATTGTGGAGGGCGCGGCCGACGGGTTCTCCGGCGTCGCGCGCATCGAGGTCACCCCGCCCCGCATCGCGTTGATCCTCGCCTCGCGCGACGCGCGCGTGATCCGCGATATCGGGATCCGGTTCCGCTCCACCTCCATCCCGAACACGCTGTTGGACCGGCATGCGCCCCAGGTGGCCTCCATGGCCGAACCGCTGCGCGGGCTGCCGGTCGCCTTTGCGTCGGCCCATCGGGCCCGGCTGGAGGCGCTGCTGGCCCGCCGCCTGGAAGCCTATCCGCCGGCCCATTGGTATGGCATTGTCGCCAGGCCGACGCTGCAGATCGGCGAAGTGACCTACGTGACCGTGCTGGCCGACTCGACGGTGTATCGCGCCCGGTTCGAGGCCAGGCTGAACTTCGGCACGCAGGCTCCCCCCGCCGATGTCCGGGTCCAGTTCGGGCGTGCCTACGGGTCGCTGGAGCCGTTCCTGCAGGCCACGCTGGTCCCATCGACGCTGGCGGTGTCGTGGGCCGCCGGCGTCCGGTTCGAGTTGGGGACCCAGTTGACCGTCGGCGCCGCCGCCAGCCTCACCGGAGGAGGGATCGAGTCGATGGTCACCTACCGGCTCTCGCCCGACCTCCAGCTTCGCGGAGCCTTCGAGTCGTCCACCGACGTGATCGAGACCACCCTGTCCTATCGCATCAACGAATTCCTCTCGTGGGAAGGGGTGGCCACGTCGCGAGGGATCTACTGGCTGCGCATGGTGGGCAACCTGTAGCGTTGACACGGTACGCTACAATGAGCCTGTGTCCGGCACGGATGGGGAAATCGGGACGCAGGCGGGGAGGTCGGAGGCATGGGAATTGACGCACGGAAGATTGCCGTCGCCGTCGGGCTGGCGGTGATCATGGGGGTGGGCCTCGCGCTGGCGGCTCCGCGGGTGACGCCGGCGCTGGGACAGTCGTTCTCGGTCGGCTATGTGGAGATGCAGCGGGCGCTCGACAGCCACCCACGGAAGGCGAGTTCGGAGCGGGCGCTCCAGGAGTTCGTCCAGGCCAAACAGCGTGAATTCCAGGAGCGGAGCAAGACCATGACGCCGCTGCAGCGCCAGGAGCTGGACCGTCAACTCCAACAACAGATCCTGGAGAAGCGGACGGAGCTCCTCAGCGGACTGGACAGGGAGATTCGTGCGGCGGTGGAGATCGTGGCCAAGCAGGCGGGCGTGACCGTGGTGTTGGACCGGTCGGTCGTGCTCTACGGTGGCACCGATCTCACCGGGGCGGTCATCAAGCAGATCAAGGGGCAGTGATGGGGCATCGCCTGGCCGCCGGGTTCCTCCTGCTCGCGACCGTCACCCTTGCCGGGTGCCGGCCGCGGACGGGTTCACCGGCGCCGGCGTCCACGCCCGGGCCGCAGGTGGTCGTCACCGCATCCGGGTTTCGGGTCGGCGTTGTGGATTTCAAGGCCCTCCTCCGGGCCCACCGGCGGTGGCCCGAACTCGAGGCGTTGATCCGGAAGATCGAGGTCGTCCAGTTCCGGCTGGCCAGCCCGCCGCCGCCGCCCGACGTCT
Organism: Candidatus Fervidifonticultor sextus; assembly: GCA_031459875.1. Classification (GTDB taxonomy): domain Bacteria; phylum Sysuimicrobiota; class Sysuimicrobiia; order Sysuimicrobiales; family Humicultoraceae; genus Fervidifonticultor_A; species Fervidifonticultor_A sextus. The sequence goes on along the minus strand of JAVKHQ010000004.1, from coordinate 2,149 downwards.
CGGGGGCGACGGCAGACGTGGATCTGCAGGCGGAAGCCGACCGCCTGCGGGCCTCGCTGCATGCCGAACTGGACGAGCTGCAGGCGCAGATGCGGCGGCGGATCGAGGCGTTCGCCAGCGATCTCAATGCCGAAGGGGAAGCCACCCTGGCCGAGCGGCAGCGGGCCGCCAACCTCGAACTCCAGAAGGTCATCGAGGCGCGGCGGGACGAGGTGCAGCGGGAACTGGAGAAGTTCGAGCTGGCGACCATGGCCGAGTACCGCATTCCGCTGGTCAACCTGCGCCTCAAGGCCGATGTGGTCGGCATCTCCAACGAAGAGGAGGCCAGGCGGCTCACCCAGGAAGCCGACCGCATCCAGAAAGAGCGCGACGAGAAGATCCGGGCGAAGGCGCAGGCCCTGGAGAAGCAACTCCAGGAGTTCCAGCAGGCGAAGATCGCCGAGGCCGAGGCCAGGTTCAAGGCGCTGGTCGCGGCGGTGGAAGAGGAGGCCAATGCCCGCATTCGGGCCAAGGAGGCCGAGGCCAAGGCGGAGTTCGAGGCGGCCGTCCGCTCCCGCGAGGAGACGCTGCGGTCGGCCATGGAGGCCCGGCGCCAGATCCTCGTGAGCGGAGCCCAGGCGCAGATCCGCGCGGCGCAGGAACGGTACGCGCGACAACTCGAAGTCGAAGGGGTGCGGTTGCGCAGGGAGCTGGAGGCCCTCACCCAGCAGCGCCTGCGCCTGGAGGACAGCATGATCGCGGAGATCAGGATCGAGATCGCCGCCGTCGCGCAGGAGCACAGGGTCGACGCGGTCCTCACGAATACGGTGGCCCATCCGGGCGCGGTGGATCTCACCCAGGCGGTGATGGCCAGGCTCAGGCGATCCTGACCGCAGGCCTCCCGACGGGAATGGTGGTCCTGGCATGACGTCCCGGCAAGTCTCCACAGCCATGCTGCTCGTCGCCTTGGTGGTGGCCGGTGCGGGGTGCACGGTCGGCCGGGTCGGCCTGGTGGACAGTCGGCGGATCCTCACCGAGAGTGCCAAGGCGCTGCGCTACCAGAAGGAGCTGGACGATCGCGAGCGGGCCATGGCGGCCGACCTCCAGTTGCTGGCAACCCGGCTGTCCAGGGAGGACCTGGAGGCGCGCCAGCTGCAGTACCTGCGGGAACTGCAGGGTCTCCGGGCAGAACTGGAAGAAACCCTCAACCGGGAAGTCCGGGAGGCGATCCAGCAGGTCGTCCGGGCGAAGCGCCTGCGCGGGGTGCTGGTGAAAGGACCGGTGATCTGGACGAGGCCGGGCGCGGCGGTCGACATCACCCAGGACGTCATCGACCGCCTCAAGTAGCGCCGTGCAGGCCCGAGGGGAGCGCCCATGAAGCTCGCGCGACTCGCGGAGCTGTCGCGGGCGGAGCTGGCGGGGGACGGCGAGGTCGAGATCACGGCCGTCGCCGACCTGGAGCATGCCCACCCCCATGCCCTGGTGATGGTGGCCGACACGCGGCGTCTGCCGGCGGCCGAGGCCTCGCCGGCCGGCGCCCTGCTGGTCGGCGCCGGGGCGCCGGCGACGGTGAAGCCCGCGCTGCGGGCCGGCAACCTGCGCGCGGCCTTCGCTCGCGCGCTGGCGGCTCTGGCCCCGCCGACGCCGGTCCGGCCCGGCATCCACCCCACCGCGGTCGTCCACCCCGACGCACAGGTGGGTCCCGGGGTGACGGTCGGGCCCTGCGTCGTGGTTGAGGCGGGAGCCACGATCGGCGAGCGCACCGTGCTCCATGCCGGAACGACCGTCGGCGCGCGGGTCCGCGTGGGCGCCGACTGTATCCTCTATCCGCACGTGACGCTCTACCCCGACTGCGTGCTCGGCGACCGCGTCGTCGTCCACAGCGGCGCCGTCATCGGCAGCGACGGCTTCGGGTATGCCACCGAGGATGGCGTGCACCTCAAGATCCCGCACGTCGGCCGCGTGGTGATCGAGGACGACGTGGAGATCGGCGCCAACACCACCATCGACCGCGCGACGCTGGGTGAGACCCGCATCGGCCGCGGGACGAAGATCGACAATCTCGTCCAGGTGGCCCACAACGTGGTGATCGGCGAAGGGACCGTCATCGCGGCGCTGTGTGGCCTCGCCGGCAGCGTGACCGTGGGGCCCGGGGTGGTGATGGCGGGAC
>JAVKHQ010000039.1:0-21752 GCA_031459875.1 Candidatus Fervidifonticultor sextus | reverse complement strand
CGAGGTGCTCGACCGCCTCGCGGGTGGCCCCGGCGATGCCCAGCCGCTCGGCGTTCAGCCCTACCTGCGCGTAGTCCACGCCGGTCGCAGTCGAGGCCAGGTGGACGAACGCGTCCACCGTGGGGACGACGACCTGGGCGGCGCGCGCAAACGCCTGCAGCGGGACCAATCCAAAGCCGATGTCTTCCTGGATGTAACGCCCTTCCAGGTTGGGGGGCGCCTTGATGTAGCGGTTGGGGACGCTGTCCCGGAGCGCCTCGAACACGGAGCCCGCCTCCCAGGCGCGCCGCGACGTGTAGCCGGCGCGGTAGAAGAAGTCCAGGAAGGTGGGGGTCTGGATGCCGTAGGCGGCCGCGACGGCCCGACGCTCGCGGTCGACGGCGTCGATGGCCCGGGCCACCGCCGGCGTCGTCCCTTCGTAGTAGTAGAAGAACTGCCCGGCGGTGTGCTCGATCCAGCCCGCGTTCAGGAGCATGCCGGGAGGATGGAGCACCGCGTTCAGGTTGGCCAGCGAACTTGCCAGGACGTTTTGGACCGCCTCGACCTGGGGGTAGTAGCGGCCGAACCGGCGGAGGGCGTCCGACCGATGCCGGGATGGCAGCACCCCTGCGCGGACCGTGCGGGCGGGACCCGTGATGTTCACCTTCGTCGGCGAGGCCATGCGGCAGATGTACGTGAGCGAGTTCAACTCCACGATGGTCACCGGAGGCGCCCCTCGCGCGGCCAGGGTCCGCGCCACGTGCAGGGCGCTGCCAGTATTGCTGGCGTTGAGCACCACGAGCTGGTCGGGGGTCAGGGATCGCGCCAGGGCTTCGGCGTAGTAGGCCTGGCCGGGCGCGGGCACCGTGAGCATGACGACGTCGGCGCCCGCCACCGCCTCGGCGACATCGGTGGTGATCCGCGCCACCGGCACCGTGGCGTCGCCGAGCGCGCCGGTCATCTCCACCGCGCCCAGCCGCAGAAACGGCTCCAGGCGCTCCCGGCTGCGGTTGCACAGCGCGACCCGAAAGCCTCGCACGCCCAGGTCGGCGGCCGCCGCCACCCCGCCGTTACCTGCTCCCAGCACCGCCACGTGAACCTCCGTCGATGTGCTCATGGCCACTCCACCCGATACCGCCGCAGTTTGTCCTCGTCGACGGTAATCCCCAGTCCCGGGCCGTCGGGCACACGCAGGGCGCCCTGCCGGTACTCGAACGGCTCCGCCACGATGTCGTCGGTGTAGATGCGCCCGGCCACCTCGGTCTGCTCCCGGCCGGCCACCGTGGTCACGGGGATGATGGCCGGTAGCGTGACCGCAGGCGACGCCGCGCCCAGATGGAGGTTGGCGGCGTTGGCGATGCCGAACTCCGCCGACCCTCCCAGGTCGGCCTCCATGCCCGCCGCCTCCAGCACGGCGGCCATCTGCCTGGCCCGGTAGAGGCCGCCCGGCTTGGTGACGTAGAGGGAGACGTAGCGCGCGGCGCCGGTGGTGTAGAGGTGCAGCACGTCGCGGCAGGTCCAGGCGCTCTCGTCGGCCATCAGCGGCGTCCGCACCGCCCTGGCGATGGTGGCGAGCTCGTCGATCCCTTCGGCCGGCTGCTCCGCAAACGCCAGATGCCACCGTTCCATAACGCGCAGGGTCCGGATCGCCACCGGCACCGTGTAGGCCTGGTTGGCATCGAGGCGGAGTTCCACCGCCTCCCCGACCGCCGCGCGTACCGCCTCGACTACCCGCACGTCGCGGTCCGGGTCGGGGCCGCCCTTCACCTTGATGTGGCGGATGCCTTCCCGCACGACGGCCAGGGCCTCCTCGACGGCCGGCTCCACGTCCATCAGGCCGATGCTGTGGCCCACCGGCACCCACTGGCGGACCCGGCCGCCCAGGAGGTCGTAGACCGGCACCCCGAGCGCCTTCCCCTTGAGGTCGTGCAGGGCGATGTCCAGCGCCGCCTTGGCATAGGGGTGACCCTTGATCACCTGATCCATCACGGCATGGATGCGGCCGATGGCCAGGGGGTCCTCGTTGCGCAGCACCGGCAGCAGCAGGTCCAGCAGGACATGGCGGACGGTGCCGGGCGTTTCACCGTAATACCGCATGTAGGCGCCGCCCCAGTCCGGCAGGCAGGGCGTCTCGCCCCAGCCTTCGAGACCGTCGTCGGTACGGAGCCTGACGACCACGTAGCGTCCGATGGGCCCCCGCAGGCCGGCCCACCGGTGTACGCGCCGCGTCGGCAGCCCGACGAGCATCACCTCCAGGTCGGCGATCTTCATCGCCCGATCACCCCTTCTCCGGCCGGTTCCCACCGGATCCGGCGGTGGCGCGATTCCAGCCACACCGGGTAGGCCGCCGTGATCACCGCCAGCGCCAGCAGCGTCAGGCTGATCGGCCGCCGGAGGTAGACGAGCCAGTCCCCGCCGGTGAGCATGAGCGTGCGCCGCAGGTTCTCCTCGAACATGGGGCCCAGGATCAGCCCGAAGACCAGCGGCACCACCGGGAACCCCGCCTTCTGCATGAGGTAGCCCACAACGCCGAACGCGACCATGACGCCGACGTCGAACAGCGAGTTGTTGACCGCGTAGGCGCCCACGACGCAGAGGATCGCGATGGCGCTCAGCAGGACGGCCTTGGGGATCGAGAGCACCGCGGCAAACATCCGGGCGCCCAGCAGCCCGACGGCCGTGGTGAGCACGACCGCGACGCCCAGGGCCACGTAGACCGCAGCCACGAAGTCGGGGTGGTCCCTGAAGAGGAGCGGGCCGGGCCGCAGCCCGTGGATCAGCAGGGCGCCCATCAGGACCGCGGTGATGCTATCGCCGGGGATCCCCAGGCTCATGGTCGGGATCAGGTCGCCGCCGATGCAGGCGTTGTTGCAGGACTCCGGCGCGACCACCCCCTCCGGGACCCCGGTGCCGAACCGCTCGGGATGGCGGGAGAGGCGCTTCTCCTGCAGGTAGGAGAAGACGACCCCGATGGCCGAGCCCGCCGCCGGAATGATGCCAACGACGATGCCCACCAGACTGCCGCGCACGGCGCTGGGCACCGTGCGCCTGAGGTCGGGCCAGGGCGGCAGGACCCGGCTGATGGTGCGGATGACCTCCCAGCGGGCGACGCCGCCTTCGAGGTTGTTCAGCACCTCCGCCAGGCCGAAGATCCCGATGGCGAGCGGGATGATCGAGACGCCGGCGGCGAGGTGGGGGCTGCCGAAGTCGAACCGCAACACGTTGGTCAGCGTATCCAGGCCGATGGTCGCCAGCAGCAGGCCGAAGAGGCCGGCCAGGATGCCCTTGAAGGTGGCGCCGGGCAGGGCCGCCGACAGGCTGGCCAGCCCCAGCAGCGCCAGCCCCGTGAACTCAGGGCTCTGGAACTTCAGGCCAATGCTGGCCAGCAGGGGGGCGACGGTCATGAAGACCACCAGGCCGAAGAACCCTCCGAACCCCGAGGCGAGCGTCGCGTACCCCAGCGCTTCGCCCGCGCGGCCGCGCAGGGCCATGGGGTGGCCATCCATCTGGGTGACGATGGCACCGGGCGTCCCGGGGATGTTCACCAGGATGGCGGAGACCGATCCGCCGTAGACGCTGCCGTTGAAGACGCCCATCAGGAACATCATCGCGTCGGTGGCATTCAACCCGAAGGACAAGGGCATGAGCACGGCCAGCGACATGGTCGAACTGATGCCCGGCAGGGCGCCAAAGACGATCCCCACGACGACGCCGGCCAGGCTGAGCCCCAGCGTGGCCGGGGACAGCAACTGCTCCAGCGCGTTGACGATGTGTCCGAGCATCCGACCGCGGTCAGGGCAGCGGGACCTTGACGAATCCCTTGAAGACGGAGTACACGGCGCCGGTAATCATCGCGGCTGCGGCCAGGGCCAGGACCGCGGCCCGCACCGGCGGTCGTCCCCACCGACGGGCGAGGGCGAAGACCCAGGCCGTGCAGAAGGCGAAGGTGGCCGGCCGGAACCCGACCACGGACAGGCCGGCGAGGTAGATGACCAGAGAGGCCACAAAGACTGCCGGCCACAGCAGGGGAGGAGCCCACGAGCGCGCCGCCAGGCCTCCGCGCAGCCCGCCTGACCGGACGAGGCGCCAGGCGGCCCGGCCTGCCAGGGCCAGGCCGCCGGCCCCGAGGCCCGCCAGCAGCAGCCGCGGCATCAACGCGGGCCCGGGGTCTGTCCCGAAGTCAAACATCGCCAGCGTCCTGTTGGCGCGCAGAGACATCCACCCCGCGGCGGTGACGGCCAGGATCACCGTTCCGGCCAGCAGATCGCCCAACGCGCTCCGCGCGTGCTGCTCCAGGGCCAACGTGGCTTCGGGCGGGGGCGTCGTCGCCCCCGCCCGCGTTCCCTACTTCGGGTTCCTCACCATGTCCAGTTCCAGCAGGAGGTAGTACACCAATGCGTCGTCGGCTTTCAGCACGGCCTCGGTCCGCCGGGTCGACAGCGGGTTCACGCTAAAGCCCGCCTTGTTGGCCCTGGCCACGAAGGCCGGATCGTTGAGCGTCGCCAGCAACTTCTCCTCCAGCACGCGCAGCCGGTCGGCGGGAACGCCCCTGGGCGCGCCGATGATGCGCCACAGGGCGAACGTCACATCGAAGCCCTGCTCCTTGAAGGTGGGGACGCCGGGCGCCATGAAGTGGCGTTCGGTGTCGGCCACGGCCAGGATCCGGACCTTGCCGGCGCGATGGGCCTCGATGACGTCGGGCACGGGGACGGTGGTGGACTGGACCTCGCCGGCCAGCAACGCCGCCACGCTGGGGGCGAAGCCTCCGTAGGAGATCTTGTTGAGGGTGATTCCCAGTTTCTTCTCGATGACGAGCACCGTCAGGTGCGAACCGCCGCCGGGAGGGTCGTTGGCGTTCCTGATGCTGTTGGGCCTGGCCTTCGCGGCGTCGACGAACTCCTTGAGCGTCCTCCACGGGGTCTCGGCCCGCACGGTGAGCGTCCCGGGATCCTTGCCGAAGAACACGATCGGCTGGAACTGATCCAGGATGTTCACCGGGTTCGGGATCATGTACTGCTGGGCGAGAGCCCCTGAGCCCACCATGCCGATGGTGTAGCCGTCGGGCCTGGCGGTGACGATCTCGCGGTGCCCGATGGCGCCGGCGGCGCCGGGCTTGTTGACCACCACGACCGGGACCCCGAAGTGCCGCTGGGCGTGCTCGGCCACCAGACGCATGCTGATGTCGCTGCCGCCTCCTGCCGGCCAGGGGACGATCAGCGTGATCTCGCGGCTGGGGAACTTCTCCTGCGCCAGGGCCCAGGGCACCCCGGCAAGGGCGAGGATGGCCAGCGCCACGAACACGGCGCCGACCCGACCGGACTGTCTCATCGTCACTCCCTCCTCTCCAAGCCCCCCGACTGGGAGCCGTCTGGGAACGTGCCGCTTTCCTCAGATCGCCAGACGGGGCCGCACGTTTTCTGCAAAGCGCCGCAGCGTCTCGGCCCCGGCGGCGTCCGGCCATACCTGCACGGTGACGTCCGTAGCCCCGCCGCGGATCAGGCTCGTGCAGCGGGATGCCACCTGCTCGGGGTCGCCGACGATCACGAAGCGGTCGACCTCTTCGTCGCCCACCACCGACACCGCCGCCTCCGGATTCCGCTCGGCGAAGGCGCGGTGGACCTGCTCGATCGTCTCGGGGCGGATGCCCATGCGGCGGGCCACCGCGGGTGTGGTCATGCCCAGCAGATAGGCGACCCACGGCCTCAGGGCGTTGATGCCGTCAGCCCGCCGGTCGGTCACCAGGACGCTCTGCCAGGCGACGACTTCCAGCCCGTCCAGCGTGCGTCCGGCGGCCCGCGCCCCTGCCCGGACCTTCCCGAGCCCGTAGGCCTGGGCCTCCGGGGACACCAGGGACTCCAGCATGACCCCGTCGCCCACCTCGCCCGCCACGTGCAGCATGAGCGGGTTGCGGGTCCCGATGACGATCGGCACGTCCACAGGGCCATCGCGTTCCAGCCGGATGCCGCGCAGCGTCCACGCGCCCTCGTGGTCCACCGTCTCACCCCGCAGCAGCCGGCGGATGAGCACGGTGGCCTCGCGCACGCGCGCGGCCGCGCCGCCGCCGTCGATGGCCAGCCGCTCCAGGACGTGCTTGCGGTTGCCCGCGCCAAGCCCGAGCAGGAAGCGCCCGCCGCAGACCTCCGCCACGGTCGCAGCGGCCCGGGCGATCTGGACCGGGTGGCGGGTGTAGGGGTTGGTGACGGCCAGGCCGAGTTCTAAGCCCGGGACGGCGTGGGCCACGGCCGCCAGCAGCACGAACGGATCGTGGTGGTACGTCTGGTCCGGGATCCACAGCCGGTCGAATCCCAGGCTCCGCCCGTACCGCGCGAAGTCAATGAAGCCGCTGACGGGTCCGGCGGGGATCCGCGTGAACGAGATCACCACGCGCCTGCCCATGGCCTACCGCGACCTCGCCGAGAGGCGGGCGGCGGACCGCACTTCTTCCAGTACCCGGCGGACGTGGGCCTGCATCGCGGTGCGGGCGGCCTCCGCGTTGCCGCGCTTGACCGCCGCCACGATGCGGCGGTGCTCCCGCAGCGACCGCCGGATGCGGCCCGGGATGGCCAGCGTCGCCTCGCGGCTCCCGCGGAGGGCCGAGCCCAGCCCCTCCACGAGGCTGCGCAGGAAGGCGTTGCGGGCGGCGTCTGCGAGGGCGTGGTGGAGGGCATAGTCCAGCCTGACGTAGGATGCCAGCACCTCGCCGTCTGTGCCCCGACGCCGGCCTGCCTGCACCAGCGCCTGGGCCTCCCGCAGGATCGCATCGAGGCGGGCGTGGTCCTGTCGCGTCCCGTTGACCGCCGCCAGCCACGCCGCCTTGGCCTCGACTGCCTCCTGGACCTCCAGCAGGTCGATCAGCGATGAGGCGTGCTGGAGGGTCCACGCCATCCAGCGAGTGGACCAGACACCATTCAGCGAGCCGCCCGGCTGCACGAAGACGCCCCGCCCGTGCTGGATGACCACGGCGCCCATCGTCTCCAGCGTACGGAGGGCTTCCCGCAGCGTGGCCTGGCTGACCCCGAACGTGCTGGCCAGCGCCCGTCCCGAGGGGAGTTTGGTCCCGGGGCGGAAGGTCTCGTCCCGGATGCGCTCCAGCAGTTTTCGCGCCACCGCGTCGGAGAGGCGCTGAGGTGCCACGCGGACGGAGGAGAGGGTCGCCGGTGGTCTCTGCCTGCCGGGAAGCGCACTCATCAGGTGATCTGAAGAGTCCTTGGTGCCACCATATCACGGCTGCCGGGTGGGGTCAATGCCGGGCGGCTCGCCGCGCTCGCCGGCTCGCCGGTTTGCGTCCTGTGCCCGACCCCTGAACTCTGAGATCATCCCGTCCCGGCAGTCGGCGGCGCCGCAGCGTCAGGAGCCGGGCGGGCGCGGGCCTGGCGGCGCTGTTGGTAGACGCCCAGGGCGAAGCTGCCCACGGCCAGCGCCAGCATCAGCCCCGACAGCGGGCGTGCAACGAACAGCAGCGGGTTGGGCTCGGTCATCAGCGCCCGGATGAGGTTCACCTCGATCTGGTCACCCAGGATCACCCCCAGGACCAGCGGCGCCAGCGGAAAGCCCGTCTTTACCATCAGGTAGCCCACGATGCCGAAGGCGAAGAGCACCCACACGTTGGCCACGAGGTTGTTGAGGGCGTAGGTGCCCACCGCCGCCAGGACCAAAATGATCGGCACCAGCAGGTGCAGCGGCGCCCGCACCACCCGCAGCAGCAGGCGCAGCAACCCCGCTTCCACCAGGACCGTGAGCACGGTGGCCGCAAAGTACGCGGCGAAAATCCCGTACGCCAGGTGAGGGCGCGATGCGATGAACGTCGGTCCCGGCGCGATCCCGTGGATGATCAGGGCGCCGAGCATGACGGCCGTGACCGCATCGCCGGGAATGCCGAACGCCATCATGGTGACCAGCGACCCGGCGATGTTGGCGTTGTTGGCGGACTCGCTGGCTACAATGCCGTCGGGGATGCCGGTCCCGAACCGCTCCGGCGTCCGGGACGCCTTCTTCGCTTGATCGTAGGCCAGCACGTTGGCCGCCGACCCCCCGACTGCCGGCAGGACGCCGATCCACAGCCCGATGAGGGTGGACCGCACGAGGTTGCCCCACTGCCTCAGGATCTCGCGGAGCACCTGCAGGTGCGAGACCGACAGGTCCACCGGCCGGGCCTCCGCGGCCCCAGCCCGGGCCTGGCGTTCCATCTCGCCCATGAGCTGGGCGAAGGCGTAGACGCCGATGAGCACCGCCAGGAAGGGAAACCCGCTGCGCAGCGCCTCCGCGCCGAAGGTGAACCGGGCCACCCCCATCATGGGGTCGGAGCCGATGACGGTCACCAGCAGGCCGACGGTGGCAGAGATCAGCCCCTTCAGCAGCGACTGTTCGGAGAGCCCTGAGACGATGCTCAGCGTCAGCACGAAGAGGCTGAAGTACTCCCACGGGCCGAAGGAGAGGGCCAGCCGGGCCAGCGTGAGGGCGCCCGTCACCAGCGGGATACCCGCCAGCAGCCCGCCCAGCAGGCCCGCCCAGATCCCCAGCCACACCGCACGGCCGGGCTCACCGCGTCGGGTCATGGGATAGCCGTCAAAGGTGGTGGCGATGGCGGACGGCGTCCCGGGGATGCCCAGCAGCGAGGCGGTGACGAGCCCGCCCGACTCGCCGCCCACGTAGACGCCGATCATCGTGGCAAGCCCCTGCAGCGGATCCATGCCGAAGGTGAAGGGGAGTACCAGGATCACCGTGAGCGTGATGGTGATCCCGGGGATGGCGCCGCCGAGCAGCCCCGCTGCCACCCCGACGGCCAGGGGCACCAGGATGGGCGGGCTCACCACCGCGACTGCCGCGTCCAGCCAGGGGCCGCTCATCGCCTACCAGAGCCCGCGGGGCAGCAGGATCCGCAGGGAGGTTTCGAAGATGGCGTGGGTGAGGAGGGCCGTGGCGAGCCCGGCGGCCAGGCTGACCGCCACCTGGGATGGGGTGCGGGGGCCGAGGACCCACGTGAGGAGGCCGACGAACGCCCACGTGGCCAGGCGGAACCCCAGCACCGGCATCAGGGCCACGTAGACACCGAAGAGGAGGTAGGTCCACAGGACACGGCGGTGCCGCGCCCAGGCCGTGGGTGTCTTTGGTGGCGCAGGGGCGCCCGGCGCCAGGTCAGCCGGATATTGTGGCGGCGTCGTGCGCCGTTCTCCGGACGCGCGCCGGTGCGCCCGGAGGTCGGCGACGACCAGGGCCGCCGCCAGGACCGCCAGCACGCCGAGCAGCAGGCGCGGGTAGAAGTCCGGTCCCAGCGGAAGGAAGGGGGGCTGCGGGATCTCCCCCGCAGCCCGCCACAAGGCGGCGCCGGCCGCCAGCAACAGCAGCCCGATGACGCCGTCCCACCCCATGGCACCCGACCGCCGGTCTAGCGCCGACGGTAGCCGAGGGCGTCCGCCAGCCCCTTGTTCAGCGCGTCGTTCTCCCGCAGGAAGATGGTGTACTGCTGGCGGTTGAGGAACCGCACGTCGGTGCCCTGCAGGCGCATCGCCTCGGCGAACGCCGGATCGCGGGCCACCTTCTCGCAGGCCTGCTCCAGCCGCGTCACCACCACCTCGGGCGTCCCCCTGGGCGTCACGAGCCCGCGGTTGACCGCGTATGTGACGTCGATGCTCAGCTCCTTCAGCGTCGGAATCGTCCGGGCCTCCGGGTGGCGCTTCTCGGTGGCGATGGCCAGCAGGCGCATCTGGCCGCCGCGCATCTTGTCGATCTGGGTCAGGTTGGTCTCGGCGACGTCAATGTGGCCGCCCAGCAGCGCCGTCATCCGCGGGGCCGTGCCCTCGTAGTGCACGTACCGCCACAGCCGTGTCCCCACCTTTCTCTCGATCAGGGCCAGGAAGAAGTGGCTGGTGGAGCCCAGGGTGGCGCCGGCCTTGATCTCGTCGGGCCGCCTGCTGGCGTCCTCGACGAGCTCTTTCATGGTGCGCCACCGCAGTGCATGCGTGGCGACGATAGAGGGCGTGGAGGTGATGAGGCACACAGGGGTGTAGTCCCAGTAGTTCACCTCCGCCACGCCCGTGTAGAACGTGGTGTGGATCGAGTCGTGCACGGCAAAGACCGTGTACCCGTCGGCGGCCGCTGCCTTGGCCTCGCGGGCGCCCACGGTGCCCGACGCGCCGGGGATGTTGGTGACCACCACGGGCACCCCGAGCTCCTTCTCCAGGCCTCGGGCCACGACGCGCATGATCGCATCGGTATCCCCACCGGCCGCCCAGGGGATGATGAACTTGATGGGGCGCTCGGGATAGGCGGCCCATCCGGAGACGCCGGGTACCAGGAGCGCCACCGCGATCAGCAACGCGGCGAGACAGAACTTCCGGTTGGTCATGGGAGTCCCCCCCATCGCGACAGTCCGGTTATGTTCATTGTAGCATCGCGGGCCGGCCAGCGTGGGGGGCCAGCGGTGCTGTGCTCATCCGGTGGCTGGCGCCGCCGAGTCCCGGGTCCCGGGAGGCCGACAGGGTGCTTTGGGGCCTACCGGCGTACCACGGTGAACACGTACCGATCGGTGCGGACGTAGTTGGTGGAGAAGTAGACCGGCCGGCTTGCCGTGTCCACGGCCGTCCCGCGCAGCAGCAGGACCGGGCGCCCGCGGGCGACGCCCAGCCGTCGCGCCACCGTGGCTGGAGCCGCCACGGCGTACAGGGCCAGGACGGCCCGACGCAGGACGATGCCCACGTCCTGCTCCAGGTAGTCCTGCAGGGACTCGCGTTCTCGCCGCTGTTGCACGTGCTGCGCCGTGCCCACCAGATCCAGCGGCAGGACGTCCTCGCAGTAGATGACGGGAGCCCCGTCGGCGTAGCGCAGGCTTTCCACCAGCACGCCGGGGCTGGCGGGCGGGCGGTCCAGCGCCCGCGCCTCGGCCTCCCCGAGCATCACCATGCGGATGGTCAACACGCGGTCGCGGGCAACGCTTCCGGCGCGCCGGATCGTCTCGGTGAAACTCTCCAGCCGCTCCAGCCCTGCCACGACCTGCCGCGTGATGAAGGCCCCCACCCCGTGGCGCCGGACCAGCAGGCCTTCTTCCTCAAGGGCGCGGAGTGCTTCGCGCAGCGTCATGCGGCTCACATGGAACGCCCGGGCCAGGGTCGCCTCCGACGGGAGCCGTTCGCTAGCGGCGAAGCGTCCCGCGGTGATTTCGTGTCGCAGCCGTCGGGCCAGCTGCTTGGACAGGGACAGACGCATCATCGGCCCAGACCCCTCATACCACGAGTCTGGGATCCAGCAGGTCGCGCAGCCAGTCGCCCAGCAGGTTGATGGCCAGCACCGTCAGCATCAGGGCCAGTCCGGGAAACGCCGCCAGCCACCAGGCGATGGCCAGGTAGTCCCGGCTGTCGGCCAGCATCGCCCCCCAGGTCGGAATGGGCGGCTGCACGCCCAGCCCGAGAAAACTCAGCGCGGACTCCAGGATGATCACCTGCGCCACCGAGAACGAGGCCAGCACCACCAGCGGCGACAGCGCGTTGGGCAGCACGTGGCGGAAGGCGATGCGGGCATCGGGGATGCCTAGGCACCGAGCCGCCAGCACGTACTCGGCCTCGCGCAGGGAGAGGACCTGGGCACGGGCCATGCGGAAATACGTTGCCCACCCGCCCAGCGCCATGGCCGCGATCACGTTGCCCAACCCCGGGCCCAGGAGGGCGATGAGCGTGATGACCAGCAGCGTCAGCGGGAACGCCAGCTGCACGTCCGCCAGGCGGGTCAGGAGGCGCTCGATGCCCCCGCCGTAATACCCGGCCACAACGCCCAGCGCGGTGCCCGTGGCCCCGGCCAGGGTGACCGCCACCAGCGCCACGCCCAGGGAGACCCGCGTGCCGTAGAGGATGCGGCTGGCGATGTCGCGCCCCAGCTGATCGGTGCCGAGCAGGTGCTCCCACCCGCCCCCCGCCCATGCCGGTGGGGTGAGGCGACGGGCGATTTGCTGGCGCGTCGGGGGATGCGGCACGATCCAGGGCGCCAGCAGCGCGGCCGCTGCGGTCACCGCCAGGAACCCCGCTGCTGCGGCGGCCACCACGTGCCCGCGGCGGCGCCGGGCTGCCCTGCGGATCGCCACCGGCCAGAGCACCGCGCTAGCCATGGCGGGGTCGGTCGCCGCTGCGACCGCTAGCCGTAGCGCACGCGTGGGTCCAGACGGGCATAGATCACATCCAGCGTCAGGTTGATCAGCACCACCGCCGTGGCCAGGTAGAAGACCACAGCCTGCACCACCGGGTAGTCGCGGCTCTGAATCGCCTGCACCACCAGCCGGCCGACACCCGGCCAGGCGAAGATCGTCTCGGTTACCACAGCACCGCCCAGCAGCGTCCCGAAGTCCAGGGCCAACAGCGTCACCAGCGGAATGGCTAGGTTGGGCAGGGCGTGGCGCACGACCACGGCGCTGGCCCGCAGGCCCTTGGCGTGCGCGGTGCGGATGTAGTCCTGGGTCAACACCTCCACCATGCCCGAGCGCACGATGCGGGCAATCCGGGCCATCGGGGTCATGGCCAGCGTCAGGGCCGGAAGGATCAGGTGTCGCCAGCTCTCGCTGCCGAAGGCCGGCAGCCACTGGAGCCGCACGGCAAACACCATGATGAGGAGGATCCCCAGCCAGAAGTATGGCATTGACTGACCCAGGGTGGCCAGGACGATCGCGGCGCCGTCGATCGCTGAGCCGCGGCGCACGCCGGCCACCATCCCCAGGGGCAGAGCCACCGCCAGCGCCACCAGAAGCGCGGCTGCGGCCAGCTGCACCGTGGCGGGCAGCGCGCTGTAGACCAGCGGCGCCGCGGGCTTGATAAAGCGCAGCGACTCACCGAAGTTTCCCCGCAGGGCGTCGGCCAGGAACCGGGCATACTGCACCCACAGCGGCTGGTCAAGTCCCAGGGTCCGTCGCACCCGGGCGATGTCCTCGGGCGTGGCGTACTCGGTGACGAGCAGCGCCACCGGGTCGCCCGACAGCCGGATCGCCAGGAAGGCGATGGTGGTGACGCCCAGCACGCCCAACGCAGCATCCAGCAGGCGCCTGGCCACGTAGCCAGCCATGGCCGTCCCCCGACCCCGGTGCCTAGCGCGGGCCCACCTCGACGCGGTGGAGATCCATCAGGTAGTCGGGGCGCCAGGCAAACCCCTTCACCCGCGACTGGGCTGCGTAGATGCCCGGTGTCTGCACCAGGAAGATCACCGGTGCCTCCTCCCGTACCAGCAGTGCGACCCGCTGCAGCAGGGCCCGCCGCCGGGAGGCGTCCATCTCGCGGCGGCTCTGGGCGAACAGCTCGTCGAAATCGCGGCTGCAGAAAAAGTTCCCGACGCCGGCGCAGGTGAAGAAGTTCAGCGGCAGGTCGGCGTCCATGGCAGGGAAGTACTGCCAGGCCCAGATCCACAGCGGGCCCAGCGTGCGTGCAATGTGGCGCTGGATGTAGACGCCGCCTTCCACGATCTCCAGGCGGGCCCGCACCCCGATTTCGGCCAGCTGCCCGATGACGAGTTCCTCGATTTCCTTGTCTTTCGTGTAGCGGCCGATGGTGCCGTGGAACGTGACCTCGAAGCCGCCACCGAGACCGGCTTCTGCCAGCAGCCGTCGCGCCCGGGGCAGGTCGTAGGGGTAGGGCTTGAGGTTGGCATTGTGCCCGAAGGCGTCGGGACCGACCACCTGGCCGTCGAGGATCCGGCCGTAGCCGCGCAGGATCGACTGCAGGATGGCTTCCTTGTCGACGGCGTAGTTCAGTGCCTGACGGACCTTGCGCTGCTGGAGCGGCCCGGGGACGTTGGAGCGGAGGTTCACGACCATGCCCTGACCCAGGTTGACCGTTCCCAGCTGGAGCCCGCGTGCCTTCAGGCGGTCCACCTGCTCGGGCGGGACCAGCACCCCCACGTCCAGCTCCCCGGTTTCCAGGCCAGCGACCCGCGTGGAGTCCTCGGGAATGGCGCGGAAGACGACCTCGTCAAGCCGCGGCCGGCCCCGCCAGTAGCCGGGGTTCGCGCGCACCACCATCCGGTCTTGGCGGTGCCACTCACCGAAGACGAAGGGCCCGGTACCAACCGGTGCTGCGGCGAAGCCGGCCGGGCCCCGCTCCTGGAAGTAGGCCGCCGGCAGGATGTCCACCACGGTCAGCCCCTGCAGCAGCGGGGCGAACGGCCCGCGCGTCACAATGCGGAATGTCAGCGGGCCGGTCACCTCCACGCGCTCGATGGCCGAGATCCGGCCCAGCCACGGCGACCGGGTCGCCGGGTCGAGGATCCGCTCGATGGTGAATTTGACGTCGTCTGCGGTAAGGCTCATGCCGTTGTGGAAGCGTACCCCGGAGTGGAGCACGAACTCCCACGTCGTGGGATCCACCGGCCGCCAGGAGCGGGCCAGCACCCCCCTGAACCCGCCCTTCCCGTCGGTCGCGACCAGTTTCTCGAAGAGCGTCGCGTAGGCCGGCAGGGCGTTGGCGGTGCTGTCCAGGTGGGGGTCGGGCGTGTTGGGGATGGAGCCGATGCCGACCACCAAGCGATTGGGGCCCTGGGCGGCCGCCGGCGGGGCGGAGGTGCCCCTCACGGTCGTCCACAGCAGAACGATCGCGACCAGGACCGCGACCCGCTGCACTGTGCTCATGTCGCCACCTCCTTGCACCACGTGGATTCCGTTGCAGACTGGCCACCTCACCGACGGTCTACCTCGCAGATGGGACCATGTCGCTGCCATAGCGCTCGGTCAGCGCCTTCAGCAATGCGTCGACCCGCGGTGCCACCACCGGAACGGCGGGGCGGGTCCGGGCCACCGCCCGCACGTCCTTGAGGCCGGTGGCGGTCAGGATCACCACGACGTCGTCGTCCTCGCGCAGGGCGCCCTCCGCCCGCAGTGTGCGCGCGGCGGCCAGGGCCGCGGCTGAGGCGGGCTCCACGAAGATGCCCTCGACCTCGCCCAGATGCGCCTGCGCATCGAGGATGGCAGCGTCGTCCACCACGACGGCGCGGCCGTCGACGGCGTGCAGGGCGTGCAGCGCCTGGTAGGTGCTGGTGCCAGCGGCGATGGAGACGGCAACCGAAGGCCCGGCGGGTACCGGGGCGACGGCGGCGGCGCCCGTCGCCAGCGCCGCAGCCAGCGGGCCGAACACCTCGGCCGCGGCCACGCGGGGCACCCGGTCGGTGAGGCCGCGCTCCCGCGCCTCCAGGAAGCCCTTGACGATCCCCCACAGCCCGTCGCCGTAGCAGGTGGGGACGACGACCCAGTCTGGAGGCCGCCAGCCTCGGGCCTCGCACAGCTCAAACGCAATGGTCTTGTAGCCTTCCAGGCCGAATGCGTTGCTCCCCACCGGCGGGGTGAGGAAGTTGGTCAGCGGGTACCAGCCCAGCTCCTCGACGCAGGCCTGCAACAGCGTCCACCGCTCGGCGGAGGTGGGTGTGGCTATCAGCAGCGCGCCCAGGGCCTGCATCTGGCGCTGCAGCGCCTCCGGCGCGTCCGGCGTGGTGAGGACGACGCAGCGCAGGCCTGCGCGCGCAGCATAGGCCGCGGCCGCCGCCCCCGCGTTGCCGGACGAGGCGAGGGCCACCACACGGGCCCCGACCGCCCGGGCGCGGGTGAAGGCTATGGCGCACATGCGGTCCTTGAACGATCCCGTGGGGTTGCGCGTCTCGTCCTTGGCGGCCAGACGGGAGAGGCCCCACGCGGCCCCCAGACGCGCCAGCGGCACCAGCGGCGTCCACCCCTCGTTCAGCGTGACCGGTGGCCCATCCCCCGGCAGCATCGGTCTGTAGCGCCACAGCGACGCCGGCCCCCGGGCGACCATCGCCCGCAGTGCGTCGCCCTGCAGGCCGCGGGCATAGACCGGCGTCACGTTGCTGGCGCCGGGCGCATCCGCGCACGCGGGGCAGCCGCGGGGCATCTCCACCGGGGGGAAGGTGGTGCCGCAGCGCAGGCACTGCAGGCCGGTCACGTGGCCTGCGGTCCCCTCCTCCTGCGGACCCATCGCGCCCTCCCCGACCTCCTGCCGGGTGCGCAGCATCATGCGAGCTGGCGCAGGCTCCGATCGCCCACGGTCAGCAAGCGACAGCCATCGTCGGTGACGAGCACCGTGTCCTCCACTTGCAGACCGCCGAATCCGACCTCGTAGTAGGGCGTCTCCACCTCCAGGACCATCCCCGCCTCGAGCACGGCGGTCTGGCCCGGCGCCAGCAGCGGCTCGTCGTAGATCTCCAGCCCTACCCCGTGGCCGACGTGGTGGCGCCGGTAGTGGGAGAGGCCGTTGTCGCGCACGCACCGCACGGCCGCCTCAAACACCGCCTCGGCGGATACGCCTGCCCGAATCGCCGCCAGCGCCGCCTCCTCCCCGTCCAGCAGCGCCTGATAGGTGGCGACCTGGCGCGGCGAGGGAACCCCGAAAACTGCCGTGCGGGCGATGTCCGAGCAGTAGCCTTCGTAGCGGCAGCCCACATCGAACCGAATGAGGTCGCCGGGCGCCAGGCGCCGGCGGCCCGGCTGCGCGTTGGGGTAGGCGGCGTGCGACCCGAAGGCGATCACCGTGAACAGCGGCCGCGCGCCACCGGCAAGGAGAGCCTGCTCGAAGACCTGGGCCATGGCGCGCTCGGTCACGCCTGCGGCGGCGGCCTGCAGGGCCGCCTCGACGGCGTCCTCGGTGATGCGGGCCGCGCGTTGGAGGCGGGCGATCTCCTCGGTTGTCTTCACCGCCCGGATCGCCCGCCAGAGGCTGGCCGCAGGGACGAAGGTGATCATCGGCCGCTGTGCCCGCACCTGCTCCAGCACCTCGGCCGCCATGGCGGTCTCGTCGACCCCCACGCGCCCCGCGATCACGCCTGCGGCGTCCAGCGCGGCAACCAGCGCGGCGACGGGAGACGGGCACGGCGCGGTGTCGAGGGTCAGCTGCAGCAGGCGGGCGTCGCCGTCGCCGTCTGGGGAGGCGGCCCCCCGCTCCACGTAGAAGGTGCCGAAGGGGATGAGCGTGGCTGCCTGCGGCGGGGCTTCTGCGGCCATATCGGCCTCGGCTGCGGGGAACGCCACCGCCACGCGCTCGGGCGCGCCACGAGGCAGCACGGCATAGACCTGCGTGGTCCGGAGAATCGGCTGGGAGAAGCTCCAAAACCCGCTGGCGTAGTAGACGTTCTGGTAGGTGGTGGCCACCAGTGCGTCCAGCTCGGAGGCCGCCATGAGCGCGTCGGCCCGCGCGGCGTGCAGCAGCACCGGGCCCATCAGGCGCCCTCGTCGGGAAATGCCGCCATGACGTCGCGGGCGAAGAGGCGCTGGCTTGCCAGGAACTCCTCCACCGTGTTGGCGACGAACAGCAACCCCGCCAGGTGCGTCACCCCTGCGGCTCGGTAGGCCTCCACCTGCCGGCAGATCTCGTCGGGCGTGCCCAGGAGGTTGCGGGCGGCGAACGTCTCCACCGCCAGGCCGCGCATGGTCGAGCCGCGCAGCGAGACCAAGTGCCTGTACAGCTGCGAGCCCAGGAACCGCTCCACCGCCGCACCGCGCGTGGGCGCCATGCTGACGCCCACCTGCAGGGCCACGTCCAGGCGGGCCGGATCGCGGCCGGCGGCCGCCGCGGCGGTTCTAATCGCTGCCAGGCCGGCAGCCACCTCGTCCGGCGTCAGCACGGCGGGCAGCCAGCCGTCGGCGTACTGCGCCACCCGGCGGTGGTGGCGGGGCGAGTTCCCTCCCACGTAGATCGGCAGCGGATCCTGCAGCGGCTTGGGGGACAGCTCGACGTCCTCGAAGGCATAGTAGCGGCCGCGAAACGTGCTCCGGCGCGCGGTAAAGAGCTCGCGCAGCGCCGCGATCCCTTCCTCGAGCATCTCGCCGCGCCGCGCGCGCACGCCGGGCGCCAGCGCCTCGAACTCTTCGCGGTAGGCGCCGACTCCCACCCCGAGGAGCACGCGCCCGCCCGAGAACTGGTCGAGGGTGGCCACCTGCTTGGCCAGGACCACCGGCGTCCGCATGGGAAGGACGATGACGCCGGTCATCAACCGGATGCGCGACGTCTGCGGCGCCAGCACCGCATAGGTGACCAGGGGCTCATAGAACGCGGGCGGATCGGGGTATTCGGCCCGGACGTATCGCTGGGTCGTCATGTGGTCGTTCCCCATGACCGCGTAGTAGCCCAGGGCCTCGGCCTCGACCGCGATGCGCACCACGTCGGCCGGCCTGGCGAAGGGCACAGGGTACATCATGCCCTCGGTGCAGGTGGGCAGGCCCACGCCGAACTTCACGGCCGGTCCGCCCCGGTGCAACACGCCGCTTCCCCCGCCGCGGCGGCGCGCGCCACAGCGGCGACCTGGCCGAGCGTCTCTGGGAGATCGCCGTCGGGTGGCGGAATCGGCCGCAGCAGCAGGTGGCTGATCCCGCACGCCAGCAGGCGCTGCAGGCGGTCGCGCACCTGCTCGGCGGTCCCCGCGACGGCCAGGTGGTCCAGATATGAATCGGGCACCAGTCGGGCCGCCTCGGGGATCAGGTCGTACTCCCTTCGGGCCAGGACATCGAGAAGCGCGGCAGGCGGTGGTGGCACCGGCAGGGGGTCGAGGTAGCTCAGGTTGGGGTAGCTGATCCACAGCGGGAGCGCCACGGCCGGCCGGATCGCCTCGCGCGCCACCGTCGGGTCCTCTGCGATGCAGACGTCGACGCGGGCGGCAACGTCCAGCCCGGCCGGATCGCGGCCTGCCGAACGGGCCCCGGCGTGCACCTGCTCCAGCGCGAAGCGCAGCCCCGGCTCCGAGGCATAGGGCGCCACAATCACCCCGTCGGCCACGCCGCCCGCGGCGCGCAGCATCCCCCGGCCTCTGGCCGCCACGAAAATGGGGATGTCGGGTCGCGGCCGGAAGTGGAGGCGCCCCTCCCTGAACCGGAATCGCGTACCGGCAAAGGTGACGCGCTCCCCGCTCAGGAGGCGGCGAAGGAGCGCCACCGCCTCCGTCACCGTGCGGGCCGGATGCGTCCGGCGCACGCCCATGGCGGGGAAGCCGCTGCCGCCGGCGCCCAGGCCCAGGATGGCCCTGCCGCCGGCGACCTCGTCAAGCGTCCCGATGGCCATGGCCAGCAGCGCGGGGTGCCGCGTGTAGGGCTCGGTCACGCACGTGCCGAGATGGATCCGTGTGGAGGACAGGGCAGCGGCCGCCAGCCCCACGAACGGGTCGCGGTAGAACTTCTCGTCGGCCAGCCAGAAGACGTCGGCACCCAGGGCTTCGCAGGTACGGACCAGGTGCTGCAGGGCTGAGGGCGGGTGTTCCCCGAGGAACAAGAAGCCAAGCGCTGGGCGGCGCATGCGGGGATATTAGACGTCTAGACGACCAATCCTGCAACAATCGTCATCGCTGCCGGGTTGAAAGCATGATACGATGGCGCGTGCGCCTCGGCCTGCTGATCGTTCGCCGGCCGCGGGCGGCAGAAAGTCTACCGCCCGAACGGGCGGCATCCGCTGTTTTTTGATCTGAAGCGCATCGTCTACAAGACTGTCCTGTTTGGATGTAGTGTTTGCACTTGAGGAGCTGCCCTTGGTGAAGGCAGGAGGGCCATCCCCCAGGCTCCAACCGAGGTTTTGGTACCAACAAAACCTTGGGAAGGGGTGGGCAGATGACCCTCGAGGACAGTGTACTGCGACACCGCCTTGCCGTCATGCACCGCGCGGCCGCCCTAGGCAATGTCAGCCAGGCCTGCCGCGAGTTCGGGATCTCCCGGACCCTCTTCTACCGCTGGCGCCGGCGACTGACCCGCTATGGGCCGGATGGCTTGCGACCACGCCCGACGCGGCCAACCCGCTGGCCCCGGCAGGCCGCGCCGGCCCTGGAGCACCAGGTCGTGGCCTACGCGCTGCTCTGGCCGACGCATGGGCCGGCGCGCATTGCCGCCCAACTGCGCCAGCCGCGCTGGGGAAGCTGGCCGGTGAGCGCCTCCGGCGTCTACGCCATCCTCTGTCGGCATGGACTGCGCACCCGGTGGGAGCGGCTCACCAAGCTGGAGGCGCACAGCGCGAGCACCGTCGGGCTGCTCACGGAGCGGACCCGCAAGCACCTGCGCCCGCTGCACGTGGAGGCCCAGCGGCCGGGGGATCTGGTCTGCCTCGATGCCTTCTACATCGGCAAGCTCAAAGGGGTGGGCACAGTCTGGCAGCTCACCGCCTGCGACGCGGCCTGCTCGTACGCGATCGCCACCGTCGTCCCGCGGGTCACCGCGCAGGCGGCGGTGCACTTCCTGCACACCCACGTGGTGCCCATCTACCAGCGCGCGGGGCATCGCCTCCGGGCTGTGCTCACCGATGGCGGGCCGGAGTTTCAGACGGCCTTCACCGCGGCCTGCCGGGCGCTGGGCATCGAGCACCGACGGACCAAGCCGCGCCACGCCTGGACGAATGGGTTCGTCGAGCGCTTGCAGGGCACCATCCTCAGCGAGCTGTGGCGGGTGGCCTTCCGGCGCACCTACTACACCAGCCTGGGACAGTTGGACCGGGACCTGCAGGCGTACCTGCGCTTCTACAACCGGGAGCGGCCCCATCCGGGCTATCGCCTCAAGGGTCGAACCCCGGCCATGGCATTCGGGGCTCGGTTGGAGTCTCAAAGTGCAAACACCTAGTCCGAACTTGACAGACAAGACGACGGCATTGGGCGATGTCCTTGGTGAGGCCCTAACGGTCATTGGCGCAATCGAGGCCGCCTTCGTCTACGGATCGGTCGCGAAGGGAAGGGAGGGGGCGGGTCGGACGTGGATATGTTAGTGGTCGGTGAGCCCGATCCTGACTTCCTGCACCAGGCATTCCAAGCGCGACTTGGGCTACGACCTCGCCACCGTAGGGCTTCGGTCGGGCAAGGTGCGGTTGATCGATCTCAAGGGTCTGAGCGGTGCAACTGGCCGGGTAATCCGTACCCCCATGGCACCAGGTGACCCGGATAGGGCACTTCTGGCTTGAGATGGGCGCGCTAAGAGAGGCATTCTGGACCGGAAAATCCAAGCCACCCTACGGAGGGAACTCGCGATGAAGAGCCGCAGCGGCGAAGTTCCCAAGGACGTGCTGGACGACATTGTCCGGCGGATCGTGGAGGTTGCGGAGCCGGAGAAGATCATCCTCTTCGGTTCAGCAGTGCGCCGCGAAATGGGCCCGAATAGCGACATCGACCTGCTCGTCATCAAGAGCGGCGAGTACGATCCCGGTCGGCTGACCGAGCGGATCTACCAGCGCCTCCACGGCGCGAGGGCTGCGGTGGACGTCATTGTGGTGACACCGGCGGAGGTGGAGCGGTACAAGGATGCGTTCTGCCTCGTCATCTACCCCGCACTGAGAGAGGGCGTCGTCATTTATGCCACCTGAGCGATTCGCTCCCGACGACCCGAGAGAGTGGCTGAATCGGGCAAGGAGCAACCTGGCCCAGGCGTCTCTGCGGTTACCCGAAGTGTACCTGGAAGATCTGTGCTTTCAGGCCCAGCAGGCGGCGGAGAAGGCGATCAAGGCGGTCTTCATTGCGCGAAGGACGCCGTTCCCGTACGTCCACGACCTCGCGCGCCTCCTGACGTTGTTGGAGGAGCGTGGAGAGGTGATTCCGGAGGCGGTCAGAGAAGCTGAACGCCTCAGCCGCTTTGCGGTCGAACCGCGCTATCCAGGCTTCGGGCGTCCGGTGGCCGAAACGGAATACCGGGAGCTGCTCGAGGACGCCCGCGAGGTGGTGCACTGGGCCGAGCGGCGGGTCCTTGAGCTGCTTGGGTCTGGTGGCGCGCCCGGCGGGACTTGAACCCACGACCTTTGGCTCCGCAGGCCAACGCTCTATCCGCTGAGCTACGGGCGCGCAAGTGCGGCGGA
>JAVKHQ010000038.1:0-22290 GCA_031459875.1 Candidatus Fervidifonticultor sextus | reverse complement strand
GGAGGCATCGATGTCAGGGAGCATCGCCAAGCAAAAGGTCCTCGAGGTGATCGAGAAGCTGCCAGCGGATGCCACGCTGGAAGATGCCATCGAGCAGCTAGTCCTCTTGGCGAAGATCGAGCGTGGGTTGGCGGAACTGGACGCCGGAAAAGGCGTTGACCACACCGAGGCGAAGCGACGACTGCTGCAGTGACCCGGATCGTCTGGGCACCTCAGGCGATCGAGGACGTTGTGGCGATCCGGGCTTATGTGGCGCGTGACTCCGCTCACTACGCCGAACTGGTGATGGAACGGATCGTCGCCGCGGTGGCCCGGCTCGAGAGCCACCCTCTGTCCGGGCGGGTGGTACCCGAGGCTGGAGACGAGTCCCTCCGTGAGGTCATCCACGGCAGCTACCGCATCGTGTATCGCCTGAGGCAGGATACCGTCGAGATTGTCACCGTGTTTCACGGTGCCCGTTTGTTTCGGCTCGACTGAGGCAGCGGCGTGCGAGCGTCTAACTTCCCGATGAACCCGCCGGCGGCTCCCCCTTGCTCCGCCGCCGCAGGTTATCGCGCGCGTTAGACAGGGTTGGACGGGGGTGATCCGGGGTGAGAATGAAAAGGCGGCATCCGGAAAAGCGGATGCGGAACGAGTTTACAGCCGTCATCGAGCGTGACGACGGGTGGTACGTCGCCTACTGTCCTGAGATCCCGGGAGCCAACGGACAGGGGCGAACGAAAACGGAGGCGCAGCCTGGCAGACGCGATCGCGCTCATCCTGGAGGATAGGCGTAAGGACGGCCTGCGCGGAGTGCCGCCCGGCGCAGTGCGGGAGAAGGTTGTCGTGAGGTGAAGCGAAGCGACCTGCCTCGGCATCTCAGGAGGCATGGTTGTCATTTGAAGCGGGAAGGGAAGTCGCATTCGCTTTGGACGAATCCCGCAACTGGTGCCGTCGAGGCGGTACCACGCCACCAGCGAGATCTCGAATCTCCTGGCTCGGAAAATCTATCGTGGCCTTTCAGTGCCGGAAGTCGGAGGCGAAGGGCCGCCCTCAGCGTTGCGGGGACGGCGTTGCAGGGTCGTCTCAAAAACCGTTGATCGCCATCTTTCGGAACCTCAGCACGATGCGGAGCGGCTGGGCCTGTCGGAGGAGAACCTCCCGCGCATCGCCTTCTCGATGCCTACCGAGGAGATTCGCGTGTCGGTCCCGACGGTAGGCCAGAGCGAGGACGTCTGATCCCCGGAGGATGGGTTCCCCGCGCCAGAGAAGAAGGGAGACAGGGAGGGATGCGGGATGCGGAACATCCAGGGATGGGCAGGGCTGGTCGCCGCGGTGCTGGCGGCGGCGATCGTGCCGGGGCGAAGCCCCGCCCTGGCGCAACCGGCGCCCCCGCCCGCCACTCAGGAGTGGTTGAAGGCGGCCAGGCTGGGACCGTACGTCGAGCCCCGGTTCGACGCCGCGGTCCTCTACGAGCAGGCCCGGCGGGAAGGCGCGGTCACCGTCTACTCCTACTCGTCGCGGATCCACGCCATCGGGAGCACGTTCGAGAAACAGTACCCGGGGATCAAGGTCAACGCCTTCGACCTCGACGGTGCCGAGATCATCACCAAGGTGCTGGCCGAGCAGCGGGCGCGGAACTACCAGGCCGACCTGATTTTCCTTCCTGAGGTGGCCACGGTAAAGCACCAGTTGATGCCCCGGTGGATGGTCTTCAACTACGTGCCGCCGGACCTGGTGACGAAGATCCCCCGCCAGTACCGGGAGCCCCTGCTGGCCCGCCACTTCAGCTTCCGGGTCGTCTTCTACAACAACGAACGCTACGCGAGCCCGCCGGTCAACAACCTCTGGGACCTCACCCGGCCCGAGTGGAAGGGCAGGGTGATGCTGCCCGACCCGCTCAAGATCCCCGAGTACCTCTCGTTCCTGGTGACGGTCGTGCAGCGGGCCGACGAGATGGCTGCGGCCCACCAGCGGAAGTACGGAGAACTGCGCCTGAGCCCGGGGATCGAGAACGCGGGCTACGAGTGGATCCGGCGCCTGCTGGCCAACGACCTCATCATTGCGCCGTCCACCGACGAGGTGACCAACGCCATCGGCCGGCCCGGTCAGACCGCGCCGCCGATCGGCATCTCCGCCTGGTCGCGGATGCGCGACAAGGTCCGCCGGCCGACGCTGCGGTTCGAGCCGGCTCTGGCCATGGAGCCGGTCGCCGCCGTCAGCGACCTCACCATCCTGGCCATCCCGGCCCACGCGCCGCATCCGGCCGCGGCGAAGTTGCTGATCCGGTGGATGATGGGCGATGAGAAGGGCGGCCAGGGGTTCGAACCGTTCTACATCGAGGGCCACCTGCCGACGCGGACGGACGTTCCCCCGCCCCCGGGGATGCCCATGCTGTACCACCTGAAGGTCTGGGACCAGGACTACGACGTGATCTGGAAACAGTCCAACAAGGTGAGGGAGTTCTGGCTGCGCTACCTCCGATAGCGCCCGCGCCCTCCGCCCGGCCGACCGGCGCCGGCTAGACGATGGCAGTCCTCAGTCCCGCCCTCGTGGTGCGCCTGCACCGCCTGCGCTTTGGGTTGGCCAGGCCCCACGTCATCATCGGTCTGGCCCTCGGCGTCCTGCTGACGTTGCTGGTCGCAGCGCCCATGCTGCAGCTGGTGGTCACGACGCTCACCTGGAGCGACGAGGACCTGCGGGCGCACCCGGACGCCGAACCCGGCGCCCCCACGGCCTTCCACTGGCGGCGGGCCTTCGGCAGCGAGATCAGCCGGAACGTCCTCTACGTCCCGCTGGCGAACACGCTGGTGACCGCATTGGGCGCCTCGGCGGTGGCCCTGGCCGTGGGGGGCCTGCTGGCCTGGCTCGTGGTGCGGACCGACGTCTTGGGCCGCACCTGGCTGCAGACGCTGGGGGTCGTCCCCTACGTCCTGCCGTCGTGGACGATCGCCCTGGTGTGGCTCATCCTGTTCCGCAGCGCCCGGGCCGGCGCCGGGGTCGGGCTGTTCGAGTCCGTCACCGGCGCGCCACCGCCCGACTGGCTCGCCTACGGTCCGCTGCCGATCGTGGTCGTCCTGGGGCTGCACTACTTCCCCTTCACGTTCCTCCTGCTGGCCGCGGCGATGCGCGGCCTGGACGCCAGCCTTGAAGAGAGCGGCGAAGTGCTGGGCGCCCGCAGCGGGACCATCTTCCGACGGATCACCGTCCCGCTGCTGCTGCCGGCTCTGCTGTCGGCGCTCATCCTGACCTTCTCCAAGGCGCTGGGGACCTTCGGGACGCCCTACCTGCTGGGGCTGCCGGTGCGCTATTTCACTCTGTCCACGATGATCTACGCCCACATCGTCGGCCGGGCCGCCGCCGCCGGCTACATCCTGGCCCTGGTGCTGATCGTCATCTCGGCGCTGACCGTCTACGCCAACCAACGCGCCATCGGCGCCCGGCGCAGTTTCGTGACCATCACCGGCCGCGGGATGCGCACCCGGATCCGACCGTTGGGTCCCTGGCGGGCGCCGGCGGCGGCCTTCGCCTGGGGCGTGATCGCGATCGCGGTGGTGGTGCCGCTGGGGCTGCTGCTCTGGAACAGCCTGATGCGCTACCCCGACGACTACTCCCTGCGCAACCTGACGGCCCACTTCTGGATCGGCCGCTCGGACCCGGCGATCGCGGACGGCGAGGCCGGGATTCTGCGCAACCGCCCGATCCTCGGTGCGGCGTTCAACAGCCTCCGGTTGAGCCTGGCCACCGCGGTCCTCACGGGGGCCGCGGGCCTGGCGGTCGGGCTCGCGGTGGTCCGGGGCCGCGGCACGCTGCTGGCCAAGGTCGTCGAACAGGTCTCCTTCCTGCCCTACCTGGTCCCCAGCATCGCCTTCGGGGCCGTCTACCTGGCGGTCTTCCTGCGGTCCTGGGGTCCGCTGCCCGCGCTCTACGGCAGCTTTGCCCTGCTGGTTCTGACCTGCACGGTGAAGAACCTGCCCTTCGCCTCGCGGACCGGTATCGCAGCGCTGATGCAGGTCAGCGGGGAGCTGGAGGAGGCCTCGGCGGTGCTGGGCGCCGGACTCTGGCTGCGCGTGCGCCGGGTCCTGGTCCCGCTGGTGGCCAGCGGGCTGCTGTCGGGCGTGCTGCTGGCCTTCATCTCCACCATGCGGGAGCTTTCCCTCATCATCCTGCTGATCACCCCGGCCACGCGCACCCTCACCACCATGACCTTCCGGTACACCGAGCAGGGCCTGCCGCAGTTCGCCAACGCGATCATCGTCCTGCTGATCGCCCTCATCCTGGCGGGCGAACTGCTGGCCCGCCGGCTGGAGGCCCGGGCGGCGACGGCGCCCCGGGAACGGGAGGCTCGCCTGTGAGCGGTGCCGCGGGCGCGTCGGCGCCCCTGGTGGAACTCCGGCACGTGACCAAGCGGTTCGGGCCGGTGGTGGCGGTCCGGGACCTCTCGCTCGTGGTGCAGCCCGGCGAGTTCCTCACGCTGCTGGGGCCGTCCGGGTGCGGCAAGACCACCGTGCTGCGCATGATCGCGGGCCTGGAGCACCCCGACGAGGGCGAGATCTGGGTGGACGGGCAGCCGGTCTTCTCGTGGGAGCGCGGCGTCTTCCTGCCCCCCGGCGCGCGCCACCTGGGGATGGTCTTCCAGAACTTCGCGCTGTGGCCGCACATGACGGTGTTCGAGAATGTCGCCTTCGGGCTCCACGTCAGGCGCTGTCCGCCGGCCGAGATCCCCGGCCGCGTCGAGGAAGCCCTGGCCTCCCTGCACCTGGAAGGGTTGGGCCCCCGCTACCCGCACGAACTGAGCGGCGGGCAGCAGCAGCGGGTGGCGCTGGCGCGGATGCTGGTGACCGGCCCGCGCCTGTTGCTCATGGACGAGCCGCTGTCGAACCTGGACGCCAAATTGCGTACCGCCATGCGGGCCGAGGTGAAACGGGTGCACGCGGCTTCGCGCGCCACGACCATCTACGTGACCCACGACCAGATCGAGGCCCTGACGATGTCCGACCGGGTCGCGGTGATGCGCGCGGGTCAGATCCTCCAACTGGGCCCGCCGCAGGACCTCTACGAGCGTCCGGCCACGCTCTTCGTCGCCGACTTCATGGGCAACCCCATGATCAACCTGCTGCGCGGCGTCGTTCGGCGGGACCCGACGGAGTCGGGCATCGCCATCGGCCCGCTCTTCGTCCCCGGGCAGGCGGACCGTCCTGACGGCGCCGGGGTCGTCGTCGCCGTCCGGCCCGAGGACTGGCAGGTGGGCCAGGACGGCGCGCCGGCGACCGTCGAGCAGATCCAGCCCACCGGCTCCGACCTGCTCCTGCTGACCCGCCTGGGGGAGCATACCGTGCTGGTGCGTGCCTCCAAAGACCTGCGCGTCCGCCCGGGGCAGGAGATCCGCCTCGCCGTGGCCTCCCACCGCGTCAACGTCTTCGATCCCCAGACGGAGCAGGCGGTGCCGTTGCATGCGGCCTGACGCCATCTTCTTCGACATGGTGGGCTGCATCGAGGAGGTTCGGTCGACCTCCGATGACCGCGCCCGGGCCCGGCGCCGGCTCCACCGCCTCCTGGCCGAGATCGGGGTCGGGCTGCCGATGCGGGTCTTCGAGCCCGCGTTCATCACCGGCCGCGAGGCGTACTACCGGTGGCGAGACGAGGCCCTGCGGGAACTGCCGCCGGAGCAGATCTGGCTGGACTATTTCCTGCGCGACCTCCTGGACGACCGGGGGAGGGAGGCGGTGGCGCAGGCGGCCGAGACCCTCATGGTGGCCTACGACGAGTCCTACTACCGGCGCCGGCTGCGGCCTGGGGTCCGCAGGGTCCTCCAGGTCCTCCGGCGGCGCGGCTACCGGCTGGGCATCATCAGCAACGTCTGCAGCCGCACCGTCGTGCCCCGCAACCTCCGGCGGTACGGGATCGCCGACCGGTTCGAGGCCGTGGTGCTCTCGTCGGTCACGACGCACCGCAAGCCGGGGACGGCCATCTTCCACATCGCCGCCGATCTGCTCGGCGTGCCGCCGGATCGGTGCGCTTACGTCGGCGACACCATCAACCGCGACATCAACGGCGCGGCGGCGGCCGGGTTTGGGATCACGGTGCTGATCCCCTCGGCGCTGACCGCGGAGAAGGACGAGGGGTTGGCCCACCGGGCGGTCCCCACCCACGTGATCGGCGAGTTCCGCGAGTTGCTGGGGGTCTTCCCCTGAGGCGGCGGCCCTCAGGCCGTCACGTGCATCGTGTCGATCTCGACCGCCCTCACGGCGTCCCAGTCGATCTCGACGCCGACCCCGGGGCGCTCTGGCGGACGGAGCGTCCCATCCGATCGCAGGCTGATCTCCTCGATGTTGGTGACATAGAGACCGGCGTGAAACCGGCCGGGGTCGTCCACGGCCCGCGAGACCACCGGGAACTCGATCAACGTGCAGGCCCGCTGGCTGGCGGCCACGTGGAGACTGGCCGCGAAGTTCACGATGGGCCCAAGGGTGTGGGGGACCAGACGCTTACCGAAGGCCTCGACCAACACCCCCACGCGCTGCGCCGCCGTGACCCCGCCCACATAGTCCAGCGACGGCTGGTAGATGTCCAGCGCGCCGGCCTTCAACAACTCCAGCGCCGGGTAGTGCGTGTTGTACGTCTGGTAGCCCGCGATGGGCACCGACAGCCTGCGGGACAGTTCGACCATGCCCTGGATGTTGGTGTGCTCGATCGGCTCCTCGAACCAGGCGACCCCGCACTCGGCGGCCGTCTGGCCCACGGCCAGGGCCTCGGTGATGGTGTAGGTGGTGTTGGCGTCGATGGCCAGCCCGAACCCCTCCGGCAGCCGCGCGGTGAGGTCACGGATGAGCCGACGGTCGGCGTCCACGCCGTGGCCGACCGGGATCTTCATCAGGGCGAATCCGTGTCGGGCCAGCCAGGAGGCCACCTCGACGAGGTCGTCGACAGTCCGACCCAGCGGGAAGGTAGCATAGGCGCGCACCGGAGTGGTCAGGCCGCCCAGCAGGTCGTAGACCGGGCGTGCGGCGACCTTGCCCTTGATGTCCCACAGCGCCTCGTCCAGCGCGCTCAGCGCGCCCCAGGCCCCCGAGCGCTTGGCATGGCCGTAGAGTTCGTGCCACCGTTGATGCACATCCAGCGGGCTGCATCCCAGCAGGTGTCGTCCCAGCGCCCGGACGCTGGCCGCCAGCGCGCGGGTCTCCTCCAGCGAGCGGTAGAACGACTCCCCGTACCCCGTGACCCCTTCGTCGGTGCGCACTTCGACGAGGGCCGCGCTGATCTCGCGGGCCAGCATCCCGGCCTGATCGGGCATGGCCACCGACCCGGTGATGCTGCGCAGTACGTGGATGGTGATGCCGGCGACCTGCATGCCTGCCTCTGGCACTCCGTGGGTGTCAGCCCTCGGGGCCGTCGTAGACGAAGGGGAAGTGGAACCGCATCGGCCGCTCCCGGTTCATCTCCTCCATGGCATGGGCGGCCAGACCCGCGACGCGGCCGATGATGAAGACCACCTTGCCCAGATGGGCCGGCAGGCCCATGTCGTAGAGCAGGGCCGCCATGGCGCCGTCCACGTTGATGGGCAGCGCCCTGCCCTGCGCCGCGAGTTCTTCCTGGACGGCTTCCGCGAAGGCCACGCCGGCTCCGGCGATCCGGTGCTGGCGGGCCAGCGCAAACAGGGCCACGTGGCGCGGGTCGGCGGGGGTGTGGGTCCGGTGGCCGAACCCGGGCAGGCGCCGTCCTGCGGCGAGGGCCGAGCGGACCACCTGGCGCGCCGCGGTCCGCGGGTCGGGGTGCTCGCGCAGGGCGGCGGCCATCAGGTCCATCAACGCCTCTCCGGCGCCCCCGTGGACGTCGCCGATGGCCAGGATCCCTCCGGCGATCGCCGCCTCGATGGCGGCGCGGTTGCCCGAGGCGATGATCCGGGCGGCCGAGGTCGACGGCGGGTTCGGCCCGTGGTCCGACGAGGCGACGAGCATCGCCTCGAACACCGCGGCCTCCCCCGGAGTCGGCAGCCGGCCGACCAGGAGCAGGAACGCGACCTGGCCGAACGTCCGGCCGGTCATCAGGGCAGTAATGTCGTGCCCCCGCAGCACCACGCGGGTCGCGTCGTGGGTCGAGACAGCCGTGCGGAACACCGGTTCGGTCATATCACCTGCGCCTCTCTCGCGGCTCTGATCTCCTCCGGCGACAGTCCCAGCCGGCCGTAGACTTCGTCGTTGTGCTGGCCCAGCGCCGGGCCCACATGACGGATCGACCCGGGCGTCCGGGACAGCCGGGGGGTGACGGCGTGCATCGCCGCCGGCTGGCCGTTCCGGTCGGGCACCTCGGTGACCACGCCCCGGGCGCGCACGTGGGCGTCGGCGAGGATCTGGGCGATGGTGTAGACCGGCATGGCCGTGACGCCCTCGGTGGCGAACAGCCTGAGGATCTCGTCTGTGGTGCGCCGCGCGAAGGCCTCTGCGACCAGACGGTCGAGATCCTCCCGGTGGCGCAGCCGCGCCTCGTTGGTGGCGAAGCGCTCGTCCTCCAGCAGATGGCCGAGGTCGAGCGCACGGAACAGCCGCTCGGCCATGGGTTGCGTGGACGCCGAGACTGCGATCCAGGTGCCGTCCTGCGTCTGGTAGGTGTTCCGCGGCGCGGCGTTGTGCGAGAGGTTTCCGATCCGCTCGCGCACCACCCCGTAGCGGACGTACTCGGCCGCCAGCGGGCCGAGGATGGAGAAGAGCGAGTCGAAGAGGGGCAGGTCGATGACCTGGCCGCCGCCATCACGCACCCGCAGCGCCATCAGCACGGCCCCCACGCCGTAGAGCGCCGTGACCATGTCGGCGAGGGGGATCGGCGGGAGCACCGGCGGCCGGTCGGGAAACCCGGTCAGCGCGGCGAACCCCGAGGCCGCCTCGACCAGCGTGCCGAAGCCGGGGCGGCGGGCGTAGGGGCCGTCCTGGCCCCACCCCGAGATCCGCACCACCACCAGGTGGGGCTGCTCGCCCAGGAGCACCGCGGGCCCGAGCCCCCACCGCTCCAGCGTCCCGGGGATGAAACTCTCGACGAGGACGTCGCTGGTCCGCACGAGCCGCCGGCACAGCGCCTGTCCCCGCGGATCGGCCAGGTTCAGGGTCACGGACTTCTTGTTCCGGCTGTAGACCGTCCACCAGAGCGGGTCGCCGTGCCTGGTCCAGGCGCGCAGCGGGTCGCCGCTGCCAGGTTGCTCCACCTTGATCACCTCGGCCCCGAAGTCGGCCAGGACGGTGGTCAGCATGCCCCCGGCCACCAGGCGCGAGAGGTCGAGGACGCGCAGGTCCTCAAGCGGGCCCATGGGGCAGCAGGGTCGCGGCGTGGGGAGGGATGTGGAGCCGCACCGGTCCCGGCGGCAGTTCTTCCGCCACCTCCAGGCGGACCTCCAGTCCTCCGACGTCCACCAGGTACTGGTGGCGCGCGCCCAGGTACACGTGGGATCGGACCGCCCCGGCCAGCACGTTGTCGGTCTGACCGTCGGCCAGCACCACGCGCTCGGGCCGGACCGCGACCAGCACCGCCTGCCCGGGCGCCCAGGCCTGCGAGGTCTCCACCCGGAGTTCCTGCCCGGCCGCCAGCCGGATGCGGACCGTGGGGTCGTCGCGTGCGATGACCTCGCCGGGGAGGAAGCTGGCCTGGCCGATGAAGTCCGCGACGAAGCGGTCGGCGGGGCGCTCGTAGATCTCGCGCGGCCTGCCCAGTTGCACGATGTGCCCCGCTGACATGACGGCGATGCGGTCGGAGAGGCTGAGGGCCTCCACCTGGTCGTGGGTCACGTAGACCGCGGTGATGCGCAGCCGCTGCTGGAGGTCGCGCAGCCAGACCCGGGCGTGCTCGCGGAGTTTGGCGTCGAGGTTGCTCAACGGCTCGTCCAGCAGCAGGATCCTGGGCTGGTAGACCAGGGCCCGCGCCAGCGCCACCCGCTGCTGCTGGCCGCCGCTCAACTGGTGGGGGTAGCGGTTCCCCATCCCCTCCAGCTGGACCAGCCGCAGCACCTCCTCTGTCTGCCGGCGGACCTGAGCCTCGGGGACGCGGCGCGTGCGCAGGCCGTAGGCGATGTTGTCGGCCACCGTCATGTGCGGCCAGAGTGCGTATGACTGGAAGACCATCCCCAGCTGGCGGCGCTCCGGCGGCAGGAAGAAGCGGCGGTCGGCATCCGCGAGGATCTCGCCGGCGGCCAGGATGCGCCCCGCATCGGGCCGCTCCAGGCCGGCGAGGCACATGAGCGTCGTGGTCTTGCCGCATCCCGAGGGGCCGAGCAATGAGATGAGTTCGCCGCTGGCGACGGTCAGACTGATGCCGTCCACCGCGGTGACCGCGCCGAACCGCTTCGTCAGGCCCTCGATGACGACCTCAGCCATGGAACCGCACGCCGAAGGCGTAGCGCATGACCAGGGTCACCGCCAGGATCAGGAGCACCTGCAGCGCGGCCAGCACGCTCACCGGCCCCATGTCGCCCTGCCGCCACAGTTCCAGCATCGTCGTGCCCATGACCTCGCTGCCGCGCGCGAACAGGAAGACCGCCGAGGAGTACTCCTTGAGGAAGGTGATGAACAGGAGGACCCACCCCGTCAGGATGGCGGGACGCAGCACCGGGAGGAGCACACGGCGCACCGTCCCCGTCCAGTCGTCGCCGCAGACCCGGGCGGCACTGTCCAGTTCGCGGCTGACGCGGGTGAGGGTGGGTGCGATGATGGAGAACCCGTAGGGGATGTAGCGCATGATGAAGGCGACCGCCAGCGCCAGCACGGTGTTCCGCAGGCCGCCCAGGCGGGGGATCAGCAGGAACGACCACAGGAACCCGATCCCCACGATCAGGCCCGGGATCGCCCGGGGGTAGAGGGCGACGAAGCCCAACATCCGCCGCCAGCCCAGTTCCGACCGGTAGGCGACCAGCGCCAGCAGGGTCATGAACAGGATGCCGGCGCCGCCTCCGACCCCGGCGATCAGCAGGCTGTTGGTGACCGACCGCCGGTAGCTCTCGGTCTGGAAGACCAGCGCGTAGTGCTCCAGGGTCAGGGAGTCCAGCGGGTTGGCCAGCGGGGAGAGGAACCCGACGACCGAGCGCAGCAGGATGCCGACCAGCGGCACCACCACGCCGAGCAGGACGTAGGCCAGACCGAGGGCCAGTGCCACCACCCGCAGGGGGCCGATGGCCAGGGGCCGCGGGGCGACCGCCTTGCCGCGCACGGTCACAAAGCGCTGGCCCGCGCCGATCAGCCGTTCCTGGACCAGGATCAGCAGGGTGACCACCGCCAGCAGGATCACGGCCACCGCCGCCACACCGCCGTAGTCCGGCCGGCCGCCCATCACGCCGAGTTTCACCAGCAGCGTGGCCAGCGTGTCGATGCCGGACGGGGTGCCGAGGATCAGGGGGATGGAGAGCAGCTCGAGGGAGGAGATGCCCACCAGCAGCGCACTGTAGGTGACCGCCGGGCGCAGCAGCGGCAGCGTCACGGTCGCCAGGACCCGCAGCGGGGATGCCCCGGCCACCCGCGCGGCGTCCTCCACCGTGGGATCGGAGAGCGACAGGCTGGCGACCGCGTTGAGATAGGCAATCGGCGCGTAGTAGAAGATCGAGACCGCCACGATCCCCGGCAGGCTGTAGAGGTTCCAGGGCTCGGCGCCGGTGGCCGCGCGCAGCGCGATGGTCACGTAGCCCTGAGGTCCGAACATCGTCACCCAGGCGAAGGCCAGCACCAGGGGCGAGATGTACAGCGGGCTCATGACGAGGCTGCCCAGCAGGCCCCGCAGCGGCAGGTCGGTCCGCATGACCAGCACGGCCAGCAGGGTGCCCAGTCCCACGGCCAGGACCACGGTCGCGCCGGCGGCGGCCAGGGAGTTGGCGGCGGCCGCATGGAACTCCCGGGAGGCCAGCACCCGCGCATAGTTCTCCAGGCTGAGGACCCGTTCGGGTTCGTAGAGGGGGCGAGCCAGGACGCTCTGGTAGAGGATCGGCGCCAGGGGAAAGAGCACGAGCACGACGGCGAGAAGACCGATGCCCCACTGCAGGGGGACATCGGTCCTCCCGCCCGCAGCCGCCGGCAGACGCGCCGCCTCGAGCATGTCAGCCCGAGGTCACCGTCGAATTCTCTAGCGCCGGAACGCCTGCTTCCACCGGTTCACGAAGTCCGTCCGGGCCTTCGGATCCAGCAGCGCGGGATCGTAGGAGTATCGCAACGCGTTCTCCGGGCCGATCGTCGCCAGCAGGTCCTGCAGGTGGAAGCGGGCCGTCCTCGCCACGTCGGGACGGTAGGCGACCAGCCCGCCCTCGGTGAACGCCACCTGACCTTTCTGGGACACGATGAAGTCCAGCAGCAACTTGGCGCTGTTCGGGTTCCTGGCTGCGTTGGGGATGCCCATGCCCCGGAGCACGATCGGCGTCCCGTCACGTTCGTAGCTCCACTCGATGATGTCCCTGACCCCGGGCCGCGCCAGGCGGGGGAAGATCGTGATCGTGGAGGCGAAGAAGGCAATCAGGTACTCTCCGCTGATTACCCCGTCCACCATGGGGCCGGCGCTCACCAGCGGGCGCACCCCGGTCTTCCCGATGGCGTCGAACCACTCCCAGGCCTTGCCGCGGTGCTTGGCCACGAAGACCCAGAAGTTGTTGAACCCGGTGGACGACTGCTCGACGTCATAGGTCGTGATGCGGTTCTGGAACGTCCGGGGGTACTGCTCGGCCAGCCGCGCGATCTCCTCGATGCTCTTGGGCTGCAGGTCCGGCCTGAGGATCTTCTTGTTGTAGACGATGACCATCGGGTCCGAGGAGACGTTGTAGATCGCATCCTGGACCACCGCCCAGGCGGGCAGGTGTCGCTTCTCCGGCGACTCGTAGCGCTGGACCAGGTTGCGCCGCAGAAGATCCTGCCAGGTGTCCGGCGCGTTGCTGATCAGCATGTCGGCGCTGGCCGCGCCGGTGCCGACCTCGGAGAGGAAGCGCTCGAAGACCTCGTAGGATCCCAGGTCGGTGGTCTCCACCCGGATCCAGGGATAGATCCTGTTGAACTCGCGGATGACCGGCGCCCAGTTGGACGCCGACATGATCGAGTAGACCAGGACGCGTCCCTCTGCCCGCGAGGCTTCGACCATCGCAGCATAGCCCGCCGGGTAGTAGTCCGGCAGGCCGGCGGGCAGCGCCGGGGCGGCGCCGGCGGGCAGCGTGCCCGACAGCGCCACGGCCAGGCCCAGCGCGGCCCATCGCGCCCCGACCAACCTGTTCATCTTACCACCTCCAGGAATCTCATGCTCCAGTGTCGGGACGAAAGAGGATTATTGTGAATAATTCTATCATGGGGCAGAGGTTCCCCTGTGCCGCGGCCGTGCCGTCCGGCTACTTGGAGCCGCCGACCAGCAGCGGGGTCAGGGTCCGGAGGTCCTCGCAGCGCTCTAGCGCCCTCAGGGCCCCCAGCGCCTGCGGGGCCTGCGGACCCAGCACCGGGCCGGCCAGGCGCAGGAACTTCTCGTCGATCTGCGGGTCGGTGAGGGGGTTGCGGCTGTGCCCCGGCGGGAAGTCCACCCGCCGCGTCCGGACGCGGCCGCCGGCCTCGCGCACCTCCACGACCGTGGGGATGCCGGCGGGATAGGCGGCGGTCAACGCCGGGTCCTCGACAACTTCGGTGCGGGCCACCAGCGCCCGGATGTCGGCGCGACTGATGCGGTCGGGGGTGAACTGGCGCTCGGTGACCTCCCCGTCCAGCAGGGCAGCGGCGACCAGGTAGGGCAGGCTGTGGTCGGCGGTCTCGCGCGTCTTGGGCGCCCACTTCTCGGGCTCGCCGCCGATGATCTCCACGGCTACCTTGAAGGTGCGGATCGTCACGCGTTCGATCGCCTCGGGCCGCAGGCCGTCCGAGCGGAGGCCGAGGGCCGCCGCGATCGCGGCCTGCGAGTGGTACTCGGCCGGCCAGTACTTGATGTCCGTGTGCAGCAGCCTGAACCGCCCGGCGTCCGCCGGCTCCGGCGGGCCGCCCTCCTCCTCCCAGCGGGCCTCCTCGACCTCATCTTCCGCGATCCTCTCGCCGGCCATCCTCGGGATGGCCAGCGGCCCTGACACCTGTGCGATGAAGCCCCGCAGGCCCTCGAAGACTGGGGCCGGTCCCGTGATCCCCTCCCGGGCCAGGTAGGCGGCGAACACCGCGTTGCGGCCGGCTCCGCCGTAGGCCGCCCCCTTCCACATGGAGAGTTCGCCGACCCGGGTCTGGCGGAGGGTGATGCCGCTGGCGGTGGCGATGTTGATGGCCTGCTCGATCCGCGCCGGATCGCATCCCAGCAGGCGGGCGGCTCCCGTCGCCACCGCGATGCTGCCGTAGGTCACATGGTCCCATCCGCGGTCGCGGATGCTGCTGGCGTCCGCCAGGCGGCAGGTGATCTCGTAGGCTGCGACGAGAGCCGCCAGCAGGTCACGCCCGCTGCGGCCCTGATCTTCGGCCACCGCCAGCAGCCCGGCCAGGTTGTCTGAGGGGTGGAGCGCTTCCTTTGAGAGGTAGGTGTCGTTGTAGTCTAGGTAGCGGACGAGATACCCGTTGACGAACGCGGCCAGGTCCGGCGCCGTGCGCTCGCCGGTGCCCAGGATCGTCGCGGTGCCTGCCGGCGCCAGGTGCCGCATCGCCCGCCGCGCCATCTCAGGCGGGGCCTCGCGGACCGCCGCCAGCGCGCACGCCACCGCGTCGATGATGCGGCGCTTCGCCTCGTGGACGACCTGCGGGGGCAGCAGGTCGTACGCCAGGTCGTGGGCGTAGCGGGCGAACCGCTGCGCCAGCGTCACCCCGCGCCTCCCCCCGCACGGCCGGCCGCCGGGCCGCCACCGCCGGCGGCGCGCTCGGCCGCCGCGTACCGCTCTTCCAGGCGCTGCCAGAACGCCAGATCCACCAGGGCGTCGCGCTCGTCGAATCCGGCCAGGCGCTCACCCAGGCCTGCGGCCGTCCCGGTCCGGCGGATGGCGTCGGCGGCGTCCTGCATCGCCCGGATGGCGGCCCGCTGCAGGTCTCCCGGCACGATCATCACCCGGTAGCCCATGGCGGCCAGCGCCTCCGGGGAGACCAGGGGGGTGCGGCCGCCCCAGAACATGTTGACCAGCAACGGCGCGCGCACCGCCTGGGCGATGGTGCGCAGTTCGTCTTCAGACTCCGGGGCTTCCACGAAGACGAGGTCCGCACCCGCGGCGGCATAGAGGTTTCCCCGGCGGATCGCGCCATCGAGCCCCTCCACGGCGCGGGCGTCCGTCCGCGCGATGATGACCAGGTCGGGATTGCGCCGCGCGTCCTGCGCCGCCTTCAGTTTCCCCACCATCTCTTCGGCGGGGATGAGGGACTTGCCGGCATAGTGCCCGCACTTCTTGGGGCTCACCTGGTCTTCGAGGTGGAGCGCGGCGACGCCCAGGCGTTCGAACTCCCGCACCGTCCGGTAGACGTTGAGGGCGTTGCCGTAGCCGGTGTCCGCGTCGGCGATGACCGGCAGGTCGGTGGCATCCACGATCTCGCGGAGGCGGCCCAGCACCTCGGTGACGCTCAGCAGGCCGAGGTCGGGCACCCCGGCGCTGCGGGCGATGGCGCCGCCGCTGGCGTAGAGGGCCTCGAA
Source organism: Candidatus Fervidifonticultor sextus (assembly GCA_031459875.1). Lineage (GTDB taxonomy): Bacteria > Sysuimicrobiota > Sysuimicrobiia > Sysuimicrobiales > Humicultoraceae > Fervidifonticultor_A > Fervidifonticultor_A sextus. The sequence goes on along the minus strand of JAVKHQ010000038.1, from coordinate 6,738 downwards.
CCCCGCGGCCGTCGCGATGCGCGCCGAGAGCCCGTCGAAGACGCCGGGCGCGACGACCAGCCGGGGATCGGACAGCCGCCGGCGCAGCCGGCGTGCAGGCGTCGTGGGCTCAGGGGACGTCATGGGCTGCTCACTCCCCGGGCGTCGGTCTCACATTGACCGGGAACCCTCCGGTGCGTGCTGGAGGAATCTGGTGAGGAGTTCGAGGAACGGGGCCATCGAGACGATGTGCAGCGCGTGGGCGCCGGGGAGTTCCTCGACCCGGGCATCACGGCACCTCCGGCTGGACACGGTAACGAAAGGTTCGATATGGTGAGGCCGATGTCCCGCGCCCCACAGCCGTTCCTGTCGGCCGCCGGGCGGTCCTGGCAGGTGCTCCGGCAGGATCGCTATGCCCTGGGTGGGGGCCTGGGCGTCCTGCTGTTCGTCGGCCTGGCTCTGCTGGCGCCGCTGGCGGCTCCACACGATCCCAACTACCAGCACCCGCACGGACTCTCCCCCCTGGGGGCCCCGGCGGCGCCGGGCCGGGAGTTCCTGTTCGGGGCCGACCTGCTGGGCCGCGACCTGCTGAGCCGCGTCATCTACGGGGCGCGGGTCTCGCTGGCCGTGGGCGTGGTGTCCTCGGTGATCGCGCTGGGAGTCGCCCTGGCCGTCGGTCTCGTGGCGGGGTACGCGAGCGGCGCCGCGCGGACCGTGCTGCTGTGGATCGTCAACGCGGTCCTGAGCTTCCCCAGCCTGCTGCTCATGCTGGCGCTGGTCAGCGTGCTCCCCCGCGGGATCTGGGTGGTCGTCTTCGTCCTGTCCGTCTTCGCGTGGGCCTACCCCGCACGGGTGCTTTACAGCGAGGTCCTCTCGGTGATGCAGCACGAGTTCATCGATGCCGCAAGGGCTATTGGCGCCGGCACGGCCCGCATCCTTGCGGCCCACGTGCTGCCGCAACTGGTGCCGCTGGTCATCGTCTACTTCACGCTGCGGGTCCCGGCGACGATCCTGGCGGAGGCGTCGCTGAGTTTCCTGGGTCTGGGCGTGCAGCCGCCCACGGCGTCGTGGGGCTCCATCATCTACGAGGGCGCCCGTGCCTATCGCAGTGCGCCCTGGATCTTCCTGTTCCCCGGGGCAGCGATCGCTGCGACAGTCGTCAGTTTCAACCTGCTGGGCGACGGCCTGCGCGATGCGTTAGACCCCACGGGCAGCATCCGCCGGAGGGGTCCCGCATGATGGCCTCAGGCGCCCTGCGTCGGGAGTCCGCATGACGCTCCGGGACCTCCCGGCCCGCCTGGCCGGCATTGTGCTGCTCGTCTGGGTCGTGGCCACGGTGACGTTTCTCCTGATGTTCGCCGTCCCCCAGGACCCGGGCGCGGCGATCGCGGGCCCCCAGGCCACCCCGGATGTGACCGAAAACGTCCGCAAGGTGCTCGGCCTGGACCAGCCCCTCTACATGCAGTACGGCCGCTACCTGTGGCGGCTGCTGCAGGGCGACCTGGGCCGCTCCTACGTGTACGGCCGGTCGGTGAACGAACTGCTGCTCTCGCACCTGGGGCCGTCGGTCCAGCTCGCGCTGGCCTGTGTGGTCGCCGAGGCGGCGATCGGGCTGCCGGTGGGGGTCCTTTCGGCGGTGCGGCAGGGCAGCGCCTTCGACCGGATCGCGATGGTGGGCACGCTGGTCACCCTCGGCCTGCCGCACTTCTGGATCGGCCTGTTCCTGCTCTACCTGGTCGGCGCGCGCCTGGGGTGGCTGCCCCTTGGCGGGTACGGTGGAGTCCGCCACGTGATCCTGCCCGCGCTCGCCGTGGGGATCGCCTATGCCGGCTGGTATGCGCGGGTGATCCGCTCGACGCTGCTGGATGTGCTCGCGCGCGATTACGTCCGCACGGCGCGCAGCAAAGGGCTCTCCGAGCGGCGCGTGGTCATCACGCACGCGCTGCGCAACGCGCTGATCCCCGTCGTCACCATGTGGGGCCTGGACCTGGCCAACTTTGCCAGCGGGCTGGTCGTGATCGAGGCAGTCTTCGGCTGGCCCGGCATCGGCGCGCAGATGGTGGAGGCGGTGCTGCGGTTCGACGTCCCGCTGGCGATGGGGACGGTGCTGGTAGCGGCGGTCATCGTCGGGATCGTGAACCTGGTCCTGGACCTGATCTACCCGCTGTTGGACCCCAGGCTCCGCGCACAGAGTTAGGCCGCCGGCGCCCGGTGCCGGTCGCTCCGGTAGCCTCAGGGGACGACCAGGGGCCAAAGGTCCTCAGAGCAGCCTGCGGGGGATCGTCCGGGTCCAGCGCCTGTGCCGGTAGGGGGTTCCGTTGAACGTCACGTGGAGTTCGAGGTCCAGGTGGAATTCCCTCTCCGTGCTCTTCAGTTCGGCCGTCGCCGTGCTCTCGACCTCCAGATCGGGGCGGCGCAGGATCTTGCGGTCCCAGGCGGTCGCACCGGCCGCGGCAGGGTCGGTGGCCGAGACCGTCATCTCGGTCCGGTGCTCGCTGCTGACCACGGTGACGCCGTCGGGGCAGCGGACCACCTCGCACAGTTCACGGCGCGCCGTCATTGTGCGGTGGGCCACGTCGTAGGTGATCGTGACGGCCGGCCTCTCGACCGCGTGCTCGAACCGCGAGCGCCGCGGCGGCGGAGGGAGCAGGGCCGGCTGCGGGTGCCGCGGCCTGGCGGGGGGCACCACCGGCAGCGTGATGTTGCTTTGGTGGGATGACCCGCAGTGCACCCGCAGGACTCCCCGCTGCGGCGACGGCCAGACGTCCGGGAAGTCGGCGCCGGAGACCGCGACCCGGATGCGGTGCCCTTTCGGGAAGACCCACGAGACGGCATCCAGGGGGAAGGTCAGCGCATAAACCTCACCCGGGGTCAGCGGCTCAGCGCGGTCCATCCCGTTCCGGCGCGTCGCGTTGAGGAGGCCCTTGCAGACCAGCGTGGAGGCGCCGTCTGGGGCCACGTCGCAGAGCCGGACCGCGACGAACGCGACCTCTGAGGTCGTCGAGACGAAGAGCGACACCTGGGGGGAACCCAGTATCTCCGTGTCCGCGGCCAGGGGTTTCGATGTGAAGACGATGGAGAACGCCTCGTTGGCTGCCTGCTCGCCCCACCCGACCGCTCCACCGGCGAAGCCCAGGTCGGCGAAGCCCACGAAGGGCACAGAGGATCGCTCGACGACGAAGCCGGCGACCGGCGGGCTAGGGGTCAGGTCGCTCCTGGCCCCGAAGAACCACCGGCGCTGCCCCGCGCGGGCCGGCGGGAGGGTATCTTCGAAGCGCCAGACTCCCGGAGCCACGTCGGTCGGCGCGTCCGGCCGGCGGAAGTGCTGGATGAACACCGTCACGGGCGGCTCGTCGGTGACGCCGGTAGGTTCGTCTGCCAGCCACTGCTTGAACCACCGGGTGATCTCGTGCATGAAGTCGATCCTGGGGCCCGGGGTCGCGGCATCCGGAGGGGTGTGGGGCCAGGGCCCCATGATGAGTTTCTTCGGCACCTTCAGGTTGGCGAACCAGCGCAGCGAGGCATTGACGTAGAAGTCGGCCCACCCGCCAATGATCAGCGTCGGCACGGTCACCCGGTCGTACATCCGTCCCAGCGTCGACCGCCAGTAGGCGCCGTCGAGTTGCTCATCGAGCCAGCGGATCAGCCACGGGATGTTCTGCTCCAGGCGCTGGTCCCAGACGGCCTTCCAGTCGTCTCCGGCTAAGTCGGGATGCGGCGGGAGCGCATTGCGGCTCACCATGCCGAGCGCGTAGGGGCCGATGACGCTCCAGCCGGCCAACGCCCCGCCGCGGAAGTGCATGTCGTCGGTGTACCGGTCGTCGGTGGCGTAGATCGGCGCGATGGCACACAGGGACGGCGGCTGGACCTGCGCGACCTGGAGCGCCGTGAAGCCCGCATACGACGTCCCCCACATGCCGGCCCGGCCGTTGCACCAGTCCTGGCAGGCCAGCCACTCGATCGCATCGTAGCCGTCCTGCTGCTCCTGGGGATACTGGTACTCGTCCGTCACGAAGCCATCGGAAGCGCCGGTGCCCCTGACGTCGAGCTGCACCGAGGCGATCCCGCGCTCGGCCAGGTAGAAGTGGCCGAAGTCCCGTGCGGCGCCCCGCAGGTCGTCCTTGCGGTAGGGGGTGTACTCGACGGCGACGGGAACACGCTGCTCGGTGACCGGTCGGAACAGGTTCGCCGACAGTCGCGTTCCGTCGCGGGTGGGGACCAGGACGTGGCGGACCTCGACCTCCACGGGGCGCCCGAGGCCGGCTGGCGTCACCGGGCGACCTTCGCCGGCACCATCCCTACCGTCCCAGGGCGGTCTCCTCGAAGATCGGCGCGTTGTAGATGGGATGCCAGACGAACTGGCCGATCCGCGGGGAGCGCAGGTGCATCGTGCGGATGACCACCAGCGGGATGATGGGCATGTCGTCCAGGGCCATCTTGTTGATCTGCCGGTAGTAGCGGCAGCGCACCTCCGCCGACGCCGTCCGCTCCGCCTGCAGGAAGAGGCGGTCGACCTCCGGGTTGCGGTACCGGGCCCGCCGGGCGTTGGCGCCGTCGCTGACCACCAGGGTCCCGATGTGGTCCACGGGGTCCAGGAAACTGGCGCCCCAGCCGTTGAGGGCGAAAGTACTGGCGCCGTCGGCCAGCATGCGGCTCAGCGTCCCGCCGGTGAACCGCCGCAGTTCCGCCCGCACGCCGACGGCGGCCAGGCTCTGCTGCAGGACCTGCTGCCACTCCGACGAGAACGGCATGCTGCCCGTCGTGGACGAATCCAGGTTGACCGAGAATCCGCCGGCATGGCCAGCCTCGGACAGCAGCGCTCTTGCCTGGCCGGGGTCGTAGGGCGGCACGCCGGTGAAGGTCGCATCGAAACAGGGCATCTGCGGGATGATGTATCCCCTGGCCGGGATGCCCAGGCCGCCGGCCACCTGCACCAGCCGGTCGCGGTCCACCAGCATGGCCATCGCCCGCCGTACCCGCACGTCGTTGAACGGGGGTGCCTCGGTGTTCATCAGGAGGAACGAGAGGTAGATGTTGTCGGCGATGAAGACCAGCGGGCTGAGTCTTGGATCGGCCCGCACCCGCGGCACGTCCTGCGCGGCCACACCGTCGGCCAGGTAGTCCGCCTCGCCGCGCTCGAAGCGCAGCAGCCCGACGGTGGGGTCCACCCCCAACTTGTAGACGATGCGGTCGAGATGGGGTGTGCCCTGGCGGAAGTACCGGGGGTTGCGCACGAAGATGATCTCCTGCCCCGGCGTCCAGCGCTCCAGCCGGAACGGCCCGGTCCCGACCGGGTGCAGCCGGAAGTCCTGGCCCCACCGTTCGACCTCTTCCCGGGGCACGATGGCGTTGATCGACATCGCGAGGATCTGGGGGAACGCGGCCTGCGGCTGATCCAGCGTGATGCGGACCGTGTAGTCGTCGAGCACCTCGATGCCGGACATCGTGGTGGCCCTGCCTTCGAGGACCGGCCTGGCGCCGGCGATGTTGGCCGCAAACGATGGCCCCCAGCTCCGCGCCGAGGGGTGGGCCTGGCGCTCCAGCGAGTACTTCACGTCGGCGGCCTTGACCTCGCGCCCGTTGTGGAAGAGGACGCCGCGGCGGATCGGGATGGTGTAGATCTTCCCGTTGGGGCTGATCCGGGGGGGCTGCTCGGCAATGTCGGGGACCAGTCTGCCGGCGCTGTCGTGGCGGTAGAGGGCGTTATAGAGGATCAGGCCGGCCATCCGCCAGTCGGTGCCGGCCGAGGCGCTGGGCGGGTCCAGGCTCTCGATGTTGCCGGATCGGTAGACGGCGACCAGTTCGCCGCCCCTCCGGACGGCCGGCGCGGCGCCGCCCCGGGCGAGCGACGCCGGGAGGAGCGCTGCGATGATGAGCACCATCATCCCCACCCAGACTCCCGGACGACTCAGCGGCCCACGCATGGCCCTCACCTCGACCCGCCCGAATTGGTACAATCATACTACCATGCCGAATCGCCTGGCGACCGAGACCAGCCCCTACCTGCGCCAGCACGCCGACAATCCCGTGGACTGGTATCCCTGGGGGGAGGAAGCCCTGCGGCGCGCCAGGGAGGAGGACAAACCGATCTTCCTCAGCATCGGCTACGCGGCGTGCCACTGGTGCCACGTCATGGAGCACGAGTCCTTCGAGGACCCCGAGGTCGCCGCCGTGCTCAACGAGCACTTCATCCCCATCAAGGTCGACCGCGAGGAGCGCCCGGACCTCGACCAGATCTACATGCAGGCCGTGATCGCCATGACCGGGCACGGCGGCTGGCCGATGAGCGTCTTCCTCACGCCCGCCGGCGTGCCGTTCTACGGCGGCACCTACTACCCGCCGGTTCCGCGCCACGGCATGCCCGCGTTTCTCGAGGTCCTGCGCGCCATCGCCGACCTCTGGCGCACCCGGCGCGACGACGTCGAGCGGGGCGGGGCGGCGCTGCTGGAGAGCCTGCGCCGCCCCGCCCTGGCGACGGAACCGCAGGCGCTGGGTGTCGGAGTCCTCGATGCCGCCTACCGGACGCTGGAGCGGCAGTACGACCTCGCCCGCGGCGGCTGGGGCGGCGCGCCGAAGTTCCCCCAGCCGATGACGGTCGAGTTCCTCCTGCGCACCTACCTGCGGACCGGCGAACGTGCGGCGCTGACCATGGCCGAATCCACCCTGACGCGGATGGCCCGTGGAGGCATCTTCGACCACCTCGGGGGCGGGTTCCACCGCTACGCGACGGACGCGGCCTGGCTCGTGCCGCACTTCGAG
>JAVKHQ010000037.1:0-23147 GCA_031459875.1 Candidatus Fervidifonticultor sextus | reverse complement strand
AAGGGCCGCGAGAGGGAGGTACGGGAACTGATCCTTCAGCACCTGGACAAGGTCGGGGAGGTCGTCGCCCGCACGCGCGACGTCCTGGAGGACTATCTGGCCGGGCGGCTGGAGGCGGCCAAGGCCGGGGCGATCAACGTGGACCACCTGGAGACCGATGCGGACCGCCTGCGCCGGTCGGTTAACGACCTCCTCTACCGGGGGGCGTTCCTGCCCATCTTCCGCTCGGACCTGCACGATTTCGTGGAGCGCATGGACATGATCGCGGACGCGGCCGAGACGACCTGCGATTTCCTGCTGGGCCAGCGGCCGGAGATCCCCGCGGAGCTTGCCGACGCACTGCGGCAGATCCTTACCCACACCCAGGACGCCTACGCGGCCCTGCACGAGGCGGTCCACACCTTCTTCACGACGGCCGACGAGGCGACCATCCGCGACCGGCTCACCGTGGTGGGCATCACCGAGTCCACCATCGACGACATCGAGTGGAAGCTCACCCGGCAGATCTTCACCTCGGACCTCTCCCTGGCCGCCAAGATCCACCTGAACCAGTTCCTCGAGACCCTGACCGAAATCTCCGACCAGGTCGAGGACACCGGAGACCGTCTGGAGATCCTCCACATCGGCAGCAAGCTGTAGGGCATGCTGGCGCTCCTGCCGGGGCTGTTCCTGGGCTGGGGGATCGGCGCCAACGACGCCGCCAACACCTTCGGCCCGCAGGTGGGAGCCAATATCATCGCCTACCGACGGGCGATCGTCCTGGCGGCGGTCTTCGCCTTCCTGGGCGCGGTCACGGAGGGCGAGAAGATCTTCCCCACCCTGGGGGGGCTGACGCGGCTCAGCCTGGAGACGAGCGTGGTGGCGACGCTGGCGGCGGGCCTCTCCGTGGCCGCCATGTCGTTCCTGGGGATGCCGGTCTCCTCCTCGCACGCGATTTTCGGGGCGTTGGTTTCCGTGGGCCTGCTCCACGGCCAGGCCGTCCACCTGCCTACGGCGGCCAAACTGGCAGCGTCGATGGTCACGGCGCCGGTCGGGGCCGGGGTCATTGCGTACCTCTTCTACCAGGCGATCGCCGGGGCCTCATCCCGCTGGTTGGGCAGCCTGCTGATGTTCCAGCGCCTGGTGCGCTACAGCGCCGTGGCCGTGGGGTGCTATGCGGCCTACGCCCTGGGGGCCAACAACGTGGGCAACGCCATGGCCCCCATTGTCGCCGTAGGGGTGGTGGGCGCGCCGGCGGGAGCGCTGCTGGGCGGCCTGGCCATCGCCACCGGCGTGCTGACCTTCAGCGAGCGGGTCATCCTGACGGTCGGCAAGCAGATCACGGCCCTGGATCCGATCTCGGCCCTGGTCGCCGTCGCCGGGACCGCTGTCACGGTCCATCTGTTCACCCAGGTCGGCATCCCCGTGTCCACGTCCCAGGCGATCGTGGGCTCGGTGGTCGGCGTGGGGCTCACCAAGGGGATGATGACCGTCAACCGGCGGATGTTCTGGGTGATCCCCCTGAGCTGGATCGTCAGCATCGCCGTGGCGTCGGGTGTGGCCTACGCCCTCCTGGCAGGCTATACTGCGATCCGGTGAGAGGCACGCCCGTGGCCACGCTGCTGAAGGGCGGAACGATCGTCACATCTGCTGAGACCTACCGGGCCGACGTCTTGATCGCCGGCGAGCAGATCGCCGCCATCGGGCGCGACCTCCCATCCGACGGCGCGACGGTGGTGGACGCCCGCGGGAAGTACCTGCTGCCCGGAGGGATCGACGTCCACACCCACCTGGACATGCCCCTGGGCGAGATCACCTCCTCCGACGACTTCTACACCGGCCACGTCGCCGCCGCATTCGGCGGCACCACGTCGCACCTCGACTTCGTCATCCAGCCGAAGGGCGCCAGCCTGCGCGAAGCCCTCGATCTCTGGCACGCCAAGGCCCGCGGCAAGGCGTGCATCGACTACGGCTTCCACATGACCATCACCGACCCCACCCCGGCCGTGCTGGACGAGATCGCCCTCCTGCCCCAGTGGGGGATCACGACGGTGAAGGTCCTGATGGCCTACCGCGGCCGGGTCATGGTGGAAGACGCCGACATCTTCCGGATCATGCGCCGCGCCGGTCCGGCGGGTCTACTGACCATGGTGCACTGCGAGCACGGGGATGCCATTGACCTGCTCGTCCAGGAGGCAGCCGCCGCCGGCCACCTCGAGCCCCGCTACCACGCGCTGACGCGGCCGTCCGAACTGGAAGGGGAGGCCACGGGACGGGCGATCGCGCTGGCCACGGTGACCGGCGCGCCGCTCTATGTGGTCCACCTGACCTGCGACCTGGCGCTGCAGCAGGTGCGGGCGGCGCGCGCGCGGGGGCTTCCGGTGTGGGCCGAGACCTGCGTCCAGTACCTGATCTTCACCGCCGACGACCTGGCCCGTCCCGGGTTCGAGGGGGCCAAGTTCGTCTGCTCGCCGCCGTTCCGGACCGTCTCCGACCAGGAGGCCCTGTGGGCGGGGCTGCGCGACGGCGCGCTGTCGGTAGTCTCCACCGACCACTGTCCGTTCTTCTTCCAGACCCAGAAGACCCTGGGTCGGGACGACTTCCGGAAGATCCCCAACGGCCTGCCGGTGATCGAGGACCGCCTGACCGTCCTCCACCATGCCGGGGTGGAGAGCGGGCGCTTCTCCCTCAACCGGTTCGTGGAACTCACGGCGACCAACCCGGCGCGGCTCTTCGGACTCGCCCCCCGCAAGGGGACCATCGCGGTCGGCGCCGATGCCGACCTGGTCCTGTGGGACTTGGCGGCCGAGCGGACGTTGGGCGTCCAGACCCACCACATGAACGTGGACTACAACCTCTTCGAGGGCCTGCGGGTGCGGGGCGTGCCGACCGCGGTGTGGGTTCGCGGGCGGCAGGTGGTGGACGGCGAGCGGTTCCTGGGCGAGTCAGGCTGGGGGCAATTTCTCCCCCGGGCTCGGTTTGCGCCACCGTAGGCGTTCCCCCCCCGAGCGAGCCGCGTCGTCTGCCCCGGGGGGTCAGTCCACGAACAGCGGGACGATCTGGAAGCGCCTGACGTCCAGCAGGCCGCGGTCGGTCAGCTTCAGTTCCGGGACCACCGACAGCGCCATGAACGAGAGCGTCATGAAAGGATGCGCCAGGGTGCAGCCCATCCGGCTGGCCGCCTGGTCCAGGGCGCGCATCTGCTCGGCCACGGCCGCGGCCGGCTGTCTTGACATGAGCCCGGCGACCGGCAGCGGCAGGGCGACCGTCTCCCGTCCGGCCACCGCGGCGAGCCCGCCCTGCATCCTGAGGATCACCTCGACGGCCTCGCGCATGGCCTCGTCGCTGGCGCCCACCACGATGATGTTGTGGGCGTCGTGGGCCACGCTGGACGCCAGGGCGCCGAACTTCAGCCCGAAGCCGCGGATGAACCCCACCCCGACCCGGCCGGTGCCGGCATGGCGCTCGATGACCGCCAGTTTCAGCAGGTCGCGCCCGGGGTCCGCGGTGACCTCGCCATCCGCCACCGCGGCGTCTGCCATGGTGGCGCCGGTGATGATCTGGTTGGGGATCACCTCGATGACGCGGATGCGACGGCCCCGGGCCGGGACGCGGAAGTGCAGGGTGCTGCGGGGGACGTTGATGGAACTGCGCAGCGCCGGGAGCCGCTCGGGGCGCTCGTAGGGGAGGAGTTCGCCGTCGCGGGCCGCGAGCCGGCCGTGCCGGTACACCAGCCGGGGACGCGGCGCCCGCAGGTCGTCGAAGACGATCAGGTCGGCGAGCCGTCCCGGGGCCACGGCCCCCCGGTCATACAGCCGGAAGCACTCGGCGGCGTTCAGGCTGCCGATCTGCAGCGCCAGCAGGGGATCCAGGCCCCAGGCGATGGCCTGCCGGACCATGGCGTCGATGTGTCCGTCGGACAGCAGGTGGCCCGGGGTGCGGTCGTCGGTGCAGAAGACACAGCGGCGGGCGTTCTCGCGGGTCACCAACGGCAGCAGGTCGGTGAGGTTGCGGGCGCCGGTGGCCTCGCGGAGCAGGATGTACATCCCCCGGCGCAGTTTCTCCCGGGCCTCCTCGACGGTGGTGCACTCGTGGTCGGTCCCCACCCCGGCGGCGATGTAGGCGTTGAGGTCCGGGCCGGCCAGCCCCGGCGCGTGGCCGTCGATCGGGCGCCCGCCGGCGGAGGCGATCTTCGCCAGGACCTCCGGGTCGCCGGCCAGCAGTCCCGGCGTGTTCATCATCTCGGCCAGACCCAGCACCCACTTGTCCTGCATGAGCGTCTCCAGGTCGTAGGCGGTCAGTTCGGCGCCGGCGCTCTCCATGACGCTGGCCGGGACGCACGACGACGCCATGACGAAGACGCTGAGGGGGTTGTACTTGGCGGCCTGGAGCATGTAGCGGATCCCGCTCATCCCCAGCACGTTGGCGATCTCGTGGGGGTCGGCGATCACGGTGGTGGTGCCGTGGGGCACCACCACCCGGGCGAACTCCGGGATGTCCACCATCGAACTCTCGATGTGGACGTGGCCGTCGATGAAGCCCGGCGCCAGGTAGGACCCCTCCAGGTTGCAGACCTCGCGGGCCCGGTAGGTCCCCCGGTCCGATCCGAGGGCGACGCCGGCGATGCGGCCCTCGGCGACGGCCACGTCGCCCTCGATGACCTCGAGGCCGTAGAGGTCGACGACGCGGGCGTTGGCCAACAGGAGATCGGCGGGCTCCCTGGCCCGGGCGACCCGGATGAGCCGCGGCAGATCCATTGCCCCGGACTTCCGCGGCTGTCGCAAGGGTTCCTGCGGGCGAGCAAGAAACTGCAGGAGGAGGCTATCTGTCGCATCGCAGAGGGTGACCATGCCGCACATCCTGCCGTATCGTGGCCAGCCGACGTTCGACCTCGAGGTGGCGGGGACCGTCCGCACGCTGCCGCTCATCCAGGTGGCGCCGGATACCTGGATCGCGTACTACTACAGCCTCGGCGACACGGAGGTGATCGACCGGGCGGCCCGGGTCCTGGCGCCGGACCTGGCCGGCTGCGACGTCTTCGTCACCACCGAGACGAAGGGCATCCCCCTCGCCCACGCCATCGCCACCTACAGCGGGCTGAAGCCCTACGTGGTCTGTCGCAAGGAGGTGCGGCCCTTCATGCTCTCGCCGCTTACGGTGCGCTACAAGCCCATCACGGCCCGGACCGAGGAAGAACTCTACATGGACGGCCGCGACGCGCTCAAACTCAGAGGCAGGCGGGTGGGCCTGATCGACGACATCGTCAGCACGGGCGCGACCCTCGACGCCATGGGGACCCTGGTCCGGGACGCCGGCGGCGAGGTGGTCTCCATCGCGGCGTTGCTGCTGGAGGGGGACGAGCGGGCGGGCGTGCGGGCGCTGGGGATCCTTCCCGTCTTCAAGGCCGAGGGCGCATGGTAGAGGCACGTCATGGGAGGAGGACCGGCATGGGCCGTGGCCAGACCGCTCCGCCAGGACATCCCCACGCGCCGGGGAATGGGAGCAGCGGCCTGAGCGCAGGGCTGGGGCCCAGTCGGGTGTCGTGGGGGCCCCTGCTCCTGCTGGGTCCCGGTGTCCTCTTCCTGTTCGTCTTCATGGTCGCGCCGCTGGCCATCACCTTCGTCTACAGCCTGCAACCCAACTCCCTGCTCCCTCCGGACCAGGCAACGGTGGGTGTGGGCAACTACATCTATCTGGCACAACGGCGGGTCTACGTCGAGGCGTTTGCACGCACGCTGCGCCTGGCGACCTTCGTGGTGGTGGGAGCCTTGCTGTTGGGCTATCCGACTGCGTTGATCCTGCGACGGCTCCATGCCAGGCTCGGCAGCACCCTCATCCTGGGACTCAGCTTCCCCATCCTGGCCGGGCCCCTGGTGGTGGTCCTGGGGTGGATGCTCCTCCTGCCACGCGGCGGCCTGGTGAACGCGGCGCTCGTCCGCCTCGGCCTGGTCGCGCAGCCGGTGCAGTTCATCGGGACGGAAGTCGCCGTCGTCATCGCCCTGGTGCAGTTCACCCTGGCCTTCGTCGTGCTCAACATCTTCAACTCCCTCATGCGGATCGACCCTGCGCTGGGCGAAGCGGCCGGGAGTCTGGGGGCCGACCCCCTCCGGACGTTCCGCTACGTCACGTGGCCGTTGAGCCTGCCCGGAGTCTTCTCGGGGTCGCTCATCGCCTTCACGCTGGCGGTGAGTGCCTTCGTGGCCCCGCACTACCTGGGGGGTGAGACCCTCCTGGTGGTGACCACCTTGATCGCCCAGTTCATGTTCGGCACGTTCAGCTGGGAACTGGCGTCAACGGCTGCCGTCCTGCTGGTCGTGATCACGGTGATCATGATTGTCGCCTACAACCGGATCGTCGGCCGCCTGATCGAGCGGCGCTTCGGGTTGCCTGAATAGGAGGTCGCGGACGCCCCGCGGGTCACTGCCGTGATGTCGTCTGGGGTGCGGAGGGTCGGTGAACTGCTGTCGTACGGGTTCCTGGGGATCGTCTACCTCTACATCCTGGGTCCCGCGCTGATCGTGGTCATCGGGTCCGTGAATTCGGCCACGAGTTTCCCGAGCCCCTTTGAGTCGTTCACCCTGCGCTGGTACGCCCAGCTCCTGCAGCACAGGGAGTTCGTACGCTCCATGACGGTCAGCGTCGGGGTGGCGGCCGGTGCCGCCGGGGTAGCCACGGTGCTGGCCGGTCCCGCGGCGTTTGCGCTGGTGCGGGGCCGCTTCCGCCTGCGGGACGGCATCGCCACCTTCTTTGTGGCCCCGCTGGTCGTCCCGCAGATCGTCCTGGGCCTGGCGATGCTGCAGTTGCTCAATGTCCTGCGGATCCCGACGACTTCCGCCGGCCTGATCTGCGTCCACGCGGTGTTCGTCCTGCCGTTCGTGTTGCGGGCGGTGATGACCAGCCTCATCCATTTCGACCGGTCGCTGGAGGAGGCCGCCATGAGCCTCGGGGCCGGGCGTCTCCAGACGCTGCGGCACGTCACGCTCCCCCTGATCCGGACGGGACTGGCGGCGGGGTTCGTCCTGGCCTTCATCATGTCCTTCGTGAACGTCCCCCTCTCGCTCTTCCTGGCCACGCCGGCCAGCACGACCCTCCCGGTGCGGGTCTTCGCCTACATGGAGTCCCGGCTCGACCCCCTCGTCGCGGCCGTGGGCGCCGCGCTGGTCGTGGTGGTCTTCGCCGCGAGCCTGTTCCTCGAGCGCGTGTTGCGGCTCAGACTCCTCGTCTAGCGTGGACGCCCGGGAGCGGCCTGCAGGAAGCAGGAGGGGGGACGCGGAATAGGAAACGTCAAAATTCAGGAAATATTTTTCAATATTAGCAAAATCCGGCCTCGCCGGAGCAGTACGCGTGGGGTGCCGCCATGGCTCGACCGCGCTCGGGGAGGATGAGCAGCGTGCTCGTGGGTGTGGAACGCGCGGGACGTCTGCTGGGCGCGTTCTCGCACCACCAACCGGCGATGAATGTGCAGGCGGCCTCGACGGCCCTCGGGATCTCCCCCAGCACCGCGTACCGCCTGTTGCGGTCCCTGGAGTACGGGGGGCTGCTGGTGTATGACCCGGAGTCCCGCACCTACCGCTTGAGTGCCCGCATGGCCCATCTGGGCCACGTGGCCCTCTCCGCCATCGACTGGCGCGCCATCGCCCGTCCCTATCTCCGTCGCCTGAAGGCAGAGACGGGTGAGACGGTCGTCCTCCTGGTGAAGCAGGGACAGCACGCGGTGGTCGTTGACATCGAGACGTCCGACCACCCCCTGAGGCTCTCCTATCCCGTGGGCGAACCCTGGCCGCTCCACGCCGGCGCCACCAACCTCGCCCTGCTGGCCTATCTGCCGGACGAGGAGATCGACGCGATTCTGGGGCAGCGCCTCCAGAAGGTGACCGCCCGGACCGTCACCGTGCCGAGTCGGCTCCGCCGCAAGATCCAGGGGATCCGACGGCGCGGCTATGCCTACACGGTGGGCGAGCTGACGCCTGGCGTGGCGGCGGTCGCGGTCCCGGTGCATGCCGAAGGCCGCCTGCTGGGCGGGCTGGCCATCCTCGGGCCGCAGACTAGGGTCCCACCCTCGCGGGTCCCGCACCTGGTGGGGAAGCTCCGAAGTGCTGCGTCGGCCATTCGGGCCGACCTGGCGGCCGCGCATCGGGATCTCCCGACATGGCGGCATCGCGAACCTGGAAGGCGTGTGACCGCCGGCGGCTCTGGGCCACGGCTGCCGTCGGTGGGGGAGAAGGGGCATGGGGCACCCGGTGCGGCAGATTGATGCTGATCTGCTGATCATCGGTGGAGGCGGTGCCGGGGCAAAGGCGGCCATCGAGGCCCACGAGCGCGGGGTGAAGGTCGTGATGCTCGTGAAGGGCTTCCTGGGGCGCAGCGGGTGTTCGATCTTCGCCGGGAACCTGAACTGGTTCGGTCCGCCCCAGGATGGGACGACGGCCGTCCACTCCGACGAGGAACGACAGCGGCGGACGATGGAGTTCCTCGCCAAGTACACCCACTACCTGGGCGACCAGGAGTACATGAGGCGCGCCGCGCGGTTCACGTTCGATCATTTCTACCCGTGGCTCGAGGAGCGCGGGCTCTACATCCTCCGCCACGACGACGGGTCGATCGTGATCGATCTGCCCCACGGCACGCAGGCCTGGGCTACCAAGATGGGTATGTCCGGGCAGGTCATCATGGACATGCTTCGTGCCGAGATCTTCCGCCGCGGGATCACCGTCCTGGAAGAGACCGCCGCCACCTCCCTGTTGACCGCCGGCGGCGAGGTCGTGGGGGCCACGGCGCTGGACTACCGCCACGGCGAACTACTGGTCGTGCGCGCCAAGGCCACGATTCTCGCCACCGGGCACTCGAACTACCTGTCCCTGCGCTCCACGGGTACGCGCGAGGGGACAGGTGCCGGCTGGGTGATGGCCTTGCGCGCGGGCTGCGCCCTGCAGAATCTCGAGATGCAGTGGTTCCACGCGTCTGATATGGCCTGGCCGCGGTCGTGGATGCGGCTCCACCTCTACCCCAACCCTCAGCCGGCCACCGCGCACCGCACTCGGTTATACAACAGCGACGGCGAGTTCTTCTTCGACGGAAACTTCCTGCCGCACAACCCGGTCCCGTACATCATGCAGCTCAAGTACCTGGTGAAGCAGGTACGGCAGGGGAAAGCCCGGTTCGACGGCGGCTACTACACGGGCTACCGCCATGTCGAGCCCGACGTGCTCCGCAAGTACGTGTACCAGACGCAGTTCCTCGAGAAGGTGGGCCTCGATCCCACGCGGGACCTCATCGAGAACGCCGTGACCTGGCACATGAACGTGGGCGGCATCCGCGTGGACGGCCGGACCATGGCCTCGGGCATCCCCGGGCTCTATGTGGCCGGGTCGGTGAGCGCGCTCGTCACCGGCGGTCTGCCCAACGTCATGTACGACGGCCACGTGGCGGCGCTGCACGCCGCCGACGCCATCCAAGGGCGGGCGCTGCCGGCGCTCGACGAAGCCGTGGTGGCGCGGGACCTGGACCGGGTCCGGCGGCTCTTCCGCACCGAGCCCCGGGATGGCTATCTCCCGGCGCAGGTCATCAAACAGATCCGCACCGTGATGTGGGAGCACATGAACTACATCAAGCACGAGGTGACCATGCGGGAGGGGCTGGAGAAGCTGCACCGCATCCGGGCCGAGGTGCTTCCCAGGATGCGCCTGGAGTCCCTGACCCGGCGCTTCACCTACGACTGGATGGAAGCGGTCGATGCCGAGGACATGCTGGACGCCTGCGAACTGGTGATCCGCTTTTCCCTCTATCGGCGGGAGAGCCGCGGGGCCTTCTTCCGCGAGGACTACCCGTTGACCGACAACATCCAGTGGCTCCGCCACGTGGTGGGCCGCCTGGATGGCGGGGACCTGAAGATCGAAACAGAACCGGTCGCCCTGCCGTATGCGCGGCCGGCGGAAGGTAAGGCCGATTTCTTCGAGGTGGACTACTGAGCCGATCCATGGCCACGGGGTGAGGGGATGGACGGAGAGACCCCGGCGGGAATCCAGGTCACTGACGGTTCGGCCCCGGCCATCCCGGTCGTCGTGAAGGTGACCGTGTTCCGGTATGCGCCGGACGTGGACGCCGAGCCCCGCTACGAAACCTACGAGGTCCCGTACACGAAGGGCATGCGGGTGCTGGACGTCCTGGAAGCCATCCGCGAGGAATTGGGCCATGCGGTCGCCTACCGGTGGCTCTGCGGGGTGAAGAAGTGCGGAATGTGCGCCATGACCGTGAACGGCAGGCCGTCCCTGACCTGCTGGGAGCCCGCCGAGCCGGAGATGACCATCGAGCCGCTGGGCGGCTTCAGGGTCATCCGGGATCTGGTGGTTGACCGCGACCCCCACGATGCAAAACTCCGCACGCTGGATCTGGTCCTCCACCGGTCAGCCGACCGGCCCTACCCCGGCTTTCCGGAACCCCTCACGGCGACCGAGATGGCCCGGGCGGCCGAGATGATGAACTGCATCCAGTGCCTGCTGTGCGTGGCGTCCTGCCCCACGGTGGGAGAGAAGTTCATGGGGCCGGCGGCCCTAGTGCAGGTCGCCCGATGGGCCTTCGACCCGCGCGACGGCGAGGACCGGGCGGCGTATGCACTCTACGCCGGCATCGGGCACTGCGCCGACTGCGGCGACTGCACGACCGCGTGTCCGGCCCACATCCCGGTGAAGGAGATGGCCATCGCCGGGCTTCGGGAGCTCTGTGCCAGCGAGGGGTATACGGGCTACGGCCCGGCCCCCGAGTACCGGTGTGGTGACGAAGACCGCAGGGCGGAGTGAGCAGACAGCGGAGTGAGCAGACAAAGGAGGGGGGCGGTATGGCAAAGCGTCGGAGACAGCAGGGTCAGGGCAAGGGCGCATCGCGACGCAAGACGCGCCGCGAGTTTCTGCGGATGGCAGGGCAGGCTGCGCTGGGACTGGCGCTGGGAGCGACGGCGCCCGCGGTGCTGGCCAAGGCCGGGCGGGCCAGCCAGGCGGTCGCCGCTGGGGGACCGACGATTATCGTGCAGTCGCCCAGACAGATCGTCGTGTCGACCTGGGGCGGCTTGACCGAAGAGGGCCTGAGGAAGATCGTGACCCCGGCCTTCGAGCGAAAGTACCGTGCCACGGTCACATACGACATCGGGGGCGCGGCGGCGCGATACAACAAGCTCCGTGCCCAGGCCGCCAACCCGCAGATCAACATCATCTTCAACGTTGAAGACATCCTCGTCGATGCGGCCGAGCGCGGGCTCCTGGCGAAGTTTGACCCGCGCAACGTTCCCAATATCAAGGACGTCTATCCCTGGGCCACCCCCGCATCGCTGCAAGGGCATGGCGCGGCCTATTCCGTGCTGGCCTATGGCCTGATGGTGGCCCGCGGGAGGTCCAGCCTCCCGGTGACCAGCTGGCACGATCTGTGGCGGCCGGAGTTCCGGGGCAGGCTGGCCATCGCCTCCCCGCTGCACTCGCAGACCCCCCAGCTCCTCATCGTCGCCTCTGAGCTCTTCGGCGGTAGCCAGACGAACGTCGCGCCCGGGCTGGCCGCCCTGGGAGAGTTGCGACCGATCCGGCAGTCCATCTTCTGGACCGACTACGCCGCCTTCGTCAAGTCCGGTGATGTGATCATCTCTACCGAGTTCGACTACTACGTCCTCTTCATGCAGAAGGAGGGCTACGACGTCAGCTGGGTGCTGCCGCTGGAGAAGGCCTTCGGATCGCTGCAGTATGCCGCCATCGTGAAAGGTGCGCCCAACCAGGAGTTGGCGGAGGGGTATCTCAACACGCTGCTCGATCCCGAGATTCAGTCCAGGATGGCCAGAGAGATCTTCAACCCGCCCACCAACAGGCTGGTCAAGCTGGATCCGCCCTTGTCCGAGCAGGTCGTTTACGGCCCGCGGCTGCAGGCCGTCCGCTGGTTCGATGCGAAATTCATCAACGCCAACCGCGCGAGGTGGCTCGAGCGCATCAACACGGAAGTCGTGCCCAAGTGGAGGGTGTAGGCTACCCCGGGCACGGCGTCGGGAAACCGGTCGGTGATGGGACGCGTCCTCATCGAGCACGCGGCCGTTCTCACGTGCGATCCAGAGGATCGGTTCCTGGCGGACGGCCGGATTACCATTGAGGACGGCCGAATCGCCGCGGTCGAGGACGCCCGCCAGGTCCCGGCGGGCGGGCCGGTCGCTCCGACCTCGGGTGGGGCCGACGCGGTCCAGGTGGTGGACGCCCGGGGCCACATCGCGATGCCGGGGCTGATCAACACCCACACCCACCTCTGGCTCAGCCTCCTCCGCGGGACGGCGGACGATCTCACCCTGTTCCCGTGGCTGCGGTTCCTGGCGCCCCGGATCGATGCCCTGGATGAGGCGCAGATCCGCCAAGCCACCGTCCTGGGCGTGACCGAAGCGCTGCAGTCCGGGACCACGTGCCTGTGCGAGTGTTGTCGCTACGCGCCGGATCTGGCGGCGGAGGTGGCTGCAGCCCTCGGGTGCCGGATCGTCGTGGGCGGGATGCCACCGAGCGAGTGGTTCGGCACCCCCGTCCCCCACGACTATCCTCAGCTGGTGGCGCGCACCCGGGAGGCCGCCCGCCGCCACGACGACGGATCGCGCCTGGTCTCCCTCTGGTTGGGGGCGCACTCGGCGTACAACTGCGGCCCGGAGTTCCTCCGGGAGGCGAAACGGCAGGCCACCGCCATGGGCTGCGATTTCTACCTGCACCTGGCGGAGTGCGCCGCTGAGGTGGACTACATCAGGGAACGGTACGGCCGGACCCCCGTGCAGTACGTGGCGGACCTGGGGCTGTTGGATGACCGCACCGTGGCCATCCACTGCGTGTGGCTGACCGAAGAGGAGATCCGGCTGTTCCGACAAAGTGGCGCGCGGATGGTCCATTGTCCGGTGAGCAACGCCAAGTTGGGCAGCGGCGTGGCCCCCATCGGCAAGTACCGGGAGGCGGGGATCCCCGTCGGGCTGGGCACCGACAGCATGGTCAGCAACAACACCCAGTCCATGTTCCAGGAGATGCGGTTCGCCGTGCTCCTCCAGCGGGCGCTGCACCAGGACGCGACGGCCCTCACCGCGGCGGAGGCCCTCCGGATGGCGACCATCGACGCCGCCCGGGTGCTGGGTCTTGAGCGAGAGATCGGCTCCATTGAGCGCGGCAAGCGGGCGGACCTGGTCCTGGTGCGGTCGAGCCATCCGTTCCCGCTCACGGCGGACCTGGCGCTGTCCGAGGTGGTCTACACCGTGCAGCGCGACCAGATCGAGGCGGTGTACGTGGAGGGGGAACGCGTCGTCGATCGAGGCCGACTCACCCGGGTGGGCCAGGAGGCGCTCCCCCGACGGGGAGGCCGCCGTGGGAGCGGTTGAGCTGCGTAGCGTCAGCAAGCACTTCGGTTCGGTGCGGGCCGTCGACGACGTCTCGCTGATGGTCAACCCGGGCGAATTCCTCTCGCTCCTGGGCCCTTCCGGCTGCGGGAAGACGACCACCCTGCGCCTGATCGCCGGCTTCGAGCCGGTCACCGCCGGCCGGATCTTCATTGCGGGCCAGGATGTGACCGACTGGCCACCCTACAGGCGGAACATTGGCATGGTCTTTCAGCACTATGCGCTGTTCCCCCACATGACCGTTCGGGAGAATGTCGCTTTTGGGCTCCGCATGCGACGCCTGCCCGCTGCCGAAGTTGCCGAGCGCGTCGAGCGCGCGCTCTCCCTGCTCCGCCTCACAGGCCTCGGCGATCGCTACCAGCGACAGCTGTCGGGCGGCCAGCAGCAGCGCGTGGCTCTTGCCCGCGCCCTGGTCATTGAACCCCAGATCCTGCTGCTGGACGAGCCACTCTCCAACCTGGACGCCAAGCTGCGGGAGGAAATGCGGGTCGAGTTGAAACAAATTCAACAGCAGGTGGGCATCACCACCATCTTCGTGACGCACGACCAGGAAGAAGCCCTGATCATGTCGGACAGGGTTGCGGTGATGAATCACGGGAAGATTGTCCAACAGGGGACGCCCATCGAAGTCTACGAGCGGCCCGCGCACAGCTTTGTGGCCGGCTTCATCGGCCAGTCGAACCTCCTGTGGGGTCAGGTCGTTGGCCACGAGAACGGATTGACCCGGATTGCAGCCGACGACGGCCTGGTCCTCCACGCCCGCCCGGATGCCTCGATGGCCCCCGGCACCCGCGTGCTGGCCGTCATCAAGCAGTCCCGCGTCAAGATCGCCCCAGTTGGCGCGGAGGGGACCAACGCCTTCGCCGCGAGCCTGGAGTTCGTCACCTATCTCGGGGCGACCGTCCAGTACCTGTGCCGCGTGGGCCAGGCCCGGCTCGCCGTCAGCGTGCCCAACGATACGATCACCCCGGTGTTTCGGCCTGGAGAGCGGGTGACCGTCTCCTGGCGGCCGGAAGACTGCCTCGTCCTCAAGGAGTAGGATCCTGGACGTCCTCCTCCCCCGCACGCTGGAGGAAGCCCTGGCGATGAAAGCCGACCGCCCCGAAGCCGTCCCCATTGCCGGGGGCACCGACCTCATGGTGGAGCTGAACTTCGGGCGCCGGCGGCCGGCGGCCCTGATGGACGTCAGCCGGATCCCGGAGTTGCGGGGCTGGCGCCGCGAAGACGGGACGTGCTTCCTGGGGGCCGGGGTGACGTACAGCCGGATCATCCGCGACCTCCCGGAGTTCGTGCCCCTGGTCCAGGCGTCGCGCTCGGTCGGCTCCCCGCAGATCCGCAACCGCGGGACCATCGGCGGGAACCTGGGCACGGCCTCGCCCGCGGGCGACGCGCTGCCGGTGCTGGCGGCCTACGATGCGGAGGTGGTCCTCGTCAGGGCCGGGGGACGGACCCGGTCCGTGCCGTGGGATCGGTTCATGGTCGGGCCCAAGCAGACCACCCTGGCGCCAGATGAGTTGATCCTCGGCGTGCGCTGGCGCGTGGTCCGGGGCCCCGGGTCGTTCTCGAAGATCGGCCCGCGCAACGCCATGGTCATCGCCGTGGCCAGCCTCTGCCTGGTGCTCGATGAGGACCGGCGCGTCGTGCGGGTGGCGCTCGGTTCGGTCGGCCCCACCATCCTGCGGGCGCCGGAGGCCGAGGCCTATGCGGCGGCGGCGCTCGCCGGCGCCGGGACCTGGGACGACCCGGCGGCGGCGCTGCCCCCCCGCGCGCTCCAGGAGTTCGGCGAGCGCGTGGCCGCAGCCGCGCGGCCCATCGACGACGTGCGGGGCACCGCCGCGTACCGCCGCCACGCCTGCGCGGTCCTGGCCCGGCGGGCCCTGGCCTGGGCCCTGGAGGACCGACGCCGATGATCGTCCGCGCGAAGGTCAACGGCGAGTGGCGTACCGCCGACGTCTGGCCGGGGGCGAGCCTGCTGTTCATGTTGCGCGAGCACCTGGGCCTGCCGGGCTCGAAGAACGCGTGCGAGCAGGGCGAGTGCGGGTCATGCTCGGTGTGGCTGGACGGTGACCTCGTCTGCTCCTGCCTGGTGCTGGCGGCCCAGGCCCACGAGCGCGACGTGCGGACCGTCGAGTCGCTGGCTGCGGGAGAGCGCCTGCACCCCGTGCAGGAGGCCTTCCTGGAGACCGGCGCCGTGCAGTGCGGCTTCTGCACCCCGGGCCTGATCGTCGCCGTCGCCGACCTGCTCGCGAGGGAGCCCGCACCCGACGAGCCCACGGTCCGCGAGGCCCTATCAGGCAACCTGTGCCGGTGCACCGGGTACGTGAAGATCCTCGAGGCGGTGGCCCTGGCCGCCGACATGATGCGACGCGCGGCGTCCTAGAGCGGGGCGAACTCCCATGGGTCTCGCGTACGACCGAACCGCGTCCAACCCACTCCTGATCCACGACTGCGAGGTGGTCGTGACCATGGACGACCGGGGAACCGAGATCCCCGGCGGGTCCCTCCTGGTCGAGGACGGGGTCATCACCTGGGTCGGGGCGGGCCCGCCTCCGACCGCCCACCAGGACATGCAGCGCCTCGACGGCCGGGGGACCGTGGCCCTCCCCGGGCTGGTCAACGCCCACCACCACCTCTATCAGACCCTCACCCGGGCGTGCGCCCAGGACCAGGGGCTCTTCGGGTGGCTGCGCGCCCTCTACCCCCTCTGGGCCGGGGTGGACGAGGAGTGGGTCTTTGCCGCGGCGCGGGTCGGGCTGGCCGAACTGGCGCTGTCGGGATGCGCGACGACGACCGATCACCACTACATCTTCCCGAAGGTCGGCGACGGGCTGGACTTGCTCGAGGCGGAGATCGCGGCGGCGCGCGAAGTCGGCCTGCGCTTCCATCCCTGCCGCGGGTCGATGGATCTCGGCGCGTCATCAGGCGGGCTGCCGCCCGACGACCTCGTGCAGGACACCGAGGCGATCCTGGCGCAGACCGAGACCGCCGTGCGCCGCTTCCACGATCCCTCCCCCGGGGCCATGCTGCGCCTGGCCGTCGCGCCCTGCTCGCCGTTCTCGGTCACCGACCGGCTGATGCGGGAATCCGCCAGGCTGGCCCGTCGGCTCGGCGTCCGGCTCCACACCCACATCGCCGAGACGCTGGACGAAGAGGCCTACTGCCGGGCGCACTACGGGAAGGCGCCGCTGGAGGTGCTGGACGACCTGGGGTGGATCGGACCGGACGTGTGGCTGGCCCACTGCGTCCACCTCGACGACCGCGGCATCCGCCGCATCGCCGAGGCCGCCGCCAGCGTCGCCTGGTGCCCGACGTCGAACCTCCGTCTGGGCTCGGGGGTCGCGCCGGTGCGCTCGCTGCTGGACGCCGGTGCCCGGGTCGGCCTGGGCGTGGACGGCTCCGCCTCGAACGACAGCGGCCACCTGCTGGCGGAGGCCCGGACGGGCCTGCTGGCGGCGCGCGGGCGCGGCGCGGCGGCCATGAGCGCGCGCGAGGCGCTGCGGATCGCCACCCGCGGTGGGGCGGCCTGCCTGGGCCGGGACGACATCGGATCGCTGGAAGTCGGGAAGCGGGCCGACGTCGCCCTCTTCGGTGTCGACGGCCTGGAGCACGTGGGGGCGGGCGCCGACCCGGTGGCCGCCCTGGTCTTCTGCACGCCCCAGCGCGTACGGCACCTCCTGGTCGACGGACGCGCGGTGGTGCACCAGGGCCGGCTGGTCGGCGCCGACGAAGAGGCCATCGCGGCGGCAGGCCGCCGGATGGCCGACCGGATTGCCCGGCGCGCGGGGGTCTGGGACGCGCGCCCTGCGGTCGGGTGAGGATCGCGCCATGAGCACACGGACCCTGACGAAGACACGCGGCGGCGTCGGCGAACGCGTCTGGCGGATCGACGGCGTGCCCAAGGTCAAAGGCCAGTTCCTCTTCGGCAGCGACCTGTGGGCCGAGGAGATGCTCTGGGGCCACACCCTGCGCAGTCCCCACCCCCACGCCCGGATCCGCTCGATCGACGTCTCGAGGGCCCTGGCCACCCCGGGCGTGCACTGCGTGCTCACCGCCGACGACGTGCCCGGCCGCAAGACCTTCGGCCTGGAATTCGCCGACCAGCCGGTGCTGGCCTACGACCGCGTGCGCTTCGCCGGTGAGCCGGTGGCGATCCTGGCCGCCATCGACCCCGAGACCGCCCGCCAGGCCGCGGGGAAGATCGTCGTGGACTACGAGGTCCTGCCGGCCGTCACGGACATGGCGGAGGCGCTCCGTCCCGATGCGCCCAGGATCCACGACTTCGGCAACGTCCTGCGCCACGTCCGGATCGAGCACGGAGACCCGACGGCCTCCGCCGACGTGTGGGTCGAGGGCTACTACGAGACCGGGATGCAGGACCAGGCGTTCCTGGGACCCGAGTCGGGGTTGGCGGTCCCCGCACCGGACGGCGGCGTCGACCTCTATGTGGCCACCCAGTGGCTGCACGTGGACCGCGAGCAGATGGCCCCCTGCCTGAACCTGCCGCCGGAGAAGGTGCGGCTCTACCTGGCCGGCGTCGGCGGGGCGTTTGGCGCCCGGGAGGACGTCAGCATGCACATCCACGCCTGCATGCTGGCGCTGCGCACCGGGAAGCCGGTGAAGATGGTCTACAGCCGCGAGGAGTCGTTCTTCGGGCACGTCCACCGGCACCCGTCGCGGATCTGGATGCGCCACGGCGCGACCCGCGACGGCCGGCTGGTCAACGTCTACGCCCGCATCCTGCTTGACGGCGGCGCCTATGCGTCCTCAGGGGCGGCGGTGCTGGGCAACGCCGCCACCTTCGCCACCGGGCCCTACGAGGTGCCCAATGCCCTCATCGAGGCGACGCGCGTCTACACCAACAACCCGCCCTGCGGCGCCATGCGCGGCTTCGGCGCGCCGCAGGTCTGCTTCGCCTACGAGTCGCAGATGGACAAACTGGCCCGGGCGCTGGGGATGGACCCGATCGAGTTGCGGCTCCGCAACGCCGTCGGACCGGGTTCGGTCCTGCCCACCGGCCAGGTGATCCGGGGCAGCGCGCCGGTGCGCGAGGTGATCCGGCGCTGCGCACAGCTCCCGATGCCCACCGACGAGGGCGACCGTCACCCGCTGTCGCTGCCCGGGGGAGCCGGCAACGTCTCGCGCGGCGAGGGCATCCGCCGGGGGGTGGGATTCGCCGTCGGCTACAAGAACATCGCCTACAGCGGCGGGTTCGACGACTCGGCGGAGGCGCGCGTCCGCCTTTTCGCCGGCCCGTCGGGCCCGGTGGTGGAGATCCACACCGCGGCCGCCGAAGTCGGCCAGGGTCTGCACACGGTTCTGGCTCAGATCGCGCGGACGGAACTGGGAGTCGAGCAGGTGCTGGTGCGCCAGCCGGACACCCACGTGGGCTCGGCAGGCTCCACCTCGGCGTCGCGGCAGACGATGATGTCAGGCGGCGCGGTGCAGTTGGCCTGCCAGGCCGTGCGCGACGAACTCTTCGCGCGGGTGGCCGCCCGCGCGGCCGCCGCCGGGCAGGCGCTGTCTGGCGAGTGGTCCCTCGAAGGCGGCCTCGTCCTCGTCGGCGGCGCACCCGTTGGGGAGGTCGGGGCCTATCTCGAGCCGCCCATTGAGCAGACGCGTGTCTACCACCACCGCAGGACCCAACCGATGGACGCCCGGGGACAGGGCGACGTGCACGTGGCGTTTGGGTTCGCCGCCCAGCGCGCGGTGGTGGACGTGGACCTGGACCTTGGCCTGGTCCGGGTGGTCCAGCTCGCCGCGGCCCACGAGGTCGGCCGGATGCTCAACCCCCAGGGGGTGACGGGCCAGGTCGAGGGCGGCGCGGCCATCGGATTGGGGCTGGCGCTGATGGAGGAGATTCAGCTGGAAGAGGGCCGTATCCGCAACGCCTCGTTCACCGACTACCTGATTCCCACGATCCTCGACATGCCGCCAGTGGAGTCCGTCGTCCTTGAGGACCCGGAGCCCGGGTCCCCCTACGGCGTGAAGGGAGTGGGCGAGATGGCCACCATCGTGGCCACCCCGGCCATCGTCGCCGCGCTGCGGGACGCCACCGGCCGCGAACTCAACCGCGTGCCAGTCCGCCCCGACGACCTGATCGGCCTCAGCCCCCCGGCATCCACCGGCCCGCCGCCGCCTCCGCCGGCGGTGCCGGGGCCGGAGCCGGTCCCCCACTACTACGGGCTGGACACGGGTCAGCAGCACCTCATGCGCGGAAACTAACGGCGCCACGCCCGGCCGGGGGGCGGCCGATCCGATGGATCGGCACGGCATGAGGCAGGAGACGCCTCCCCCGGGCAGGGAATGAAGACAGCGGGTGGGCAGAGATGAGCCGTCGCACGCTGCAGTTCATCCTCAACGGCCGGCCGGTCTCGGTCGACGTCCGCGAGGGGGCCAGCCTGCTGGAAGTCCTGCGGGACGGTTGCGGGATCACTTCCGTGAAGGACGGCTGCGCCCCCGAAGGATCCTGCGGCGCGTGCACGGTGGTCGTTGACGGCCGGGCTGTGGTCTCGTGCGCGCAGCCGGCCAGCCGGTTTGCAGGCAAGCACGTCACCACCCAGGAGGGCCTGTCGCCTGACGCGCGCGAGGTCTGGGCGACCTGCTTCGTGGCCGCCGGCGCCTCCCAGTGCGGCTTCTGCTCGCCCGGCATCGTCATGAAGGCCGAAGCGCTGCTGGCCCGCCAGCCCGCTCCCACCCGCGACGAGATCGCCCGGGCGCTGGCCGGGAACCTGTGCCGCTGCACCGGCTACATCAAGATCATCGACGCGATCCAGATGGCCGCCGCCGTCCGACGCGGCGGTCCGCTGCCCGCCATTGACCAGAGCGGCCGCGTCGGCTCGCGCACGGCCCGCTACCAGGGCCGCGAGCTGGCGCTGGGCGACAAGCCCTACGTCAACGACATGCGGGTGCCGGGGATGCTCCACGGCGCGATCCGCTGGTCCGACCATCCCCGGGCGCGCGTCGTCCGGATCGACACCTCGAAGGCCGAGGCCTACCCCGGCGTGGTGGCGGTCGTCACGTGGAAGGACGTGCCGGGCGAGCGCCGGCAGGGTCTGATCACGCGGGACTGGCGCCAGTTCGTGGCCGAGGGGGAGACCACCAACTACGTGGGCGACGTCCTGGCCGCCGTGGCCGCCGAGACACGCGACGCGGCCCGCGAGGCCGCCGGTCTCATCGAAGTCGCCTACGAGGTCCTGCCCCCGGTCACCGACCCGTTCGAAGCGCTCGCACCGGGGGCCCCCGAGATCCACGAGGGCGGGAACATCCTCTCCGTCTCCACGGTGAAGCGGGGCGATGTGGACGCCGCGCTGGCTCAGGCGGCCCACGTGGCCACCGAGACCTTCGTGACCCAGTTCGTCGAGCACGCCTTCCTGGAGCCGGAGGCAGCCCTGGCGGTACCCGACGGCAATGGCGGACTCCACGTCTATTCTCAAGGCCAGGGCGTCTGGGACGACCGGCGCCAGATCGCGTCGCTGCTGGCGCTGCCCGCAGAAAAGGTGCGGGTCACGCAGGTCTCCAACGGCGGGGCCTTTGGGGCCAAGGAGGACCTGAACGTCCAGGGCCACGCCGCCCTGCTGGCCGCCAGGACCGGCCGGCCGGTGCTGCTGACGCTCTCCCGGGCCGAGAGCATCCGCTTCCACCCCAAGCGCCATCCCATGACGCTCACCTACACGGTGGGCTGCGATGCCGACGGTCGCCTGGTGGCGGTCCGGGCCCGCATCGTCGGGGATACCGGCGCCTACGCCAGCGTCGGCGACAAGGTGTTGGAGCGGGCCGCCGGCCACGCCTGCGGCGCCTACCGCGTGCCCGCGGTGGACATCGAGGCCACCGCGGTCTACACCAACAATCCGCCGGCCGGCGCCATGCGGGGGTTCGGCTCCCACCAGGCGCAGTTCGCCATGGAAGGGATGATGGACATCCTGGCCGAGAAGGTCGGCCTGGACGGGTGGGAGATGCGCTGGCGCAACGCCCTCGAGGTCGGGGATCTCTTCGGCACCGGGCAGCGGCTCGGCCCGGGCGTGGGGGTCAAGCGGTGCCTGCTGGCCGTGCGGGACGCCTACCGGTCGGCGAAGTACGCCGGCATCGCCTGCGGGGTCAAGAACACCGGCGTGGGCAACGGGTTGAAGGAATACGGTAAGGCGATCCTGCGGCCCGAGGCCGACGGCACGGTCACGCTCTTCCACTCCTGGACCGAGATGGGCCAGGGCGTCCACACCGCCCTGCAGCAGATCGCCTGTGAAGAACTCGGTCTTCCGCCCGACCGCGTGCACGTCGTGGTGGACACCCTGCGCGAACTCGACACCGGCCAGACCACCGCCTCGCGCTCGACCGTGCTGGGCGGCCGGGCGGTCATCGCAGCCGCGAACAAGTTGAAGGCCGCCCTGGACGGCCGCCGGCTGGTGGACCTGGCCGGGCAGGAGTTCTACGGCGAGGTCGTCGTGGACTGGACCTACAAGCCGGGATCCGGCCCCGAGGGCGCCGCCACGCACTTCGCCTACGGCTGGGCCGCCCAGGTGGTGATCCTCGACGAGGAGGGTCGCATCGCCAAGGTTGTCGCGGCCCACGACGTGGGCAAGGTCATCAACCCCACGCTGCTGGAAGGCCAGATCGAGGGCGGCATCCACATGGGGCTGGGCCACGCGCTGTCCGAGGAGTTGGTCGTGGAGCGCGGCGTGCCGGTGACCACCACGCTGAAGTCTCTGAACATCATCCCGCCTGCCGGGATGCCCGAGGTCGAGTGCATCTTCGTCGAAGAGTACCAGCCGGAAGGGCCGTACGGGGCCAAGGGGGTCGGGGAGATCGCGCTGGTTCCCACGGCCGGCGCGGTGGCCGGTGCGCTGTACGCCTTCGACGGCATCCGCCGCACGCGGCTGCCGATGAAGGATTCGCCGGCCGCGCGGGCCGCCTGCCCGAAGGTGTCCGTGCCCGCCCGCGCCCGATAGAGAGCGAGGGTTTCCCATCGGCACGCTGACCCTCACCGGAGGGACCGTCGTCCGGTCGCTGGATCCGCCGAGGCTCGAGGCCGCCGATCTCGTCGTGGCCGACGGCCGGATCGCGGGCGCCGGTGCCGCGGCTCCCGGCGGCGCCCACCGCGACTGCTCGGGATGCCTGGTGATCCCGGGCAACGTCTGCGCCCACACCCACCTGTACTCGGCTCTGGCCCGGGGCATGCCCTACCGGCTCGATCCCCCGGCGAACTTCACCCAGATTCTCCAGCGGGTGTGGTGGCGGCTGGACCGGGCGCTGGACGAGGAGGCCATCCGGGCCTCGGCGCTGGTGGGCGGGATGGGCGCGCTGCTGTGCGGGACGACCACGCTGATCGACCACCACGCCTCGCCGAACGCCATCGACGGATCCCTGGACATCATCGCCGACGCGCTGGAGACGCTGGGCGTGCGATCGGTGCTCTGCTATGAGGTCACCGACCGCGACGGCCCCGAACGCGCCGCAGCGGGCCTGCGGGAGAACCGCCGGTTTCTGGCACAGGCCCGCCGGCTGGCGCGGGGGATGGCCGGAGCGCACGCCTCGTTCACGCTCTCGGACGAGACGCTGGCCGCCTGCGTCGACGTGGCCAGGCAGGCCGGTGTGGGCATCCACATCCACGCGGCCGAGGACGGCGCGGACCAGCGCGACTGCCAGGCCCGGTTTGGGATGCGCGTGATCCAGCGTCTGGCCAGGGCAGGAGCGCTCGGCCCCGATGCCCTCCTGGCCCACTGCATCCACCTGAACGGCGAAGAGGTCGAGTTGCTTCTGGCCTCAGGGGCCACCGTGGCGCACAACCCTA
>JAVKHQ010000036.1:0-23671 GCA_031459875.1 Candidatus Fervidifonticultor sextus | reverse complement strand
AAGGTGTGATGTCGAACCGTTGGGCTCAGCATAGTGAGTTCTCTAACCCTTGTCAAACTTGGGCGACGGCGCACTAGGGGAATCGCCGCCGCCGTCCGCAATCCCAGCAGGGCGTACATGGCCCCCCCACAGGGCCGCGACGAAGATCGAGAGCACCGCCCACAGGGTGAGGATCGCCTTCAGCATGCGCTCGTCGTCGGGATCGGTCGGCACGATCCCGACCTCTGCGAACCGGGCCGCCAGGCCCATCAGGCGCGCCTTCATGATGGATCCTCGTTCCGCCCGCCGGGGCGCCTTCCTGCCTACCCGGCGCAGGGTGCAGCCTGGGCGCGTGCCTGGCTGGCGGCGCCGGGGAGGCAGGGATCTGCCGTCCTGCCTCGTACCGCTTGTTCGGCTGCCTTCACGTGCCTGTCCGTATCTCATCACCGGGAGGGATGCGTTATGGATCGGGTACAGCGCAACGGCGGAATAGCAGGAATCATCGCGGCAGTCCTCCTCGCGCTGCTCTTCATCCTCATTCTCACGATGGGTCAGGATATCATGGCGGGCGATCCGGCCAGGTCGCTCGGCGCGGTCAGGCAGAAGTGGAGCACGTGGGTGCTCGGGTCGATCGTCGCGCTGCTCGCCATCGGGTTCGCGGTGGTCTTCGTCACCGGACTGTCCATGCGGTTGCGCGATCAGGCCCCGACCCGGGCACGGGTGGTCCTGTACCTGGCCCTGGTGGGTCTGGCGGGCTACGGGGTTGGAGCTGTCGCGAGGTGGCTGGGCGGAGGACAGGTCCTGGCCGTCCAGGACGAGACTGCCGCCACGCACGCCTGGCTGGCGCTGACCGCGATCGCCGGCGCGCTGGAAGGCTTCGGGAACGCCTTCACCGGTGCCGCCACGGCCGTGGCGGGCTGGGCGATCATCGGTACCGGCGCGCTGGCCTCGAGCCTGGGGTGGCTTGCCGTCGTCGCCGGGGTCGTCAACGTCCTCACGCTGTTTGCGCCGACGCAGCCGGTGTTGTTCTTCGGGAGCTTCATCCTGACCATCGTCTGGCTGGCGTGGGCCGGCAGCGCCCTGCGGGCCGGGGCAGGCGCCTAGCCGGGTCCACCGCCGTCCGCGGATCCTGACCGGCGGGCGCGGATTCCCGCGCCGGCCTACTTGAGGTGCATCACCACCATCTTGCTCTCCGTCATCTCCGAGACGGCGTACCGGGGCCCTTCCTTGCCGAACCCGCTCTCCTTGAGGCCGCCGTAGGGCATCAGGTCCGCCCGCCACTGCGGTCCCCAGTTGATGTGGATGTTGCCGGATTCGACCTCGCGGGCGAAGCGCATGGCCCAGTCCAGGTTCTTCGTGAAGACCCCCGCAGCCAGCCCGTAGTTGGTGTCGTTGGCGAGCGCGATGGCCTCGTCAATGGTGCCCGCCGGGGTGAGGGCCACCGCCGGCCCGAACAGTTCGTCGCAGGAGATGCGCATCTGGGGCTTGACGTCGGCGACGATCGTGGGCGCGTAGATGGCACCGCGGCGCTCGCCGCCCAGGACCAACCGGGCCCCGCCGTCTAAGGCCTCGCGGACCCAGGCCTCCACCCGGCGGGCGTCCGCCTCGCGGACCATCGGCCCCACTTTCGTGCGCTCGTCCAGGGGGTCTCCCGTGGTCAGCGCCGCCACCTTGGGCGTGAGGGCGTCCAGGAGGTCGGCGTAGACCGGCTTCATCGAGATGATCCGCTGGGCGCTGATGCAGACCTGGCCGGCATTGGCGTACCCGGTGGCGGCGATGGCCGCGGCGGCTTCCTCCAGGTCGGCATCCGGCAGCACGACCACCGGGGAGTTGCTCCCCAGTTCCATGGTGACTTTCTTGATGCCGGCCACCCGGCAGATGCGTTCGCCGACCTCCCGGCTGCCCGTGAAGGTGATCTTGCGGACCCGGGGATCGGCGCACAGCGCTTCACCGACTTCCTTGCCGCTGCCCGTGATGCACTGGACCGCCTCGGCGGGGACGCCGGCCTCCAGCAGCACTTCGACCAGCTTGAGGGCGGACAGCGGGGTGTCGCTGGCCGGCTTGACGATGACGCTGTTCCCGGCGGCCAGTGCCGGTCCGACCTTGTGCATCACGAGGTTGAGCGGGAAGTTGAAGGGGGTGATGGCCACCACCACACCGCACGGCACCCGGATCGTGAAGCCGAACTGTCCGGCATACCCCGGCGCGCCGTCCAGCGGGATGCCCTCGCCGGCGATCCGCTTGGCCTCCTCGGCCGACAGCGTCAGGGTCTCGATGGCGCGTGCGACCTCCACCTGCGCTTCCTTGAGGATCTTGCCTTCTTCCAGCGTGATGGTGCGGGCGAAGTGATCGGCCCGCTGTGTGATGAGCCCGGCGGCCTTCATCAGGATCTGGTAGCGTTCGTGCCCGGAGAGCCGCCGCATCACCCCGGCGCCGCGCACCGCGGTCTCCAGGGCGTGTTCGACATCCTCGGCATCGGCCGCCGGCACGGTGTCGAGGACCGATCCGTCATAGGGGTTGTAGACGGGGATCGTCTTGGACTTGGCGACCCACTGTCCGCCCACGTACATCTTCATGGGTGATCCCTCCGCCAGGAAGGGTTCGAGGAGGCTCGAGGCTGCTTCCTTCAGCCTGACCGCGCTCCACCGGCTGGCGACTGCTCGCGCACGACGATCCGCACCCCACCCACGCGCTGCACCTCGATCATCGTGGCGCCGGCCTCGCGGTGGAACCCCTGATCCGCCCCCGCCGTATGACAGGGTGCGCACGACGACGGGTCGGGAGGGAGACGACCATGGAGCGACGGACGTCGGGCATCCTGACGGCGCTTCTCGCCGCGGGCCTGCTCACCGCGTTCCCCGCATCCGCGCAACCCGAGACAACGGTGGCGCCCGGCGGGGGCCCCACCCTGGCGCCCGATGCGATCCAGGGGAGGCCGTCGTTTGAGGCTGGCTGGGCGCCGGCCTACTTCCTCTGGCGGGACCACGAGGGCATCCACCTCCACTGGGCCGCGGTAGGAGCCCTGCGCACGTTCAGCGGAGAGATCACCACCGAGGGCATCATCACCGGCCTCCGCCGCGAGGGCCGGGAGGACAGCGACCTGCGGCGGACCGCGCGGACGATCTCCTGGGAGGCCTTCACCAGCGGGCGCGACGGCTTCGTCTTCACCGTCGCGCCGCCAGGGGGGTGGATCCGCTTTGCGCTTCGGGTCGAAGGCCGCCTGCTGGCCCCCGAACGGATCTTCATCGGAAATCGAGGGGTCCACCCGGCGGGCAACCCGTTTGCCATCCGCCTGGGAGAGGCGTTCAGGGATCGCTGGCCCGCGGTCTACTGGGGCCGGCCTTCCCTCGTTGGAGCGGCCGCCGGCTACTTCATCTGGTTTGAGGAGGACGGCTGGCACATCCGGTGGCTGGCGCGCGGCTGGGCTCGGGAACTCTCCGGCTTGATCTCCACCGATGGCCGCTTCCAGGAGGTCCGGCGGGTCCGGCTGGAGGACGACGATCTCGTCGCGCGGGACCGGAGCCTCATCGCCTGGGAGGCGCGCAGTTCGGGAGGGGCAGACGGCCTGGACTTCCAGACGACAGGTTTTCGCCTCACGTTCACCCTCCTGGTCGATGGGGCGCCTGCAGGTCTCGGGCAGATCTTCCTGGGTGCGCGGGGCGCGCATCCTCCGCAGAATCCGGTCAGGGTGGGCCGCTAGGCCTGATCCTCGCGTCGCCGCCTCGGAGGATTCCGCGCTACGGGCGGTCGCCGCTGTAGGCCATGTAGCGGAGCAGCACCTCGCGGGGATCGGCCGGCTGCGCATCGCCGGGCTCTCGATCTGAGCCCTGTCCTCGATCCGGCGCGAGGATCACCGACGCGAACGCGTCGACCAGCGTGGGGTCCCACTGGGTGCCGGCGCCGATCCTCAGGATGTCCAGCGCATCGCGCGGCGTGTAGGCCGGCCGGTAGGGGCGGTCGGATGTCAGCGCATCGTAGGCATCCGCCACGGCCACGATCCGGGCGCCCACCGGGATCGCCTCTCCGGCCAGCCCGTGGGGATACCCGCCGCCGTGCCAGCGCTCGTGGTGCCCGCGCACGATGGCCGCCACCGTGCCCCCGTCGGACAGAGGACGGCAGAGGTCGGCGCCGAGCAGCGGGTGGGGTCTGATCTGCGTGAATTCGTCCTGCGTGAGCGGCCGCGGGAGGTGCAGGAGGGCGTCGGGGACGCCGATCATCCCGATGTCGTGGAGGATCCCCGCGCGGCGGACGGCCGCCCTGTCCGCCTCGGGCACCCCGACGGAGGCGGCGAGCTGCGCGCTGTACTGGGCCACGCGCCAGAGGTGGTCGCCGTCGTACGCGCTGCGGGCCTCGACGGCCGCGGCCACGGAGACCAGCAGGATCTCCGCGTGCTCCAGCGCCGCCTCGGCCCTCCGCACCCGCACCAGCACCCGGACCCACGAGAGGACCTCGGCGCGCTTGATGGGCCGGTGGAGGACGGCATCTGCCCCGCACGCCAGGGCCTTGCTGGCCCCGTCGGGCGGCGGCGCGATCAGCACGATGGGGAGCCCCGGGTGGTTCCCCTCCGCCCTCAGCCGCAGGCACAGCGACGCCCCGTCGCCGTCGGCGAGCGTCTCGTCTACAAGTACCACATCCGGACGCGACACGGCCGCGCGGGCCAGGGCCTCCGCGGCCCCCCGGGCGGTCACGACGGCATACCTGTGGGCCCCCAGCAGTTCGGAGAGCAACTCCCGGGTCCGTGCGTCTTCGTCGACGACGAGAACCGAGCCCCAGACGGCTGTCGTGTTCACCGTGGCGAACTCCCCGCGCGGGGTCCGCGCTGCGACATCCGCGCCACAAGAGAAATGAGGATCCCGCACCAGGCGCGAAATCCTCTTCGGCAACCCAGCCGACCCGCAGGGTCCTGTGGCTTTGCGCCCCCGCCTCGCGACGGGTTTGCCCTTCTCGGAGGTCCAAGCGGGTTATGCCCAGGGCGCGGAGGAGGTAGACGGTGCTCTACGACCTGCAAGAACTCCTGCCGCTGGCCGCCACCTGGTGGGCGGTGAGCCTCTCAGGCGTCATGTCGCCCGGGCCGATTTCGGCGATGGCCATCAGCGAGGGCGCGCGCCGCGGCGCGCTCGCCGGCCCGTTGATCACCGCGGGGCACGCGGCGACGGAGCTCGTCATGGTGGGCGCGCTCGCCGTCGGATTGAGCCGGGTCCTGCAGGCTCCGGCCGTGGTGGGCACCATCGGAGTCCTGGGCGGGCTCGTGCTGGTGTGGATGGGGTGGGGCATCGCCCGATCGGCGCGTGAGGAGACGCTGGGCCCGGCGCCCGCGGCAGGATCGCCGGTGCGGACCGGGGCCGGCGTGGTGCGGGCCAGCATCCTCATGACCCTCGGGAATCCCTACTGGCTGCTGTGGTGGACGACGGTCGGCGCGGCGTACTTCGTCGCCTTTCACCGGTTCGGGCCGGCGGCGCTGGTGCTCTTCTTCTTCGTGGGCCACATCGCGCTCGATCTGAGCTGGACCTCGTTCCTGGCCATCACCGTGGGCGCAGGCCGCGGCCGCCTGCCGGTGGCGGCCTACCGCGCCGTCCTGGGGCTGTGCGGCGTGTTCGTGGTCGGGATGGGCGGCTTCTTCCTCTATTCGGGCCTGGGGCTCCTGGCCCGACGGTGAGGCCGCGCCGTCGGCTCAGCCGACTGAGAGGAGCACCGCCCCGATCACCATGACCGCCGCGGCGAAGAGCCGCTTGCGGACGTCGCCTTCGCTGAGCAGCCGCGCGCCCATGGCCGCGCCCGCGAGGATGCTCACCTCGCGCAGCGGCGCCACGTAACTGACCGGGGTGAAGGCCAGCGCGGTCAGCACGAAGATGTAGGCCAGCGGTGTGAGCACGGCGACCGCGAGGGTCTGGAACGGGTGTATCCGCACCCGCGCCCGGATGCTGTCCCAGTGGCGGACGGCCAGCGGCGTCAGCA
Source organism: Candidatus Fervidifonticultor sextus (assembly GCA_031459875.1). Taxonomy (GTDB): domain Bacteria; phylum Sysuimicrobiota; class Sysuimicrobiia; order Sysuimicrobiales; family Humicultoraceae; genus Fervidifonticultor_A; species Fervidifonticultor_A sextus. The sequence goes on along the minus strand of JAVKHQ010000036.1, from coordinate 17,737 downwards.
GGACGGTGCGGCCGATACTGCTGCCCCAGTCCAGGAGCAGGGGGTGGATGCCGACGACGCTGACCGCGTACTTGTCCCACAGCGTGTAGAGGGCGATCACGCCGCCGGTGATCAGGGCGTAGACCACCGCCTGGCCCGACCCCCGCAGCGTGAGCCGGCGCGGGTCGCCCGCCAGCACGACGACCCCCAGGCCGATCATCGTGGCCCCCGCTACCGCCAGCCAGCTGGGCCGCTCCCCGAGAAACGCAACGGCCCCGACCGTGGACAGCAGAGGCCCGGTACCGCGGGCCAGGGGGTAGACGACCGAAAGGGCTCCGGCCTGGTAGCCGCGGAAGAGCAGGAGGAAGTAGGCGGTGTGCAGGATGGCCGTGCCGGCCATGAAGAAGACCTCGCGGCCGCCCAGGACCGGCCGGCGCCACAGGACGATCCCCACCACGACGGGGGCGTAGACGATCACCGCCAGCGCCGCGAACAACCAGCCGTCCTGGGAGGTGACGCCGATTCGCTTGGCCAGGTAGTTCCACGTCGCGTGGATGACCGCGGCAGACAGCACGAGCGCGAGGGCGAGGGCTGTCACGTGAACGCGTCATGGTTCGACCTCACCCGGGGAGCCACCTGTTCGCCCCCCTGGGGCGGTCCCGACGGGGAGCGGGGCCCAGCCTGGGACGCGCCGAGGGAAGGGGGGCGGCGGCATCGTATTTGCAAGGACGAGATGAAGCGGGTGGCCGTCTTCTGCGGGTCGAATCCCGGGACCCGGCCCGCGTACGCGGAGGCGGCCAGGCGGCTGGCGCAGACCCTGGTCCGCCGGAGGATCGGCCTCGTCTACGGCGGCTCCAGCATCGGGACGATGGGGATCCTGGCCCGGACGGCTGTGGAGGCCGGCGGCGAGGTCATCGGCGTGATTCCGCGCCTGCTCGTGGACCGGGAAGTGGCCCTGGTCAGCCTGCCCGACCTGCGGATTGTGGACTCCATGCACGAGCGGAAGGCCCTGATGGCCGAACTGGCCGACGCGTTCATCGCGCTGCCCGGCGGCATCGGCACCATGGACGAGTTCTTTGAGATGGTGTCGTGGACGCAGCTCGGCCTCCAGCAGAAACCGTGCGGGCTGCTGGATGTGTGCGGGTACTACCGACCGTTGATCGCCTTCCTCGACCACGCCGTCGAACAGGGGTTCATCAAGCCGGAGTACCGTCCGATCATCCTGACCGACGACGACCCCGATGGTCTGCTCGACCGACTTCGGGGATACCTGATGTCCAACGTCAACAGAGTGTAGAGGGAGCCCGCGCGGGGGCGGCTCAGCGGACGCCGCCGGCCACCGCAGCCCGGTGCGGAGCCCGGCCGGAGGCCTCGCCAGGGCCGGAGCGCCCTCGGTCCTCATGGACAAGTGCAGGAGTTGTCCATAGGGAAGAGAACAACGCGGAAGATCCGGTCGCTTCGGCCGGATTCTCCGTCTTGACGAGGGATGCATGGTTCGTGTTCAGACTTCGCGTTCCAGACGCTCCCTGCGGGCTCCGGCACCTGCGACCGGGCGCAGGGACGGAGGCGTGGTCGTCTACGCCGTGTCTGATGCCTCCGGCGAGACCGCGGAGCGCGTGGTCAGGTCCGCCCTCGTCCAGTTCGAGGGGGCACCCGCCGAGGTCATCAGGCGGGGAAACGTGCGGACCGCCAGGAGGCTGCGGGCCGTGGTCCGGGAGGCCGCCGGCGCCAACTCGGTGATCGTGCACACCCTGGTGTCGAACACCTTGCGCCGCCTGATGCTGGCGGAGTGCCGTGCCCACGGACTCGACTCGCTGGATCTCATGGGCCCCGTGCTGGACCGCCTCGCCACCCACCTGAAGCTCACGCCCAGGGAGAAACCCGGCCTGTTCAAGCAGTTGGTCGAGGCCAGGTCGAGGGAGATCGAGGCGGTGGACTTCGCCTTCCGCCACGACGACGGGCAGAATGTCGGCGATCTGGGCCGCGCCGAAGTCGTCCTCGTCGGCGTGTCCCGAACGATGAAGACGCCGACCACGCTGTACCTGGCCTACCGCGGGTGGTTCGCCGCCAACGTGCCCATCGTCCCGGGGATCGCCCCTCCCGCGGAGTTGCTGGCGCTGCCGCCCGAGCGGGTCCTCTGCCTGGTCATGAGCCCCAGCCGGCTGCACGAATTGCGGAAGGTCCGGGTCGACCATTTCGGGATCCCGGCGGAGGCCTATGCCTCCCTGGAGAGCATCCGGGAGGAACTCCGATACTCTCAGCACCTGGCCGCCAGTCACGGCTGGCGGCAGATCGACGTGACCGGCAAGTCGGTCGAGGAGGTGGCGCGCGAGGTCGCCTTCCTGCTCTCAGGGGGCCGCCGGGCCGGCGGGTGGCTGCCGTGAGCTCCGGGAGGGGCACGGCCGTCCCTCGCCGGCGCATCGGCCAGGCTGTCGCCGTGGCGGCCACCGTCCTCGCCCTGCCGGGCATGGCGGCGACCCGTCCCGCGACGGCCGGAGGCGTCCCTCCGGATGTGTGCCGACCGGCCGCGCCGACACCCCCGCGAATCCGGTTGGAGCAGATCGCCGGGGGACTCGCCTCCCCCGTCTACCTCACCCACGCGGGCGACCGGAGCGGGCGGCTCTTCCTCGTCGAACAGGGAGGGACCGTTCGCATCGCTCGCGACGGCCGCCTGCTCCCGCGTCCCTTCCTGGACATCCGATCCCGTGTGCTGACCGGCGGCGAACGCGGGCTGCTCAGCGTGGCATTTCATCCGAGGTACGCGCAGACCGGTCGGGTCTTCGTGAACTACACGGCCCGCCCCGACGGCCGCACGGTGATCGCCGAGTACCGCGTCTTCCGATTCGATCCCGACGCGGCCGATCCGTCCGAGCAGGTCCTGCTGGAGATTCCCCAGCCCTTCCCGAACCACAACGGCGGTCTCAACAAATTCGGCCCCGACGGCATGCTCTACATCGCCATGGGTGACGGCGGTTCCGGCGGCGATCCCGGGAACCACGCGCAGAATTTACGGTCGCTGCTGGGGAAACTGTTGCGCATCGACGTGGACGGCGGCCGCCCCTACACCGTGCCGCCGGACAATCCGTTCGCAGGCCGGCTGGATGCGCGGCCCGAGATCTGGGCCTACGGGCTGCGGAATCCGTGGCGCTTCTCCTTCGACCGGTGCGACGGCCGTCTCTTCCTGGCCGACGTGGGCCAGGGCTCCTGGGAGGAGATCAACGTGCTCCGGAGAGGCGGCAACTACGGCTGGCGCATCATGGAGGGCAGTCACTGTTTTGCTCCCCCGTCGGGTTGTCGGACCGAAGGACTCATCCGGCCCATCGCGGAGTACCGGACCTCGCTGGGGTGCGCGGTCACCGGCGGCTACGTCGCCCGCGGCGCGGGGTCGCCCGGCCTGATCGGATGGTACGTGTACGGGGACTACTGCGGCGGCCAGATCTGGGGGCTGCGCGAGAGCGGCCCGGGCCGGTGGACGAGCACCCTCCTGCTCGAATCGGGGCTTCGCATCAGTTCCTTCGGCGAAGACGAAGAGGGCGGGCTCTACGTGGTGCACCACGAGGGCGCCGTCTTTCGCATCACCACGCGCTGACGGTCCCCGCACCACCCGCCCCCGATGTGTCCGGCAGGATTGTTTACAATAAAGTTGACAGAGGTGCGCACCGTCGGTACCATGGAGCCGTGCGGCCCGCGTCGTCCTCCCGCGCCACCGTGGCGGTGTTCGGCCTGGGGGAGGCCGGGTCCGCCATCGCCGAGGACCTCGTGCAGCGCGGCGTGCGCACGGTCGGCTGGGACCCCCAGCCCAAGCGGATCCCGCCCGGTGTCGCCCTCGCCCAGGGCCCTGCGGCGGCCGTGGCCGAGGCGGATGTGGTCCTGGTGCTCACCACCCCGCGGGCGGCCGCGGACGTCGCGCAGGTGCTGGCGCGCCACCTCGGCGACGGCCAGGTGTATGCCGACGCCACCAGCGCGTCCCCCCGGCAGAAGGAGGGCACGGCGTCGCTGTTGCACCCGGCCGGGGTGCTGTTCGCCGACGTGGCCCTGATGGCGCCGGTGCCGGGACGTGGGCTGCGCACCCCCGCGCTGGCCAGTGGACCGGGGGCGGAGGCGTTCGCTGCGTGGGCGGGGGGGCTCGGCATGCCCGTGCGCGTGCTCGGCCCGCAGGTGGGTGAGGCGAGTGGCCGGAAGCTCGTCCGCAGCGTGTTCACCAAGGGGCTGGCCGCCTCCGCCGTCGAGGCGCTGCGGGCGGCGCAGGCCCTCGGCTGTGCCGATGAGGTCTACCAGGACATGGCGCAGACCCTGCACGGAGCGGACGAAGCCCTCCTGCGCCGCCTGCTGGAGGGTACGCGGACGCACGCCGCCCGGCGCGCCGACGAGATGCGGGGCGCTGCAGAACTCCTGGAGTCGCTCGGCGTCCCCCCGCGCGTCACCCGGGCGTGTGTGGAATGGCTGGACGATCTCGCGACGGCGGGATGAGCGCACAGGCCGAGAGCAGCCAGCGGGCCCGGGCTCTGGTGCGGGGCGGCTACGACCTCCACGTGCACAGCGGCCCCGACGTGCTGCCGCGGCAGGCGAACGACATTGAGGTGGCCCGCCGGTTCGCGGCGAGGGGGCTTGCAGGGTTTGCCATCAAGTCGCACTATGCCTCCACGGCCGCGCGGGCCTGCCTGGCCCGCTGGCTCGTGCCGGAGGTCGACGTGCTGGGATCCATCTGCCTCAACGCCTCGGTCGGAGGGCTGAACCCTCTGGCGGTGGAGCTGGCCGCCCGGGAGGGGGCGCGGATCGTCTGGATGCCCACCGTGGACGCGGAGAACGAACGCCACCATGCGGGAGCGTCCGCAGCGAACCCGCCGGCCTGGGCCGCCCTGCAGGAGGAACTGCGGACGATGGGGGTGGCCGGCGCGGCCTTCCGGGTGGTGGACGGCAACGGATGCGTGCTGCCGGAAGTCCGGGACGTGCTGCAGGTGGCGGCCCGGCGCCAGATGGTCCTGGCCACGGGCCATCTGAGCCGCGCCGAGATCTTCGCGGTGGTGGAGGCGGCCAGGCGGGCAGGGGTTCGGACGATGGTGGTGACGCACCCCGACTTTCCCACGCAGCGGCTCTCGGTGGAGGACCAGAAGGCGCTGGCACGCGACGGCGTCATGCTGGAACGCTGCTTCACCACGGCCCATACGGGAAAGATTGCCTGGGACGTGCTGGCCGACGTGATCCGCGCCGTGGGCGCCCGACACTCGTTTCTCTCCAGCGACCTGGGCCAGCCCCACAACCCGCCCATCGAGGAGGGCCTCGCGCTCATGGCGGATCGGCTGCTGGCCCTCGGCGTTCCCGAGGAGGAGGTCCACACCATGGCGGTCTGGAACACCGTGCGCATCGCCCGCGGCGAGGTGGGGGTGTGAGCCCGATCCGCATGCGGCGTCCGAAGCGAGGAGAAGGAGAGGGTCACTGCTACCGGGAGCTGCGCCGGGCCCTCCTGGAGGGGCGGTTGGTTCCCGGGCAACGCCTGGTGGAGACGGAACTCGTGCGCATGTTCGGCGTGGGCCGGGCCGCGGTGCGGACGGCCCTGGCCCGCCTCGAACAGGAGGGCGTGGTGGAGCGGGTCCTCAACCGCGGGGCGCGGGTGCGGCTGCTGACCGAGGGAGAGGCGGTGGAGATCCTCGAGGCGCGGGCCGCGCTGGAGTGCGTGGCGGTGCGCTACGCCGCCCTGCGTGCCCGGGCCGAAGACGTGCAGGTCCTCAGGGAAATCCTGCGCGAGAGCACGGAGTGTGCGCGGACCGGAGACCTCCTCGGGTACTCCGAGCGGAACGGTCGGTTCCACCAGGAACTGGCCCGCGCGAGCGGCCATGCCACCGTGGTGCGGCTGCTGGACTCGTTGCGGACCCAGATGGTCCGCTACCAGTACCGCACCGTGATGGCGCCAGGCCGGGTCGAGCGGTCCCTGCAGGAGCACCGCGCCATTGTGACCGCCGTGGCCTCCAGAGACCCAGACGCGGCGGAAGCGGCCATGCGCGTGCACCTGGGCGGGGTGCTGGAGGCCCTGCGCCACGTCGCCCGCCGGACGGCGGCCGCAGCCGTGCCCTAGCAGGCCATGGAGGCGCAGCGGAGACTGTTGGTCATCAGCGCCCACGCCGCGGATTTCGTCTGGAGGGCCGGCGGGGCCATCGCCACCACCACCGCCGCCGGGGGGGCGGCGCTGGTGGTCGCCCTGTCGTACGGCGAGCGCGGCGAGTCCGGGGAGCTGTGGGACCGGCCCGGTCAGACGGTCGAACGCGTGAAGGCGATCCGCCACGAGGAGGCTGCCCGCGCCGCCGAGATCCTGGGCGCGGCCTTCCGATGCCTGGACTGGGGCGACTACCCGCTGGAGGTGCGCCCGCAGGCCACCGAGGAACTCGCCCAGGTCGTGCGCTCGTGGGGACCTGACGTCATCCTCACCCATCCTGAGCGCGACCCCTTCAACCCCGATCACCCCGTGGCCCACCAGGTCACCGAACGTGCCCGGCAGCTGGCGGCGGGAGCCGGCGTGGCCAGCGCCTTCGAGACGGTGCGCCCCTCGGAGGTGCTGGCGTTCGAGCCCCACCAGTCCGAGCTGTGCGGGTTCCTGCCCACCACCTTCCTCGACATCACGCCCGTCTACCCGCTCAAGCAGCAGGCGATGGAGGCCATCGCCTCGCAGCGCTACCTGGTGGACTACTACACGGCCACGGCCGTGCGGCGCGCCAACCATGCCCGCCGCATCGCGGGCGACCGCGCGATCCGCTACGCCGAGGCGTTCCAGCGCCTCCTGCCCCAGGTGGTGAGGGCGTTGTGACCGTGCCGCTCGCCTGCACGGCCTGCCCAGCAGGTGGAGGGGGCCACTAGGAGACAGGGGGTGAGTGGGCATGGAGGACGTCCGGTTCTCGGAAGGCCCCCTGAGCTTCGACGTGGCGCACCTGAGCCACGTCGAACTGCTCACGCCCGCACCCGAGGAGACCGTCCGGTTCTTCACCGAGGTGATGGGCCTGGTTGAGAGCGGCCGTCGGGGCGAGTCCATCTACCTCCGCGGCTGGGACGACTACGCGCACCACACCCTGAAGGTGACCGCCTCCCCGGTGCCCGGCATGGGGCACTGCGCGTTCCGCGCGATGGACCCGCAGGCCCTGGCGCGGCGGGTGGAGCGCATCGAGCGGTCCGGCCGCGGTCTCGGGTGGGTGGATGGCGATCTGGGCCACGGGCCGGCGTACCGGTTCCGTGACCCCGACGGGCACGCGCTGGAGCTGCTCTACGAGGTGGAGTGGTACCGGCCGACCCCGCAGGCGCGTCCCGCCCTGAAGAACCAGGCGTCCCGGTTTCCGGCCCGCGGGGCCAACCTGCGGCGCCTGGACCACGTCAACTTCTTCGCCGCCGACGTCCGCGCCAACCGGCGCTTCTTCCAGGAGGTGCTGGGATTCCGCCTCAGCGAAATCCTCGTCTTCGACGACGGCTCGGAGAAGGGCGCCTGGCTGACGGTCTGCAACAAGAGCTACGACCTCGCCATCACGGAAGACGGCACGGGGAGCCGTGGCCGCTTCCACCACGTCACGTTCGCCGTGGACAGCCGTGAGGAGGTGCTGCGGGCTGCCGACATCTGCCTGGAGCACGGCGTCCGAATCGAGACAGGACCCCACAAGCATGCCATCCAGCAGACATTCTTCCTCTACGTCTACGAACCGGGCGGCAACCGGTTCGAGGTGGCCTGTCCGGGCGCCCGCCTCCTCCTCGCCCCCGACTGGAGAGTCGTGGTGTGGACCGAGGCGGAGCGCAAGAGGGGACAGGCGTGGGGGCTGCCGACCGTGGCCACGTTCCATACTTACGGCACGCCTCCCGCGGAGGCCACGCCCGTGCACGGCCGGTCGGAGGGGGCGGCCACACCGCCGTGAGGAACGCGAGGATTCGATCCTGCGCGAGGAGGAGAGGATCACCATGACCCAGGGTGAGGCACCGCGGACGCTGCAGGACGTCCTGAACTCGGTGTCCAGCATCACCGAGTACCTGTTCAACAACCGCACGGGGACCCGCATCTACCCCGTGGTCCCCCCGGAGTTCACCAACTGGCGCGACGAACAGCGGTCGTGGCGGGAGAGCGTGTGCCTATACGACCTCTCGTACCACATGACGGACCTGTACGTGCGGGGCCCGGACGCATTCCGGCTGCTGTCAGGCCTGGCCATCAACAGCTTCAGAGGGTTCGAACCCGGCCGGGCCAAGCAGCTGGTGGTGTGCGGTCCGGACGGCCACGTCATCGGGGACGGCATCCTCTTCTACCTGGAAAGGGACGCGTTCCAGCTGGTGGGCAGGCCGTCCGCCCACAACTGGGTCGCCTACCACGCCCGGACGGGTGGGTACGACGTGGAGCTGGAGTGGGACCAGTGGTCGATTGCCGACCCCTACCGTCCGCGGAAGGTCTACCGGTACCAGGTGCAGGGTCCCAATGCCCCGGCCCTGCTGGCGAAGCTCGCCGGCGGACCCGTGCCCGACGTGAAGTTCTTCCACATGGGCTGGATCACCATCGCCGGGCGCCGGGTCCGGATGCTGCACCACGGGATGGCGGGCGTGGCGGGGGCGGAACTCTTCGGCCCGTTCGAGGAGGGGCCCGCGGTGAAAGCGGCCATCGTGGAGGCCGGGAAGGAGTTCGGGCTGCGCCAGGTGGGCTCCCGGGCGTACCCGAGCAACGCGCTGGACTCGGGGTGGATCCCCTGCCCGTTGCCCGCGATTTACACCGGTCCCGCGTTGCGGCCCTACCGCGAGTGGCTTCCGGCCAACGGCTACGAGGCCGTGGGATCCCTGGGCGGAAGCTTCTACTCGCGCACCGTGGAAGACTACTACCTGACGCCTTGGGAACTCGGCTACGGGCACATCCTGAAATTCGACCACGACTTTGTCGGGCGCCAGGCGCTGGAGGCCCGGGCTGGGGAGGCGCACCGCCGTCGCGTCACCCTGGTGTGGGACGCTGACGACGTGGCCCGGGTCTTCGCCACGTTCTTCACCCGGCCCAGGGGGCAACAGGCCAAGTACATCGACCTGCCGGTGGCGCAGTACGCCACGTGGATGTACGACAAGATCCTGAACCGGCAGGGCGACCTGGTGGGCATCTCCATGTGGCCCGGCTACAGCTGGAACGACGCGGCGATGGTGTCCCTGGCGATTGTGCGCGAGGAGTACAGCCAGCCCGGGACCCCGGTGGTCGTCGTGTGGGGGGAGGAGGGCGGAGGGTCGCGCAAGCCCAGCGTGGAGCCCCACGTGCAGACCGAGATCCGGGCGACGGTGGCGCCGGTGCCGTTCTCCGAGGCCGCACGGCAGTACCGCGCCGCGGTGACCCACCGTTGATGGCGGACGACTCGCCTCGCGGCGGCGCCGCCCCTGCGGCGCCGCAGGGGTACCAGAGCCTCCTGCGGGCGGCGCTTCGGGGAGAGGCGTTGGTCCTCACCGTGGAATCACCTCCCCTGGTCGGCGCCCGTCCGCTGGAGGAGGTCGTCGCCGATGTCGTACGCCTCGCCCGCTGGGTTGGGCAGGACGGGCGCATCGCCACCCTCACGGTGTCGGACCGGGTGCGGACCGACCAGGACCACGACGCGGTCGAGGTGGCGCGGCGCGCCATGGACGCCACGGGGGTGGTGCCGCTGGTCCACTGGGCGGGCAAGGGCCGCACGGTGCAGGTGTTGCAACAGGACCTGGAGCGCGCGGCGGCATCGGGCCTGTCCGCATTCCTGCTGCTGACGGGCGACGCGCTCCGCCAGCCTCCCCCGAAGGGGCCCGCTCGCTACGTGGACGCGGTGGACGCCATCCGCATCGCCCGCCGGGCCTTTCCCGAGTTCTTCCTTGCGGCTGCGGTGAACCCGTTCAAGTACCGCGAAGAGGCGCTGCTGGGCCAGTACATCAAGGCCGCAAAGAAGTTGCGGGCCGGCGCGGACGTGCTCATGGCCCAGATCGGGTGGGACCCGCGCAAGTGGCGCGAGGTGGTGGAGTTCTTTCAGGCCCGGGGGCTGCGCGTGCCGGTGCTGGCCAGCGTGTGGCTGCTCGGTCCGCGGGCGGCCACCCGCCTGCTGGGCGGCTCGCCTCTGCCCGGCGTGTTCGTGCCCCCTGACCTGCTGGCCTGCCTGCGCTCAGAACTGGACGCGCCGGCGCTGGCACGCCGGCGCGCCATGCACCGTGCGGCGCTCCAGGTGGTGGGGGCGCGGCTTATGGGCCTGGCGGGTGCGCACCTGTGTGGGGTGCACACACCGCGCACGCTGGAGGAGCTGCTGGATGCCGTGGCGCGCCTTTTGGAGTCCTGCCGGGACGTGAGCGCATGGGAGGCGGCCTGGGCGGAGGTGATGCGGCATCCCGACGGCCGTCCGGTGGTTCTGGCGCCGCAGGACGCCTTCTACCTCGGTGTGGAGTCCCTTCAGCCGGCTGCTGCCTCCTCCGGCGAGATCCGGAGGTTTCACTTCCTCCAGGCCATCGACCGCTGGGTCTTCGACCCGGCTTCACCGGTCTCCCGGATCGCCGGTGTCGCGCTGCGCGGCGTGAATTCCCAGGGCCCGGCCGCCCGGCTGCTCACCCGCGCGGAGGGCGCGGTGAAGGGGCGCTGGCTCGGCTGCCAGCTCTGCGGCCACTGCCGGCTGCCCCACACCTTCTTCGTCTGCCCGGAGACGTGCCCCAAGGGTCTGGCCAACGGCCCCTGCGGGGGGACTGACGGCAACACCTGCGAGTTTGGCGACCGGGAGTGCATCCACGCCGGCATCTACCGGCTCGCGAAGCACACCGGGCACCTGGAGACCTGGGAGGCCACCTGGGTGCCGCCGGTGCCCGAGGCGGTGCGGGGCACGTGCTCGTGGGTCCACCACTACCGCGGCGAAGGGTCCCGCGCGGAGGCCTTGCCTCCCTCCGACGCCGTGTTCCGGCCCTCCGGCGGCAGGACGGTGCGGGGCGCAGCCACGTAGGCGACGGGTTCGCCCTCCACCCCTGGTGGCGTGGGGCGGGCGCGAAGGCGCCGGGCCCACGCCCGGAGGAGAACCCGCTGAACCGCCGGCACCACCCCCTCCCGAAACAGCAGGAAGAGGACCACCATCAGCGTCCCGTAGGTGAGCACCGTGAGCTGTCCGAATGGCCGGACCACCTCGTCCACGGCGCTGAACAGCACCGCGCCCACGACCGGACCGAGGAGGGTCCGCATCCCCCCCAGCAGGAGGGCGACGAAGACGGGGATGTCCACATGGCCCAGGGCGAAGACCGAAGGGCTGATGAACCCGTTGACGTCGGCGTAGAGGGCTCCGACGAGGCCGATCAGCCCGGACGCCACAGCGGCCGCGCCCACCTTGTACCTGGTGACGTCGATCCCCGACAGCGCCGCGCTCAGTTCGTCCTCACCGAGAGCCTGGAACGCGAGGCCGTGTCGGGAGCGCAACAGCGCCTGGTGGCCTGCCAGTGCGGCGACCAGCACCCCGACCAGCACGAGGTAGCCTTCCTGCGGGGCGTTGCCGAGGCCGAACCCCACTCCCCGGGTGGCCAGGCCCGTCTCCCCGTTGGTGTACTGCCGGAGGCCCAGGAGCAGGTTGTGGAACATGATGGAGACCGCCAGGGTCACGACGCCGACGAACAGGACTCCGAATCCCCGCCGGATGCTCACGTAGCTCAAAAACGCCCCGAAGGCGGCCACCCCGACGGCCACCACCGCGAGGGCCAGAGGCGGGGCCAGCCGGAGGTCGCGGACCAACAGGACGAACCCGTAGGCCCCACCCCCGGCGAGGGCTCCGATGCAGAGGAAGAGCTGACGGGTGTGTCCGAACAGGAGGTTGAAGGCGACGGCATACGTGGCCACGATCACCGTGAGGCTGGCGATGCGGAGCCCGTAGGAACTGCCGCCTACGAGGGCGGGCACCGCCACGAGCAGGAGCGCGGTGATGGCCACCGGGGCCGCGGCGCGCAGCATGGCAGGCCGGTTCACGGCCAGTACGCGAGGAGTCCCTCGGGCCGCACCAGGAGGGTCAGCACGGCGACGGTCAAGAGGACGATCCACGTCAGGTACGTCCCGACCGTATAGCTCAGCGCCGAATTGACCAGGCCCAGCAGGAGGCTGGCCAGGAAGGTCCCCGTGAGGCTCCGGACGCCGCCGACGACCGCGACGATGACGGCCAGGATGGTGAACTCGGTCCCCATCTCGGGGCCGAGGAAGGAGGAGAAGCCCTGGGCGAGGGCGGCCACACCGGCCAGCACGCCGCTTACAAACAAGGTCAGGGTGCGCACCCGCTCCACATCCACGCCGCAGAGCACGGCGCCCACCTCGTTCTGGATGATGCACCGAATCGCCTGCCCGACGCGAGTCCCCCTCAGGAAGGCCAGCAGGACCGCGAAGGTGAGCAGCGAGAGCCCGCCCACCGCGAGACTGGCAGTGCGGACGCGGACGCCCAGAATCTCCAGCGATGGGGAGGGCATGCGCAGCGTCAACGCCACGTTGGGGGCCCCCAGGGCATAGAACCCGTCCAGCGCGAAGGAGACGCCCAGGGTCAGGATGAGGCCCAGCAGCAGGCGCTCTTCCCCGCGCCGCGCGTAGGCCGCGCGCAGGAGGGTGCGGTCCAGCAGCAGGGCCAACGACCCCGCGACGACCACGCCGGCCGTCGAGGCGAGGAGCGGATGCCAGCGGGCAGACCGGAGGATGGCGACCGCGAGGCCGCCGGCCACCGCCAGCTGGCCGTGCGCCAGGTTCAGGACGCCGCCCAGCCCGTACACGAAGACGACCCCGACGCTGAGGAGGGCCAGTTGCAGGCCCTGAACCAGCCCGTCCAGCACAATGCTGGTCATGGATGCCCGGGCCCACCGGGCGCGGGCGGGCCCGGAGCCTGGCCGAGGTAGGTGCGGTAGAGTTCCGGGTCCCCGCGCAAGGCCCCGGCCGGGCCGCCGTAGGCGATGCGACCGTCCTTCAGCACGTAGACCTGCTGGCAGAAATGGAGGGCGGCCTGGACGTGTTGTTCCGCCAGCAGGATGGTCACGCCCTCCCGCAGCAGGGTGCCCAGCTGACGGTAGAGCTCCGCCACCAACCGGGGGGCCAGTCCCGTGGAGGGTTCGTCCAGCAGGAGCAGCCTGGGGGCGGCCATGAGCGCCCGGGCGATGGCCAGCATCTGCTGTTCACCGCCACTCAGCGTCGATGCGCGCTGGTTCTTGCGTTCCGCCAGCCGCGGGAAGAGGGTGTAGACGCGCTCGAGCCCGGACCGGAACAGGCCCGGCGCGCAGTAGGCTCCCAGTTCCAGGTGCTGGGCGACCGTGAGCTGCGGGAAGAGTTCGCGCTCCGCGGGGACGTACACGACGCCCCGGCGCACCACTTCGTGAGGGGGGTGGCCGCTGAGGAGTTCGCCGTCAAACCGGACGGTTCCCCGCCACGGCCGGAGCAGTCCGACGATGGCCCGGAACAGCGTGGTCTTGCCCGCGCCGTTGGCACCGAGCACCGCCGTCGCGCCCCTGCCCGGCACGGCCAGGTGCACATCATGCACCAGCGGCACGTCGTCGTATCCGGCCCACAGGCCCTGAACGACCAGCACGACCTACCCTTCGACCGGTGCGACCGGCTCCATCGGGGCTCCCAGGTAGGCCTCCACGACCGCCGGATCTCGCGCCACACGTTCGGGGGGGCCGTCGGCGAGGACGGCCCCGTAGTTCAGAACGATCACCCGGTCCACCGTCCCCAGCACGGCCTCCATCACGTGTTCCACCCAGAGGACGGCCACGCCGAGGCCCGCCCGGATGCGGCGCAGGAGGGCGGTGCCGCGCCCGACCTCGACGGGGTTGAGCCCGCTCATGAGTTCGTCCACGAGCATCAGACGGGGCCGTGCGGCCAGGGCCCGGGCCAGGTCCACCAGCCGCCGCTCCTGGGTGTTCAGCCGGGCCACCCGTACAGACCGCTTCTCCTCCAGTCCGACCAGCGCCAGCGCCTCTGCGGCGCTCGCCTGCGCCTCGTTCTGCGTCACCTGCCCGTCGCGGCCGAAGAGCGCCCCCACGAGCACGTTCTCCTCGACGGTGAGGTGGGGGAACAGCCGGGGAATCTGGAGGACGCGCCCGACCCCCCGCCGCGTGACGGCATGCGGCGGCATGCCGGAGATCGGCCGACCGTCCAGTTCGACGACACCGCGGTCGGGGCGCAATAGCCCGTTGATCACGTTCAGCAGGGTGGTCTTCCCGGCTCCGTTGGGCCCGATCAACCCCACCAGTTCGGCCGCGTGAACCTCCACCCCCACGTCCGACAGGGCCACCATCCCTCCGAACCGCTTCGTGACGTGCCGGCAGCGCAGGAGGGCCCGTTCACTGTTCGGGGACATAGGGCTCCAGGGGAGGCGTCCGGAACTCCACCTTCTGCACCCACCCGCACCCCGGGCAGATGCCGCCGGGCGCCTCGCCGCGCTGGAGGCTGAAGAGGAACGGCCGGGCCTCCCGCATCTCGCCCCACTCGGTGTAGGAGAGCGGCCAGCCGTACCCCGGCTGCACGAAGCGACCGCGGCGGATGACATCCGCGATCTGCCGGGGATCCGTGGTGTTCGCCCGCACCGCCGCATCGGCGACCATCCGCACGGTGACGTAACCGGAGAAGGCGTTGTCGTCGAAGTAGCGTCGATAGGCGCCGTAGAACTTGGCCCCGAGCCGCCGGAACGTCGGGTGCGAGACGTCCGCGCAGGTGTAGTCGACGTAGCGGCCGAAGGCCGCCTCCCCCGCCCGCTGGACGACCAGTTCCGGCGGGTTGGCCGCCCCGAACATCTGCTGCGTCATCCCCAGCTCCGCCGCCTGACGCACGAGGACCGCATTGCCCGGCGGATGCCCGCCGACGTCGAGGAACTGCGGGTCGACCGCCTGGACCCGGCGCAGGTAGGGCGTGAAGTCCGACGTCGCCACGGGGGCCACCTCCAGCTGCAGCCGCATGCCGGGGATGGTGGCCACGAAGCGCCTGAGCCACTCCATGTACGAATGGCCCCAGCCGTAGTCGGCGATGACGGCGCCGATCCGGGTGTACTTCGCGTAGCGCATGAGCGCGGCGGACGCCTGCACGTACATGGGGGACGAGACCAGACAGGTGCGGAACGTGTAGCGGGTGGTGCGCTGGAGGATGGTGTGCGCGCCCGCCCGGTTGAGAAAGACGGGGACGCGCAACAGTTCCGCTTCCCGAGAGAGCGCGAGCCCCACATCGCTGCCAAGGATGCCTCCTACCGCGGCCACCCCTTCGCGTTCCACCAACGCCCGGAACGCGCTGATCGCCTCCGCCGGGTTGTTGCGATCGTCCCGTTCGAGGAGTTCCACCGGCCTCCCCAGGACGCCCCCGGCCGTGTTCAGTTCCTCGACGGCCATCCGCATCCCGTCCCGCACGTTGACCCCCCAGAACGTGAAGGGGCCGCTCAGCGAACTCAGCATGGCGACCCGGAGCGGCCTCGCCTGACCCCCCGCGGGAGCCAGGACCAGGGCGATCAGGCCGAAGACCACGGCCGTGACGATCACCGCGCGACGCTGCACAGCCACCACCTCCTCTGCTGGCATCCTGGCAACGAGATCCATGGGACCGGCTGGGGGTCGGCCTCATCGGGCCTGGCGACGCGGTCGAATGCGGGCGTGGCGCAGCCGGCGCATCCCGAGGCTGGCTGCCGGGTCGAACTTCCCTCGCGGCACCCCCCCAGGCGGGCACAGGGTCTGGCGGCCTAGCCGCGGCGGCCCCTACCGCAGGACCGGTCCCGCGAGCCGCGACGACCGCTGAAGCCCCGATCATGCCTCATGCTATCCTCAGCAGCCGAGATTTGTCAACGTGATTGTACACAATCATGCGGACGCGGTGTCGGCCGCCGCACCGGGCAGGCGAAACCGGCGACGCGCGGGCGCGGCCCGTCTTCTCGCGAGGATTCACCTGGAGCGGCGGCCTGGAGGGGGCCCGGCGATTGCTGTGATAAACTCGGGGATGAGTGCGACAACGAGACCGGTGGGCCATCGCCTGGTTCGAGCAGTACGGGTTCGGGGAGGGGACTGCGGGCAGGCAGAGCTGCGGAGACCTGATGGACTGGTGAGAGAAGTTCGTCGCGTGGGATGTTCGGGACGGCTCAAAGGAGGGAAGGAGCCATGAGACAGGTCGTCTTGTATCCCGGCGAGGACGGCTACTGGGTGGCAGAGTGTCCGAGCCTCCCGGGTTGTGTGAGCCAGGGGAGGACGAAGGAAGAGGCCATTGCCAACGTTCGAGAGGCGATTCAGGCCTACGTCGGAGCGCTGGAGGATGACGGGCTGCCCGTCCCACCGGAGCGGTTCGAGGCCGTCTTAGTGGTGGTGTGAACCGGCTCCCGCGTATTTCCGGGCGTGACTGCGTCCGGGCCCTGGAGCGAGCCGGCTTCTTCCGCAGGCGGCAGACCGGTAGTCATATCGTCATGCGCAGAGACGATCCGTTCGCGCAAGTAGTGGTGCCGGACCACTCCGAACTCGACCGCGGTACCTTGCGGGCCATCCTGCGGCATGCGGGGCTCAGTGTGGAAGAGCTCCTGCGGCTTCTTTGACCGATCCCGAGCGGTTGAGGGCCCGAGACGCGGACTGCTCTACCCTCGTGAAGTTCCAACGCAACAGGGGCGTTCTGCAGCTCATGGCCGCGGTGATCCACAGTTTGTGGGAGCGGGGCGACAGGAACCCGCTGATCCTGCCCTCGACCATCCCGATGGATGACCCGCGGGTACAGTCGAGCTCACGCGCTACCTAATCTGCAAGCGCGCCGGTCTTGACGCACCAGCGAAGGAAGGTCTCTCGGCCCGTTCTCCGAGGGAGTCGTACGGCCCAAACATGGTCGCAGGGCGAGCAGTTCGTCGGAGGGTATTTCGATCGGGGTTCACAGACCGGCGTCACCCTCGCACGGCCATCGGACGCCTTGCCGACGGTCGCATCCTGCTTATGGTCGTCGGTGGTCGCCAGCCGTACCAGAGCCTGGAGATGATGCGCCCATCGAGGCCCTGATCAGGAGCGCACCCGGTACGGTGGGATTGGTGATCAAGGACCTGCGCCGAGGCGTCACCCTGGAGTGGGCTTCGCACGAGCGGTTCCCGGCCGCCAGCGTCATCAAGATCGCGGTCCTGATCGAGGCGCTGCGGCAGGTTGCAGAGGGCAGCCTTCGCCTCGATGAGCGCGTGACGGTCAGAGCGGTAGACAAGGTCGGCGGGTTCGGCATTCTGAAGGATCTGGAGAGCGTCGGGGACCTGAGCCTGCGCGATCTGCTCACGCTCATGATCGTCATCAGCGACAACACTGCGGCGAACCTCTGCATCGACCGGGTGAGCATGGCGCGGGTCAACGCGGGGCTGGCCGCGCTCGGGCTGCGGGATACGGTGCTGCAGCGCAAGATGATGGGCACCGCCGCCCGGGAGCGCGGCCTAGACAACTTCACCACTCCGGCCGAGACCGCGTACCTGCTCGAGCGGCTGGTCCGGCGCGAGATCCTGACCGCTGAGCTGTGCGATCCGGCCCTAGACATCCTCCGGCGGCAGCAGGTCCGGGATCGCATCCCGCTGCTCCTGCCGCCGGGGACGAGCGTGGCGCACAAGACCGGCGAGCTCGCCGGCATCCGGCACGACGTCGGGGTGGTTTTCACCGACGCGGGCCCGCTGGTCATCGCCGCGCTCACGAAAGACTTTGCAACGCCGCTGGGCCAGGGCCTGATCGGCGGCGAGGCGGCTGCGCTCATCGCCCAGGTCAGTCGGTGCGCCTACGACGCGGTCATGGCTCCGTGAGCGCCGCTAGTGCGCCGTCGCCCAAGTTTGACAAGGGTTAGAGAACT
>JAVKHQ010000035.1:0-25984 GCA_031459875.1 Candidatus Fervidifonticultor sextus | reverse complement strand
GACTTCTCCGCCAGCTCCGACGCCGCGCTGGAATGGGCGCAGGCGCTGGGCCAGGCCTTCGGCGCCCGGCTCATCCTGCTCCACGTGGTGGACACCACGGCCAGCGGCCTGATGGGCGGGCCGGGGGGTGTGCTGATGCCGCCGCCACCCCAGGCGCTCCTCGACGACCTGCGGGCCGAGGCGAAGACCTCGATGGCCGCGCTGGCCGCCCGGGTGCCGGGCGCGGAGACCAGGATCGTCGAGGGGTCGCCCCGCCAGGAGATCCTCAGGGCGGCGGCTGAGATGAAGGCGGACCTGATCGTGATGGGCACCCACGGCCGCAGCGGGCTCGCCCACCTCCTCTTCGGGAGCGTCGCAGAGCACGTGGTCCGGCACGCGTCGGTGCCGGTCTTCACCATCCGGCGGACCGGTGCGGCATGAAACGTCGGCAGAGCGACCGGCCCCACCGCACCGTCATGATCCTCGTCACCGTCGCCGCCGTCGGCGCCGGCCTCGCCGCGGCCGGGGTGCACTGGTGGAGCGCGGGCCGGCCGACGGCACCCGGGCCCTCACCTACTTTTGGGTCTGCGCCAGCGGTCGAGACGGACGGCAAGATCCTCGGTCGGCCCGACGCGCCGGTGGTCATCGAGGTGTATTCGGACTTCCTGTGCAGCCACTGCGCCGACTTCGCGCGGGAGGTGGAGCCGGCGCTGGTCCGGGAGTTCGTCGCCCCCGGCATCGTGCGATTGGTCTATCGGAACTTCCCCGTCGTCGCGCCGCTGTCGGCGTACCTGGCCGCGGCCGGCGAATGTGCCGCAGACCAGCAGCGGTTCTGGGCGTTTCACGACGCCGCCTTTGCCCGGACCGCCCGACGAGCCTGGCGCGGGGCCGAGGACGTGGACGCGACCATCCGGGAAGCCGGCCTGGACCCGGCGGCGGTCGCCGCCTGCGCGCAGCGCCAGGAGATCCGCGCCCGCGTGGAGGCCGACGTCCGCGAAGGGACGCGGCTGGGTGTGGAAGGGACCCCGACCCTCTTCATCGGGGAGCGGAGGCTGGTCGGCAACCAGCCCCTGGATGTCCTCCGTGCCGCGATCCGTGCGGCGCAATCCAGGTAGGCCGGTCCCCCGGCCCGCCGCGGCCGCACCGCCGGGACCGGCTGGCCGGCGTCTGTGGTGGGCCGCCGCGGGCCTAGCGGCGGCCGGAGCGGGGATCTCGGGTTACCTGACCGTGACCGCCCTCCAGGGGATCCCCCCGGTCTGCCTGGCCGGCGCGTGTGACGAGGTAGCCGCCAGTCCCTATGCCCGCTTCCTGGGCCTGCCCATCGCCGCCTGGGGCCTGGGACTCTACGTCGTCGTGGCCGCCGTCGCCGCAGCCGGGGCCCGGGCTGGCGCAGGCTTCCCCGTGGTCCTGCTCGGTCTGGCCGCCTTCGGGACGACGTTTTCGCTGTACCTGCTCTGGGTGCAGATCGCGGTCCTGCGCGCCATCTGCGCGTGGTGCGTGGCCAGCGACGTCCTGTGGGTGGGTCTGGCGGCCGTCGCGGTCCTCCTGCTGCGGACCCCCCACTGAGGCCGCTGCCGCCGGAGGACCGAAAATCAATTCCCTACCCGATGGCGCCCGGGCGGTCGGTCCCTACCATGAGGGTGACGGATTTCGCTTCGGGGGTGGGTGGACCGTGAGCACCAAGGCCAGCCTTATCGAAGGTTACAAGCGGGAGCACAGCCAGCTCGACGAGGGACTGGCGGCCATGACCGACACCCTCGATCGGCTGCAGCGCGGGGTGGAGCCGTCGCTGGTGCGTCGGCTGGCCGAGACCAGGCGATTCCTGCAGCGCGTGTTCGTGCCCCACGCCGAGTGGGAAGAACTCACGTTCTACCCGGCAGTGGGCGAGCTGGTGCGTCGTCACGGCGACCCCAACGCCCAGATGCTGGTCGACCACCGGGAGATCATGGCGCGCATCGAGACCTTCGCCGCGCTGGCCGGCCGCATCGAGGCGGGAGAGCGCGATCCAGCCGTCGTGGATCGGGCCAGGATCCTGGCCCACCAGATCCGAGCGCTGGTGGAGGCGCACGACCGCAAAGAAGAGGAAATCTACCTGCCCCTGCTGGTCCGGCACCTCTCCGACCGCGAGGTCGCCAGCGCGCTGGCGGTGGGCGACCAGCACGGGCACGACTGAGGCGCGCGACCGGGCTGGAAGGGACGACCGACGCGATGCTGGTGCGGGACCGGATGACATCACCGGCGATCACCGTCGACGCCAAAACCTCCCTGGCCGAGGCACAGGCGTTGATGCGGGAGCACGACATCCGCCGCCTCCCGGTCCTGCAGCGGGGCCGCCTCGTCGGCATTGTAACGTGGACCGACCTGATGCGCGCCCAGCCGTCACCGGCCTCGACCCTGTCCGCCTGGGAGGTACCGTCGTTGCTGCGCCAGGCGACGGTCCGCGAGATCATGACGTCGGATCCCATTACCATCGGACCGGACGCCCCCATCGAGGCCGCGGCGGTCATCATGCGCCGCGAGAAGATCGGCGGGCTGCCGGTGGTGCAGGATCGGGCGCTGGTCGGCATGATCACCGAGAGCGATGTCTTCGAGGCGTTCATCGACCTGACAGGGTTGCGGCAGGGCGGCGCCCGGCTGGTGGTGGACCTCTCCGGCCGCCCGAACGCCGTGACGGGCGTCGCGTCCGTCGTGGATGCTGCAGGCGTCGCCCTCACATCGCTGGCGACGTACCGGCAGGGCGATCGCCGTCTGGCCGTCATCCGGGTGGATGCGGCCTACCCGCTCCATCTGGAGGATGCGTTGGGAGACGCGGGCTTCCCGGTCCTGCACCTGGCCGCGGCACCGGAAGCCGATGACGTCCGGAGGCCGTACGCGACGTATACGAAGGCGTGGTCGCAGGCGATGTAGTCCGGTCGCGCGCAGAGAGATCCTGGCGGGGGTGACAGTGGTGCAGACCCTCCTCACCCCCCGTCGGAGCCAACCGATGCGGAGACTGCACCACACCCCGCCAGGAGCATGAGCAGACGGCGCAGGCGCCCGGCGCCCGCGCCGTCTGGTTTCCGATCCGTCGAAGTCCGTCGAAGAGCCTGTCGGGCTAGCGCGTCCTCGGCTGCAGCGGACAGAGCACCCCGGCAAACGACCGCTTCGCCGCCCACGCCTGCCAGCCGTCTTCCCCCAGGGCCTGACGCATCGCGGCCGAGACCAGCCGTTCGCCCGGCCGCTCGTCGTGGGAGGTGAAGAGCAGCAGCAGGTGGCAGGGGAACTCCGGGCAGACCCCGCAGTGCTCCACCCCCCGCTGCTGCGCGCAGGTGTAGATCGGGCAGATGTTCCGGAGGACGACCTCTTCCTGCCGGGAGCACGCGGGGATGTGTTCCTCGAACCAGGCGTCCCCCTTGAAGTAGGCTCCGCAGATGCCGGCGAAGCGGCGCTCCCCCAGTTCGTTGTAGGCGCGGCGGATGGCGTCGTCCACGGTGGACACGGTTTCTCCCCCCTCCGGCTCGACCGTACCGCCGGCGTCCGAGGGTGTCCATCGAGTCAGAAGAGTATTGTCGGGCCCCCGGCGGCGTATGCGATACTGCCTCTGGAACCATGTGTCTGGCCCTGCCCTACCGCATCGTGACGCTGCTGGGCCCCGGGCGCGCGCGGGCCCAGGGACCCGACGGCCTCCGCGAGATTTCCACCGGGTTGCTGGAGGCGCCTGAGGTCGGCACCTACGTGCTGGTCGCCTACGGGTCGGCGATCCGCGAGATCGACGCGGACGAGGCCGCCGAGATCCTGGCGGTGTGGGACGCGCTGTGGACCTCGGATCCCTCCCCACCGTGAGTGCGGCCGTCCGGCGCAGCACCCGCTCTGACCACAGGGCCGTGGCGCTGGGGGCGGCGGCGATCCTGGCGGCCGCCCTCGCCGTCTCTTTTCCGCCGGCCGCGCAGGCCCGGTCTCCTGCGGTCCTGCGGCTCCTCTGGTGGACCGATGTGGGATTCCCCACGCCGTTCGCCTTCTCGACCGTGGGGCCCGGCGGGGTCGTGCGCCTCTCGTTGCTCTACGACACGCTCACCTGGAAGGACCCGCAGGGGGTGATCCCCTGGCTGGCGCAGTCCTGGCGGATCGCCCCGGATGGCCGGCGCATCACGTTTGCGCTGCGGCCCGATGTCCTCTGGCACGACGGTCGTCCCCTGACCGCGCGCGACGTGCAGTTCACCTTCGAGTACTATCGGGTCCATCCGTTCGCCTGGATGGACACGCGGATCGTCGAGCGGGCCCTCGCCGAGGGCCTCCACACCGTCACGGTCGTCCTCCGGGAACCGTTCGCGCCGTTCCTGGAACAGGTCGCCGGGACTGTCCCCATCATTCCCGCCCACGTCTGGCAGGGGATCGACGAGCCGCGCCGCGCCCAGACGCCGGCCGTGGCGGTCGGCTCGGGCCCCTACCGCCTGGCCGAGTACCGCCCTGCTGCCGGCGACTACCGGTTCGTGGCGAACCCGCGCTACTTCCGGGGCCGCCCGCGCTTCGACGAGATCCGCTACAGCGTGCTGCCGGCGGAACGTCAGATCCTCGCGGTGCAGAGCGGCCAGGCGGATGTGGCCATGGCCGACACCTACGACGTCGTGCGGGCCTTCGCCGACCACCCCTACCTGCGGGTCTGGGCCACCGAGCCGCTGTCCGTGGCGCGCCTGCTGTTCAACCTGGAGCGGCCGCCGCTGGACTGGAAGCCGGTCCGCCAGGCCATCGCGTACGCCACTAACCGCATGCAGCTGGCCACGCTGGTGACCCGCGGGCCGGGGCTGCCGGGCAGCCCGGGAGTCATCCCTCCGGGGGATCCCTGGGCTGCGCCGAACCTGCGTGCCTATCCGTTCGATCCTGCCCGGGCACGGACGCTGCTGGCGCAGGCCGGCCTGGCGGCGCCTTCTGTGGAGATCGTCACCAGCCCCTCGCCCGTCGCGCCGCTGCTCCAGCGGATGCTGCGCGAGGTCGGCATCGAGGTCACGCTGCGCACGGTGGACGCCCAGACGCGTGCCGCCCTGATCGCCGAGGCGCGGTTCCAGGCAGCCCTCACCTTCCACATCGGGGCCGGCGGAGACCCCGACTACCTGCGGCGCTGGTTTGTGGGCGACGAGGCCAACCTGTTCGGGCAGAGCCGCGCGTTTTCGCACCCGGAGTTCCAGGCGCTGGCCGCCGCGCAGGTCGGGATGCTGGATGTCGGGGCGCGCCGGCGCGTGGTGGCGGCCATGCAGGCGATCCTGGCCGAGGAACTCCCGACGCTGGTGCTGTACTACCGCCGGTTCTACTGGGTCTACGACAGCCGGAAGTTTACCCCGGTGCCCGCCCGGGGAGGGTTGATGAACGGGATCCCGCTGGTCGAGAACAAACTCGCCCTGATCACGCCGTCAGATTTCCTTCCGATGAGGTAGGCCCGTGGGACGCCGTCTGGCGCATTTCGCCGGGCTGGTCTGCGCGGTGGTCGTCCTGAACTTCTTCCTGCCCCGTCTGCTGCCGGGGAGTCCGGTGGCAGGAGGGAGCGGGGCCGAGGCCGTCCTGCTCCCCGCCGCCGCGCGCGAGGCGCTGGTCCAGACCTATCATCTCGATGACCCCGTGGCCGTGCAGTTCGTCCGGTACCTCGCCGGACTGGCCCGCGGCGATCTGGGCACGTCGCTGGTCAGCCATCGCCCGGTGACCGACATCCTGGCCGAGCGGCTGCCCTGGACGCTGTTCCTGGTGGGCGGCGCCGTGCTGCTGGCCGCAGTTATCGGCGGACTGGTCGGGTGGCTCGCCGCGTGGAAGGCGCAGGCGCGCCTCGCGCGCGCGGCGCAGGCCGCCCTCGTCGGGGTCGGGACCCTGCCCGAGTTCCTGGTGGCGATGCTGGCGATCGTGTTCCTGGCCTCGCGGTGGCCGCTGTTCCCCGCCGGAGGGGCCTCGACCCCGTTCGAAGCGGGCGGAAGTCCCCTGCGCGTCCTGGCCGACGTCCTCTGGCATGCAGCGTTGCCGGGCCTCGTGCTGACCATTGGCTTTGCGCCGCCGTTTGCGCTGCTGGTCCGGGGGGCTGCGGTCTCGGTGCTGGGGCAGCCGTACCTGGTGACCGCCCGGGCCAAAGGCCTGCCGCCCCGCCGCGTCGCCTGGCACGCGCTGCGCAACGCGCTGCCGCCGGTGGCGACGCTGCTCGGCCTGCGCCTGGCCGCCGCCGTCGCCGGCGCCGCCGTGGTCGAGCGCATCTTCGCGTACCCGGGCATGGGCTGGCTGCTCTACCAGGCGGTCGCGGCCAGGGACTTCCCGGTCCTGCAGGGCGTCGTGTTCACCACCAGCCTGGCGGTGCTGACCGTCACGCTGGTCCTCGACCTGCTGGCCGCCTGGTTCGATCCCCGGCTGGCGGGACCTCCATGAGCGGGAGCGGGCCAGACGGCCGGATCCGCCGCGGGCGGCGCCGCTTCGCCGCCGCGGGGGCAGGCGGAGCCGCCCTGGGTCTCGTCCTCGTCCTGACGATCGCGGCGCCGCACCTGGCGCCCTACGATCCCCACCAGTCGGTCGGCGGGCCGGTCTCGCCGCCGGATGCGCGCTTCCGGCTCGGGACCAACGCGCTCGGCCAGGACCTGCTCAGCCAGGTCCTCTACGGGGCGCGCACCTCGTTGCTCCTCGGCGTCCTGGTCGCCGGGGCCAGCACGATCCTGTCGGCGGCCGCGGGCACGGCCGCAGCGATGTGGGAGCAGGGGCGGCGGGGACTCCTGGTCCTTATTGATCTCTTCCTGGCCATCCCCGGGATTCCCGTGGTCGTGCTGCTGGTGATGTTCGCGGGGCCGGGCTTCTGGCCGCTGGTCGCGGCCATGGTCCTCATCGGGTGGGCCGGATTCGCCCGCATCGTGGCCGCGCAGGTGCGCGTGACGATGGCACAGGTCTACGTGGAGGCCGCGTGGGCGGCCGGCGCGACGGCATCCCGCATCGTGCACTCCAGCGTGCTGCCGGAGATCGCGCCGATCCTGGCTGCGAAGTTCCTCCTCACGGTGCGGTGGGCGATCCTGCTGGAGGCCGCGCTGGGCCTGCTCGGACTCGGCGATCCGGCCCGCCCGAGCTGGGGCCTGATCCTGCACCAGGCCTTCGCCCATCCGCTGCTGTTCACCACGGACGCGTGGGCCTGGTGGGCCGGCCCGCCGGCGGCGGCCATCGTCCTCACCTCGCTCGCCCTGATGGCGGTCGGGCAGGATCTCGACGCCTGGCTCAACCCGCAGGCCGCCACCCCGAGGTGATCGGGGGAAGGTCCGGTGCTCCCATCGAGCCCCCGCCCGATGGGCAGCCCCGCCCTCAGACGGTATTGTGACGGCGGAGGAAGCCGGATGCGCGCGCGGGAGGCATCAGTGCGTTCCGATTCGGGATGCGGTGTCGTCACCCCGGGATCGCTGGACGGGCTGCGGCTGTTCGCCCGCTTCGCCTTTATGCCCAACCACTTGGGCTACTGCGGCGGGAACGTCGCCGCGGCGTTGCTGGCGTCCATGCAGGCCGATGCCGCCGACGACGGACTGCGCCGCCACCTCCGCACCTTCGCGGCGGCCTATCCCTATCTGGAGTTGATTGCCGAGTGCAACGCCATCCCGGACCCGTTTGACCGCCGCGTCGTCGAAGCCTACTGGATCGGCAACGATCTGCTCGAGCACGTGGACTGGGCGCGCTACGCGGCCCACCTGCACGAACGGTTCCGACGTCAGGTCCGGCCGTCGGCGCTGGACCTCCTGGCGGGCAAGCCGTCGGCCGGCGCCCGGGCCCACCACGCCTTTCACGTCTTCGACGTCTCCCGGCGGACCGGACTGCCCCAGGGCGACGCCGCCCTGGACCTGTGCCGCATCGGTTGGGGCACGATCACCGCCGTCGAGCCCGGCGCCTTCGTCGTGGACTACCGGCCGGTGTGCATCCGCGAGGGCCGGCTCGCCTTCGGCGACCTGCAGCCCACCCGCGTGCTGCGCGCCCTCGGCGACGACACGTTCCTGGAAGGTGCGTCGCCCGGTGACGTGGTGGCGTTCCACTGGCGATGGGCCTGCGTGCTCCTCGAGCCGGAACACGTGGCCGCGCTGGAGCGGTACACCCGCGGGATGATGGCGCTGGCCAACCAGACGTTCTGAGGACGACCGTGCACGAGGTGTCGATCGCCCAGGCGCTGCTCCGACAGGTGGACGAGGTGGTCTCGCGCCACCGTCTGACCACGGTGAGCGCGGTGGGCATCTGCGTGGGGTCGCTCTCCGGGGTGGGACCGGAGGCGCTGGCCTTTGCGTTCCAGGTCCTCCGGGGCGGTCCCACGGCGGGTGCGGCCCTCCAGGTGCGGGCCACGGACGGTGCAGACCTGCGCCTGGAGTGGATCGAGGGGGAGTGAGGAATGCGGGTCGAGGTGCTGGAGCGCGTGCTGCGGGCCAACGACGCCCTGGCCGAGGAGGTCCGGACGACGCTTTACCGCGCCGGCGTGGTGGCCATCAACATCATCGGCTCGCCGGGCAGCGGCAAGACGGCCCTGCTGGAACAGACCGCGGCGATCCTCCACCCGCGCCTGCCGCTGGGCGTGATCGAAGGCGACATCGCCACGAGCCGCGACGCCGAGCGCCTGGCCCGCTGCGGCCTGCCGGCGGTCCAGATCGAGACGCGCCTGGTCGGCAACCTCTGCCACCTCGATGCCAACCTGGTGCGCGCGGCGCTGGGCCGGTTGCCGCTGGAGACCCTCAAGGTGCTCTTCATCGAGAACGTCGGGAATCTGGTCTGCCCGGCGGCCTACGACCTGGGCGAGCACCTGCGGGTGGTCGTGGCCAGCGTGCCTGAGGGCGACGACAAGCCGCGCAAGTACCCGGCCGCGTTCGCCCGGGCCGCAGCCGTGGTCCTCAACAAGGTCGACCTCCTGCCGGTGACCGATTTCTCCATGTCGGCGTTCGCCGACGGCCTGCGCGAGGTCAGCGCGGCCCCGCTGTTCCCCGTCTCCGCGCGCACCGGGGAGGGTCTGGGGGCCTGGATTGCCTGGGTCGAGGCCCAGCGGGACGTCCACGGAAGGTGAGCAGACGATGACGGGCCCGAGGGCAGGAGAGACGCTGGTGGCCCGGCTGCGCGCCAGCCCGCTGTTTGCGGCCCTGGCCCCGCACCATCTGGAGCAGCTGGCGGCATTCGCCCAGGAGATGACCTGGGGCGAAGATCAGGTGATCTTCCGGGAGGGCGAACCGGACGACAGGCTCTACCTGGTCGTCGAAGGGCTGGTGGCGCTGGAGACCTACATCCCCGGCCGGGGCCGGACGACCATCCTGACCGTGGGCCCCCACGAGATCCTCGGATGGTCGGCCGCGGTGCCGGGGGTGGAGAAGAAGACCGCCGGCGCCCGGGCGCTGCTGGCGACCCGGGCCATCGCCTTCGATGCCGCTGCGCTGCACCAGGCCTGCGAGGCCGACCACGACCTCGGCTACCAGGTCTACCGCATCCTGGCTCAGGTCATCGCCAGCCGGCTCAAGGCGACGCGCCTCCAGCTCCTGGACGTCTACGGGGTCGGTGGGCGGACATGACGGGACCGACGCCGACCTCCGCCCCGAGCGTCGGCACCCACGTGATGATCGAGAAGCCGATGCTGCAGCGCATCTTCGACGCGCTGCGGGAGGCCGGCTTCACGTTGATCGGGCCCACGATCGCCGACGGCGCCATCGTCTACGACGAGATCGGGGGGCTGTCCGACCTCCCCGTGGGATGGCGCGATGAGCAGGGGCCCGGCAGCTACCGGCTGCGCCGGCGGGACGACGACCGCTACTTCGGGTTTGTCGTCGGGCCGCACTCGTGGAAGCGGTACCTCTATCCTCCGGTCCTGAAGCTCTTCTCCACCCGGAAGACCCCCGCGGGGATCGAGGTGGAGCCCGACGGAGAGGCGCCGATGCGGTTCGCCTTCATCGGCGTGCGGGCCTGCGACCTGGCCGCCATCGGGGTGCAGGACCGGGTCTTCCTCGAAGGCGCCGTCCAGGACCCCCACTACAAGGCCCGCCGTCAGGCGGCGTTCGTGCTGGCGGTCAACTGCGTGGAGCCCGGCGGGGTCTGCTTCTGCGCGTCGATGAAGACCGGTCCCCGCTGCGCGTCGGGGTTCGACCTGGCGCTCACCGAGCTCGACGAGGGCTTCCTGGTGGAGGTCGGCTCGGAACTCGGCGCGCAGGTGCTGGCCGGGGTTCCCTGGCGGCCGGCCGGGGCCTTCGTCCTGAACCGTGCCCGGCGCCTGCTGGAGGAGGCCGCGACCAGGATGGGCCGGGCGCTGGAGACGAAGGACCTGCCCGGGCTCCTCTACGAGAACCTGGAGCATCCCCGCTGGGCCGAAGTCGCACTCCGGTGCCTGGCCTGCGCCAACTGCACCCTGGTCTGCCCCACGTGCTTCTGCGCCGACGTCCAGGACACCAGCGATCTCGCCGGCGAGCAGGCGGCACGGGTCCGGGTCTGGGCCTCCTGCTTTGACGGCGCGTTCTCGCACGTCTATGGCGGCAACCTGCGCCCCACCGTCCGCGCCCGCTACCGCCAGTGGCTGACCCACAAACTCGCTGCCTGGATCGAGCAGTTCGGGATCTCGGGGTGCGTGGGCTGTGGCCGGTGCATCACGTGGTGCCCGGTGGGGATCGACCTGACGGAAGAAGTGGCGGCGATCCGGGAGGCGCCCCGGTCATGAGCGCGAGCGCGGTGGCGGCGAGCGGCTCCCGGCGCCCCGAGGTGGGACACCCCATGGTCCCCCTTGCCGCAACGGTCACCGCCGTCCGGCCCGAGGCGCCGGGGATCGCCACCTACACGCTTCAGTTCCGCGACCCAGCCGTCCGCGAGGCCTACCGCTTCCGCCCCGGCCAGTTCAACATGCTCTCCCTCCCCGGGATCGGGGAGTCGGCCATTTCCCTCAGTTCCGATCCGGCAGATCCGGCCGCCCTCCAGCACACAGTCCGCGTCGCCGGGACCGTCACCCAGGCCATCGCCCGGCTGGTCCCAGGCGACCTCATCGGGGTCCGCGGTCCCTACGGGACCCCCTGGCCGGTGGACCGGGCCATGGGCCAGGACCTCATCATCGTCGCCGGTGGCATCGGGATGGCACCCCTGCGGCCGGCGCTCTACCACCTCACCCGGCATCGGGGACAGTTCGGACGGATCCACCTGCTGATCGGGGCCCGTACGCCGGACGACCTGCTCTACCCACAGGAGTACGAGGCCTGGCGCCGCCACGACATCGAGGTGATCGTCACCGTGGACCGCGCCGACGACACGTGGAAGGGGCGCGTCGGGGTGGTGCCCATCCTCTTCTACCTGCTCCGTCCCGACCCGCGGCGCACCATGGTCTTCACGTGCGGACCGGAGATCATGATGCGGTTCGTCGTCTACGAGGCGCTGGCCAGGCGCATCCCCAAAGGCAGCATCTACCTGTCGCTGGAACGCAACATGAAGTGCGCCGTCGCCTTCTGCGGACGCTGCCAGTACGGCCCGCTCTTCCTCTGCAGGGACGGGCCGGTGCTGCGCTACGACCGCATCGAGCCCTTCTTCGGGGTGGAGGAGTACTGATGGCCACCGTGCGCCGGCGCAAACCCACCCTGGCGGTCTTCAAGTTCGCCTCCTGCGACGGCTGCCAGCTGGCGCTGCTGGACTGCGAGGAGGAACTGCTGGCCGTCGCCGGTGAGGTGGAGATCGCCTACTTCCTCGAAGCCAGCCGGCGGACGGCCCCCGGCCCGTACGACGTGGCGCTGGTCGAGGGCTCGGTCACCACCAGCGAAGAGGTCGAGCGCCTCAAGGAGATCCGGCAGCAGGCGCGGCTGCTGGTGGCCATCGGGGCCTGCGCCACCGCCGGCGGCATTCAGGCCCTGCGCAACTGGGCGGACGTGGCCGAATTCACCCGGGTCGTCTACGCCAGGCCCGAGCACATCCACGCGCTTGAGCGGTCCGTGCCGCTCAGCGAGGTCGTGCCGGTGGACTTCGAACTGCGCGGATGCCCGATCAGCAAGCGCCAGCTCGTGGACCTCGTGAGCTCACTGGTGATCGGCCGGAAGCCCCAGGTGCCCACGCACAGCGTGTGTGGGGAGTGCAAGCGGCAGGGGACCGTGTGCGTCATGGTAGCCCACGGGATCCCGTGTCTGGGTCCGGCCACGCAGGCGGGCTGCGGGGCCATCTGTCCCGCCTACCACCGCGGCTGCTACGGGTGCTTCGGCCCGATGGAGTTACCCAACGTGACCTCGCTGGGCACGCAGTTCCTGGTGCTGGGGCTGAGTCCGGAGGAGGTGGCACGGGCCTTCCGGACTGTCAACGGCTACGCCCGGGCGTTCAGGGCGGCCAGCATGCAGTTCGGGAGGGAGGCCGCCACCGGCGGGGCCGGGGAGGCCGGCCGTGGGTGAGCGACGCATCGCCGTCGACGCCCTAGCCCGCGTCGAGGGCGAGGGCGCGCTGCGCGTGACGGTCCGGGACCACCGCGTCACCGACATTCAATTGCACATCTATGAGCCACCCCGCTTCTTCGAGGCGTTCCTGCGGGGGCGGCACTACCAGGAAGCACCCGACCTCACCGCGCGCATCTGCGGCATCTGCCCGGTGGCCTACCAGATGAGCGCCGCCCACGCCCTGGAGAAGGCGATGGGGGTCACCCCGCCGCCGGGCGTGCGGGAGTTGCGCCGGCTGTTCTACTGCGGCGAGTGGATCTCCAGCCACGTCCTCCACATCTTCCTGTTGCACCTGCCGGACTTCCTCGGGCACGAGTCGGCCCTCAGCATGGCCGCCGACCCGCGCCTGCGGCCCTGGGTCGAGCGGGCGCTGCGCATGAAGCAGATCGGCAACCGCCTGGTGGCCCTCATCGGCGGAAGGGAGATCCACCCGGTCAACGCCTGCGTCGGCGGCTTCTACCGGGCGCCGCGGCGGGCCGACCTGGCGGCGATGGAGCCGGACCTGGCGTGGGGCCTGGAGACGGCCGTCGAGGCCGTGCGCTTTGCCGCCGGGCTGGAGTATCCGGACTTCGAGGCCGACTACGAGTTCGTCAGCCTGCGGCACCCGGACGAATACCCGCTCAACGAGGGGCGCCTCGTCTCATCGGCGGGCCTGGACGCCCCGGTCGAAGACTTCGAGCGGCACGTCATCGAGGAGCAGGTGGCCCATGCCAACGCCCTGCACGCGCGCCGCGTCGAGACCGGACGGAGCTACCTGGTGGGGCCCACCAGTCGGGTGAACCTGAACTTCGACCGGCTCTCGCCGGCCGCGCAGTCCGTCGCGCGGGAGATCGGGCTGGGGCTGCCGATCCGCAATCCGTTCAGGAGCCTGCTGGCGAGGGGCCTGGAGACGGTGCATGCCTTCGAGGAGGCCCTGGCCCTGGTCCGGGCCTACGAGCCTCCCGCGCCGCCGCGCGCACCGCTGCCGGACCCCCCACGCGCCGGGTCCGGCGCGCACGCCACCGAGGCGCCGCGAGGCCTCCTGTATCACCGCTACCAGGTCGACGACCGCGGTCTCGTCGCCTCGGCCAGGATCGTCCCGCCGACGAGCCAGAACCTCAAGCGCATCGAGGACGACCTGTGGCAGTTCGTCCCGGGCGTCCTGGACCTGCCGCACGAGGAGGCGACCTGGCGGTGCGAGCAACTGGTCCGGTGCTACGACCCGTGCATTTCGTGCGCCACGCACTTTCTGCGCCTGTCCGTCGCCAGGACGTAGCGGTCCTCCGGTGCGGCATGCACGTCAGGCGGTCCTGATCATCGGGGTCGGCGCCACCGACCGCGGCGACGACGCCGCGGGGCTCGCCGTAGCCCGGCGCGTCGGCGTCCTCCTGGCCGAACCGGCCTGCCGGGGTATCCGGGATGCCATCACGGTGGTGGAACATACCGGCGACGCCGCCGCCCTGATGGAGGCCTGGGCCGGGGCGCAGGCGGCCATCCTGGTGGACGCGGTGGTCTCGGGTGCGTCGCCGGGGACCATCTACCGCCTCGACCTGGGAGCGGGGACCATTCCGGCGCTGCGGCATCCCTCGACCCACGCATTTGGCATCGCCGAGGCGGTCGGCCTGGCCCGCGCGCTGGGTCGCAGTCCTTCCCGCGTGATTTTCTACGGCATCGAGGGGGCATCGTTCTCACCGGGCCACGCGCTGTCGGCGCCGGTCGCCTCGGCCCTGGAGACGGCGGCCCGACGGGTGCTGGGCGAAGCGCTGGACCTCGTCGGGGCCGCCGAGGGCGGGTCCTGTAGGGGTGCGCGCGGGTAGTTCCCGCGGTCTAGGCCCAAATAGGGTATCCGTCCGATGGCCCCGGGACGGGCGCCCGGTCTATGCTGGCATGGGGTCGAGATCGGTGGCCGAGACGACAGCCCTTCAAAGCATCCCCGCCACGATCATCCAGCTCAAAGATAATCGAGCGCTGGCGGACTACGAGATCGATCCCGGCCTGGGGTCGTTCTCGCGCTACAGCCGACGTCGGACCGAGATCGTCCGGGAATCCCTCGGCAAGACCCTGCGGGTGCCCGGCGGCGAGGTCTTCGCAGCCGTCGCGGGTCAGACCGTTGTCGGATATCTCCTGCTCGTACCGTCGGGCCCCGACCAGCCCTGGGGACGCCTGAACGACCTGCGGGTGCTCGAGATCGGGATCGAGGTGGCGCGGGGCTGGCGCGGGCGCGGGGTCGCCCGGGCCCTGATGCGGCGTGCGTTCGAGCGGCCCGAGGTGGAATCCCGCATCTACGTGGCCACGGCCTACGTCTGGTGCTGGGACGTCGAGGGCACCGGCCTCGCCGCCAGCGTCTACGCCGACCGGCTGCTGCGGCTCTTCGAGCGCTTCGGCTTCCGTCGCGAGTGGACGAACGAACCCAATGTGGCCATGGATCCCAACAACTTCCTGGCTGTGCGCGTCGGCCGCGACGTTCCCCCCCGCCTGCTGCGCCGGTTCCGCCAGGCCCAGCGGGGCGAACTGGCCGCCTAGGAGACCACCATGCGCGTTGGCGACTGCATGACGAGCCCGGTGCAGACGATCGGGCCCGACGCTCCTGCCTGGGAAGCGCTGGGCACCATGCGGCGCTGCAGGATCCGTCGCCTGCCCGTCGTGGAGGACGGCGCCCTGGTGGGGATCGTGACCTGGACCGATCTGGTGCGGGTGCGGCCCCCGGCCGTCGGCGGGGTGTGGGAGGTCCCGCACCTGACCGTCGGCGTCCGGGTGCGCCACCTCATGACCCCGGCGCCGATTGTCGTGGGACCGGAGACCTCGCTGGAGGAGGCCGCCGCGCTCATGCGCCGGCACAAGGTCGGAGGCCTCCCGGTCACAGACGGCGGCCGGCTGGTCGGTATCGTGACCGAGAGCGATCTCTTCGAGGTCTTCGCCGAGGTCCTGGGGATGAGACCGGGCGAGGCCCGGCTGCGCGTGGCGGTGGGCAGCGTGACCGTGGAACTGCCCCGGATCGTCGCAGGCCTGGCGCGTTCGGGCGTCCCGATCCTGTCGTTGCAGACGCTGCGGTTCCGCGGCTCTGAGGGGATCGACCTCGTCGTGCACGCCCGGGACGCGCGCCGGGCGCGCGAGGTCCTGGGCCGGCTGGCGCTGGAGGTGAGCCTCCAGGCCGAGCCGGTGCCTGCTCGGGAGGGGTGAGGCCGGTGAGGGTGCTCGTGGCGCTGGACCTGTCGCCGACATCGGCGGCGCTGGCGGAGTTCGCGGTGCGTCTGGCTCATCAGTCCGGCGGCGCGCTGACCGCGCTCCACGCGTACACCGCCGACGAGGCCACGCGCGCGTGGCGGGAGGCCGGGCTGCATCTCGACCGGTTCATCGACCACCTGCGGGCCGAGATGGCCTACCTGCTCGCGCGCACCGGGGTGGAGGCCGGACGGGTGAAGGTCGTTGTCGTCGAGGGGGATCCGGCCGAGGCGATCCTCGAGCAGGCATCCGCCGGGGCCGACCTGATCGTGGTGGGCACCCACGGACGCACGGGCCTGCCGCGCCTGCTGATGGGCAGCGTCGCCGAGGCGGTGGTGCGACGGGCGCCGTGCCCCGTGGTGGTCGTCCCGTACGCCATCCTGGCCCGAAGGGCGGGCGACCTCGTGGCCAGGGCCAACGCATGAGGAGGTGATCATTGTGGCGACAGCACCCTCGCAGCCGACATCCCGCGTGCGGCCGCTGCGGCTGCTCGCCCGCGACATCATGACCTCGCCGGTCATCACGGCGAGGCCTGATGCGACCATCAAGGACCTGGCGGCCCTGATGACGACCCACCGGATCAGCGGCATCCCCATCGTGACCGAGGAGCACGAACTGGTGGGGATCGTCACCGAGGGCGACCTGCTCTACAAGGAGGTGCTGCCCAAACCCGCGGAGCCTCCGGGGATCGTGCGCCGGCTCCCGATCCGGGCCGTGGTTGAAGCCGCGGAGCGCGCCCGCAAGGCCGAGGCCACGCGGGCCTATGAGATCATGACCTCGCCGGTCCTGACCGTCACCGAGGCGGCCACGGTCCACGAAATCGCCGATGTGATGGTCCGCCACGGCATCAACCGCGTCGTGGTGCTGCGCGCCGGCCGCGTGGTGGGCATCGTGAGCCGGGCCGACGTGCTCAAGGCGTTCCGCCGGCCCGACGCCGAACTGGCCGAGGCCATCCGGGAGAGCCTGGTCCGCGACCTCTGGATCAACACCGAGCGGGTCAGCGTCACCGTCAAGGACGGGATCGCCTACCTGGACGGCGTCGTCGAGCGGAAGTCCGAGCGCGATCTCGCCGGGCGGTGGGCGGGCATGGCCGACGGTGTCGTGGAGGTCTGCAACCGCCTGACCTACGAGGTGGACGACAGCCAGGTCCGGCCGGAACTGCCCCGTCTGAGGTGAGCCGGATGGCGTCTGCGGGAGCGCACGTGCTGTGGAACGGCGACGAGCCGGTGATCGTCGCGCCCTTCCCGCGCGTGGTCGTCGCCGTCGACCGGTGCAAGGGGTGCGGGCTGTGCGTCGCCGTCTGCCCGCCAAACGTCCTGGCCCTGGGGGCCCTCAACGCCAGGGGATACCCGGCCGCCGTGCTGCTGGACAACGACCGGTGCACCTCGTGCACGGCGTGCGCGCTGATCTGCCCGGAGACGGCGATAGCGGTGTACCGGCTGCCCCGGGTCCGGGCCCGGCGGGAGGCCGCCGCATGAGCCGCATCCTGATGAAAGGCAACGAGGCGATGGCGGAAGCCGCGATCCGGGCCGGGTGCCGCGCCTACTTCGGCTACCCGATCACGCCGCAGAATGAGATCGGCGAGTACATGGCCCGCCGCCTGCCCGAAGCCGGCGGCGTCTTCGTGCAGGCTGAGAGCGAGGTCGCCGCGATCAACATGGTCTACGGGGCGGCGGGCGCCGGCGTCCGGGCCATGACCTCGACCAGCGGCCCGGGGTTCAGCCTGATGACCGAGGGCCTGTCGTACCTCATCGGCGCGCGGCTGCCCTGCGTGGTCGTCAACGTCATGCGGGGCGGGCCGGGGCTGGGGAACATCGCGCCGTCACAGGGCGACTACTTCCAGGTGACCCGGGGGCTGGGGCACGGCGACACCCGTGGCATCGTCCTGGCCCCGTCTGGGATCCAGGAGGCCGTCGGCCTGTTCGCGCTGGCGTTCGACCTGGCCGAACGCTACCGCCTCCCGGCCATCATCGCCGCCGACGGGCTCATCGGTCAGATGATGGAGCCGGTCGCCCTGCCGGATCCGGTCCCGCCGCCGCCTCCGCCGGCGTGGGCGACGCGGGGGGCGGGGGCCGAGCGCCGCGTCATCTCGTCGATCTACCTGGAGCCCGAGGACCTGGAACGCCATGTCCTCGACCTGATGGAGACCTACCGGCGCATCCGCGAGCGCGAGGCGCGATGGGAAACCTATCGGACCGACGATGCCGCGCTCGTCGTGGTGGCCTTTGGGACCACCGCCCGCATCGCGCGCTCGGCGGTCGACCGCGTCCGCGCCGAGGGCCTCGCCGTCGGGTTGCTGCGCCCGATCACGCTCTGGCCCTTCCCGGTGCAGGCCTTTGCCGGCGCCCCCCGGCGCTGGCTGGTCGTGGAGATGAATGCCGGACAGATGGTCGAGGACGTCAGGCTGGCGGTCGGCGGTCGCGCGCCGGTGGCGACCTACGTCCGGGTTGGCGGCGTGGTCCCGACCCCGGTCGAACTCGCCGGGGTCATGCGCGCGGTGGCGGTAGAGGAGGCGGTGGCGGCGTGATCCAGGTCGCGGGCCGGCCCCGCACCCTGCTCGAGGTGCCGATGCACTACTGCCCGGGGTGCACCCACGGGATCATCCACCGGCTGGTGGCCGAGGTGATCGATGCGCTGGGGATTCGGGAGCGGACCATCGGGGTGGCCTCGGTGGGCTGTTCGGTCTTCGCCTACAACTACTTCGACGTGGACTTCCAACAGGCGGCCCACGGCCGGGCGCCGGCGGTGGCCACCGGGATCAAGCGCGTCCTGCCCGACCGCGTGGTCTTCACCTATCAGGGCGACGGCGACCTGGCCAGCATCGGCGCGGCCGAGATCCTGCACGCGGCCGCGCGCGGCGAGCGGATCACGGTGATCTACGTCAACAACGCGCTGTACGGGATGACCGGCGGGCAGATGGCGCCCACCACGCTGCCCGGCATGGTCACCACCACGACGCCGCTGGGCCGCGACGTGCGCCTCCACGGTGCGCCGCTGCGGGTGGTGGAGGTGCTGGCCCCCCTCGACGGCGTGGCCTATGCGGCGCGCGAAGCGGTGACCAGCGTGGCGCACATCCACCGGGCGCGGAAGGCGGTGGAGGCCGCCTTCCGGGCCCAACTGGAGGACCGGGGGCTGGGCATCGTCGAGCTGCTCTCCACCTGCCCGGTGAACTGGGGCCTGGACCCCGTCGACGCCCTGAGGTGGTGCGAGACGCACATGATCCCCGCCTTCCCGCTGGGCGTAGTGAAGGACACCGCGGCGCGCCGGGAGGCGGCCCGTGCCGACGTATGAGATCATCATCGCCGGGTTCGGCGGTCAGGGCGTGATGTTCCTCGGCGAGATCCTGGCCCACGCGGCGCTGCACGAGGGCTACGAGGTCACCTGGCTCCCCTCCTACGGGCCCGAGCAGCGGGGCGGGACCGCCCACTGCACGGTCGTCATCAGCGATCGACCCGTCGCCTCGCCGGTGGTCGCCGATCCCTCGATCCTGATTGCGCTCAACCGACCGTCGCTGGACCGGTTCGAGCCCGCAGTGCGGCCCGGCGGCCTGATCGTCTGCGACGTCACCATGACCGGCCGGGCTCCCGCCCGCCCCGACGCGGAAACCGTCTGCGTGCCGGCCACGGCCATCGCCAACGACCTGGGCGCGGCGCGGGTGGCCAACATGGTGATCCTCGGCGCGCTGCTGGCCGCGCAGCCGATCCTGTCGCAGGACAGCATCCGGGCCGCCCTCGAGACCAAAGTGCGCGACCCGCAGGCGCGGGCGCGCAACCTGGACGCCCTGGCCCGCGGCGCACAGGAGGTCGCCAGCCATGTCCAGAGGGCGTCATAACAGCGGCGAGGGGTCCGCTGGCCGCCATGACCCACCGCCGCGGCGCGGCCGGCCGATCCGGGTGGTGCTCGCCGAGGACCACGTCATCGTCCGCGAGGGGATCCGGCGGTTGCTGACGGCCGAACCGGATCTGGAGGTGGTGGGCGAGGCGGGCGATGGGGAGGCGGCGGTCGAACTGACCGCCAGCCTGCGGCCCGACGTGGTCTGCCTCGACGTGAGCATGCCCCGCATGAACGGCGTCGAGGCCACCCGGCGGATCAAGAGCGCGATGCCGGGCGTCGGCGTGGTCATCCTGACCATGCACGAGGACGAGGCCTACGTCTACGAACTGGTCAAAGCCGGCGCCTCGGGCTACGTGATGAAGCGGGCCAGCGCCCGCGACCTGGTGGACGCCGTGCGCGCGGTGGCCAGCGGGCACACATTCCTCCACCCGGTGATCGCCAGACGCCTGGTGTCGGAGTATGAGAGTCCGGCTGCCCGGGACGATGACCGGGTGCGCTTCGACGGCCTGACCGAGCGCGAGCGTCAGGTGGTCCGCCTGATCGCCGAAGGCAAGACCAACCGGGAGATTGCCGAGGCGCTCCACATCAGCGTCAAGACCGTCGAGACCCACCGCACCCACATCATGGAGAAACTGGACCTGCACGACCGCGCGCACCTCGTCCGCTACGCCGTGCGCAAGGGGCTGATCGACGCCTAGGCCCGCCTGCCTGCCGGCCTGGCCGCGGTGGGTCGTCTGCCACGCCCAGGCCCTCCTGACGGCCGCAACCCTGGCCGCGCTGCTGGCGGCTGCGGTCCCAGACCGTCTGGGGCTGCCCACGTTGGGGCGCCCGGGCTATCTGCTGGCCTACCTGTTCGGAGGCGCCGTGGCGTCCCGCTCCGCCGCCCGGGCGCTGCGCGCTGGCCGCATCGACGTCAACCTGCTCATGCTGCTGTCGGCGGCGGGCGCGGCGATCCTCGGAGCCTGGGACGAGGGCGCGGTGCTGCTGTTCCTGTTCTCGCTGAGCAACACCCTGGAGTCTTATGCGATGGCGCGCACCCGGCGGGCCATCGAGGCGCTGATGGCGCTGCGGCCCGACCGGGCGCTCGTGCGCCGGCCGGAAGGCGATGTCGCGGTGGAGGTCGACCGGGTGGCGGTCGGGGAGACCATCGTCGTGCGGCCCGGGGAGCGGATCCCTCTCGACGGCCGAATCATCGCCGGCACCTCCGACGTGGACCAGGCGCCGATCACCGGCGAATCGATTCCGCTCGCGCGCGGGCCCGGCGAGGATGTCTTCGCGGGGACGATCAACGGCGGTGGACTGCTCGAGATCCAGGTGACGAGGCCGGCTGGCGAGAGCACGCTGGTCCGCATCATCCGGCTCGTCGCCGAGGCGCAGCGCCAGCGGGCTCCGACCCAGCGGCTGATCGAGCGGTTCGGCCAGCCCTACGCCCTGGCGGTTATCACCGCCAGCGCCCTGCTCGTGTTTGCCCTGCCGGTGTTCGGCGGGTGGTCGCGTGAAGCGGCCTTCTACCGCGCCATGGCCCTGCTGGTCGTGGCCTCGCCGTGCGCGCTGGCGATCTCCACCCCGGCGTCGCTGCTGTCGGCGATCGCCAACGCCGCGCGGGCCGGCGTCCTGTTCAAGGGCGGGGCCGCGCTGGAGGCCCTGGCCGGGGTGCGCGCGGTCGTCTTCGACAAGACGGGGACCCTCACGCGGGGCGTCCTGGCCGTCACGGATGTGGTCGCGCTCGACGGCGGCGATGCGGCAGACGTTCTGGCCCTGGCGGCTTCGGCCGAGCAGCGCTCCGAGCACCATCTGGCCTCCGCCATCGTGGCCGAGGCACGGCGGCGGCGCCAGGTGCTGCGCCTGCCCGATGCCTTCCAGGCGACCCCCGGCCTGGGGATCGTCGCGTCGCTGGACGGGACCGAAGTCGTCGTCGGCAGGCCCGGGCTGGTCGCACGCACCTGCGGCGGCGTGCCGCCGCCCGCCCGGGAGGCCCTGGCGCGGTACGAAGCGGAAGGCAAGACCGCGGTCCTGGTCGCTGCCGCCGGCCGGGTGCTCGGCGCCATCGCCATGGCGGATGCCGTCCGGCCGGAGGCCGCAGCCGCCGTGGCGGCCCTGCGCCGCCTGGGGATCGACCACATCGGGATCGTCACGGGGGACAACGACCGCGTCGCCGGAGGCGTGGCCTCGGCGCTGGGCATCACCCACGTCGAGGCGCGCCTGCTGCCCGAGGAAAAAGTGGACGCGATCCGCCGGCTGCGCGACGCCGGCCGCCGCGTGGCCATGGTCGGCGACGGCGTGAACGACGCGCCCGCCATGGCCACGGCCACGGTCGGGGTGGCGATGGGCCGAGCCGGGACCGATGCCGCCCTGGAGACGGCCGACGTGGTCCTGATGCACGACGACCTCTCCCGCCTCATCTACGCCCTCGCGCTGGCCCGCCGCGCCCAGGCCGCGGTGGTCCAGAATCTGGTGTTCGCGTCGCTGGTGATCGTCGGACTGGTGGTCGCCGTCCTCGTCTTCGGGCTGCGGCTGGCCTATGGCGTCGTCGGCCACGAGATGAGCACGGTGATCGTCGTCGCCAACGGCCTGCGGCTGCTGGGCTACCGGCCGCGCGCGGCCACGCTGGTCGGCGCGGAGGCGTCGGCTGCCGGCGCGTCCGCCGCGGAGGAGAAGTCCCTCGGGGCTTGGAAGTAACCGCTCATGAGTGACGAGCCCCGCGGGCCCGAGGAACCCGCCGGCGACCTGGTCCGCAGGCTGGCCGCCGACCTCGCGGCGCTGCTGCGGCTCTACGGCCGGGCGGTCGCCGGGCACCTGCGCGGGCTCGGCCGCGACGTGGCAGCGGCGGCGTTGATGATCGGCGCGGCGCTGGCGCTTGGGGTCTTCGCGCTCGGGCTGGCGGTCGCGGTCCTGGTGCTGGTCCTGGCGATCTGGCTGCCCGGCTGGCTGGCCGCGGCGGTGGCGCTGGGCGCAGTGGTCGCGGTGATGGGCGCGCTCGTCTTCCTGGGGACGCGGCGCGTGCGGCGGCGGCGCGCGTCGTGGGCGGCCATGGTGGAGGAGGAAGTCCGGTGGCTCCGGAGCCTGTTCCCGCGGGAGAACTAGCGGCGCTCCACCGGCGGATCAGCCGCGACCTGGCCGAGCTGCGGTCCCGGTGGCGGCGCTGGACGGGGCCGGGTCGCCGCGCGCCCGACGAGGTCGTGGGCGCCGTGGCGGAGGCGGCACGCGCGCTGCGCGCCCTCCAGGCGCTGCTTTCAGGCCTGCGCCCGGTGCTGGCCGCCCTCGCCGACCTGGCCGGCGTCCGGCGCGGCGGCGGTAGGCTATAATGGGAGAGTGGAGGTAGCCGACGATGCCAAACGTGGGCCCGATGGAGTTGCTGATCATCCTGCTGATCCTCCTGCTGCTGTTCGGCGCGAACCGCCTGGCCGGACTGGGCGCCGCGGCGGGCAAGACGATCAAGGAGTTCCGGAAAGCCATCAGCGACGTCGAGGAAGACGTCAAGGACACCAAGCCGACCAAGCCCAGCGCCTGACGGGTCCCGGCGGCCATGGAAGACCGGCCGATGACCATCGTCGAGCACCTGGAGGAGCTGCGCCGGCGGCTCCTCCTGTCATTTGCCGCCCTGGGCGCCGGCACGGCCATTGGCTTCCTCTTCGTCGACCGGGTCCTGGACCTGCTGGTCCGCATGATGCAGGTGCGCCAGGTGGTCTTCTTCGCCCCGGCCGAGGCCCTCTTCGTCCGGATCAAGATCGCCGTCCTGCTGGGCGTCTTCCTCGGGCTGCCGGTCATCCTCTATCAGCTCTGGATGTTCATCGCGGTCGGGCTGACCCAGACCGAGCGCCGGGTGGTCATGATGCTGCTCCCGCCCTCGCTGGTGCTCTTCCTGCTCGGGGCGGCCTTCGGGCTGTTCGTCATCATGCCCATCGGCATCCGGGTCCTGCTGAGTTACGCCACCGAGACGCTGCAGCCGATGCTGGCGGTGGGCCCCACGCTCTCCTTCATGCTGGCGTTCGTCCTGGCGTTTGGCTTCGTCTTCCAGGTGCCGATCGTCATCGTCTTCCTGGCCCGGATGGGCCTCGTCTCGCCGGCGACGCTGGCCGGGACCCGCCGCTACGCCATCCTCCTGATCGTGATCCTGGCGGCCGTGCTCA
This sequence comes from Candidatus Fervidifonticultor sextus, assembly GCA_031459875.1. Lineage (GTDB taxonomy): Bacteria > Sysuimicrobiota > Sysuimicrobiia > Sysuimicrobiales > Humicultoraceae > Fervidifonticultor_A > Fervidifonticultor_A sextus. Next base: position 2,460 of record JAVKHQ010000035.1, on the reverse strand, counting down.
CGCCGGGCACCGACGTCATCTCGCAGTTGCTCATGGCGGTCCCAACCTACGCGCTCTACGAACTGAGCATCTGGCTGGCGCGGCTGGTCGCGCCGCGGCCGTCCTCCTACGTGGAGCCGGTCGTCGAGTAGGGTGGCGCGACGGCCTCGCAACCCCTGGTGGGTCCTGCTCGTCGTCGTGCTGGCCGGCGGGCTGCTGGGCAGCGTCATCGCCGAAGCGGTCGTGGGCTACCCGGTGCTGGGCTTCCTGGCGCGCGAGGTGCGCGCGGGCCTCGATCCGCCGGTCACCCTCGACCTGCGCATCGTCAGCGTGACCGCGGGCGGAATCATCCGGCTCAACCTGGCGATGATCCTGGGCATCATCATCGCGGTCTGGATCTACCGCCTGCTGTAGGCCGGCGGGATGGACCGGTAGCAGACGCGGGCATCCGCTCGCCAGCGTGACCTTCTCCCGGTGCGAGAAGGACCGCCTCCCCGGCGAGCACGTCTGCCAGCCTTATATCCCTTCCAAGTTCCTCTCCTCCCCCATTGTCTTCGGTGGGGTGCTCCTGGGCAGCCCTGGAGCCAGGCTAGAATCGATGCACGTCGAATTCGAGAATCGACCTGCAAATATTCGTTTTGCCTTGTATAAGCGTTTCTGGGGTGATGTTTCGGTGCGGACGACGGTGACGGCCCGGGGCAGACTGTGATTCCAGCCAAGGTGCGCCGGGCTCATGGAATCGGCGCAAAGACCCGCCTCGAATGGATCGACGACGGCCAGACGATCCGGGTCGTCGCCTTGCCGAAGGACCCTATCGCTGCGGCTCGTGGGGCCGCCAGGGGCCTCCGCCAAGTGTTGCTGCGGGAGCGCGCGCACGAACGACAGCGTGGCTGAGCGCTACGTTCTGGACACCTCGGCCATCCTTGCTTTCCTCGGGGATGAACCCGGCGCAGAGGCGGTGGAACGCCTCTTACGGGGAGCCCGGGCCGGCCGGCATGAAGTGCTGGTGTGCTCCATTACCCTGATGGAACTCTTCTCTACGGCTCTTCGTGCACACGGAGAGGACATGGCCGCGCGGTTGGCGGCGCTGGCGAAGACCTGGCCTGTGAAGTCGGTGTATCCAGACGACAAACTCCTGTTGCAGGCGGGAAGATTGAAGGCCACGTACCGCCTGTCGGTCGCCGATGCCCTGGTCGCTGGCGTGGCGATCATGCAGGACGCCACCCTGATCCACAAAGATCCCGAACTGGACGCAGTTGGCGCCAGGGTGAAGCTCTTGCGCCTGCCGGCCAGGAGGAAGCGGTAGGCCGAACGGAAAGCCTCTTCAGCCCCCCTGCCCGGCGGTCCGCCCATCAGTTCGAAGGAGAGATCTGCGACGCGGCGCCGCGTAGCCATCCGCTGGCCAACAGGCGCACGAGGACTTCGGCGTCCACCTTGCCGGTCTTGATCTCAGGTCAGGGTCGTAGGGGGATTTCTTCCTCAATGGCAGCAAGATTTCATCCGGCGGACCTACCTCGAGCGAGACCTGGCAGACCTCGGTCGGGTCGCCGACCTGGACCAGTTCGCCCTGACCCAGAACCTCCTGGCCGCCCGAACAGCACAGCTGCTGTCGTACAGCGAGGTGGCCAGGGAACTGGGTGTCGCCGTCAACACCGTCAAGCGGTACATCCGTTTCCTGGAGATCTCCTACCAGGTCTACCTGCTGCGTCCGCTCCTGCCGACGGTGGCCGGACGGCTCGTGAAGAGCCCGAAGCTCTACTGGACCGACCCGGGGCTGACCCGCGTGCTCTCGGACCGCCTCGGTGAGGCGAACGGCGCCCTCTTCGAAACCGCCGTCATCGACGAGCTGCTCCGGTGGGCGTCGTGGCAGCCCCTCCCACCGTCCCTCCACTTCTTCCGGACGCACGCCGGGCGCGAGGTCGACGTCGTCCTCTCCGACGGGACCCGCCTCCTCGCGCTGGAGGTGCGGGCGGGCCGGGCCGTCGGGCCGCGGGAAGCCCGTACCCTCCAGGAGAGCCTGCGCGGGCTTCGCCCTGGCCCCGGGCGATCGGGCTCCAGGGAGGCCTTCCGCCTGGGACTCGTCGTGACCCGGGGGCGGGAGGTCGAGCCGATCGCTCCGGGCGTGTGGACCGTTCCGTACTGGCGGCTCTTCGGCCCGGCGTCCATCTGAGGAGACCTGGCTGTGCGGATGCCTCGTGGCGAATCCCTCCCGCTCTCTGACCCGAGCCGCCGTTCGGCGCCCGCATCCCCCTGACAGGCGGGATTCTCCCCCGAGCCTCCCGAAGAGGAGCACGAACCCTCCGGGACCCGGAGCTACTGAGGAGATCCCGGCCGGTGAGGAGATCCTCCCGTCCGTGCAGAAGACGGGGACAACTGTGGAAGTTCGAGTCCTCCCCACAGCGGAAGCTACCCGATCAGCGCTTGAGACGCTGGTAAGTGGGTCGGACAGTGTTAGGATCGCCTCCGCTTTCGTTCGGCAGA
>JAVKHQ010000034.1:0-28286 GCA_031459875.1 Candidatus Fervidifonticultor sextus | reverse complement strand
TGTCCCGATCAGCAGGTGGCGTTTCTCCGAACGGTCGGCGACGGCGCCGCCGAACAGGGTCAGCAGCATGGTGGGGACGGTGTTGGCAAACGTCACGGTCCCCAGCATGAGAGCCGAGCCGGTGAGGTCGTAGACGAGCCACTGCTGGGCGGTGATCTGGATCCACGAGCCGGTGAGGGAGACCAGCCCGCCCCACCAGAACCGCCGGTAGAAGGGATGCCGCAGCGCGCTGAAGGTCTGGGCCGTGGAGAGCCCGGCCAGCGTCATCGCCTGCCGGAGGGCGTCTCCTCGGGATGGTGGCGCATCGCCCGGAGGCAGACCTCGACGTCTCTGCTGAAGAGCCGGTACATCTTCCCGAGCCGCACCGCCGGCAGCCGGCCCTCGCGGATGTACCGGTAGATCGTGATCTTGTGAACCTGCAACAAATCCGCCGCCTGTTCCACGGTCAGGATCTCACGGTCGAGGGTCGGGGGACGGCGGTCCATGGAACTTCACCCCTCCTGTGGGCGCGCGAACTCCTGCCAGAGGGCGGCCGCGTCCCGCGCACGGTCTGCCCGGAGGCGGTAGTACTTGGCGTTCCCGCGTTCGACGATCGGCACCAGCCGGGCCGCCCGCAGGAGGGCGATGTGGTGCAGCACCGTGACGTGCGAGAGGCCCGGCGCCCTGGCGAGTTCCTGCAGGTACATCTCCCGGCCGGCCAGCAGGCGCAGGATCCGCAGGCGGGTCTCGCCGGCCAGTGCCTTGTGGCGGTCGGCCAGCGACTCGGCCAGCATCAACTCCAGGAGGTCGTCGGCCGGCTGTCTACACTCAAGTACACCACGCCTTACGGAACGGGTCAAGGCGCCGGGACGCCCGGTCCATCGGGCCGGCACGGACGCCCGGGCCTGCCGTCAGGGGATCTCGACGTCGAACAGCGGCGGGTACTGCTGCGAGCCGAAGACGTCCGTCTCGCCCGGGTCGCCGCTGGGGCGCGGGCGCCGCAGCGTGAACTTGAGTGCCGGCGCCGCATCCACGTACACGAAGTGGGTGACGTCCTCCGGTGCGACGCGGTAGAGCCGGGCCACCGTCTCCCGCGTCAGGGCGCCGCTGGCCCGGGCCCGGGTGTAGGCGGCGTGATCGGTGAAGATGACGTCGAAGGTCACGTGGTCCACACCGGCGTTCTTGCTCCGGATCGTGCTGGCCAGGTCGAATAACCGGGGCATCGCGGGGCTCCCTGACTCAGGGCACCCGAGCGCCGATATCCACGACGCGCATCGGGAACAACTCGCACGGGTCCTCCAGGGTGAGGAGGTGGTTGATCGTCCAGGAGTAGGCGGGGCGCCCCAGAAAGACCTCGTCCACCGGAAGGGCCGCGGTGCCGGCCGTGCCCCGCAGCCCGGGAAACCGGGCGAAGAAGAAGTTGCGCTGGGCCAACGCCGCGATGATCTGCGCTTCGTCGTCGGTCGGCGCCACCACCTCGATCATCAGGGCGACCTCGCGGCCCGTCGCCTCCGGATGGGGCTCCCGGGGGCCCAGCACGCCGTCTCGGCCGTAGACGCGGAAGAACAGTTCGTAGCGGCCCGCGCCGGGCGGCCCGTATCGTTCCTCCACCTTGGCCCGGGCCCATCGCTCCATCTGGTCCACGAGCCCGATGGCGTGGGGGTCGCGCAGCGCCGCGAAGGCAAAGGCGCGGGATCCCACGCGGCCGGCCCCTTCCAGTTTGACGGTGTAGGCCGGCGCTGGAATCCAGCGCGCCCCGGTCACCCGCGTCCGGCGGGTATCCACGGCCTCATAGTGGCAGTGGCGCAGGTCGAGGACGCCGCCCGGGACCGCATGCGTGTAGGGATCCTCCCGCTCGTACATGCTGTGGCTGATCACCGAGGCCGGCGTGCAGCGCTGGTCCGGATGCATCGGCTCGAACTCCACCGCTTCCTGGGTGATGGTCCCGAGCACCGTCTCCTTGGCCATGAAGGGCTCGGCGCATAGCGACGCGCATTCCAGCACCTTCCCCAGGTGGAACGCCAGCGCCTTGGGGAACCCCGCCTGCAGCGGCGGGGCGGCGAAGATGGCGTCGTCGCAGGAGCGGCCGCAGATCACCACCTCGGCGCCGGCCTCAAGCGCACGGACGATGGGCTCGACCCCCATCATGGCCACGATGTGGTCGGTGCGTTCCACGACCTCGGGCGTCAGGTCGGCCCGGCCGCCCAGACCCTGGACGGTCATCCGGCGCAGCCGGGCCAGCAGCGCGTCGCGTGAGACCTCCGCGTAGATGGCGGCCACGCGGAAGGGCGCCAGGCGGTGCGCCCGCGCAATCTCCTCGACCAGGCGCACGAACAGATCCACACCGCGATTGGTCCCGGTATCCGAGGCCGACCCGATGATCATCGGGACACGATGCTGCCGGGCGGCCACCAGCATCAATGCCAGGTCGTGGCGCTGCCACTCCACCGGGCTGTGCTGGGCATCGGCGCCCAGCGGGTAGGGGCCGATATCGCAACTGCCGGAGTCGGCCACGTAGGCGTCCGGGCGGCGCGCCGCGCCGGCGTGGAAACTGCCAGGCTCGATGGGCGTGAAGCCGAGGTGCCCGGTGGGCGAGAGCAGGGTCATGCGGTCCATGGAGGCCTCCTCATGTCGTCTGCCGGCGCGCCGCGGCCACCAGCGCCTCAAACAGGCCGAGCCAGCGGCCGTCGCGTCGGATCAGGGCTTCGGGATGGAACTGGACTCCCACCAGGAACGGACCGCCGGGCGCTTCGACGGCTTCGATCACGCCGTCGCTGGCCCAGGCGACGGGCGTCAACCCCACCCCGGGTGTGGCGACGGCCTGCCGGTGATGCGAGTTGACGCGCATCTGCGTCTCGCCGATCGCCAACTGCAGCCGGCTGCATGTCGCGATCCGGATCTGGTGCGTCGTCTGCTGCGCGGGCTTTGCCTGCCCGTGCTCGAGCGCGCCCGGCCAATCGAGGGCCAGGTTCGGCACCAGGGTCCCGCCCAGGACCTCGTTGAGCACCTGCATGCCCCGGCAGATCCCCAGCACCGGCAGACCGCGCGCGCACGCCTCCAGGACCAGCGCGTGGTCGAACCGGTAGCGGACCGGATCCGTCTCCCGAAGCGTCGGCCTGGGATGCTGGACGAAATAGCCCGGAGGCAGACGTCGGCCTCCGGTCAACAGGAGCGCATCCAGCCGGCGGGCGAGCGTCCGCGCCTCGGCCTCCCCGACGTCTGCGGGCAGGAACACCGGGATGCCGCCCGCCCGGGTCACCGCCGCGGCGTAGAGGGCGTCATTGCCGAAGTCCACGCCGACGCGCCGCGCGGCAGGGGGCACCGCGATCCCCACCACCGGGCGCGTGGCGGCCCGCGGTGTGCGCGGGCTCATTCCGACCGCAGCCGCGGGTCCAGGACGTCCCGCAGCCCCTCCCCGATCAGGTTCACCGCCAGGACCAGGAACACGATGGCCAGCCCCGGGAAGGTGGACACCCACCACGCGGTCAGCATGACCTCGCGGCCGTCGGCCACCATGGAGCCCCAGGCCGGCAGGCGCGGCGGCAGGCCCATGCCCAGAAACGACAGCGACGCCTCCAGCACGATGAAGTGGCCCATGCGCAGCGTGCCGAGCACCAGGCTGGTGTGGATCATGTTGGGGAGGATGTGCCGGCCCAGGATGCGCGCGCCCGAGGCCCCCAGGGCCCGCGCCGCGCCCACGTACTCGCGGGAGCTCTGGCTGAGCGTGTCCCCCCTCGCCACGCGGAAGAACTCCACCCATCCCTTGAAGGCCAGCGCCATGACCAGGTTCCAGAACCCGGGCCCCAGCGCGGCCATCACACCGATGGCGAAGATCAGATGTGGAAAGGCCATCAGCAGTTCGGCGAAGCGTGAGAGCGCTGCGTCTGTCGCGCCGCGGAAGAACCCGGCGGCCAGTCCCAGGATCAGCCCCGGGACCAGCGACAGCACCGTGGCCGCCAGGCCGACCAGCAGCGAGACGCGGCCGCCATAGATGATGCGCGACCAGATGTCGCGCCCCAGACCGTCGGTGCCCAGCCAGTGGCCCGCAGCCCCACCGGCCAGCCACGCGGGCGGCGCCAGACGGCCCTCCAGCCGTGAGGCGCCCGGATCGAACGGCGCCGCCAGTGGCGCCAGCACCGCCAGGCCGGCCATCACGGCGACGACGACGGCGCCGACCACCGCGGACGGATGGCGGGCCAGGCGAGCCGCCGTGCCGACACCGCGCCGGGCCCCCAGGGGAGGGATCGCGACAGTGACCGTGCCCACGGCGCGTCCCCCTACAGCGCGATGCGCGGGTCCAGGTAGATGTAGCACAGGTCCACCGCCAGGTTGGCCAGCACGAAGGTCATCGCGTAGAGCATGACCGCGCCCTGCACCACCGGGTAGTCGCGGTTGAAGATCGCCTCGACCACCAGACGGCCCATCCCGGGCCACCCAAACACCGTCTCGACGATCATGTTGCCGCCCAGCAGCACGCCGAGTTGCAGGCCAACCACGGTCACCGTAGGGATGAGCGCGTTGCGCATCGCGTGCCGCCAGATCACGAGGCGGCCGGCCAGCCCCTTGGAGCGGGCGGTCGTCACGTACTGCTCGCGCAGCACCTCGAGCATGCTGGACCGCATCACGCGGGCCACGATGGCCAGCAGGCCCGCGCCGAGCACGGCGGCTGGCAGGACCAGGTGGCGAAGCCCGTCGGCCAGCGCCGCCCAGTTGCGCGCCAGCACGCTATCCACCAGGACGAAGCCCGTGGTGGGCGCCAGCAAGACCTCGTGACTCAGCCGGCCCGAGGTGGGAAACCACCCCAGCCGCACGGCAAACACCATGATCGCCACGATCCCCAGCCAGAAGGCCGGCATGGAGATGCCCAGGAAGGCCCCGCCCATCGCCAGGCGGTCGAGCCATGACCGCTGGTAGACGGCCGAGAGGACGCCGACCGGGATGGCCACCGCCAGCGCGATGAGGGTGGCGGCCAGCGCCAGCTCGACCGTCGCCGGCAGCGCCTCCACCAGCATGGCGAAGACCGGCCGGCGGCGCGCGAACGACGTGCCGAGGTCGCCGCGCGCCGCCCCGGCGATGAAGCGCAGCAGTTGCTCCCCCAGCGGGCGGTCCAGGTAGAAATCCTGCCTGAGGCGGTCCAGGTCTTGCTGCGAGGCCGCCCCCGCCTGTCCCAGGATGACATCCACCGGGTCGCCGGGCAGCATCCGCATCACCACGAAGACGATCACCGCCACCCCGAACATGATCGGGATCGTCGTCAGGACGCGGCGCGCCAGGACGACCGCCCGCATGACCTACCGCACGGCGTACCCCGCTTCCCTCAGCAGTGCGCGCGCCCGGGCCGGGTCGTAGGGATACGCCTGCTGGCGGGGGTTGTAGCCAAAGCCACTCGGCAGAAACGCCGTGGACAGCCGCGTGGCGTAGCCGCGGTAGACCGCCCGGAGGATGGCCTCCCAGTTGACCGCGTAGTTCAGCGCCTGGCGGACCTTCACGTCGTTGAAGGGCGGCCTGGCGTTGTTCAACTCGATGCCGAAGACACGGGTGCCCTGGGTCGCCCTGACCGCCGTGCGCGGATCACGCTCGAGTTCGCCGATGAGGTCGACCGGCACGTCCTCGATGATGTGCACCTCGCCGGCCTTGAGCGCCGCCACGCGGGTGGCCGGTTCCGGCATCATGCGGAACACGACCCCCCGCAGCGACGCCGGGCCCACCGGCGGGAGTTCGGGCGCGCCGCCGTAGTATTGCTCGAACCGCTCCAGGACGATCTGGGAATCCACGCGGCCCGCGAGGTACTTGAACGGGCCGGTTCCCATCGGCCGCTCGGCAAAGGCCCGGTCGCCGACCGTCTGGATGTAGCGTCTGGGGACAATCTGAAAGTGGACCAGCGCCTGCAGGAAGACCGGGAACGGCCGTGCCAGGGTGAACCGGACAACGTTGTCGCCAACCCGTTCGACCCTGTCCAGGGGGCCCAGCAAGGCCTTGCGCGGGCTGCTCTGGCCGCCCACGGCACCCTCCTTGAGGATCCGCTCGAAGGTGAACACGACGTCGTCGGCGGTCATGGCATCGCCGGTGTGGAACACCACGCCGGGGCGGAGGGTGAACTCGTAGACCGTGGGCGAGAGCTGCCGCATGGCCGCTGCCAGCTCGAGGACCACCTTGTCCCGCGTGGTCCGGGTGACCAACCCGTCGAAGATGTTGCGCAGGACGGTCTCGGTCTTCCGGTCGCGGAACATCGCCGGGTCGAACGTCACGATCGCGTTGGTGTTCATGCCAACGGCGACGACACCGCCGCGCGCCAGCCGGACGTCGTGGAGGTTGATCCGGCTGTCCATGGCGGGCTCCCAGTTCTCCACCAGCGTGCTGGCGCCGTGGGTGTCCTGGCGGAAGTAGCCGAAGACCCACGGGGCCTCGCGGAACAGGATCTCCTGGACCTTGAAGTACGCGTCGCGGCGGCGCGCGTTGTCGGTCCCGGTGGATCCGGCGACCAGGAGGTCGTCCACCTCTTTGTTGCTGTAGAAGGAGAAGTTCCCCCTGCCGCCCGTGGTAAATTTGGGCTCGGCCAGGTCGTAGGGATCGAAGAACGCGCTGCCCCAGTCGGTCAGGTACGCCTGCCGCTCGCCCGCCTGGATGCGCGCGATCAGGCTGGTGCGCTCCCAGACACGGACCTCGGTCTGGATGCCCAGCGCGCGCAGGTTGTCCGCGATGGCCTCGGCCTCGGGACGGCGGAACGCCTCGGTGTCGAGCGCGAACGCCAGGGTTCGCTCCTGGGCGCCAGCCGGCGCCCAGATCCCCAGGGCCAGGACCGCCACCGCCACTGCTGCCGCAAGACGCTGTCGGTGCATTGCGCCTCCCCCCTCCGCAGACGTGATGCCTGGTTCAGTGAGCCTGAAACGCGTCACACAACGGCCTACAGTGAGTACGCGCGCCGGATCGTGAACCGGTACCGATCGCCGCGATAGTAGACCTGGTCGTGGGTGATCGGGACCCCCGCCGCCGTGAGCACGGTGCGGGCGCTGGTCACGATGGCCGCACCCTCGGGAATCCCCAGGATCCGGGCAATCTCCTCGGGTGCCGGGGCCGCCTCATAGGTCTGCACCACCTGCGCCGGCTCAAGCCCGCTCACACGCCTGACGTGCTCCAGGACCAGCCCGAAGGTCACACGCCCTTCGGCCTCGGCGGCCAGCAGGGCGCGGGCTGTGGGGTCGCCGGTCTCGACCGGCAGGTGGATCCGGTAGAGGGCCAGCGGCGCGCCGTCGCCGAGGCTCAACATGTCCACCACGACCACCGGTTCCCCGGCCGGCAGCCCCAGGGCCTTTGAGGCCGGAGGTGGTGCGGGGGCCGTGCGGACGCCGAGCAGCCGCGCTGACGGCTTGTACCCGGCCGCTGCGACGGCCTCGGAGAACCGGACCACTCGCGTCAGGTCCTGATCGATCTTGGGGCCGGCCACGAAGGTCCCCCGCGCCGGCACGCGGATCAACAGGCCCGACGCCACGAGGTCGCTGATGGTCTGTCGCACGGTGGTCCGGCTCACGCCGTACGTCGCACAGATCTCCCGTTCGGAGGGGATGCGCTGTCCGGGACGGAACCGCCCGGACCGGATGCTGCGCACCAAGTCGGCCCCCAGCTGCCTGTGGAGCGGCGTCGCGGCCTCACGATGGAGTTTCATCCGGCGGTGGCCCTCCTGGGTACGCCGCCAACCCGTGGCGCGGACTGGTAATGACCGGTAATGACCAAAACTACCACTCCCAGGCCGCGAACTCCTCCTGCTGGATCCCGGCCTACCCGGCCTCCGGCCGGAGGAACCGGTCAAACCACGCCGCCAGGCGGCGAAGCCGTTCGATCCGCGGCCTGGGCCGGCCGGCGGACGCCATCGTATGGCTCTCGTCCTGGAAGCGCAGGAAGACGGCCTCCCGGCCCAGCTTCCGCAGGGCCACGTAGAACTGCTCGGATTGCTCCACCGGGCAGCGGTGGTCGGCCTCGTTGGCGGTGATGAGGACCGGCGTGGTAACCTGCGTGACGTGCATCAGCGGGGAATGCGCCAGCAGCCGCTGCGGGTCGTCCCACGGACTGGCCCCCCACTCCACCTCGCCCCAGGTGGCCCCGATGTCGCTGGTCCCGTAGAAACTGTGGAGGTTGCTGACAGAGACCTCGCTGACCGCGCACCGGAACCGCCCGGTGTGCCCGATGAGCCAGTTGGTCATGAAGCCCCCATACGACCCGCCGGCCACGGCGATGCGGTCGGGATCGATGAAACCCTGCGCGATGGCCGCATCGAGCCCCAGTAGGATGTCCCGGCTGTCATCCCCGCCCCAGTCGCCGATGACCGCCTGGGTGAACGCTTCCCCGTAGCCCTGGCTGCCCCGCGGGTTGGTCTCCACGACCACGTATCCGCGGGAGACCAGCACCGCCGCATAGTGGCTGAAGGCATGGCCGTAGGCCGCGTGCGGGCCCCCGTGGATGCGCAGGACCGCCGGGTACTTCCGGCCGGGATCGAACGACGCCGGGGTGCGGATCCATCCCTCCATCGGCCACCCGCCGACGCCGGCGAAGGTGAACCGCCGCAGGTGGGGAACCTCGAGGTGGGCCAGCAGGTCGTCGTTGAACGCCGTGAGACGTCGCGGCCCGCCCACCTCCGGCAGGAGCCAGAGTTCATCCAGCGTGGTCGGGGTCAGGCGCTGGTAGACGACCTGCCCGGCCGACGCCGAGAGGTCGGCGATCACCTCCTCACCCTCGGTCAGTGGCTCGACCGTCCGGTCGGCGAGGGCGACCCGGTACAGGTGCGTGCTCCCGCGGTCTGTGGCGTAGAAGACGAGGCCGGCACCATCGGCGGTCCAGGCGATCGTGGGAGCCTGCGGGGTGATCCGCACATCGGTCCCCACGGCGTTGCCCACAGACCGGTCGAATGCCGCGGTCAGGTTGGAGGCGTCGCCGCCGGCGGCGGGCACGACCCAGATGCCCGTGTTGGTGGCGCTCTTGGCGTGGAAGTCGTGACCGGCGAAGGCGACCCACCGTCCGTCGGGGGACGGTGAAGGCGACGTCGCCGGGCCCGCGTGCCGGGTGAGCCGCCGCAGGGCGCGCGTCTGGACATCCACCGCCCAGAGGTCGCGCACGAACGAGAAGTCGGCGTCAGGCGACCGGTTGGCCACGAAGACGATCTCGCGGCCCGAGGGCAGCCAGACCGGGAACTCGTGGTCGAACTCCCCGTCGGTGAGCCGGACCGGCTCCCCGCCGTCCGCCGCGACGGTCCACACGTGCGCGTAGCCTTCCAGAAACCCCATGCCGTCGAACTTGTACTTGCCGCGGGTGATCTCCCGGACGATCACCTCGTCTTCTCTGTCTGCTGCCTCGGGCTCACGCCGGTCCGGCGTCCCCCGCGTGACGAAGGCCAGGGTGCTCCCGTCCGGGGACCAGGCCGGTTGACCCACGCCGGCCGCGAAGAAGGTCAACTGCCGCGCCTCCCCGCCGTCGGCGGGGATGAGCCACAGCTGCATCGCCGCCCGACGGCGGCCCCGTCGCTTCCCGGCGCGGTTGGAGAGGAACGCGATCCACCGGCCGTCCGGCGCCCACACCGGCTGGGTGTCGCGGGCCTCGTCGGCGGTGAAGGGGACGGGCGGGCCGCCGGCGGTGGGAACCACCCACAGCTGGCTGCGCCAGTCGTTCGCCTCGAAGTCCAGGCGGCCGAGGGCGCAGACCACGCGCCGACCGTCCGGCGACAGGGCGGGCGCGTGGGGGAAGCGGATCCGCAGCAGGTCGTCGATCTCAACGGGACGGCGGGACATCCGATCCTCGTGCATCTGCGGCTGCTACCGACGATCGAGGTCCAGCAGGTGCGCGACGTGGAACCCGATGGTGACGCCGACGGTCTCGCCTTCGGCGAAGATGCCTTCTTCCAGGGGGCTGCGGCCGATGGCCTGCAGGCGCAGGTCGCCCACGTCCACCTCGTACTCGACCTGGGAGCCCAGGTAGATGGCGCGGCGCACGACGCCCCGCCACGGGCCCTCCCGGCCCAGGTGGACGGTCTCCGGCCGGACCACCACCCCGACCCGAGCCCCAGGCGCCGGCGGCCGGCGCGACGGCACCACTGCCTCCAGGCCACGCAGCGCGATCCGGCACTGGCCGTCGCTGACGGCGGTGACCGTGCCCTCCAGCAGGTTGACTTTCCCGACGAACTCGGAGACGAAGGGGGTGGCCGGCCGCGCATAGAGTTCGGCTGGGGGGGCCACCTGCTGCACGCGGCCGCGGTCCAGCACCGCGATCCGGTCGGCGAGCGTCATGGCCTCGACCTGGTCGTGCGTCACGTAGACGGTGGTGATGCCCAACTCCCGCTGGATCCGCCGCAGTTCCACCCGCATCTGCTCCCGCAGTTTCGCGTCCAGGTTGGACAGCGGCTCATCCAGCAGGAGCAGCCGCGGGCGCGTGACCACCGCACGGGCCAGCGCCACGCGCTGCTGCTGGCCGCCGCTGAGCTGGTCGGGCGAGCGGCGCTCCAGCCCGCCAAGCCCCACCAGGCGCAGCGCCTCGGCCACGCGGTCGGCCACTTCGGCCTCGCCGACGCCGCGCACGCGCAGGCCGAACGCCACGTTCTCGAAGACATCCAGGTGCGGGAACAGCGCGTAGGACTGGAACACCATCGCGCACTCCCGCGCATTGGGCGGCAGGTGGGTCACCCGCTGGCCGGCCAGGTAGACGTCCCCCGCCGTCGGCGCCTCGAACCCGGCGATGATGCGCAGCAGCGTGGTCTTGCCGCAGCCGCTGGGCCCCAGCAGCGAGACCAGCTCGCCGGATGCCACCTCCAGGGTAACGTCGTCCACCGCCCGGACCGCCACACCGGTCGGATCGGCGAAGACCTTGGTGACGCGATCGACCAGCAGGGTCGCATTCCCCGATGGGCCGGAGGCGCCGGGCGCCGGCGCGCGCCCCGGGCTCACAGGAACCTCCCCTGGACCGGGCTGTAGCCGCCGCGGAGCAGCAGGCCGATGGTGCCGATGGCCGCCACGACGATGCCCAGCAGCACCAGGCTGTACGCCGCGGCCGCGTTGTACCGGCCCGAGCCCACCTCGCTGAGGATCTGCACGGTCATCAAGTTCCAGTTGGCCGAGACCAGGAAGACCGCGGCGCTGATGGCGGTCATGGCGCGCACGAAGGCAAAGACCAGCGCCGAGAAGAAGGCCGGCCGGACCAGCGGCAGGGTCACCCGCCGGAAGGTCAGGGCGCTGGAGGCCCCGAGGTTCTGCGCCGCCTCCTCAATGGCGGGGTCGATCTGGCGCAGCACCGCGATGCCGGCCTGGATGCCGACCGGCACATACCGGAAGACGAAGCAGGCGACCAGGATGGCCATGGTCCCGGTCAGCAGCAGCGGGCGCTGGTTGAAGGCCAGGATGTAGCCGATGCCGACCACCGTGCCCGGCAGCGCGAAATTGAGCAGCGAGGTGAGTTCGAGCCCGCCCCGCCCGGGGAAGCGCCGGCGCACCACGAGGAACGCAATCGCCATCCCCAGCAGGCCCGAGATCGGCGTGGAGGTCACGGCAATGGCGAGCGTGTCCTTGATCGTCTCCCACCCCACGCTCACCACGTAGCGCATCGCCTCCAGCGACGGCCGGTTGTCCACCCCCCACGTCCGCGCGAACGCGCCCACGACGATGACCGCGTAGAACATGACCACGACCGACGCGAACAGGGCCGTCAGGCCGAACAGGATCCACGTGGCCACCGGGCTCGTCGCCTTCAGCGACGAGCGGCCAGGTTTCCCGGTGACGGTGACGTAGCGCCGGCGTCCCACGACAAGCCGGTAGAGCAGGAAGGCCGCCACCGAGGGGAGCAGCAGCAGGACCGAGAGCGCCGCGCCCGCCTGCAGGTTGAACATCCCGGTGATCTGGAGGTAGGCCTGCACCGAGAGCACCGGAAAGGCGCTCCCGGCCAGCAGCAGCGGGTTGCCGAAGTCCGCCAGCGACTCGATGAAGACCACCAGGAAGGCGCTGGTGATGCCCGGAACCGCCAGGGGCAGGGTCACCCGCCGGAAGACCGTCGCGCGCCCGGCACCCAGGTTGAGCGCCGCATCCTCCAGGGTGGGGTCGATCCCCTCCAGCACGCCCCGCAGCACCAGGTAGGCCACCGGCGCAAACGTCATGACCTGCGCCAGCAGCAGCCCCTTGAAGCCGTAGATGTGGAAGTCCCGCAGCCCCAGCAGGCCCGACGTGATGATCCCGCCCCGGCCGAACAACAGGATGATGGCGATCGAGGAGACGAACGGCGGCGACACGATCGGCAGGATGGCCAGCAGGTGGAGCAGCCGCCGCAGCGGGACCGCCGTCCGCACCAGGGTGTAGGCATAGGCGAACCCAACCGCCACGCTGGCGGCGGCCGTCAGGACTCCCACCAGCAGGCTGTTGGAGACCGCACGCTGGACGTACCAGGAACTGAGTTGCGCGCGGTAGGCGTCGAGCGAGAAGGCTCCGCCCGGCGTCAGGCTGACGATCAGGACGCGGAGGAGCGGCCAGACGATAAAGATGAGGAGGGCGACCTGGATCAGCACCGCCGCCAGCAGCACCATGGGATCCGCCAGCAGCCGGCGCCACTCCTGGCTCCTCTGGGGAGGGCCGGCGGTCAGCGCGCCCGCCTCAGCCATGGGCACGCCGAAGGCGTCCGTACCACCGTGCCCTCACCGCCCGCCGAGGATCTCGTTGACCCAGCGGGTGACCAGGCGCTGGCGGTTCTTCCCCGCGAAGTCCACATCGTAGTTGATGAGCGGGATCAGCCGCAACGACGGCAGCCCGGCCTGGCGCTTGGCCTTGTCGGTCACCGGGAAGAAGAACGTCTCCTGCTCGGCCAGCGCGTTCTGGCCCTCGATCGAGACGAACCAGTCCACCAGGCGCCGCGCTTCGGCCTCCCGGCGGGTCCCCCGGATGATGGAGATGGCGGGCGCCTCGAAGCCGACGCCCTCTCTGGGGAAGACCGTCAGCAGGGGGTATCCGCGGAAGTAGAGCTGGTAGAGCGCGGGCGTGAACTGAATGCCCACCGCGACCTCGCCGAACGCCACCGCGCGCGAGGGTGCCGTGCCGCTGGCGGTGTAGGTCTGGATGTTGGGATGGAGCTGCTTCATGTAGGCAAAGGCCCGGTCCTCGCCCATGATCTGGACGAGGGTCACGACCATGTTGTATGCGGTGCCCGAGGTCTGCGGGCTGGGCATCTGGATC
Organism: Candidatus Fervidifonticultor sextus; assembly: GCA_031459875.1. GTDB lineage: Bacteria > Sysuimicrobiota > Sysuimicrobiia > Sysuimicrobiales > Humicultoraceae > Fervidifonticultor_A > Fervidifonticultor_A sextus. Next base: position 15,117 of record JAVKHQ010000034.1, on the reverse strand, counting down.
AGGCCGCGCAGCCCGGGCTGCAGGAGGTCCTGCCAGGAGGCCGGGCGCCTGATGCCCCGATCGGCCAGCACCCTGGTGTTCAGACCGACGCCGAGCGGGTTCATGTAGAAACTCGTCCAGAAGCCGTCGGGGTCACGGAAGCGGGCGTCCAGCGCCGCAGCGGCCGGCGACTTGTAGGGCTGGGTCAGCCCCCGGATCTTGGCGTCCACGTGGTTCTCACTCGGCGCGCCGAACCAGACGTCGGCCTGGGGGTTGTTGCGTTCCGCTTCCATGCGGGCGAGCGCCGGGCCGGTGGACAGGAAGGTCATCCGGACCTCGATGCCGGTCGCCCGGCTGAAGGCGCCCAGCAGTTTGCGGGCGTTCTCCTCGTCCACGCTGGAGTACACCGTGAGCGTCGGCGCCTGCGCGTGGGCGGCGCCTGGCAGGAGCAGGAAGATCACGAGCATCCACACGATCCGTCGTGGCATGGCCTCACCCTCCTTGACGTCCTCTGTCTTGGGTTCCCCTTTCCCGGCTCCGCACCCTGCACCGTTCGCCATCCGGGCGGCGCGCATCCCCCACATAGGAAGCCCTCCGGTCGCATCGAATTCCCCCTGGCGTGGCCACGAGGAGCCGGCGAGAGCCGGCCATGGTGGAGCAGGCGCAGCGCTCACTGCGCGAGAGCACCGCGGCGCTGCAAGAATGCCTGGAGCGCGCGCCGAACGCCGTCGCCGACGCCTCGCGCCTCATCCTCGACGCTCTCCGCCGGGGTCGGAAGGCCGTCCTGTTCGGGAACGGCGGCTCAGCCGCCGACGCCCAGCACCTGGCCGCCGACCTCGTCGGCCGGTTCGGCCGGGAGCGGGCCCCATGGCCCGCCGTGGCGCTCACGGCGGACACCGCGGTGCTCACCGCCCTCGGCAACGATTACGGGTTCGACCGGGTCTTCGCCCGGCAGGTGGAGGCGCTGGTCGGGGCGGGCGACGTGGTGATCGCCCTCTCGACCAGCGGCCGCTCCGCCAATGTCATCGAAGGGGTCCGGGCCGCCAGGCGTGCCGGGGCGCGGGTGATCGTCCTGACCGGGCGCGACGGCGGCGCGCTGGCGCGCCTGGCCGATGTGGCGATCCGCGTCCCCTCCACCCACACGGCCAGGATCCAGGAGGCCCACATCGCCATTGGCCACGCGATCTGCGCCATCGTGGAGGCCGCCTGGGTCCGTCGCAGGAGGCGGTGATGTGGGCGGTTCCGGCACCGCCAGGTGTGAGCCGATGTCGCTGACCGAGGCGCGGCCGGCGGCGGATCTCCGTGACACCCCGGTGGTGACCGTGGATCTGGACATCCTGGAGGCCAACATCCGCCGCCTCCAGCGGTACTGCGACGCCCACGGCATCGCCAACCGGCCCCACATCAAGACCCACAAGATTCCCGAAATCGCCCGGATGCAGCTCGTCGCCGGCGCGGTGGGCATCACCTGCCAGAAGCTCGGCGAGGTGGCGGTCATGCTGGACGCCGGGATCCGCGACATCCTGCTGACCTACAACGTCCTGGGCGAGGCGAAACTCCAGCGCCTGCGCGACCTGGCGTCGAGGCCGGGCGCGCGACTGGCGGCGGCCATCGACAACCTGACCGTGGCACGTGCGCTCTCGTCGGCGTTCGCGCACGCGGGCGATCCGCTGCGGGTCCTGGTCGAGTGCGACACCGGCACGGGCCGGACGGGCGTGCAGACACCGGCCGAGGCCGTGGAGCTGGCCCGGGCGATCGCGGACCTGCCGGGCCTGCACTTCGAGGGCCTCATGACCTACCCGATTACCGACGAGACCGGACGGTTCTTCGAGGCGGCGCTGGCCAAGCTCGACCGTGCCGGCCAGTCCGCGCGGGTGGTCTCCACCGGGGGGACGCCTGTCTATTTCCGTGCCCACGAGGTGCCCGGGGTCACCGAGCACCGCGCCGGGACCTACGTGTTCAATGACCGCGCCACCGTTGCCGCGGGCGCCGCCGGATGGGACGACTGCGCCATGCGCATCCGCACGACGGTCGTCAGCCGGCCCACGCCCACGCGGGCCATCGTCGACGCGGGCTCCAAGACCCTGTCGTCGGATCTTGCCGGCCAGACCGGGCACGGCCGCATCGTCGAGTACCCGGACGCCGTGATCACCCGGCTCAACGAGGAGCACGGCATCATAGACCTCAGCGCCTGCCGCGCGCGGCCGGAAGTCGGTGAGATCGTCTCGGTCATCCCCAACCATACCTGCGTGGTGACCAACCTCCACGACCACCTGGTCGGCGTGCGGCAGGACAGGGTCGAGGTGGTCTGGCCGGTGGCGGCGCGGGGACGGGTGCGCTAGCGGGGCGTCGGCAGACCCGGCGCGGCGGTCAGGGCGGTGAAAAGGAAGTCGGTGCCCGGTGCCGGGCCCGGGCGGTTCACGAACCCCCGGGGCCGCCCCGCCGGCCCTCCCAGGGCACATCGCGCACCCCCGCGCGGCGGTTGAGCACTCTGGCCAGGACGAACAGGAAGTCGGAGAGCCGGTTGAGGTAGCGCAGGATCTCAGGGTTGACCGGCTGCTGGCGGGCCAGCGTCACCGTTCGCCGCTCGGCGCGGCGCACGAGGGCGCGCGCCAGATGGCAGAAGGCGGCCTCCCGGCAGCCGCCCGGCAGGATGAAGGCGTGCAGCGGATCGAGGTCGGCTTCCCAGTCATCGATCAGGGTTTCCAGCGAGGCGACCGCCTCGGCACCGAGGGCCGGAACCCGGCCGGGCTGGGGCGTGGCGAGTTCGGCGCCGACCTCGAAGAGCGTCCGTTGCAGGGCGCCCACGACCGCCGCCAGGTCGGGGTCGAGGTGGGCGGCCACCAGCCCCAGCGCGCTGTTCGCCTCGTCCAGCGCGCCGTAGGCCTCTACCCGAGGATCGTCCTTGGGCACCCGGCCGCCGCCGAACAGGCCCGTCTCGCCGCGGTCACCGGTCCTGGTGTAGATCTTCGGCATCGCCCTCCGCTCCGCCGTCCGCCTCGCCGGCCCCGAAAGCGGCGGCCAGCGCGCCTTCCTGCCGCCCTGCCGCAGGCACGGGCGGGATGTGGCTGGCAAACCACTGCACGATCAGCCGCAACCGCTCGATGCGGTGCTGCGGCTTCCCGCTGCGCGAGAGCTCGTGGCCCTCATCGGGGAAGCGCGCGAAGACCACCTCCTTGCCCTGCTTCTTCAACGCGGCAAAGAGCTGCTCGCCTTCGCTGATGGGACAGCGCAGGTCGTTCTCGCTGTGGAGAATCAGCAGTGGCGTCGTGATCTGGTTCACGTAGGCCAGCGGGGACCTCTCCCAGTAGAACTCCGGGGCGTCCCACGGGTCGCCCGGGAACTCCCAGTAGCCCTTGAAGTACGCCAGGTCGCTCGTCCCCCACTGGCTCAGGCAGTTGGCGATGCTCCGCATCGTGACGGCAGCCTTGAAGCGCTGCGTGTGCCCGATGGCCCAGGTGGTCATGTAGCCGCCGTACGAGCCGCCCTCTACGCCCAGGCGGTCGGGGTCCAGGAAGGGAAACCGGGCCAGCGCGGCGTCCAGCCCGGCCATGATGTCGGCGAAGTCCTTGCCGCCCCAGTCGTGGTGCGTGGCCGCAGTGAACGTCTGCCCGTAGCCCTGGCTGCCGCGCGGGTTGGTGAGCACCACCGCGTACCCCAGCGCGGCCAGCACCTGGAACTCGTGAAAGAACGTCTCCCCGTAGGCCGCGTGCGGTCCGCCGTGAATGGCCAGGATCGTCGGGTAGCGCCGGCGGGGGTCGTAGCCCGCCGGCGGAATCACCCACCCCTCGATGGTCCAGTCGTCGGCGCCGGGGTAGGCGAACCGCTGGGGCCTAGCCAGTTCCACCTCGTCGAGGAGGGCCTGGTTCACCGCGGTGAGGCGGCGCTCCGTGACGATCACGGGATGGCCCTCGTCGAGCCCCTCCACCTCTCCCACCCAGAGATCGCCGGGCGTGGCCGGATCCGAGATCGCCATCGCCACGCGTCGGCGGGCAGCGTCGTAGGATTCGGCATAGATCTCGCGCCGGCCCGACGTCAACAGCCGCACCGTGCCCGTCGCCACGTCCACCGCCGCCAGCTGCGTCGTCCCGCCGTCGGCCACCATCACGAAGACGAACCGGCCGTCAGGCGACCACACCGGGCGCCCCGCGGTGGGATGGGCGCGCATGTCCGAGATGATGTGGTGGACCAGCGAGCGGTCGAAGTGGCGGGTCAGGCACCGGGGCGGCCCGCTCCCGTCGGCGGGAACCACCCAGAGCATCACGTTGGACGCCTGCATGCAGGCGTTCTCATGGCCCAGGTACGCGATCATCGACCCGTCGGGCGACCAGGCCGGCGCGAAGACCGGTCCAACCCCACCGGTGAGCCGCCGCAAGTCCCTGCCGGCCAGGGTGAGGACCCAGATGTCGGCCACGTTGGTGTAGTCGGCGTCGTCGTTACGGTTCGCCACCAGCGCCAGTTGCGTCCCGTCGGGACTCCACGCCGGCTCCCGGTGATCGAAGTCCCCGGCAGTGACCTGCTCTGCCGGTCCCCCCTCGGACGGGACGACGAAGATGTGCTTGTAGCGCCCGTCCCAGAACCCCTCGCCGTCGAACTTGTGCTTCATGCGGGTGATGATCCGCACGTCGCTTGCGGGCTTCCCGGCCAGCAGGGGCTTGCCGGCGAAGGCGATCTGGGTTCCCTGCGGCGACCAGACGGCGTCGGCGGGGCCGTGTTCGCCCTGCGTGATCCGCCGCGCCTCCCCGCCGCCGACGGGAATGACCCACAGGTGCTTCGGCGGCCTGCGGTCGGAGGGCGCGGCCCCGCGGTCTGAGACGAAGAGGATGCGCGTCCCGTCGGGAGACCAGACCGGAGACTGGTCGCGCGCCTCGCCGCCCGTGAACTGCCGGGGCGTCCCGCCCGCAACGTCCACCAGCCACAGCGCCGACCGATATCCTGGCGTCGGCGGACCGTCGGCGCGGGGGAGGTCCTCGATGACCTCCTGGGCGTAGACGACGGTGCGGCCGTCGGGCGAGGTCGCCACGTGGGTGATCCAGCGGAACGAGAGCAGATCCTCGATGGTCATCCGTCGCGTGCTCATGCAGCCTCCATCGCGATAATCATGCCAAAGAAACGGCCGGTCTTGGGCACTACCATATCCCCTTCCTCGTTCGATCGCCGCCATGGCTCCCGATAGGGACTCGGCCTACCGTCCCCACGCCAGCCGCTCGATGAGCGAAGCGGGCAGGCCCGCCGCTTCCATCTTCCTCTGGGTCTCTCCGATCGGGTAGGGGACCCGATGCAGCGTCGCCGTCTGCGCGTCGGTGTCGAGCACCAGGTACGCGGCCCGGGGATCGCCATCGCGGGGCTGGCCCACGCTGCCCACATTGAGGATGTAGCGGCGGTCGGGCCGCAACGCCATCGGCACCTCAGCGAGCAGGCCCTGGGCGCTCACCCGGTGCTTCGACTCCACGAAGACCGCGGGCTGGTGCGTGTGCCCGACCAGGGCGATGCGGAACTGGTCGGCTGCGAAGCTGGCGCGGGCCGTCCGGGGATCCAGGATGTACTCGTCTACCGGCTGACGCGGGCTCCCGTGGACGAGCAGAAGGCCTTCCAGGTCCTGGCGCGGGGGCAGGCCGGCGAGAAAGGCGCGGGACGCCGGCGCGAGCGCCTGCTGGGTCCACAGGATGGCGGCCTGGGCGAAGATGTTGAAGTCGTCGATGGGACGTCCGCCGAGGGCCGCCTGGTCGTGGTTCCCGAGCACGGCGGTGCGCAGGCGCGGGCTCACCCGCTCGATGCACGCGTTGGGATCTGGCCCATAGCCCACGAAGTCGCCCAGACAGACCAGCGCGTCCGGGGGGTCGCGGTCCAGGTGCGCCAGCACGGCATCGAGGGCCTCCAGATTGGCGTGGATGTCGGAGACGACCCCGATGCGCATCGGCGGGATCAGTCCAGCCTGCGCAGCGCCTGCTCGATCTCCTGGACCTCGTCGGGGCTGGGGGGCGGGGGCGTCGGGCGGGGCGCCGTCTTCTGGGTGCGCAGGAATCGCCGGAGGATGAGGATGCCGAGGATCAGCGCCGCGGGCAGGGAGAGCCACAGCACCAGGCCGCTGCCCCGTAGCGGTGGCGCGGCCAGCACGCCCTCCCCGAACTGCGCCACGAAGTACGCCACGATCTCCTCGCGGGTCTGGCCGGCCTGGAGTCGTTCGCGGATGATCTGGCGCATCTGCTCGGCGAGTTGGCTGTTGGACTCGGCGACCGTCTGGCCGGCGCAGACGGGGCACATCAGGTCCCGGGCGATGCTGTGGACCTGATCCTCCAGGGTGGGCGCGGCGAGCCCGGTCTCCACCGCAGCCCAAAGCGCCAGGAGCGCCGCGGAGAGGCAGACGGCGGCGGCGATCGCGCCGCGCGCCACCGCACCGGGTCGCGCCGCGGTCATCCCAGCGCCCCCTCGGCCCGCCGCAGTTCCCATCGGCAGCCCAGGGCGCGGAAGAGGTCTGCTGCCGCGGCCTGCTCGTCCAGGGCCTCGGGACGATCCTGTCTCAAGAGCGCCCGCGCCAGCACCAGGTGGGCGGCGGCCTCGTGGTAGCGGTCGCCCTGCTGCCGGAAGACGGCCAGGGCGTCGCGCGCGACCAGTTCGGCCCTGGCGGCCTCGCGGGCGGCCAGCAACGCGCCAGCGTATCCGACCCCGGCCACGGCGCGGCCGCAAGGATCGCGGGGGGGCCAGCGCCGCCGCGCCTCCTCGTGGAGCGCGACGGCCCGGCGTACCGCCCGGCGATCTCCGGGGTCATGGCGGACGATCAGGTCGCCGCGGCTGGCGGAGGCGGCGGCCAGATACTCGTCCCGGCGGATCCGGCGCGCCAGGCGCATCGTCCGGTCAGAGAACGCGAGGCCCGCAGCCAGCGCGGCGTCCGCCCGGGCCGGCACGACGTCGGCCAGATCCCGATAGGTCGCTTCCACCAGGGTGCGGTAGGGAATGGTCGCCGCGTCCCCCTGCGCCCGGGCGACTACGTTGACCAGCTCGCGGGCGCGTTCCAGTGCGGTCTCCATCGGCTCGGGCCGGCGCGTGTACCTGAGCGCCGTCGAGATCCCGAGCAGCCAGAGGGTCAGCCGCGCGGGGTCGCCTGACGCGCGCACGCGACCCTCGGCCGCCCGCAGCGCCTCGAGCGCGCGCTCGAGTGCCGGGTGCCCTTCGCTGAAGAACGCCCGCAGCAAGGACCAGCCCGCCTCCAGCGGCTCTACCGCCACCGCCCTCGCGCCCACGGCCCTCACCACGCCCGTCCTGCTCGGACGCGCGCCGCCCAGAGGAACCCGAACAGCCACAGGGAGGCGACCATGGTGACCACCAAGCCGGCGGGGATGCCGGCCCACACCGGGAGGTGCTGCTGGGCGAAGCCCAGGACGAACTGCAGCGCCCAGACAAAGAGGAAGGCCACGCCGAACCCGCCGCTCGTGCCCGCGCGGGCCAGATAGGCCGTCGTGCTGACGTGCGCCAGGATCGGGAACAGCCACCCGACGACGGCAGCCGTGCTGGAGACGGTGGTGACGTACGGCGATCCGACCATCTGCAGCGCGCTGGCGAGCACCGGCTGGGCCGAGACGAATGCGAATCCGGCGCCGGCGGCGGCGCCGTACGCCAGGCCAACGAGCGCATCGGCCGGGCGGGCGATGATGGCCAGCAGCGGCGCGGTCACCTTCACCAGTTCGCCCACGGCGGCGACGATCAGCAGGTAGGCCGCGGCGCCGCCAGGGGTGTTGACCTGACCGACATAGGGGCCTGCCCAGTCCCAGGCTATCTGCGCGGCTTCGCGGGCGATGGGACTGACCGCGGCGCCGGCCACCAGACACAACCAGACCCCTGGCCGGCGGAGGGTCGGCCAGGCGAGCGGGAGGAACCCGGCGAGGGAGAAGAGTCCCGCGATGACGGCGGCATAGGATGGCGGCATGCAACGACCCTCAGGGGAGCGTGGCCCTGGCCATTGTAGGACACCGCGGGGGTGGGGTCAATTTGAGGGACGGGACGGCCCCTCTTGGCGGGCCGGCGGTCCTGCCGCGGCGTTCGCCCTGGCCCACAGCGTCCGGACGAGCTCCACCAGTTCACCGCGGCGGCGCTGCGTGGGCACCGGGACGGACACCGGTCCCCCCCCTTCGTACCTGGTGCGGACGGTGGTGGTGTAGAACGGCGCCCAGAAGGCCTGCTCGTCGCCCTCGAGCAGGATGACGACGCGCGAGCCGATGCGGGCTTCGAGCCGACAGCGACCGGGCGTGTGGACGACCCACGCGTCGGTGGCGCCGAATTCGCGGCGCAGGATCGCGCGCAGGCGCGAGGCCAACAGCGGCCGGCCAGGCCACCGCCTGGCCGGCCGCAAAGCCGCGGGCAGGCCTGAGGTGTCACTCACGGTTCAACAGGTGCACGCTGAGTTCGTCCAGGAAGGCCGACAGGTAGGCGGCACCCACCTCCCGGGCCGGGGTCCCCGGCCGCAGGATCTCGTCGGGGACCTTGAGGGTCGCAACGATGTCGTGGACGTGCGGGCGGAGCGTAGTGAGGTACATGTGCAGGGACTTCCTCGCAGAGCGCGTGTGCGGCACGGGCAGCACGAAGCCGTGCCGACGCTCGCCGGGCTCCAGCCGGCGGTCGCCTCTCATCTCCGCCACCTCCCATGGGATCCGCGCGATCACCTACGCGTGCGGGACCGTAAACTCGATCACCTTGGGGCCGGCCAGCCGCACGTAGTCGGCCGTCGCGAGCGCGATCGTCTCCCGATGGGAGCAGGCGTTGAACACCACCCGCGGTTGCTCTTGAAGGCTGCGGTCCATGTATACGGGTATCCCGTACAGGTTCCCAAAGGGCGGCATCGCCCCGGTCTCGCAGTCGGGGAACCTGGCGGCGAACTCCTCCTCGCGGGCCAACCGGGCGACCTTGGCTCCCAGGGCCACCCGCAGGCGCACGAGGTCCACGCGGGCGGCCGCCGGCAGCACCAGCATCACCTGCTGGCCGTCCACGTCGGCGATGACGACCTTGGCGAACTGCCGGCCCGGCACGTGCTCGGCGGCGGCGACTTCCTGGGCGGTGTAGGCTTCGGGGTGCGGCGTGACCTCGTACCGGACGCCCTGCTCGCGAAGGTAGGCCTCGAGACGTTCACGTCCGCGCATGTCTCGCCTCCTCTCCTGGGGTTGCTGACTAACGCCCTCCGGTCATCCACGCGCGCGCGATCAGGGCAGCCTGCGTGAGCGAGAGCAGGGCCACGGTGCGGGCCTCGCCCCAGGTGAGTTCGCGGGCGAACGTCCGGCGGAAGAACCCGCCCGGTCGCAGCCCGTACTGGATGAGCCCGACCGCCAGCACAAGGGCGCCGTAGAGCAGGTGCAGGCCGCGGCGGGGTCGGGTCCCCCCCAGGAACAGGCCGGCACCGACCAGCACCTGCAGGGTGACCAGGAGCAGTGCGACGAGGCTGAGAGTCCAGAACCACGGCGGCAATGACCGACGCCCGACCGCACTGACGCCTGCGATCACCGCGAGGAGCGCGTACCCCACCATGGGCCCGAACAGCAGGACCGGCGCGGCGTGAACGGTCTCCATGTCCCGAACGGGCTCCTGGAGAGGACGTTCCACGCCGTGCCGGACGGCCCCTGCCGCCCTGCTTCCGCGCTGGGCCGGTCACGTCTGGATCCATGGCCCCCGGGGGCGAGACGGGGGATGAGCGCAGATGAAGGGGGCGCGGGATTCTATCCCCTCAATGCGGTCATCCGGATACGGCGCGAGGACGAAACGGATGCAGACACCGGTCTGGCGGGCGCGGTGGTCCCGCGCCCGCCGCTGTCTGGGTGCGTGCAGGCAGACGACTACCGCCCGCCGAGGATGGCGTCCTTGGCGGCCTTGGCGACGCGGAAGCGGACGACGCGTCGGGCCGGAATCTTGATCGGCTCACCCGTCTGCGGGTTGCGTCCCATCCTGGCCTTGCGGTTGACCAGAACCAGTTTCCCGATGCCCGGGATCGTAAACGAGTTCTTCGCCTCCCGGTAGGCCAGATGGGCCAGTTCCTCCAGGAACTGGTTGGCGACCTTCTTGGTGACGCCAACCTTCCCCGCGAGGTAGTCGGCGGTCTTCGCCTTCGTCATCGGCTTTGCCATGCATCCACCTCCCGCGTCAGGTCTTCGGAGTTGGCGATTCCGCGGCGGGCGTGAAATCCCTGCATGGATCGGGCCGGGCCACTGCGTGTCCCTGGCCTGCACGTCAGCCCGACCTGATGCGGAGTCGAGAAGACGATTCAGCGGGCGGAGAACTGAAGGAGGATGGGGTCGTCCCGTCGAATTGCGCCGCAATGTCAAGAGTTGCAAGACAGACTCAGATCGGTTAACGGCAAGGTGGTGATGCAGATTACCGGGGTCCCGCCGCAGAGATCCAATGCGTGACGGGATGATGTGTACGGACTCCCAAGGGATCTCCACCGCGTGTCGCCCCTACAGAAACGTCTGACTTGCTGAGAACTGCATCTGACCCTGCCTGCGCGAGCCGCGCCTCAATCACAAGATGAATTCACATCCCGCGGGGCTGCCGGTTGCGATTGTTTCAGTCGACTCAGGGCTGTTCCACCAGCAACCGACGCGTCGGGGAGGGGACTTCCATGAGAGCAAGCCGAAGGTGGCTCGTCATCGCGGTCCTCGCGGTACTCACGATTCCTGCACTGCGAGACCAACCTGCCCTGGCTCAAACACAGGCGTTTGTCGCCACCGGCCAGGCCAGGATCATCGGGGGGAACATTAACCTCGCTCAGCAGCGGGCCCTGGAAGCCGCATTGCGGTTCGCGCTGGAGGCGGCGATCAATACGCTGGTCGAGCCCGCCGTCAAGGTCGAATATGCCGCCGAAGTCAACAAGATTCTGGCGCGTCCGCGAAACTACATTACCGGCTACACGGTGTTGCTCCGAGGGCCATCGAGGGGATACTTCGTCATCCGTGTGCAGGCAGCGGTCCGCATGGATGCACTTACCAACGCGCTGGTGACCGCGCAGGTCCCGCTTCGCACCGATGTGGCCAGAGTCGCGCAGCCCGCCGCCCCGTTCCCGACCCAGGCGACTCCTGCGGCCACGCCGACGCCCAGACCGCTGGTTCTCATGGTCGTGATCCCTGAGACGCACCTGGGGAAACCGGGGGTCCCAGACCCGGCTGCCGAGACGCAACTCATCAAGCGGCTCATCGAAGCTGGCTACAGAGTTGTCGACCAGAAAGAGGTGGCCCAGATCAGGGAGACGCCCCAGGTCCAGCAGCTCTGGAGCTCCCCGACCCAGCAGTTGACCCAGTCTCTTGGCAACCGGTACCGTGCCGACGTCCTGATTGTTGGGCAGGCGTTCAGTGAGGCGATCGGACCAGCGGCGGCGCCGCCCCCTCCTGCCCAGCCCGGGGGACCGCCACCTGCGCCGGTGGGCGGCCCCACCCTGATATCGGCGAGGGCGCGGGTGCAGGTCCGGGTCATCGTGGCGGCTACCGGTCGCATCGTGGCCAGCGAGGCGGCCACAGCGTCCGCCGCCGACATCGGCGAAAGCGTCGCGGCCAAGGAGGCCTTGGGCAAGGCGGCCGACCTGGTGGTGGATGCGATCCTGCCGCGGATTGCCTCGCTCCAGGCTCCTCCCGTCCCGCCCGTGGCCCAGCCGGCCCCTGCGGCCCAGCCACCCGCAGTCCAACCCGCCCCGGCGGCGACGCCGGCGGCCCCTGCGCCCCAGCCTGCGGCCCCCACCCCTGCAGCCTCACCGGCCCAGCCCGACCGCCTGCGGATTGCCATCCTCCCCTTCCAGCTCGGCTTTACCAGCCCGTCCTGGGCGCAGCGGTGGGATATCTCGCTTGGGGTCACGGAGATTGTCGAGGAGTCGCTGTTCAGAACGGGGCGCTACCGCGTGATCGAACGCCGGGCGCTGGATGCTGTGTTGAGAGAGCAGGGGATCGGGCGCACAGGCACCGTCGACCAGGCGACGGCGGCGCGACTGGGTCGTGTGCTGGGAGTTCAGGCGCTGATTGCTGGTACTGTCAACCAGTTCGAGTTGAAGGCTGCCGGCGGGGTCGCGTTGCCGGTGGTGGCCGTCGCCCTGTACCAGGCCCAGGTCCAGCTGACGGCGCGGGTGATCGACACGACGACGGGAGAGATCATCGGAATCGCTCGCGGGACCGGGAAGGCGGAAGGGACAATGGCCCTTGCGGTATTCCAGAATGTCGCCTTCGGCGGCGCCGAGTTCAGCAAGACTGTGCTGGGGCGGGCGCTGGATCAGGCGGTGGAGGATCTGGTGACGAAGCTGGGGCAAACGCTCCAGAGGTAGGTTGGGCTCGAGGGCCGGCCGATCGGCTACGCTCTTACGTCCCGGGGACTCTTGCGTCGGTGTGGCCTCGGTCTGCATGCAGCACATCGCCTACGAAGAAGCGAAGGGGGCTCGTCCCATGCTGAGCGGTTTGTGGATCGTGATCGTCTCGTTTGTCCGCCTGCCAGTGACCTACGTCCTGGGGACTGGCGCGAAGCTTGCGGAGATTGGTGCACAGGGCAGCCTTGGAGGGGGTCGTGAGGAAAGCCTTCCCTTCCTCAACTGGTTGCTGGTGGCCGGACGGATTCTCATCGCGGTGGCAGCCCTGGCGATTCTCGTCGTGTTCGTCTTCATCGGCTTGTTTGGGCTCCAGAAGGGCCTCGGCGCATTTCTCGGGAGCCTCTTGCTCGGTGGACTCGTCGCGTTTGCCTGGGTCTGGCTGGCGGGGCTGCTTTTGGAAAGCCTGAGCCTCACGGTGGTGATCGCGAACAATACGCGCGAGATCGTCGAGGTGCTGCGGACGCAACGTCCAGGGAGGCTGGAGCAGACAGGGCCGACTGTGTAGTGCGATGTACCGTTGCAGCATGCCAGTGAAGTACACGGGGGCGTTGATGTCGCTGGTGATCCTCGCCACCATGCTGGCGATAAAGCCGGCCTTTTCACAGCCTTCCAACCCGCAGGCCCAGCAGTTCTTCGAGCAGGCCCGCCAGGCCCACGCCGAGGGCGACGCTCACAAAGCCATTGACCTCTACCTCAAAACCATAGAAGCATATTCCCAGTTTGTCGAAGCCTACCTTAAGCTGAGCAAACTGCTGGCAGTCCTCGACAGATTCGAAGAGGCCAGGACGGTGTTCCGGAAGGCCAAGGAGATCGCCCCCCGCCGGGGAGATGTCCGTGCTTGGCTCGTGTACGTCCTTTTCAAGCTGGGCGACTACTCAGCAACCGTCGAAGAGGGCCAAAGCGCCAGACCATTCGTGACACCCGGGGATCTGGCCACGGTCGCCTACTATGTCGGCCTCGCCCATGAGCGGCTGGGCAACCTGGAGGAGGCGGCCCGCTGGCTGAACGAGGCGGCATCGATCGAAGCGGGAGGATTCTCCGGGTTGGCAGAGACGGCGCTGATCGACGTCTACCAGCGCATGCTGACGCAGCGCCGGGACCCCGAGTTGACGTTGAAAGTGGCCGTGTTGCTTTACCGGCGTGAGCGCTATACCGAAGCCCTGACCACCCTGCAGGCCCTCACAACGGATGCGCCGAGGTATGCCCAGGCCTTCTACTGGCTTGGCCTGGTCAATATGCGCATCGCCGAGGGCTTCACCAGCCCCGCGGCGCGCCGCCGGTATCTGCTGGACGCCCGCCGGGCGTTCGAACGCTATCTGGAGCTGGCACCGGGCGGCGAGTTTGCGGGTGAGACACGGAGGCTCCTGCAGGCGTTGCCGTCGTCTTGACGGAAGTCCGGCTGACGCTTCCGGTGACAGGCGAGGAAGAAGGCTGGAGGGGGGTTCGATGAGCCAGGTTGATCGGCGGGTGCCTATTGTTGGCTTTCTCATCGTTTTCCTCGTCGGGCTCCTTGGATGGTCTATCCAGGTCGGCACGGCTCAGGAGAACGACTATCGTATCGTCCCCGGGCAGCGGATCGGGAGATTCGAGCTGGGCCGCCCCCTGGAGGCCTATGGTCTGGGCCAGCCGACCTGGCAGGGCACCATCACGACCGCCCGCGGCATTCCGTTCCGCGATTACCATATCTTCGTCGCTCACGGAGTGCGGTTCGACACCTGCCGGAGCAGCGGACTTGCCATTGGCATCTTCGCGTACCGGCGGCTGGACCGACCCGAGGCCGAAGTGGAGGCGGCGAAGTACAGGACCGCCGACGGGCTCGGTGTCGGCGCTGACGAGGCCGAGGTCCGCAGAATCCTGGGACGCCCCGAGGCCACCTCGGAATGGACCGAGCGCCAGGGCACCATCGACATTCCCTTGGTTCAGTACTCGTATGCCGGGCTCATGGTCCGCATCAGCCAAACCGACCGAAGAGTCCTGGCCATCGGCGTGGAGAGGCCCGGCGCCTACAGCGCGTGCGAGGGGGACGTCGTGGTGTTGCAGGCGCTGCGAGACACGGCACAGCGGCCTGTCCCAACCTTCGCGCGGCCGGTTGCCCTGACGCCCTGCGAGGCTGCGGAACTGCGACGCCGCCTGGCAGGCGACGCCGAGGCGCGGCGACTTTACGGCCCCAGTTTCCGTCTGGCCGAGGAAGCCATAGACGAGCCGCCCGCGCCCCTGCAGCGGATCCAGGTGGAGGGACTCCTACCGACCGACCCTCGTGCCCAGCTCAGCGCCCGGTTCCACCGGGACGTGCGGAGAATCGAGGCTCTGGGCCATGCATACGCTGCAACCGGAGACATCCGTTTCGCTGAGCGTGCGGGCGTCTACATGGAGGCATGGGCGAGCATCAACCAGCCGGATGGAAATCCCATAAACGAGACCGAGATCTCCCGACTGGTCCGGGGGCTCAGCCTTGTATCTGAGGCGATCCCGTCCTCGACGCGCACCTCGGTTGAGCGCTGGCTCAACCGCATGGCATCTCTCCAGATCGAGAGGCGCCCCCAGTGGGAAATCAACCAGCCCAACAACTGGTACAGTCACCGACTGAAGATTGTCGGGCTGATCGGCTACACGCTCGGTGATTCCAGGTTCATTCGGTACGCCGAGGACGGCTACCGGGCACAGGTTGCGCAGAACCTCCGGCCCGACGGCAGCAGTCTGGACTTTCACCAGCGGGACGCCCTGCACTACCACGTGTACAATCTCGAACCGCTGCTTGAACTCGCCATCGCCGCCGACAAGCGGGGCACCAACCTCTACGGCCACCAGGCCCCCAC
>JAVKHQ010000033.1:0-28370 GCA_031459875.1 Candidatus Fervidifonticultor sextus | reverse complement strand
GACGTTGGACTCACTGGTGTATTCCTCCCGGGGGCCGAAGACAGTCGCTTGCTCGGGTAACATATCACATGGCGCGACGATAGGTCCCCGGGTAACAGTTTAGGCGGCGCGATTCGACTTGTTGACGTCGCCGAGGGGCATGACTATAATGAAGCCCCGTCTCGAACGAGGGCGCCGCTGCACGGTCCGGTCGCCACAAGAACGCGCCGCACGACCGCGACCCAAGCGCAGCGGGGCTTCTCCAGGACGGGGTGCGTGGTGCGGCCGTGACGGCCAGCGGAGACGGACTACGGCTCAGCTGGCGGCGGCCGCCCCCATTTGTTCACTCCACGCTCTGACGGCGGGCGTGGCGAAAGGGAACGGTCCCCGGCCTGGCGGGCAGCCGGATCCTGGCCTCCGGGCGCACCTCCACGCGCACCCCGACGGCCCGCAGCCCGTCGACAAACCCTCCCCTGATGGCGAGCGCCGCCTGCATCGCGGCGGGATCACCGATGGCCTCCAGCCGATAGGGCGGTGCCACCGGGAGGTCGCCCACCTCAAGTCGGCCATCCGCGGACCGGATGCCGGTCGTGGCCATGACACGCACGCCGTTGATGGCCATGGCCTCGGCGCCGGCAGACCACAACTCGTTCGCCAGTCCGGAGAGATCCTGGGCGTGGACGGCCGAGGGGAGTACGCCACCCGCATCGGCGTCCTCCGCGACGGTCACGCGCACGCCCGGGCCTTCAACCGGGACCAGACCGAGCACCAGCCGGTACTGCGCCAGTTCCCGGGCCATGGCCTCCGAGAGGCCCCGGCCTTCCGTCAGGGCCGCTTCAAACTCCCGCACCTGGCGCTGCAGCGTCTCCACCTCCCGCTGCAGGGCCTCCCGCACCGTCTCCTGCTGGCGCACCAGCACCGCCAGTTCCTGGAGCCGCCAGGTCGGGAGGTCGGTCGCCTGGCGCAGCGGCTGCCGGCTCCTCTGCTGGACGACAGCCAGGAAGCCGACGACGGCCAGGAGGACGGCCAGTGCGGCCTGCCAGCGCAGGATCGGGGGCCTGGTCACGGCCCGAGTATATCACCAGGACTGGCCATCATGATCGTGTGAAATGAAGAGAAATATCGAGTGTGAATATGAGAGATCCCATGTTTTCCGCGCGAAATCCCGGTTTCCGGCGAAAATTGGCCTTGATTTGCCTTTTGGAGGTTCAAAGAATAGGGGTTGGATTAGCACTTTCATCCTGCGAGTGCTAAAACTCTCTGCGGCCAGGAGGAATCAGCGATGCCGGCAAAGGTCTTGCTCTACGACGAGAACGCCCGGCGGGCGCTCGAACGTGGGGTCGAGAAGGTGGCCAGTGCCGTGAGGGTCACGCTCGGCCCCAGGGGACGAAACGTCGTCCTGGAAAAGAAGTGGGGTTCCCCCACGATCACGAAGGACGGCGTGACGGTCGCCAAGGAGATCGAACTGGAGGACCCCAACGAGAATATGGGGGCCCAGCTGGTCAAGGAGGTCGCCAGCAAGACCAACGACGCCGCCGGGGACGGCACCACGACCGCGACGGTCCTGGCGTGGGCCATGGTCCGTGAAGGCCTGAAGAACGTCGCGGCCGGGGCGAACCCCATGCTCCTCAAGCGGGGCATCGACAAGGCGGTCGACGCGGTGGTGGACGCCCTCAAGAAGGCCAGCATCCAGGTCGAGGGTCGGGCCCAGATCGCCCACGTGGCCGGGATCGCCGCCAACGACCCCGAGATCGGCGAGATCATCGCCGACGCCATGGACAAAGTCGGCAAGGACGGCGTGATCACCATCGAGGAGGGCAAGGGCATCGAGACGACCGTGGAGGTCGTCGAGGGGATGCAGTTCGACCGCGGCTACATCTCGCCGTACTTCATCACCGATCCCGACAAGATGGAAGCCGTCCTGGAGGAGCCCTACATCCTCCTCACCGAGAAGAAGATCAGCGCGGCCCGCGACATCGTGCCGCTCATGGAGAAGGTCATCCGGACCGGCAAGCCGCTCGTGGTCATCGCCGAGGACGTCGAGGGCGAGGCGCTGGCCACGCTGGTGGTCAACAAGCTGCGCGGGGTGCTGGCCAGCGTGGCGGTGAAGGCCCCGGGCTACGGCGACCGGCGCAAGGCCATGCTGCAGGACATGGCGGTGCTGACCGGCGGGAAGGTCATCTCCGACGACATCGGCGTCAAGCTTGAGAACGTCGAGCTGGACTTCCTGGGCCGCGCCGATAAGGTCAAGGTCGTCAAGGAAGAGACGACCATCATCGGCGGCAAGGGCAAGAAGGCCGACATTGACGGCCGGATCGCCCAGATCAAGAAGGAGATCCAGGAGACCACCAGCGACTACGACCGGGAGAAACTCCAGGAGCGGCTGGCCAAACTGGCCGGCGGCGTGGCCGAGATCAAGGTCGGGGCCGCCACCGAGACCGAGATGAAGGAGAAGAAGCACCGGTTCGAGGACGCCCTCAACGCCACGAAGGCCGCCGTGGAAGAGGGGATCCTGCCAGGTGGGGGGACCGCCCTGATCAACGCGCTCCCGGCCCTCGATGGCGTCCGGCTGGAGGGCGACGAGATGATCGGCCTGCAGCTGGTCCGCCGCGCCCTGGAAGAGCCGACCCGCCAGCTCGTCCTCAATGCCGGTGGGGAAGGCTCGCTGGTCGTCGAGCGGATCAAGAAGGAGAAGCCGGGGATCGGCTATGACGTCGCCAGGCTCGAGTACGCCGACATGGTGAAGGCGGGCATCGTCGACCCGACCAAGGTCGTGCGGCTGGCGCTCCAGAACGCCGCCAGCGTGGCCGGCCTGCTGCTGACCACCGAGGCGCTGGTGGTCGAGAAGCGGGAGAAGAAGAAGGCGGCGGCGCCGACACCCGGAGCCGGCGGGATGCCGGAGGAAGAGTTCTAGACAGGGGCGCGCGCCACACGCCGCAACAGGGCGAGCCCCGGAGGAGCCTCCGGGGCTCGCCGCCTGATGGAGGGCCGGTGATGCGTCTGGGTCTGGCGCAGATCAACACTACCGTCGGGGACCTGGACGGCAACGCCCGGCGGATCGGCGAGGCGCTGGATCGGATGCGGGCCCTGGGCGCCGACGTGGTGGCCTTCCCGGAACTCGCGACCACCGGCTATCCCCCCGAAGACCTGCTGCTCAAGCCCGACTTCATCCGCGCCAATCTCGACGCTCTGGAACGCGTCAGCGCCGCAACGCGCGGCCTGGCCGCCGTCGTCGGCTTCGTGGATGCGCGGCCCTCCCCCGCCGGCCTAGTTCTCTTCAACGCCGCGGCGGTGCTGGTCGACGGCCGCCGCGCCGGCACCTACCACAAGCGCCGCCTGCCCAACTACGGGGTGTTCGACGAGAAGCGGTATTTCCAGCCCGGCACCGAGTGCCCGGTCTTTCGGCTGGGCGGCCTCCCCATCGGGGTCACAGTCTGCGAGGACATCTGGTTTCCCGGCGGCCCGCCCGAACTGGTCACACGGGCGGGAGCCCTGGTCCTGGTCAACATCAATGCCTCGCCCTACCATGCCGGGAAGTGGCGCGAACGCGAGGCGATGCTGCGTGAGCGGGCCCGGGCGTACGCGGCGGTCGTGGCCTACGTCAACCTGGTCGGTGGCCAGGATGAACTCGTCTTCGACGGCGCCAGCGTGGTGGTGGACCACGAGGGGACGGTGCTGGCGCGGGGGGCGCAGTTCGAGGAGGACCTCCTGGTGGTGGACCTCGACCCGGCCGCCGTGCGCCGGGCGCGGGAAGGCGGACCCGCCCGCGAGGCGGGGGCGCAGGTACTGGTCATGGGCCAGGCCGCCCATCTCAGCGTCAGCGCCGACGATGACCGGCTGCCCACCTCGGTGGTCGAGGTCTCCCTCCCCCCTCCACCCTCGCCCCGCCCGGCGATCCCATCCAGGGTGGCCGAGCCGGTGGAGCCGCTGGAAGAGGTCTACCGCGCCCTCCAGCTGGGGCTGCGGGACTATGTGGGCAAGAACGGGTTCCGCGATGTCGTCGTCGGGCTCTCGGGAGGGATCGACTCCGCCCTGGTCGCCGCCATCGCCTGCGACGCGCTGGGACCCGCGCACGTGCACCCCGCGTTTCTCCCTTCACCGTACACGTCGCAGGAGAGCCGGACCCTGGTGGCCCGGCTCGTCCAGCGGCTCGGCCTGCGCGTCACCGACATCCCCATCGGGACGATCTTCCAGGCGTTTCTGGATGCGCTGGCGCCGGCGTTTGCGGGT
Organism: Candidatus Fervidifonticultor sextus; assembly: GCA_031459875.1. Lineage (GTDB taxonomy): Bacteria > Sysuimicrobiota > Sysuimicrobiia > Sysuimicrobiales > Humicultoraceae > Fervidifonticultor_A > Fervidifonticultor_A sextus. Next base: position 24,161 of record JAVKHQ010000033.1, on the reverse strand, counting down.
CGGCCGGCAGACGTGGCCGAAGAAAACGTCCAGGCCCGCATTCGCGGCACACTGCTCATGGCGCTGTCCAACAAGTTCGGGTGGCTCCTGCTGGCGACGGGCAACAAAAGCGAGTACTCGTGCGGATACGCCACGCTCTACGGCGACATGGCGGGGGGGTTCGCTCTGCTCAAGGACGTCCCCAAGACCCTGGTCTACGAGCTGGCGCGGTGGCGTAATCGCCGGGGCGAGGTCATCCCGGAGGAGATCCTGACCCGCGCGCCGACGGCGGAACTGCGGCCGGGCCAGCGCGACACGGACAGCCTGCCGCCCTATGAGATCCTCGACCCTATCCTCAAACTCTACGTCGAGGAGGACGTCCCCCCCGAGGAGATCGTGGCGCGGGGCCACGACCGCGCCACCGTCGCCCGGGTGGTGGCCATGGTGGACCGCAACGAGTACAAACGCCGGCAGGCTCCCCCAGGGGTGAAGATCACGCCGAAGGCCTTCGGCAAGGACCGCCGGCTCCCGATCACCAACGCCTATCGCGGGGGACCGGTCAGATAGCCGGGCGGCCGGCGGGTATCAGCCCGACCGGCCCGTCGCCATCTGCGGAGGGCTGGCCACCATCAGCGGAGGGCTCGCTGCCGGCACCAGGCTCCGGACGGACCGCGTCGGTTCCGAGGGTTCGGGCGGGCGCCAGGTCCCCCTCAACGAAGACGGTGCGGAGGATCTCCTCCAGCGAGGTGGTGCCGCTGGCGACCTTCGCAAGGCCGTCCTCCTGCAGGGTGCGCATCCCGGCCGAGCGGGCCGCAACCCGGATCTCCCGGTCGGTTGCGTGGCGGACAATGAGCGCCTTGATGGATTCGTCCACCGTCAGGATCTCGAAGATGCCGACCCGCCCCCGGTAGCCGGTGTGGCTGCACGCCGCACACCCCACCGGCCGGTAGAACGTCCCGTGGCCCGCCGCGGTCACGCCCAGTGTCGTCAGCACCTCCGGCAGCGGGTGGTAGGGCTCGCGACAGCGCTCGCACAGGACCCGCACCAGACGCTGGGCCACCACGCCGACGAGCGACGAGGAGACCAGGAAGGGCTCGATGCCCATGTCCACCAGCCTCGTGACCGCCGACGGCGCGTCGTTGGTGTGCAGCGTGGAGAGCACCAGGTGGCCGGTCAGGGCCGCGTGGATGGCGATCCGCGCCGTCTCCTCGTCGCGGATCTCGCCGACCATGATGATGTCCGGATCCTGCCGCAGGAAGGCCCGCAGGCCGCTGGCGAAGGTCAGGCCGGCCTTGGGATTGACCTGCACCTGGGCGATCCCGTCGTGCTGGTACTCTACGGGATCTTCGATGGTCAGGATGTTCACCTCGGGTCGGTTGAGCCGGTTAAGGATGGCGTACAGGGTGGTCGTCTTCCCGCTCCCCGTCGGACCCGTCACCAGGATGATCCCGTGCGGCCGGGAGATCATCTGCTCCAGGCTCCGCGCGTCATGGGGTGCCAGGCCGAGGCGGTCGACCCCGACCAGGGCGTTGCGCTTGTCCAAAATCCGCAGGACGGCCTTCTCGCCGAAGACGGTCGGGGTCGTGGACACGCGGAAGCTGATGTCGCGGCCGTCCACCTTGAGGTCGATACGGCCGTCCTGCGGCACGCGGCGGTCCGCGATGTTCATGTGCGCCATGATCTTGATCCGGGAGATCAGTGCCTGGTACACGTGGCGGGGCGGGCTCATGGCGGCGTGGAGGTGGCCGTCGAGCCGGTAGCGCACCCGGACCACCCGGTCCTGGGGCTCGATGTGGATGTCGCTGGCGCCCTGTCTGACGGCCTGGAGGATGATGAGGTTGACCAGCCGGATGACCGGCGCCTCCTCCGTCAGATCCCGGAGACGGTCCGTCGGCGGCTCTTCCCCCGGAGCCGCAGGCTCGCCGATCTGCTGGATCAGCTCGCTGACGGAGCCCTCCACGGTGGGGTACTGGCTGAGCGCCCGCTGGAAGTCGTCGGGAGTCATGACGGCGACCGCGACCTCCAGGCCGGTCAGCCGCCGGAGGTCGTCGACGGCGAGGATGTCGAGGGGATCCACCATCCCCAGCAGCATCTGGCGTTCGTCGACGCGCAGGGGGATGACCTGAAATCGGCGCGCCAGTTCCTTCGGCACGCGCAGGAGCGTGGCCTCGTCCAGTGTGACCTCGCCGAGCCGAACGAACTCGAGGCCAAGCTGCTGGGCCAGCGCCCGGGCGACGCCCTCCTGGGATCCCAGGCCCAGGCGCTGGATGACCACCCCGATCCGCTCCCCGGTCTTCTGCTGCTCGGTCAGGGCGTCCTTCAGCTGCGCCTGGGTAATGATCCCCGCCTCCAGCAGGATCTGGCCCAGGCGGACCCTGCGCTGAGGGGGGCGGTCCTCGGGCCCGCCGGCAGGCCGTCCCGCCGCCTCGCCCACTTCCACCATGATGGTGTGGTGGGCCTGGCAACCGGAGCGGTTCCGGACGGTGACCCGCAGTTCAGCCATGCCGACCACGCAGGCTAGGCCGCGCGCCAGAGGAAGACGTTGGGCTGGTCGGTCGGCTCGATGGTCCCCTCGCTGGCGGTCACCTCGAAGGACAGGGGCTCGTTCTCGGGATCTCGAGCGATGATGGTCACCCGAGCCACCTTACCCGCGAGGACCACGGGCGGATCGATAATGACGTTCTCGATCACCGGCGGCTCGTTGACGTACCCGGTGGCGTCGATGACGGTCAGGTTGCCCGCGGCGTCCCTGACGGAAACGCGGAGTTGCACCTGCTTGGCCATGGCTCTCCCCCCTCTGATGGAGACGACTGCCGGACTCCGGCGGCGTGCTGGCCCGCGTGGCTGGCGCGAGCAGACCGGAGGGTATATTCCCCCGGTGGCAATCGGCCTAGTCCTCCTGCTGCGGAGGTAGAATGCAGGCAGAGGCCGAGCGGAGGAGGCCGGAGGTCCCATGACTCGGGAAGGCCCGACCGATCCCCACAGCGCGGAGCGCCTGGTGCAGATGGCCGCCGACGGCGCCACCCTCGAGGGCGCTCTCGCCGTCCCGCCGGGGGCGCGTGGCATCGTGCTGTTCGCCCACGGCAGCGGCAGCAGCCGTCACAGCCCGCGCAACCAGTTCGTGGCCGGAGTGCTGCGCGGGGCGGGGTTCGCCACGCTGCTGACCGACCTGCTCACGGCGGGGGAAGAGGCCGTTGATGAACGGACGCGGCACCTGCGGTTCGACATCCCGTTCCTCGCCCGCCGGCTGGCCGCCGCCACGGCGTGGGTCGGATCCGACCCCGAGGTCCGCTCCCTCCGGATCGGCTACTTCGGGGCCAGCACCGGTGCCGCGGCCGCCCTGGTCGCCGCCGCCCACCGAACCGACATCGGGGCCATCGTCTCGCGCGGTGGACGACCCGACCTGGCCAGGGACGTGCTGGCGCGCGTCCGGGCCCCGACGCGGCTCATCGTGGGCGGACGCGATGTGGCGGTGCTGGACCTCAACCGCGAGGCGCTCCGACGGCTCCAGGTGGAGAAGGACCTGGTGATCGTCCCCGGCGCGACCCACCTGTTCGAGGAACCGGGCGCGCTTGAGGAAGTGGCGCGGCTCGCCGCGGACTGGTTCCGGCGGCACCTCGCGTGACCCCGGGGGCGGGCCCCAGGAGGAGGCGGATGCGTTCACAGGTCGGGATCGTCGGCGCAGGACCCGCGGGCCTGCTGCTCTCGCACCTTCTGCACCTGCACGGTGTCGAGTCCGTGGTGCTGGAGGTCCGCAGCCGCGACTACGTCGAGAAGCGCATCCGGGCGGGCGTGCTCGAGCACGGCACTGCACAGCTGCTGGCAGAGACGGGCGTCGGCGACCGCATGCGGCGCGAGGGCCTCGTCCACCACGGCATCGAACTGCGCTTCGGCGGCCGCGGCCGCCGCATCGCGCTCAGCGACCTCGCCGACGGCCGCACCATCACGATCTACGGTCAGCACGAGGTGGTCAAGGATCTCATCCGCGCCCGGCTGGAGGCGGGCGGACAGATCCTCTTCGAGGTGGAGGACGTCAGCGTGCACGGCCTCGACACCTCGACGCCGACCATCCGGTTCCGCCACCAGGGCTCCTCCCGGGAACTGGCCTGTGACTTCGTCGCCGGGTGCGACGGCTTCCACGGCGTCTGCCGGCCGTCGATTCCCGACGGCGTGCTCACCGTGTACGATCGCGGGTACCCCTTCGCCTGGCTCGGGGTGCTCGTCGAGGCCCCGCCGTCGTCGAGGGAGCTCATCTACGCCCACCACACCCGCGGCTTCGCCCTGCACAGTATGCGCTCACCGGCCATCACCCGGCTCTACCTCCAGTGCCCCCCAGACGATGACCTGGCCAACTGGCCGGACGCGCGGATCTGGGCAGAACTCCACACGCGGCTTGCCGCCGAGGGGTGGACACTGACGGAGGGGCCGATCCTCCAGAAGGGCATCACGGCCATGCGGAGTTTTGTCGCCGAACCGATGCAGTACGGACGGTTGTTCCTGGCGGGCGACGCCGCCCACATCGTCCCGCCCACCGGGGCCAAGGGGCTCAACCTGGCCGTCGCGGACGTCCGGGTCCTGGCCCGCGCGCTGGCGGCCTTCTACGCGTCGGGCCGGGCCGATCTGCTGGAGCGGTACTCGGAAACCTGCCTGCCCAGGGTCTGGCGGGCCCAGCGCTTTTCATGGTGGATGACGTCCATGCTGCACCGTTTCGGCGACGATCCCTACCAGCACCGGCTGCAACTGGCCGAGCTGGACTACGTGACGAGCTCTCGGGCCGCGGCGACGACGCTGGCGGAGAACTACGTGGGCCTGCCGTTCGAGTAGGCGCTTCGGTATGCCCCCGCCGACTGGGGTGACCGACGGGATTCGAACCCGCGCCCTCCTGGGCCACAGCCAGGCGCTCTACCCGGGCTGAGCTACGGCCACCGCACCGTCGCTGATTCTAGCACAGGCCCCGAGGGAGCCTCAATCCGACGACTGGACGGGTGGGCTCAGCTTCTGGGCCAGCGCGACGCCGCGGGGCGTCAGCATCGTGACCGCCTGCTCCGTCCCCGTCCCGCGCCGCTCCACCAGGCCCAGCAGGTACGCCTCGCGGCGGGCGGCGACGACCTGGGTAAGGGTCAGCCCGGTCACCTCGCACAGGCGGGCGTCGGTCAGGCCGTGGCGGAACCACGCCTTGTGCTCAAGGAGGGCGGCCAGGACGCGGGCAACGTCGGCCGCGATTTGATCCTGCATTGATCCGTCCCCTCCGGCAGGGGAACTGGCTGTGGCAGCGTGCGTGTCCCGATCGTTCCAGGTACCCACCATGCCCCGGTTTTAGTCGCACAGGCCCGTTTCGACCCCTGGAGGCGGTTTTCTGTTGAGCAACGCAAGGCACCTGCACGCGAATGCGACGTCACGATGGTGGATGCGCTGCTCCTTCGGCATCCCGGGCGCGCCGCGCCGTCTCCTCGGCCAGGAGTGCCGCCAGCCGCGCCGCCCCCGCGCGATAGGCCTGCTGGAGCATCTCAGCCATCGCCGGCCACTTCTCGCGCTGGGCCCGGCTTCGGAAACGCTGCACGCGCCACTGCAGCCTCGTCCCATCGCCGCCGGCTCGAGTTCGACCGTCAGATACTCCCAGACCACCGGCGGCGGAGCCGGGAACGCAAAGTCTATGACGAGGACCGCGTCCCCGGGCTCCACGACGACGCGTCGGTGCTCCTGCTCCTCGCGCCACCGCCGCTCCGGGTCCTGAACATACCCCGTCACGTTGCCCATATGCTCATAGGTCTCGCTGTGCTGGCGCATCCCAAGGGACAGCGGATCGATGCCTATGGTCGCCACGCACGCTGGGGTGAACACGGCATAGCCGCGTACGCCCAGGGCCTCGGTCACGGAGTTTTTCAGCAGCCGGTGGACCAGGATCACGTCCGGGCCGGCCAGTTCCTCCCGGCCTGCAATGCGCTGCCGGATGAACGTCCCGTCATGGGCGAGGAACTTGAGGTCCAGCAAGGGGATCATCCGGCAGGCGTTGCACTGGCAGGTGGTGGCATGGCGGATGTCGCGGAGGCGTCGGCGGAAGGCGAAATAGCGGCCCTCAATCGTATCGAGGAGCATCGTCCCGTCCACTCGGTCGGACGGCGCGTAGGCGAACGCCGCATCGCCCTCAAGTTTGGCCAGGCGCAGCACGGGTTGGAAGGCGCCGACGACGGTGCCGATCAGGTCGGCCAGGAGGTCCTGTGCGTGATCGAGTTCGGTGCCTGCCAGGTACCCCGTGTAGCCGGAGACATCCGCTATGACCAGGCACCCCTGCTCGGAACGGTTCAGCACGATTCCTCCCTGTGCGGAACTGTTTAGAGAAAGCACGTCTGGAATCCTTGGTCCTGCCCCACCCTCCGGGTCGTCGCCTGCGCCCGGGGGAACCCGGAGGAGCCGGATGAATCCCCAGCGAAAGGTAGGCCTGACGTGACAGCCGCGGCCGCCATCGTCGCAGATCCGGACTGGCGCGAGGCGCTGGACGCTCTCATCCACCGGCTCCGCCTCTTCCCACGCGCCGACGGCGGGGCGGACCTGGCGATCCTCTTCGCCAGCAGCGCCTACGCCGCCGAGTTCCCGTCTCTGGTGGCCGCGGTCCGGGATGCGGTAGGCGCGCGGCTCCTGGTCGGATGCTCCGGGCAGGGCGTGATCGGGCCCGGGGAGGAGATCGAAGGTGACCCCGCGCTGGCGCTGCTGGTGCTGGCGCTGCCAGGCGCGACCCTGCGGGCCAGCCACCTCACCCAGGACGAGCTGGAGCGCCTCGGCGGCGCCCTGGTGTGGCACCGGTTCACCGGCGTGGCGCCGGATGCCCTGCGGGGCTGGCTGATCTGGGCCGATCCCTACACGCTGGACGCCGACCACCTGCTCGCCTCACTGTCGGCGGCCTACCCGGGCATCCCGCTGGTGGGCGGGCTGGCGTCGGGGAATCCATTGCGACAGACGACCCACGTCTTCCTTGACGATCGCGTCTTCGATCGCGGGGCCGTGCTGCTGGCGGTCGGCGGTCCCTACCGGATGAAGACGGTGGTCTCTCAGGGAGCCGCGCCCATCGGCCGGCCGTGGACCATCACCGGCGCCCAGGGGAACCTCGTCGAGACCATCGGCCAACGGCCGGCCTATGACGTACTCATCGAGACGCTGCGGGGACTGCCGCCGCGCCTCCAGGCCCGCGCGCGGGGAAACCTGCTGGTCGGGCTGGCCATCGATGAGCGCCGCGAGGAACTGCGCCGCGGCGACTTTCTGATCCGCAACCTGATCGGCGTCATCCCCGAGACCGGCGCCCTGGCCGTCGGCGCCATCCCGCGGGTCGGCCAGACCCTCCAGTTCCAGGTGCGGGACCCGGCGGCCGCCGCCGAGGACCTCAATGACCTCCTCGACCGGACGAAGGCGGACCTCGGCCAGTTGCGACCTCTGGCCGCCCTCCTCTGTTCGTGCAACGGGCGGGGAATCGGTATGTTTGGCCGGCCGCACCACGATGTGAAGGCGGTCGAGGACCACCTGGGGCCGATTCCCCTGGCCGGGGTCTTCTGCAACGGGGAGATCGGCCCGGTCGGCACCCAGCCCTATGTGCACGGGTTCACGGCCAGTCTCGCGCTGCTGGTCCCCGATGGCTAGGCGGGGGATCTTCCGGAGACTGTTCTACCGCCCCGCAGAGATCGTCATCGGGTACGACGAGGGCGTGCTGGACGCCAGGGCCGTCGGCGCCGTCCGCGCGCTGTGGAGCGGCGTGACGCCGGTGCGCACGATGCCGTTCCGGCGCACCGAGTCCGATCCGGCCGCACCGCTGCTGGTGACGTTTGGTGACGTCACCGCGCGCTTGCCCGCCCCGCCGCCCCGGGCGGTCTGCGCCGCCCTCGCCCGCAGTCTCGCCGAGGCCGGTCTCCAGCCGTTGCGGCTGATGGTCCGGATGGACTACCGCGGCATCATCGTGCGGGGCGACGTGGATGCCAGCCTGGAGGAGCCGGTCGCCGCGGCGCTGGAGCACATCGCGGAACTGGCGGCCCTGGCAAAGGAGGCGGTGGACCACGCGCTGCCCGAGGGCGCCGAACTCCTGATGGCGACCTACGACGTCCAGACCGGGCACTGGGTGCTGCGCGAGGCCCGGGGCTATCGCGGTACGATGTGGCGGAAGCAGTTCTACGTGGGCCACGGCTGGGTGGAGGCCGTCTAGCGCGTCCCCAACCCGGCTCCCGGAAACTTGCCGTGATCTTCTCTTGACGAAACGGGGGGCAGGGCGCAGAATTCGGGTAAAACGGCGCTCAGCGATTTCTGGATGCAATGACGCGCGGATCGTACTGATGGTCGCCTGACCCGCGCCGAGCGAGTGGCGAACCCGGCCAGACGCCCAGGCCGGGTTTTGGTTTTCCAAAACCACGCAGACTGGTGCGCTCCGACCGACGCCAGACACACGGGGAGGATATCATGGAGAAGGCGGCGGCAGTCGTCACGATGGCCGTGTTGGTCCTGAGTCTGCTCTACCTGTCGGGCGACACCGGTCTGACGTGGGCCGGGGGAGACGGCGGTGGGACGCCCGAGCCGACGAAGACCCCGACGACCCCAGCGACCGGCAAGGCCACCGCGACGCCAACCCCCACGCCGGCTCCGATGGGGTGCACGCCGGGCTTCTGGAAGAACCACCCCACGGCCTGGGTCGGCTACAGCTCCAGCGCACCGGTGGGCGGCGTCTTCGCCATCCCGTTCCCGAGCCTCGCCGGCGCCACCCTGCTCCAGGCGCTGGGCTTCACGGGTGGTAGCGGAGTCGAGGGCGCAGCCCGGATCCTGCTGCGTGCCGCCGTGGCGGCACTGCTCAACTCGGCGCATCCGTCGGTGAGCGGGGGGTATCCCTACACGACGGCTCAGGTGATCTCGATGACGAACGCCGCGCTGGCCATCGGCGACCGGAGCACCATGCTGGGGTTGGCGTCGAACTTCGACACGGCGAACAACCTGGGATGCCCGCTCAACTGATCCGGTACGGATGAGGAAGGGCTCGTGAGGGGTGGGACGGAGAATCGTTGAGGGCACGGGAGTGCTGATGGACCGCCGGCCGTCTGGCCCGGAGCGCGGCGTCGCGCTGCTGGCGGTGGTCCTGGTCCTGTTCGCGATCGGCGGCTCGTCGGCGACGTTCGTCACGCTGATGAGCCGCCAGCAGGCTGCGGCCGGGATGCGGTCGCGGACCCTGGCCGCTGCCGTGCTGGCCGAAGCCGGGATCCACCGCGCGCTGGCCGTCCTGGAGGCCCCGGCGGCGCTCTCAGGAACTGGCCGGGGGTGGCGGCCGATGGAGTATTCGGAAACCCTCTCCGCCGGGATCCTGCCGGGCCGTTTCACCGTATCCGTCACCGACCAGGCCGACGGGGCCGTGCTGATCACCAGCGCCGCGGAGGTGGGAGGCGTTGCGCGGCGCCTGCGGGCGCGCGTCTACCTGGCCTCCCCCGCCCTCCTGGTCGCGCTCTACGCGCCGGGCATGGTGCAGCTCCAGGGCCCTCCGGCCCGGACCTTCATCCTGCCCTACGGCGCCGGCGTCGGCGACCGGCCGTGGGTCCACATCGCCACGGCCCGGGAACTGTGGTTTCCGCGGAGCGACATCCTGCTGAACCACCCGACGTCGATCCCGGAGTTCGGTCCCGGACCCGCAGACGGTCTGGGGACCCCAGCCTCCCTGAAGGGGGTCGGACGGTCGGATCCCGTGCGCGTCTTGCTGACGCGGGATGCGGCCCTGACGATCGGCCGGCCGAACGCGCGCGTCGACGACCAGCAGCTTCAGGCCATGGGCGTGCAGATCCGGGAGATGCGCCTGCCGGCGCTGCAGAGCCTCCCGCCGCTGCCCGAGGTGGACCGGGCGTACTTCCGGGCCAGGGCGGCGGCCAACACCGCCAACGCCGCCCTCAATGCGGCGGCCGGCACGGTGGCGGGCAACGCCGACCTGATCCACAAACCCGACAGCCTCTACTCGGCGCAGGAGTTCGACCAGATCCAGGCGTACCTGTCCGCGCTGGCCGTGCCGCCCCCCCTGCGCGGGCCCGTCTATGTTCAGGGCGCCCTGCTCCTCGGCGACGGCCAGCGCCTTCACCTCGTCGACGGCGCCCTGGTCGTCGAGGGGGCGGTCTATCTCAGCCACAGGAGCGTGCTGGAGGTCGTCCACACCCAGGCCACGCGCACGCAGCCCGGCCTGATTGCGCTGGATCGAAGCACCCTGGTCGTGACCGAGGGTGCGGTCCTCAGGGTCCACGGCCTGCTCTACGCGACCAGGACGCTCGCCGTCGACGACGGGGCCCGCGTGGACGTGGTCGGCGCGGTCCTGACCGGAGATCCCGTCCTGAGTTTCCGCAACTCCGGGGGGTTGGTGGTCGTCCGCTACGACCCGGCGGTGATGGGCACCCCGGGGCTGCGGCTCCCGCCGGATGCGCCGGTGGTCGCCTGGGCGGCCGCCTGGGAAGAACTCCCCTGAATGAGCCCTACTGGTCCTTCCACGCCTTCAGCCGGGTGAAGTTCCCGTAGACGCCGGGGGTCGTGCGCGACGACGCGTCCCACGTGAAGGTGGACCCGCGGTCGAGCCGCACCCGGCCGGCGAGGATCGCCCCTGTGGTCAGCTGGGCCTGATCCAGTTTGAACCCACCGTTGGGCACGACGAAGGTCGCGGCGATCATCCCCGACTGGTTGAACTGCACCGCCGGACACGCTGCCGTCCCGTCCAGGCAGTCCCCGGGATCCTCCAGGGGTTTCGACGAGAGGACGTTGACGGTGAACCGGCCTCCGGCGATGGGGGTCGGGGTGGCGCCCGCACTCGTCGATCCGAAGACGGAAAGTTGCTCCGCCTTGAGGGCCTGCCGGGCGGCTTCGGGCGGTGAGGTCGCCGGTTCGAGGAGCCACAGGGTGACCCGGCCGGTCCCGAGGATCACCACCCTGGCGCACTTGCCCACCCGGAGCGAGCGCATCCGAACCGTGACGGTGGCCTCGGGGTCGCTGCCGGAATCGATCACCAGCGTGGCCCGCTGGCTGACGTCCGCCGGGCACACATCGGTGCCCGTCGAGGCCAGGGTCACCGCCCCGTAGTTGACCGAGGGGTCCACCGTGACCGTGCTTCCGCCCGGAACGTTCAACGGCGTCTCCCCCGGCGGGGACGGCGGCACGAGGGCCACGGGCGGACAGACCGACCCGGCCGGCTGGTTGGGGGCGACGGTCCCCTCGATCTGCGACGCGTTACAGGCCGCGCCGCCGCAGGTGATGGTGCCGACCGCGTAGGCGCTGCCCGAGTAGGCCTGCGGGGATGGCGGATCGGGGGCCGGGCACGAGCCACCGGCCGATGAATCGCAGATCCTCGCGGGGCTACCTCCTCGGGCCAGCATGATGCTGGCGTTGCTGCCCACGTCCCCGTAGACCCGGACGCCCTGGTCCAGCGTCACCCCTTCGTATCCACAGACGGCGTAGTTGCTGGTAACGGAGGTGGTCCCTTCCAGGATAGCCGTCACGACCCGGACCGGCCCGGTGACGGTCAGCGTGCCCGTGGAGCGGACGCGGCGGTACGCGGCGTTGGCGCCGGCGCACGCATTGACCGACGGGCTGGTCCCGTCCAGGCACTCAACTACGATGGCGGCCTGGCCGAGGGTCGCCGAGCCGTCGGTCATACTGATGGTCTCTCCCGTGTAGGTCTGGGCTCCGGCGATCTGCAGGCGGGCGATGGCGTGGTGCACGCCGGCCTCGGCGATGTTGAAGACCTGGACGGCCTGCTGCTGGCGGATGCCGGCGGCCAGGTCCGCCTGGACGATGGCCATCACCGCCACGGTCACGATCAGGATGAGCGTGACGGTGAGCAGCACGGCCAGCAGGGCCGCGCCGTCCTGCCCGGGCCAGTCCCCGACCGCCCGACCGAAGATGCCCCTGGGGCGCCGCACGGGGAGTCTCACGGATAGGTCTCGCTCGGGCTCAGCCAGTCGTTGGCATCGGGACGCGGGTTGCGCAGCGCCACCAGGCGCGTGAAGGTTTGGGTCTGGATCCCCGAGCGGCCCTCCTGCCCCTGAACCGTGATGGCAATGGTGATCAGCCGGATGCTGCGGATAGCCTCCACGTCGTCGGTCGGCACGGAGACTTCGGTTCCGGTGCGCGTGTAGAATCGGAACACCAGGTCGGTGACGGTCACCCGCGGGTCGGAGACCCGAGAGGGTGTCGGCGCCCAGATGGCGTTGCAGGAGCCGCTCACCTCCCAGACCGCGCCACCCTCGAGGTAGTATCCCAGCGTGATGACCTCGTTGCCGGCGATGGTGTCGGAGTTCAGGATCTCCCCGCTGACGTAGACGCGGTCGGGTCGAGGCCGCAGCGACGGGACCAGGGCCACGACCATATCGCGGCAGCGCTCCGCCGGCTGCTGGCTGGGATGGATGTTCAGCCCGGCGTTGCGAAGGCGCTCGGACATCCACTCCAGGGTCTGGCGGGCCGTCTCGGTGTCGGCGGAGCGGACGGCGACGATCATCCTGCTCCGGACCGCGGCCCCGACCAGGACCGAGAGGGTACCGACCAGGAACACCATCACGCCGACGGCCACCAGGACCTCGACGAGCGTGAAGCCGCGGGGGGCCTCAGGGGGTCTCGAACCGCGACACATACGTCACCAGGATGGTATAGGGTGGAGACCCCGGGCGCTGGTAGAGGCGGACGGCCAGGCGTTTGAGCGGCAGGCCCGACACCTCGCTGACTTCCACCTCGGCCTGATAGAAGCCCGGGGGGATCCTCGGTTCCTCGAGGTCTCCGTAGTTCGGCAGGTACCCGGTCGCGGGATCGTTGTCCGGATGCGTCGGGTCGGGAATGCGCCGCGGGGTCGCCGTCGGTGCGATGCCATACCCCTGGATGCGCAGGAAATCCAATTCAGACTGCACCCAGGCGACCGCCTGGGCACGGTCGAATCCGCGACGGGATTCGGCCATCGCAGACAGCAGCCCGCCCATCACACCGGTTGCCACCAGGCCCAGGATCGCCAGCGTGACGACGATCTCGATGAGGGTGAACCCGGGGCTTTCGTCCCTACGGTTCACGGTAGCTCACGCGCCCGGTCTCTGGCTCGACCGTGATCGTGTACGACCGCCCCGTCGCGGGACTGGCCAGGTTCACGGTGAGATCGCCAGCGGGGATGCCCCGTCGGTCAAAGGTCAGGGTCCGGGGGAGCGGTCCGAACGTCATGTGGGCGGGCAGGGTGTCCTGACGGATGATCCCTCCCCCGATCGCCGCGATGACGTAGGTCCGGTCTTGAAATACGGCAGCGACCGTGGTCCGCCGCGTGATGGCCGCCTGCTGGCCCGCCGCGATGTCGTAGACGATGGCCCGGACCCAGCCGTCGGCCTCCTCGCGGGCCGCCGCCCGGCGCACGCTGTAGAGACCGCCGGTTACCAGGATGCCCAGCAGGCCGGCGACCATGACCAGCTCGATGACGCTGCGGCCCGTCTCGTTGGCAGTCTTCCTCAACACCATACCTCCGGCCGGGTAGTCGGCAAATCCCTCGGCGCTGACGAACCCCAGGTCGGGGGCTGGAGAGGAGGCAAAGGGATTCCAGAGGCGATTAGTCCCCAAGAGCCGGGGTTTTAGACACGTACTCCCTCTGCCCGAACCTTCGGGTCCTCGCGGTCTCCTGTCCGCAAGGAGATACGGTATACTATGTCAGGCGGGACGGGGTGCCGGACGGTCTTGAGTCCTGACCCCGCTGCGGATGTCGCGGGAGCAACAAGGGTCGTCGGGCCCGTAGCTCAATTGGACAGAGCGGCGACCTTCTAAGTCGTCCGGTTGAGGGTTCGAGTCCCTCCGGGCCCGCCAGCGCCGGAACCACCCCTGGACCCTCTCGCCATGGTGTTTGGACCTGTCCGGAGGACAGAGTTGAAGGGGAAGGCAGAAGCCGGGTCACACCCTTTCATCCCGCGGAGGTGACATGTGCTGACGACGGTTGAGATGTTGCTTCGTGCCTGGGTGCGCAGGCGCCTCGGAGAATCAGGGCAGGCTGAACTCGTGGTGATCCTGCTCCTGGCGTTCCTGATCTGGCTGCTCGCGACGCACCGACGCGTCGTCATTCAGTAGTCCTGAGGCCCGCCCACCCCGACGGCCCTCCACCCAGCGGGGGCAGCGCCTACCTGCCGCCGTCGGTCGTGGCGACGGCCCGGGCGGAGGTCGGCGCGATCGTCCGCCCGGCGCGGGCGATGGCCAGCAGGGGCACCGAGCCCACAACCGCCGCCAGCACGCCTACCGTCGGTTCCCCGCCGCGGGCGAGCAGTGCGCCTGACAGCAGCGCAGCCATCATGGCCGCGAGGTTGGTGAACAGGTCGTTGACGCCGACCACGCGGGCGCGGGTGGTGGCATCGGAAAGGTCCCCCAGCAGCGCGGCGCCGGCGACGAACCCCAGGCACCACCCCAGCCCGACGAGATAGAAAGCCACGGCGGCGATCCAGGCCGAGTGCACGCCGAGGGTGAAGACCAGGCCGCTGGAAGCGGTGAGTAGCGCCCCGCCGATCAACACCGGCCGCCGGCCGACCCGGTCGGCCAGCCGGCCCACCGGCACCGAGAGCGCGAACATCCCCAGGATGTGGGCCATCCAGATGAGCGAGATGGTCTCGGTCGGGTGTCCGTGGAACGACAGCATCAGGGATGACGTCGCCATCAGCATCACCATCGTGGCCTGCGCGCAGGCGAGCGCGACCATGGCGGCCTGAGCCGGCCGGGAGGCGATGATGGCCGGCACCGAGGTGGTCGCCCGGGCCGCTGCGGGTCCGGCCACGGGACCATCGTTCGGCGATGCCTCCTCGACTTCGTCGGGGAAGTACTCGGCCAGGCGGCGGCCGATCTCGCGCGGGTCGGGCCGCAGCCGGGACAGCGCGACCGCCCCGGCCGCGAACACTGCGAAGACGAAGGCCCAGGGCAGCACCAGCGGGTTCGCGCCGAAGGCCCGCGCCAGGCGGTCACCCAGCGCCACCAGCGACGGCCCGAGCAGGCCGCCGGCGAGCCCGCCGCTTACGACCAGGCCGACCGCCCCCGCGCGGCGGGTGGTGGGGTACATGTCGCCTGCCGCAGCGCGCGCCAGCATCCCGGTGCCCACCCCGGCGCTGAAAACGACCATGCCGGCGAGGTAGCCTGCAAACCAGCCCAGCGAGACGCCGGCCGCGATCAGCAGCGCGCCGCCCAGCGCCACCACAAAACCCAGCATCAGGCCGGCCCGGCGGCCGCGGCGGTCCATGAACCGGCCGGCGGGGTAGCCCACGCCCGCGTATGCCAGCGAGTAGATCGCCGAGGGCAGCCCGGCCAGTGCCGCCGTGCCGCTGAGGTGGTACGCGATGAGGCTGCCCAGTTGCGCCGAGGTCGACAGTCCGGTGGACACGCACACCTGGGCCAGGAAGAGCAGCCAGGTATTCCGGCGGACGGCGCCGGGGATGCCGTCAACCCTTGTTGTCTGCATGGACGGAGCAGGAGGCGCTACAGGACGCGGTGGACGTCGAGGACCGATGCGGCGACCGCAGCCACCACCAGTACGAGGGCGACCGCAGCGGCGACGCCGGTGACCTCGGTGGGTCTCCGCTCCCAGCCGACCTCGCGGCCCAACTGCCGGTAGACGCGCCGCAACTCGGCGACATTCGTCGTGCGGTAGTACGCGCCGCCGGTCGCCTCGGCCATCCCCCGCAGGGTCTCTTCGTCCAGACGCACCCAGATGCTCCGTCCGCCGATGCTCAGGAAGGTCCCCTCCGGGGTCCCGATCCCGATCGTGTAGACCTTGACCTGGAGTTCGCGGGCGGTGCGGGCGGCCTCCAGCGGCAGCACCCCGCGGTTGCTCTGCCCGTCCGACATCAGGACCACCACGCCGGGCGGCAGGGGGCCCGATGGCGGCGGGGGCGGCGCCCCCAGGAATGCCGGCCTCGTGCGCCCGGGCAGGTTGTAGACCGCCTCCAGGAGCCCGTCGCCGATCGCCGTGGCAAACTCGGTGGCAAGCAGATCGATGGCGTCCAGCACCCTTGCCTTGTCCGCGGTCGGAGGGACCACAGTGTTCGCATAGCTGGAGAACGTGACCAGTCCTATGCGGAAACCGCCGGGCAGTTCCTTGACGAACTCGCGCGCGGCGACCTTGGCGGCCTCAATGCGGTTGGGGGACATGTCCTCCGCCAGCATGCTGCGGCTGACATCCATCGAGAGGACCACGACGCCCTGGCTGGCGGGCACCGGCAGCGGGGCGACCGGTCGCGCCAGCCCCGCCACGATCGCGGCCAGGGCCAGCAGGTAGAGGGCCGTCGGCACCCACCGCCGCCATCGGCTGCGGTAGGACGCAGCCTGGGTGAGCAACTCCACGTTGGGGACCAGCACGGCGCGCCTCGGCCGGCGGGCCAGGAGGCGTCGGTAGACGAGCGCCACCAGGGGCACCGCCGCCAGGCCCCACAGCACGACCGGCCACTCGAAGGTCACGGCAGGCGTCGGAACCACGTCATGGACATCGCCCCGCCGGCGGCCACGAAGACCCCGGCGATCGCCAGCAACAGGAACGAGACCTCCGTGCGCGTCCGCTCCCAGCCGATGATCCGGCCGAGCTGCCGGGAGATCTGGCGGAGTTCTTCGTCGCTCGCCGACGAATAGTATCGCCCGCCGCTGATCTGCGCAATGCGTTCCAGCCCGGCCGGATCGAAGGGGACCAGGGCCAGTTGCCCGTCAATCCGCATCACGGTCCCGCCCGGGGTCCCCAGGCCTACCGTGAAGATTCGAACCTTCGCGTCGCGCGCCAGTTGGGCCGCCTCGTAGGGGTTCGGCCCGAAGTTGTTGACGCCGTCGGAGAAGAGGATGACCGACGCGGGCACCAGGTCTTCGGGACGGGGACGCGGCTCCAGCGGGTTCGGCGGCAGCAGACGGCCGGTCTCGCGGCGCATCAGCCGGTCCAGCCGCTCGCGGAACGCGGCCTCGCGGCCGGGCAGCACGCGCACCGCCTCCAGGATGCCGCCGCCCACCGACGTCGCGGACTGGAGTTGAATGCGCTCCAGGGACTCCGCGAAGGCCGTGCGGTCGGTCGTGGGCGCGAGCAGCAGGGTCCCGTACTCGCTGAACGTAACCAGGCCGATCTTGGTGGACCGCGGCACGAGGCCGGCGAACGTCCGCGCGGCGGCCTTGGCCGCTTCCACCCGGCTCGGCGCCATGTCGGTGGCGATCATGCTCTTGCTGGTGTCGAGGGCCACGATGACCGCCGCCTGGTTCACCGGCAGGGGCAGGGCCGCCACCGGACGCGCCATCGCCACCGCCAGCACGGCGACCGCGGCCAGGTAGCAGGTCAGCGGTAGCGTCCGCTGCCAGGCCGGCGGCCGGACGACGAGCTGCTCGAACAACCGCGACTCCGCGAAGCGCTCGGCGATCCGCCGCTGGCGGCGCAGCGCCAGCTGATAGGCGCCCGCCAGCAGGGGCACCAGGAGCAGTGCCAGCAGCATCAGCGGCCAGCGGAACTCCATACGCGCCTCCGCCGGCGGAGCACGAACCGCACCAGGGGAGTGACCATGGACTCCGCCGTCGAGAGTTCCAGGTGATCCACGCGCGCCCGGCGAAAGGCGTCGGTGACCCGCACGCGGCGCGCGTCGACCAGCGCGGCGAACGCGGACCGCACCCGCTGGTCGGAGGTGTCGATCCAGCAGTGCTCGCCGGTCTCGGGATCGCGTACCGGCACCACGCCCACATCAGGCAGGGCCTCTTCCGCCGGATCGCGGACCCACACCGCGACGACGTCGTGGCGCCGGCCCAGTTCCCGCAGCGGGCGTTCCCATCCGGCCGGGGCGATAAAGTCGGAGACGACGAAGACGAGGTGCCGCCGTTTGAACAACCCAACGGCGGACTCCAGCGTCCCGGCCAGGTCGGTCCGGCCCGCGCCGGCTCCGTCCAGGCGCTGCAGGGTGTGCACGAGCCGCAGGGCGTGGCGCCGTCCCGTCCGCGGGGGCACCACCGGGACGCCCCGGCCCGGAAAGGCGATCGCCCCCACCTTGTCGCCGTGGCGCGTGATGATGTAGGAGGCCACCCCGGCGAACTCGATGGCCAGTTCACGCTTCAGCCTCCGCCGCGTCCCGAATGCCATGGACGGCGAGAGGTCCACCAGCAGCCAGGCGGTCAGTTCGCGTTCCTCCAGGTACTGCCGGACGAAGAGCCGGTTCATGCGCGCGGTGACGTTCCAGTCGATGCGGCGGATCTCGTCCCCGGGCTGGTATTCGCGGACCTCGGCCAGGTCCAGGCTCGGTCCGTAGAAGATCCCGCGGTAGTCGCCGAACAGGAACCCGTCCAGGTGCCGCACCACGGTGAACTGCAGCCGTCGCAGCAACTGCTCCGGAGTATCCTGGAACGCGGCGGTCGGCATGCGGCGCCTACATTCCTTCGCTCGCTTCACCGGCGGTGGCGGCCCGCAGGCGCTCCCGCTCCAAGGGATCGCCCAGCGCCAGACGCGGAATCGCCACGGCGCCGATGGTCTGCTCGATGATCGCATCGGCGGTGACCTCGTCGGCCAGAGCCTCGTAGGAGAGGACCAACCGGTGCCGCAGGACCTCCGGCGCGAGATCCCGGATATCCTCGGGCATCACGTAGTCGCGGCCGCGCAGCAGCGCCAGGGCCCGCCCCCCCAACACCATATTGAGGGACGCACGGGGGCTGGCGCCGTAGGCGACATATCGCCGGAGCCGCTCCAGCCCCACCTCCTGGGGCCGTCGCGTCGCCGTGGCCAGCGCCACGGCGTACTCGCGGATCTTCGGGTCCACGTAGACCGCATCGGTCACCGCCTGGAGATCCTTAAGCTCGGCCGCCGAGATCACCGGGACCACCTCGGGCGGGTTGCTGCTCATGCGCTCGACGACCGTCACCTCTTCGTGGTAGCTAGGATACTCAATGACGACCTTGAACATGAAGCGGTCCACCTGCGCCTCGGGCAGCGGATAGGTCCCCTCGCTCTCGATCGGGTTCTGGGTGGCCATGACCAGGAACGGCTCAGGCAGGTGGAAGGTCTGCTTGCCGATGGTGACCTGCCGCTCCTGCATCGCCTCCAGGAGCGCCGACTGCACCTTGGCCGGCGCCCGGTTGATCTCGTCGGCCAGGACGAAGTTGGCGAAGATCGGGCCGAGTTCGGTCTCGAAGGTGTTGGTGCGCTGGTTGAAGATCCGCGTGCCGACCAGATCGGCGGGGACCAGATCCGGCGTGAACTGGATGCGCTTGAAGTCGCAGTCGATGGCCCGGGCCGTGCTCTTGATGGCCAGAGTCTTGGCCAGGCCGGGAACACCCTCGATGAGGACGTGGCCACGCGCCAGCAGCGCCACCAGCAGCCGTTCGAGCATCAGGTCCTGGCCGACGATCACCCGCTTGACCTCGTAGAGGACCTTCCGCATCGTCGACGACGCCTGCTGGAAAGTCTCAAGGGAAATGGTCACCATCCAATCCTCCCTTTCTGTCGTTGGTACCACGTTAGCACCGACGTCCGACGAGGGTCAAGGAACCCCCAGGCCCGATTCATACTGCCTGGTGCAGAGACCTTTCGGCCTTCTTGCAAGGGTCGGGCGTGCGCATGCAGAATACGTGAACGCCGTGAGGCGTTGCTGTCTGCTGCTTGCCTTCCTGTCGCTGCCGTCAGGGCTCACCGTCGCAGCCCGGGCCGCGCCCGACCCCATGCTCATTGTGCCCGGGCAGTCCCTCGGTCCAGTCCGCCTGGGGGCGCCGGTCCTGACCCTCCAGCAGATGCCGGATTGGGGACCGCCGGATCACACGCACGCGTCGGGGACCATCTCCTATCTGACCTACGCGCGCCACCGCGTCACCGTGGCCACGCGGGACGGGCAGATCGTCATGGTTCTGACCAGCAGCGACCGGTTCCGCACCGAACGCGGCCTGGCCGTGGGCCAGCCGGCGGCGGCCGCGACCACGGCCTACGGCACCCCGGCATCCGGCGGCGACAGCCGGCATCTCTGGTTCGACGCCATCGGGCTCGTGGTGGTCACGGGTGCCGGCACGATCATCCGGATCGGCGTCTATGATCCCAGGACCTTCGTGCGCGCGATCCTCTCGGACGAGGTGCCGGCCCGGGACGTCCTGCTGACGGCGCGGGCACCCGCCTATGCCACGGCGGCCGCCGGCGACGGACAGCCTCCGATCCGAGCGGCCATCATCGCCGTGACCCTGAGGAACATGAGTCGCGGCGCCAAGGTGCTCAACCCCAACTTCTTCACCCTGATCGACCGCGAGGGAAAGGCCTACCGGTACGACCGCTCGACCCTGGCGCGTCGCGACGCCTGCCGGTCGACGGTGACGGTGAGGCCCGGAGAGAGCGGCTCGTGCGCGCTCGTGTTCGTCCTCCCGACCGGCCGGAGCCCGCGCTCGATCATGTTCAATGACGGCGGCAGCGCGGACGAGTTCTTCTTCCCATGAACGTCGCCGGAGGGAACCACGAAGTGGGCCACCGTCGCGTTCCTCATCCTTGGGGGAGGGGAGGAACTGCGGCGCCCGAAAGCCCCATCGGGGGCAAGGCGCCGCGCGTCGCGGCGGATCGCAGTACCTGCCAACCGCAGGGTGACCGGCATCCCGGCTGGTCGGGGCGGGCGGATTTGAACCGCCGACCTTCTGGTCCCAAACCAGACGCGCTACCAGGCTGCGCTACGCCCCGTCGCCGCGATCGTAGCAGGCCTCCCCCACCCCGTCAACGCGCCTCACGTCAGCTCCACCGCAGTGCACACCGCGTCGTGGAGCCCGGCGTTGGATCCGACGATCACCATGGGAGCATCTGGGGCCTGGGCGAGAGGCCGCTCGGTGACGCGACCACCGGCCTCCCTGACCAGCACCTTCCCGGCCGCCACGTCCCAGGGATGCGCCCAGACATCCCAGTAGGCCTCCAACCATCCCGCCGCGACAAACGCCAGATCGAGGGCACAGGCGTTCAGGCTGCGCAGTTCGACGCCGGCTTGAGACAGCCGCGCCAGGCAGGCGAGGCGCGAGGGGTCGGTCCAGTCCTGACGCCGGAACCCGACGTCTACCACCCCTCCCTCAAGTGTCCCGTGTGTTGAGACGGCGATGGGTCGGCCGTTGAGCCAGGCGCCCCGCCCGCGGACGGCCGTGAACAGCCATCCCAGCGCCGGCGCATAGACCACGCCTACCTCCACCCGGCCGCCGGTCTCGAAGGCGACGGAAACATCGTACCAGGGGATGCCGCGGACGAAGTTGGCGGTGCCATCCAACGGGTCGAGGATCCACCGCCGCGGGTCGGTCCCGGTCAGCCCCTGCTCCTCGCTCAGCACGGCGTGGGCCGGGAAGGCGCGCCGAATGACGGCCAGCGCGGCCTGCTCGGCGTCGAGGTCGGCCTTCGTGACCGGGCCCGGCGTCGTCGCGCGCATCGGGACGGCACGCCCGAGCCACGGGGAGACCGCGTCACCCGCCGCCCGCGCTGCGTCGCAGGCGCACCGAAGCAGGGCATCAAGGTCGGTCATGCGATCGGCACCACGGTCATCGGTCCCTAACGGGCGAGCAGGTAGATGCCGCCGACATCGA
The DNA here is from genome assembly GCA_031459875.1 of Candidatus Fervidifonticultor sextus. Lineage (GTDB taxonomy): Bacteria > Sysuimicrobiota > Sysuimicrobiia > Sysuimicrobiales > Humicultoraceae > Fervidifonticultor_A > Fervidifonticultor_A sextus. Next base: position 2,672 of record JAVKHQ010000033.1, on the reverse strand, counting down.
AGGTCGCCGTGACCCGGCTTCCCACGGGATGAACCTGCGCGCGATCCGCCGGACCGATCGCGAACAGCATGCCCACCGGCGTCTCGATTCGATACTCGATGTGAACGCCGAGGTAGGCCGCGGTGCGGACCGTTCCCGGCAGCCCCTCGTCTCCGGCGTCGAGGCGCACGGCCTCCGGTCGAACGAGCAACGTCCAGTCGCCGTCGGTGATGCCCTCCTGCTGGTAGGGGAGCCGGTAGGTCGCCACCACGACCTCCCCCCTGTGATAGGTGGCGGGGAGCAGGTTGGCCTCTCCGATGAAGTCGGCCACGAACCGGTTGGACGGACGCCGGTAGAGCTCCTCGGGGGTGCCGACCTGTTCGACGCGACCCATGTGCATCACCACGATGATGTCGGACAGCGAGAGCGCCTCCGCCTGATCGTGGGTGACGTAGACGGCGGTGATGCCCAGACGCCGCTGCAGTTCGCGGATCTCGGCGCGGACGTGCTTACGCAGCTTGGCGTCCAGGTTGCTCAGGGGCTCGTCGAACAGAATCACCGCCGGCTCCATGACGAGGGCCCTTGCCAGCGAGACGCGCTGCTGCTGTCCGCCCGAGAGCCTGGCAGGAAAGCGGCCCTCGGTCCCTTCAAGGCCCACCAGTGCCAGAGCCTCCTCGACCCGTCGACGGACCTCGGCTTCCGGCTGTCGCAGCAGACGCAGGCCGAATGCCACGTTCTCGAACACGGTGAGGTGGGGGAAGAGCGCGTAGGATTGAAAGACCATGGTGACGCGGCGCTGAGCCGCAGGCAGCGGGGTGACATCCTCGCCGCCGATGAACACCCTGCCACGGGTTGGGGCTTCCAGGCCTGCGATGACCCGCAGGGTCGTGGTCTTGCCGCAACCCGACGGACCGAGCAGCGTCACTAGCCTTCCTGCCGGCACCTCCAGCGAAATCCGATCGATGGCCACGATCGGCCCAAACGACTTGCAGACGTCCTCCAGACGCACGCTGGCCGCCGCACGGGGGGTCCGGTCGGGCGGCATGTGGGTAGCGGCCATCAGATCGCCACCTCCCCGCCAGGGCCCACACCCAGACGGTTCGTCGCGAGGTAGACCGCCAGCACCACCGCCGCCATGCAGACGATCAGCAGTGAGGCCAGCGCCGCCGCGGGACCCAGGCGCCCGTACTCCGCGTGGGAGAGAATCTGAACCGTAGCCAGGTTGTGCTGCGGCGAGACCAGGAAGATGACCTGGCTGACGGCCGTCATGGCGTTGACAAAGGCGAAGATCAGGCCAGAGAGCAGGGCCGGTCGGAGCAGCGGGCCCACCACGCGTCGCAGCGTGGTTGCCGTATCCGCCCCCAGGAGGGTCGCGGCTTCCTCCACCGATCGGTCCAGCTGGTGGATGGCGGCGATGCCGGCCCGGATGGCCACCGGCATGTTGCGGAACACGAAGGCGAGGATGATGATGAGTTCGGTGCCAGTCAGCAGCAGCACCCCCTGATTGAAAACCAGGACATACCCGATGCCCATGACGGTGCCCGGCACGGCGAAAGAGAGCATGGAGGCGAACTCCAGCACCGATCGGCCCGGGAAGTCCACCCGGGTCACTAGGTAACCGATGAGGAACCCCAGCAGGGCCGACGGCACGGCGGCCACCGCGGCCAGACGCGTGGAGGTCCAGAACACCTGCCAGCCCTGCGGGGACAGCGCCCGGAGGTGCTCCAGGGTGGGTGTGTAGTCAAACCCCCAGAGTTTGGTGACGCTGCCAATAAACACAGAGCCGTAGAGCAGCAGGGTCAGGAAAATCCAGGCCACAATGGCGACCGTCCCGCCGTAGTCGAGGACGATCGGCAGCGGTCGCGCGGCGCCCGCGCTCGGCCGGCCGGTGACGGTAACGTAACCGCGCTCTCCGATCCAGTACCGTTGGATGAGAAAGATCGTCAGGGTCATGGCCAGGAGGGTGACACCGTAGACGGCGGCCTCGTTGAGGTTGAAGCGTCCCACAATCGCGTAGAAGATCTCCGTGGCCAGGTACCGCTGGCCGCCGCCGACGATGAGGGGGTTGCCGAAGTCGGCCAGGCTCTCGATGGCGACCAGGAGGAAGGCGTTGGCGATGGCCGGTCGGGCCAACGGCCAGACCACCATCTTGAAGATCTGCTCCCGCGAGGCCCCCAGCGTCTCCGCCGCTTCCTCCACGGCGACATCCATCGCCCGCACCGCGCCCCGCAAGACCAGGTAGGCGATGGGCGCAAAGGCCAGGACCTGCGCGGTCGCCACACCCACGGGGCCGAAGAAGACGTTGGTGGAGATCCCCAGCAGGCGGTGCGTGATGAAGCCCCGCTGGCCGAACATGTAGATCATGGCCAGCCCCAGCACGAAGGGCGGCGTGATGATCGGCAGGATCGACAGAGGGCCCAACAATCGGTGGACTGACCACCGCGACCGCTCCACCAGCAGCGCGAACAGAAATCCCAGCGCCGTCGAGATCACCCCTACGATGATGGCCAGCAGGAGGCTGTTGCGCAGAGCCCCAAAGCCGAGGTAGAGCAGCGCAAGGAGGAAGCCCGCCAGGCTGTCAAGTTTGGACTAGGTGTTTGCACTTTGAGACCCCAACCGAGTCTTGAACAGCATCGCCGGAGTGCGACCTCTGAGACGGTAGCCCAGATGAGGCCGCTCCCGATTGTAGAAGC
>JAVKHQ010000032.1:0-29960 GCA_031459875.1 Candidatus Fervidifonticultor sextus | reverse complement strand
CTGAAGGAAGCGATGCAGCAGAAACACACCGCCAAATCGGGTCAGGTGGTCTCCAGTAAACACAACTCGAATGCGCCTGGGACCCCGGCGATGGCGCACCAGACCCTCCGACAGGCATGAATTTCCGTCTTCCCAATAACCCTGATTTTAGCAAGGTTATTGGGAACACGCCCCAATCCCTCTTTCCAGCACCTGGAGCCGCGCCATTCGCGGGTTTCCCAACCGGAGCTGTCATGAGATCAGCTCAATTGCCGCCGGATTCAGGATGAAAAGATGTTTCCCCTCCTGCGGCTCGGCGGGCGGAGCCGCGTGCAACGTCTTGCGGCGGTCGCTGCGATCCTCCTCGTCGCGCTGACCGTCCTGGCGTACGGCCGGGCCGAGCGCCTGCGGCTGGGCCTGAGGCCCATCGGCAGCCGGATCGAGCTCCTCCGCCTCGGCCTCCAGGTGTCCACGCTGGCGTCCGGGCTGGACATCCCCTGGGCGCTGGCCTTTGTCCCCGATGGCCGGCTGTTCTTCACCCAGCGCGATTCCGGGCAGATCCGCGTCATCGCGAGCGGCGTGTTGCACCCGGCGCCGGTGATCACCCTCCCGACCTGTTGCGCATCGGGGGAAGGCGGCGCCCTGGGGCTCGTAGCGGATCCGGACTTCGACGCCAACGGGTTCCTCTACGTGTTCTACACCCACATGGAGTTCGGCGCGCCCGCGAACCGGATCGAGCGCCTGCGCGTGTCGGGCCACACCGCCGTCCGCGACCGCGTGCTCCTGGATCGCATCCCCGGCTCCCTCGACCGGCACAACGGCGGCCGCCTGAAGATCGGCCCGGACGGGATGCTCTACGCCGGGACCGGTGATGCCAACGATCCGTCAGTCTCCCAGTCCCCCGGCTCGCTGGCCGGCAAGATCATCCGCCTGACGCGCACGGGGCAGGTCCCTGCGGACAATCCCTACCCCGGCTCCCTCGTCTACACCCTGGGCCACCGCAACGCGCAGGGGCTGGCCTGGGACGCCTCCGGAGTCCTCTACGCCACCGAGCACGGCCCGCAGTCCCACGACGAGGTGAACCGCATCCTGCCCGGCCGGAACTACGGCTGGCCGGTCATCGTCGGCCGCGGCGAGGCGGCGGACTACGTGGACCCTGTCTTCCTCTTCTATCCAGAGACATGCGCACCGTCCGGGGCCACCTTCGTGACCGGCCCGATGTTCCCCGACTGGCGCGGAGACCTGCTCTTCACCTGCCTGCGAGGCGCCAGCCTTCACCGATTGCGGCTGGCCGGTCCCGGCACCGGGGACGTGGTGCAGTCGCAGGCACTGCTGACGAATGCCTTTGGTCGGCTGCGCGACGTGGCCGTCGGCCCCGACGGCGCGCTCTACGTCTCGACCAGCAACGGCGGGGGGGCCGACCGGATCCTCCGCATCGCGCGCTAGACCCCCGCGCGGCGCCGGAGGTTTGACACCCGCCTGCAGCCCGGTACAATGCGAGGGGACGCGGCGGATGCAGCGAGCCAGGCGGCTGGCGGCCTCCGCCGCAGGCATGGAGGAGGCATGGGATGAAGATCGAAGGCCAGCACCTGCTGCCCGCGCCCCGTGACCGGGTCTGGGCCGCGCTGAACGACCCCGACGTCCTGACCAGGACGACGCCCGGCCTGAAGGCGCTCAAGCCCACAGGTCAGGACACCTACGACGCCACCATTGAGCTGGCCGTCGGTCCGGTGCGCGGGGCCTACCAGGGGACGGCCCGCATCACCGACAAGACCCCGCCCCAGACGATGACCCTGATCGTGGAAGGCAGCGGCCGGCCCGGAACGATCAAGGCCACCGGGGTGCTGACCCTGGAGGCGCAGGGCGAGGCGACCCTGGTGCGCTACACCGGCGACGCCCAGGTGACCGGGGTGCTGATGAGCGTCGGCCACCGGCTCTTCGGCGGGGTGGCCAAGCAGCTGGCCGGCGAGTTCTTCAAGGCCCTGGAGCGCGAGGTCCGCGCCCGCACATAGGGAACCGGCCTCGGGCCGATCCTCCCTGGCAGCGCTGTGTTTTGGGGATTGACAATCTGCCATCCGTGGCAGATTATGGTCCCAACCCGGCCCCGACTGTTCTCTCCACAGAACGATTGACTTTGCTGGGTCTGCAGGTGACTCCGACGCGGGGGGGCGTCAGTGGTACCTGCTGTGGCCAGGACGGTGAGGATCCTCCGGTACCTGGAGCGCCGGGGCAGCCGGGGAGCCACCCTCGCCCAGATCTACCGGGCGCTCGCCCTGAACAAGAGCACCTGCTTCGCCATCCTCAAGACCCTGGAGCGATTCGGCTTCGTCGAGTATTCTCCTCGGTCCAGGCGATACGGGCTGGGAAAGGCGGTATTCGAGTTGGGCCGCGCGGCAGACCGCGCGCGGCCCCATCTGGCCTCCGGCGTGAGGATCGCGCCACGGCGACTGCGGCACAGGGGGTGGGGTGGGATGATACCGGACCGGTTCGACTATTTCGCGCCAAGGACCGTCGCGGAAGCGGTCGGCCTCCTTCAGCTCTATGGGACCGAGGCGAAGCCGCTGGCCGGCGGGCACAGCCTGATCCCGCTGATGAAGCTCCGCCTGGCCGCCCCCCGCTACCTGATCGACCTGAACCGCATCCCGGACCTCGCCTACATCAGGGAGGTGGATGGCACCCTGCGCATCGGGGCGCTGACCAGGCACGCCGACCTCGAAGCCTCCGATCTCATCCGGGCCCACTACCCGCTCCTGGCCGACACTGCCCGGGTCATCGCCGACCCGCTGGTCCGCAACATGGGCACCATCGGCGGGTCGCTGGCCCATGCCGACCCGGCCGGAGACTGGGGGGCGGCAATGCTGGCCTCGCGGGCGACGGTGGTGCTCGCCGGCCCCCGCGGGACGCGCACCATGGGGATCGACGACTTCCTGGTCGGCACGTTTGCGACCGCCCTCGAACCCGACGAGCTCCTGACCGAGATTCGGGTGATGCGCCCGCCGGCTCGCAGCGGCGGGGCCTACCTCAAGTTGGAGCGCAAGGTGGGCGACTTCGCCATCGCCGCCGTCGGGGTCTCCCTCCTCCTGGACGCCCGGGGCAGGTGCGACCAGGTGGGGATCGGCCTCTGCAACGTGGGAGCCACCTCCTTACGCGCCCGGCGCGCGGAGCAGGTCCTGCGCGGGCAGCCGCCCGACGAGGCCGCGATCGCGCAGGCGGCACAGGCGGCCGCCGAGGAGTCCGACCCGGCCTCCGACCTGCGTGGGCCGGCGGAGTACAAACGCGACGTCGTGAGGGTGCTGACCGCTCGGGCGCTGAGGCGGGCCCTGGAGCGGGCCACGGGGGGTGAGTGAGGTGGTCAGCCGGATCTCGGTGACCGTCAACGGCACGGCCCACCAGGCCGAGGTGGAACCGCGGCTGCTGCTCGTCCACTTCCTCCGGGAGGTGCTGGGGCTCACGGGCACCCACATCGGGTGCGACACGACCAACTGCGGGGCCTGCACCGTGCTCATGGACGGCCGGCCGGTGAAGTCCTGTACGATCTTTGCCGTCCAGGCCGACGGGCGGGACCTCATGACCGTGGAGGGTCTGGCCACAGACGGCCAGCTCCATCCGATCCAGGAAGGGTTCCATGAGAAGCATGGCCTCCAGTGCGGGTTCTGCACGCCGGGGATGATGATGACCGGCTACGCCCTCCTCCAGCGGAACCCCAACCCGACCGAGGCGGAGATTCGCTGGGCGATCTCGGGCAATCTCTGCCGGTGTACCGGATACGTGAACATCGTCGAGGCGATCAAGGACGCCGCCGAGAAGCTGCGCAGCGCGCCGGCACCCGCCGGGGCGGGGAGGTGATCGCCATGGCCACGCAGGCACACGGCATGGGACACGCGGTCAAGCGCAAGGAGGACGCGCGGTTCCTTCGCGGCAAGGGCACGTACATCGACGACATCAAGCTGCCGGGCATGCTCTACCTGGACATCGTGCGCAGCCCCTACGCGCACGCCAGGATCAAGGCGATCCACGCCGAGGGCGCCCTGGCCATCCCCGGCGTGCTGGCGGTGATCACCGGCAGGGATCTGGACAAGTACGGCCTGGCCTGGATGCCGACGCTGATGTCCGACCGCCAGATGGTGCTCCCGATCGACACGGTGCTCTACCAGTCGCAGGAGGTCGCCGCCGTGCTGGCTACGGACCGGTACATCGCCGCCGATGGCGTCGCGGCGGTGGAGGTGGAGTACGAGCCGCTGCCGGTGGTCGTCGATCCCAGGAAGGCGCTGGAACCCGACGCCCCCATCCTGCGGCAGGATCGGGAGCAGAAGACCAACCACATCTGGCACTGGGAGGTCGGCGACCGCGCCGCGACAGACCGGGCCTTCCAGGAGGCCGCGGTCACAGTCAAGCAGGACCTCTACATCCCGCGCATCCACGTCTCGTCCATCGAGACGTGCGGGTGCGTCGCCCGGTGGGACCCCGTGGAGGGGAAACTCACCCTGTGGATGACCACCCAGGCCCCCCACGCCATCCGCACCGTCGTCGCGCTCGTAGCCGGCCACCTGGGCCTGGCCGAGCACAAGATCCGGGTGGTCGCCCCGGACATCGGCGGCGGCTTCGGCGGCAAGGTCCCGGTCTACCCCGGCTACGTCCTGGCCGTGGCGGCCTCGGTGCTGACCGGCAAGCCGGTGAAGTGGATCGAGGACCGCATGGAGAACATCCAGGCGGACTCCTTCGCCCGCGATTACCACATCACCGCCGAACTGGCGGCCCAGCGGGACGGCACGCTGACCGCCCTCCGCGTGAAGACCATCGCCGACCACGGGGCGTTCGACGCCGCGGCGAACCCCTCCAAGTTCCCGGCCGGCCTGTTCTCCATCTGTACCGGGTCCTACGACTTCAAGGCCGCCTTCGCCGAGGTGGACGGGGTCTACACCAACAAGCCGCCGGGGGGCATCGCCTACCGCTGTTCGTTCCGGGTCACCGAGGCGTCGTACATGATCGAGCGGATGGCGGACATCATGGCGCACGAACTCGGGATGGACCCGGCAGAGTTCCGCCTGAAGAACTTCATCCGCGCCGAGGCGTTCCCGTACCGGTCGCCGCTGGGGTGGACCTACGACAGCGGCAACTACCACGCGGCACTCCGGAAGGCCATGGAGAAGATCGGGTATGCTGATCTCCGCCGGGAGCAGGCGGAGAAGCGCGCGCGCGGGGAACTCATGGGGATCGGCATCTCCAGCTTCACGGAGATCGTGGGGGCGGGCCCCTCGCACACCTTCGACATCCTGGGGCTCAAGATGTTCGACAGCGCCGAGATCCGCATCCACCCCACCGGCAAGGTCGTCGCGCGGTTCGGCACCAAGTCCCAGGGCCAGGGCCACGAGACGACCTACGCCCAGATCATCGCCCACGAACTCGGCATCCCTGAGGACGACATCGTCGTGGAGGAAGGCGACACCGACACCGCGCCCTACGGGCTGGGCACCTACGCCAGCCGCAGCACGCCCACCGCCGGCGCCGCCGGCGCCATGGCGGCCCGGAAGATCCGGGACAAGGCCAAAAAGATCGCGGCGCACCTGCTGGAAGCCCATGAGGACGACCTGGCCTGGGAACGGGGGAAGTTCTACGTGAAGGGGTCGCCGGACCGAGCCAAGACCATCCAGGAGATCGCCTTCGCCGCCTATACCAACCACCCGCCGGGCCTGGAGGCCGGGCTCGAGGCGGTCGCCTACTACGACCCGCCGAACATGACCTTCCCCTTCGGTAGCTACATCTGCGTGGTGGACATCGACAAGGGCACCGGCGAGGTGAAGATCCGGCGGTTCGTCGCCGTGGACGACTGCGGCAACATCATCAACCCGATGATCGTCGAAGGGCAGATCCACGGCGGGCTCACCATGGGGCTGGCCCCGGCCCTCTACGAAGAGATCACCTACGACGAGGACGGCAACATCCGGGGCGGCAGTTTCATGGACTACCTGTTGCCCACGGCGGTGGAGACGCCGCGCTGGGAGACCGACAAGACGACGACGCCGTCCCCCCATCACCCTCTGGGGGCGAAGGGCGTCGGGGAGTCGGCCACGGTGGGCGCGCCGGCCGCCATCGCCAACGCGGTCATCGATGCCCTCTGGCACCTGGGGGTGCGGCACCTCGACATCCCCATCACGCCCTGGAAGGTGTGGAAGGTGCTGCGTGAGCGCGGCGTGACGGAATAAGGCGGTCCCGGTGGACGACCTGCTGGCGCGGGCACAGGAGTTGCAGGCGAGGGGGGAGCCGTTCGCCCTGGTTACCGTGGTGCGGGTGGAGCGGCCGGCGTCGGCGCGGCCGGGCATGAAGGCCATCGTCCGGGCCGACGGGACACTGGAGGGGTGGGTGGGAGGCAGTTGCGCCCACCCCATCGTCGTCACCGAGGGCCTCCGGCTGCTTCGCGAGGGCGCCCCCCGGTTGATCCGCCTGACCCCGGGCGCCACCGACCTCACCGGACAGGAAGGCGTGATCCACCACACGATGACCTGCCACAGCGGCGGCAGCCTGGAGATCTACATTGAGCCCGTGTTGCCCCGGCCCCGGCTGCTGCTCGTCGGCGAGACCCCGCTGGTCCGATCCCTGGCCCATCTGGGACGTCTGGCGGGGTTTGCGGTGGTAACGGCCGAGACCGGCCAGGAGGCCACGCGCCGGGAGCCGACGCCCGATCTGGAGGCCGACCAGCGGCTGCCGCTGGAGCGGCTCCGGAGTGCGGTCACGCTGGACACGTACGCGGTCGTCGCGACCATGGGCACCGACGATGAGCGGGCGCTGGAGGCCCTGGTGGACACCGAGGCTGCCTATATCGGCCTAGTCGCCAGCCGGAAGCGCGCGGAGGCGGTGTTTGCACACCTGAGGGGCCGCGGGGGGCGGGCCGAAGGCGTCCACCGGGTCAAGGTGCCGGCGGGGCTGGACATCGGCGCCGTCACCCCCGAAGAGATCGCCGTGAGCATCATGGCCGAGATCATCCAGGTCCGCCGGTCCCGAACGCGGCCCGCCACGGAAGTCTTTCGGGAAGCCGTGGCCACCGATCCGATCTGCGGGATGGCCGTGGTGATCGCGAAGGCGAGACATACCGTCGAGCACGAGGGCGTCAGGTTCTACTTCTGCAGCGACCATTGCCGGCACACCTTTGAGCGGGAGCCGGCGCGCTATGTGACGGCGGGGCCGTAGCGTGGCCCTGCGCTTCCAGGGAAGCCTGGCGATCCACGCTCCCCGAGACAGGGTCTGGGCGTTCCTGACAGACCCCCAGGCCGTGGCCCGATGCCTGCCCGATGTGCAGCGGCTCGAGGTGCTGGAGGAGGGCAAGTTCAATGGCGGGCTGTTCGCGTGCCTGAAGGCTCCACCGGAGGGGTGAGCCGCGGCCTCTGGCCCAGCGGGGTCGTGGGTGATCGGACTTGGCCGGCCCGCGGGCATGGGGTAAGATGAGAGTGGGCACGAGGGGATGGCGCCGCCATCCCTTCGCGCTTCGACGGGTCCAGTGGAGTGAGGGATGCATCCGGAGATTCGCCGTATCCAGGACCTCCTGGCCGCGCAGGGCTACATCGCCGACCGGACGATTGCGACGGCCGTCTACCTCTCCATCGCGCTGCGCAAGCCGCTGTTGATCGAGGGTGCCGCGGGCGTCGGCAAGACCGAGGTGGCCAAGGTGATGGCCCGGGCGCTGGAGACCGACCTGATCCGGCTGCAGTGCTACGAAGGGCTGGACGCCACCACCGCGCTGTACGAGTGGAACTACCAGAAGCAACTCCTCCACATCCGGCTGTCGGAGGGCAGCGACCGGCCGGTCGCCGAGCGGGAAGCCGAGATCTTCAGCGAGCCCTTCTTGCTCAAGCGCCCGCTGCTGGATGCCATCACGCGGGATCGGGCACCGGTCCTGCTGGTGGACGAGATCGACCGGGCCGACGAGGAGTTTGAGGCGTTCCTGCTGGAGGTGTTGTCGGACTTTCAGGTGTCCATCCCCGAGATCGGGACGATTGCGGCCACGTCGACTCCCTACGTGGTCCTCACCAGTAACCGCACCAGGGAACTGGGGGATGCCCTCCGGCGCCGCTGCCTGTATCTGTGGATCGACTACCCCTCCTTCGAGAAGGAACTCGAGATCGTCCGGCGCAAGGTCCCGGACGTCAACGGACACCTGGCCGAGCAGATCGGTGCCGTCATGCAGATGATCCGGCGGCTGCGGCTGGAGAAGACGCCAGGTGTGGCCGAGACCCTGGACTGGAGCGCGGCCCTGATCGCCCTGCACCGGGATCATCTGGACCGCGAGGCGGTCGAGGAGACGCTGGGCGTGCTGTTCAAGCACCAGGACGATGCGGCGGCGGTGCGGGCCAAGTGGCTGGATCAGATCCTGGACGGCCTCGGCATGCTGGAGCGGGAAGGGCGGCCATGGAGCCAGCAGCTCGTCGCACAGATCGCGGAGCGCCTGCAGGCGCGGCGGTAGAGGGCCGGGGGCTCGGCCGGCCGCGCCACGGCGACCTGGTCGCCAACGTGGTGGGGTTCTGCCGGCTGTTGCGCCGGCGCGGCCTGCAGGTGGGCGCCCAGGAGGCGGCCGACGCGCTGCGGGCGCTGCGGGTCGTCGATCTCTCAGATCGCCGCGAGGCCTACCTGGCCCTGCGCGCGGTGCTGGCCAGCGGCCCCGAGGCCCAGCGCATTTTCGATGCGGTCTTCTGGGAGTTCTGGGGCGCGGCGGACGAGCAGCGCCGGCCGTCCGGCGGGCCGGACGCCGCCGACCTCTCACTTGATGGCCAGCACGCCCTGGAGCGCGTGTTGCTCGAGTGGCAGCAGGAGGACGCCGATGCCGAAGGCGGGGAGGAGGTGCCGGCCTACAGCCCCGTCGAGGTGGTGACGCGCAAGGATTTCAGCATGTTTTCGGCCGACGAACTGGAGGAGATCACGGCGGTGGTGTGTGCCATCGCGCGCCGGGTGGCGACCCGCCTGTCGCGCCGCACCCGCACCGCCCGGCGCGGCCACCTGGTCGACCTCCGCCGTACCATGCGGGCGAGCCTGCGCCGCGGCGGTGAGGTCATGGAGATTTTGCGCCGTGAGCGCAAACTGACCAAGACGCGCGTCGTCCTGCTCTGCGACGTGAGCGGCTCGATGGACCTCTACAGCCGCTTCCTGATCCAGTTCATCTACGCGCTCCAGCACGCCATCGGCCGGGTCGAGACGTTTGTCTTCAGTACCGGCCTGAGCCGCATCACCGGGTCGCTGGCCCGCGACGACATCCATGCGGCGCTCGACGACGTCGCGCGTCGCGTCCCGGACTGGTCGGGTGGGACCAAGATCGGGCGGAGCCTGCGACGATTCCTGGACGAGTACGGAGGGAAGGTCCTCGACGGGCGCACCGTGGTGATCATCATCAGCGACGGCTGGGACACCGGCGAGATCGACCTGCTGGAGGCCGCCATGGCCGAGGTGCGGCGGCGGGCCGCACGGGTGATCTGGTTGAACCCGCTGCTGGCCAGCCCGGGCTACGAGCCGATCTGCCAGGGCATGCGGGTGGCGCTCCCCTTTGTGGACATCTTCGCCCCCGCCCACAACCTGGAGAGCCTGCGGCAGCTGGAGCGCTATCTGGCGCGGAGGTAGGAGCCGTCTGGCAGGGGAGATGCGCGGGCCGTGAAGGAACTGGCTGACATCCTTGACGCCCTGGCCTGGGCCTCCGCCGCCGGGGAGCGGGTGGCCCTGGCCACCATCGTCGGCGTCCGGGGATCCACCTACCGGCGCGAGGGGGCCAGGCTGTTGATTACGCAGTCCGGCCGGCAGACCGGGAACATCAGCGGCGGCTGCCTGGAAGGCGATGTGGCCGTGGTGGCCGCCGAGGTGCTGGCGCAGGGCACGCCCCGCCTGACGACCTACGACCTCACGGCCGATGACGACGCAGTCTGGGGCCTGGGCCTGGGCTGCAACGGCGCCATCGAGGTGTTCGTCGAACCCACCACCCCCGACGACCCGCTGTGGCAGGCCGCGCGCGCCGCACTGGACGATGAGGCCGCAGTGGCGGTGGCCACCGTCATCGAGGGCACGCCCGAGGTTCCAGCGGGCCGGCGCTTGGCCATCTGGCCCGACGGCCGCGTGGCCGGGCGCTTCGGGGAGGCCGCCCTTGAGGCGGCCGCGGGCCGGCTTGCGCAGCAGGCGATGCGCGACCTCCGCTCGCAGACCCATCGGATCGAGACCGCCGCCGGCCCGCTGCGCCTGTTCGTGGAGATCCTGCACCCGCCTCAGCGGCTGGTCGTCTGCGGGGCGGGACACGATGCCATCCCGGTCGTCCGCTTCGCCGCGCAGCTCGGCTGGCGCGTGCTGGTCGTGGACCGGCGCGAGGCGTTCCTGACGCCGGAGCGGTTTCCCGGCGCCAGCGGGTTCGTCAGGACCGACTTCCCCGACGCCGGCCGCGCCGTCCCCACCGACCGGCACACCTACGTGCTGATCATGACCCACAACTACCTGCACGACCGCGACCTGTTGCGCGCCTTCCTGCCCACGCCGGCCGCCTACCTCGGCGTGCTCGGCCCGCGGGCACGCACCGAGAAGATCCTGCGGGAACTGGAGGCCGAGGGCCTCGAGATCGACGAGCAGCGGCGCGCGCAGATCTTCGGGCCGGTGGGGCTGGACATCGGCAGCGAGACGCCCGACGAGATCGCGCTGGCGGCGCTGGCGGAGATCCTGGCGGTCGCCCGCGGTCGTGAGGGCGGCTTCCTGCGCACCCGCCGCGGTCCCATCCACATGCCGTCCCAGGATGCCCCGGCGCTGCGCCGGGCATGACCGAGGCACCACCGCCACAACCCTTCGTCGCGGCGGTCGTGCTGGCCGCGGGCGCCAGCGTCCGCATGGGCCGGCCGAAGCTGGCGATCCCGGTCCGGGGCACGCCGATGATTCGCCGCGCCGCCCAGGCCGCGCTGGGCTCACGCTGCCGCGAAGTCATCGTCGTGCTCGGCGCGCACGCGGACGTCTACCGGCCGCTGCTGGACGGGCTCGACGTGCGCCTCGTGGTGAACCCTGATCCCGCGGAGGGCATGGGGTCCTCGATCCGCACCGGCGTCGAAGCCGTCTCGCCCGAGGCCACCGGCGTCGTCATCCTGCTGGCCGACCAGCCGCTGGTTGGTGCCGAGGTGATCGACCGCCTCATCGAGACCGCGGTCACCGAGCGGCGCCGGATTGTCGCCTCCGCCTACCACGGGACGGTGGGGCCCCCCGTCTACTTCGACCGTGCCCTGTTCTTGGAGTTGCTGACGCTCGAGGGCGACCGCGGGGCGCGCAGCGTGATCGAGGCGCACCCCCAGGAGGGCGTGGCCATCGCGATCCCCGAGCCCATGGCCGCCGACGTGGATCTGCCCGGCGATCTGGACGCCATGAGCGCCTGATCAGTCGTCCTTCAGGCTCCACCCCTCCCACGACGCCCCGAACAGCCGCGCCCCCCCGGTCTGAGAGGACCTCTCCCCTCGTCTGGCATGTCGGACAAACACCACTCCCGACTAGCGGTGGCCGGTCCCCGGGGGCATCACCAGCAGCACGTCGCTGACCGGCCGTTCACCTGTCTCGTCCGACGGCAGGTTCACCACGACGCCCCGCACGACCAAGGTGGACGAGCCGCCGCCGTCCAGGTTCAGGGCGTCGGTGGCCCCCAACTGGCGCATCAGCACCGCCAGTTCGAGCAGCGTCATGCCCAGGCTGTGGTAGGGCTGCCGGCCGCCGACGACGACCAGGATGATCCGGCCGTCGCCCAGGCGGCCGATGGCGGTGCGCGGGTGGCGTCGCTCGACCAACCACGGCCGGAAGCCCTCGCCGCCGACGAACTGTCCGTCGGCCAGCAGGCGCGGGCCGCCGCCGAAGATGTGCCGGACATGCGCCCATCGGGGGTCGCCGGACGACGGGAGCAGGCGCATCCGCAGGGCCACGCGGTCGCCCGGTTTGAAGGCGGTCAGCAGGGCTCCCCGGCCGCGGCCGTGTCCGGACAGCACGTACCCACCGGGTGGGATCGGGCTGTTGCCGCGGCCGTCGACGATCTGCTCGACCGCACTGCCCGAGACGATCACCTCGGCCCCAAAGGCGTTGGTGCGCGTGGTCGGGCCGTGGGCAGGGCGGTAGAGGATGATCTCGTTGGGCCCGCGCTCGCGGTTGACGCCGTCGATGGCCACCGTCCCCGCCTCGCCGGCGGCCCGGGCATCGAACCTGAGCACATCGAAGAGCACCTGGCCGTCGTCGGTCAGGCCGGCGCACGTCCGTCCGGCGACCGGTTCGCTGAGCACGTCGCCGTCGATGACCAGACAGCCCAGGGGATCGCCCGCGCCCGAGAAGAACCCGCCGTTGACCGCAGCCTGGGCGCCGGCCCGGCGCGCGGCCTCACTGGTGCGCCCCCGCCCGATGGTGGTCTCGCGGGCCAGCGCGGGGCGCAGGCGCACGCCGCTGGCCGGTTCGACCACCAAAATCCCGGTCCAGAACGGTCCGCCCAGCGCTTCATAGTCGCGCACCGTCAGGATGACCCAGGTGGACAGGCCTTCGTCGACCATCCGCCGCTCGAAGGCCGCCGCCTCATCGCGGGTCGTGAAGTCCCCCACGCGCACTTTGAACAGGTCGTCTACCTGCTCTATGGTCACCGGCAGGCCCCGCGCCCGCAGGCTGTCGACCAGCCGTCGCGCTCGATCCTCGTCCGCGAAGGCCCCGACCTGCACCCGCCAGACCGGCAGGACCCGCAGCACGCCGCGCTTCTCGAGGATGAGCGTGACCCCCGGGCCCACCGAGACCGTGAAAGTCAGCGAGGTGCCCCGCTCGACGGTCTGGAGGTATCCCCAGAGGAGACTGGCCGCTTCGGCGCGGGTCATGGGTGCAAACGGCCGCACGCGCTCAGACGGCGGTTCGCGGAGGATCGGCGGTCTCGCGAGCGCCACCACCGCAATCGACCCGCGCACCGACGGAGGCAGGCCGTCCACATCCTGGAAGGGCAGGGCCGCGTTGGTCATGTAGGCGGCCTCGAAGGTGTGTCCCATGGCGCGGACGAGCCACCCGAACGCTTCCCCGCGCAGGAGCGGTGCCCCGGGCCGGAACACCCCGCCGGGCGGCACGATGCCGAATGCGACGGCCGTCTCCACCGCGGGCGCGTGCTCGGAGCCCGCAGGGAGATCGGCGAAGGGCGGGAGCGCCTGGCGAACCTGGGGGAGCCCGCGGGCGGCGACCAGCCACTGGACGAACTGTCCGCGCGAGACGGCCTCGTCGGGTCGGAAGAGGCCGTCGGCCTCCACCGCGATGATCCCGCGCCCGATCAATTCCACGATGCGCCCTTCGCCCCAATGGCCGCGCACGTCGGCCGGACGCTCCCGGGCGACCGTCGCGATCCCGGAAGCCCCGAGGACGACCGAGACGGTCAGCCACCCAATCAAGAATTTGTGCCCGGGCAAGAAGGAATGTCCACATGTAGTAGCGAACGGGTATTTGACGGCACGCTTCTGCCGTCCATCTTCCAGGAGAAGGAGGCGAGGACGGTGGCGAAGAAGGCAAAGAAGGCCGCGAAGAAGAAGGGCAAGTAGCCGCCCTGCGCTTGCCCCGACGAGACGGCGGGGATCCCCGCCGTCTCGTCGCGTTCCGGGGGCCCCGCCGCGCCCTCTAGCCGAACGCATCCAGGCCCGTGAGATCCCGGCCCAGGATCAGCGTGTGGATGTCGTAGGTCCCCTCGTAGGTGTCCACCGATTCGAGGTTCGCCGCGTGGCGCATCGAGTGGTACTCCAGGGTGATCCCCGACGCGCCCAGGATGCTGCGCGCGGCGCGGGCGATCTCGAGAGCCGTCCGCACATTGTTGCGCTTGGCCAGGGACACCTGGGTGTAGCGCATCCGCCCCTGGTCCTTGAGTTGCCCCAGCCGGTAGGCCAGCAGTTGCGCCTTGGTGATCTCGGTGAGCATGTCGACCAATCGTTCCTGGATGATCTGTGTGGCGGCGATGGGCTTGCCGAAGGCAACGCGCGCCTTGGCGTAGGCCAGCGCTTCCTCGAAGCATGCCATCGCCGCCCCGACGGCGCCCCACGCGATCCCGTAGCGCGCCTGGGTCAGGCAGGCCAGCGGCGCCCGCAGCCCCTTCGCGTCGGGCAGCACGGCGTCCTCCCCGACGCGGACGCTGTCGAAGACGAGTTCCGAGGTATCCGAGGCGCGCATGCTGGCCTTGGTCTTCACTTCGTGGGCGGTATACCCCGGTGTCCCGCGCTCGACCAGGAAGCCGCGGATCTCCCCCTCGTCGTCCTTGGCCCAGACGACGGCGACGTCCGCCAGCGAGCCGTTGGTGATCCACATCTTGCTGCCCGATAGTTCCCAGCCGTCGGGGCGGCGGTGGGCCCGCGTCTGCATCGCCGCCGGGTCCGACCCGGCGCCGTGCTCGGTGAGGCCGAAGCAGCCCACCGCCTCGCCGCGGGCGAGCCGGGGCAGCCAGCGGCGGCGCTGCTCTTCGCTGCCGAACGTGTAGATGGGGTACATGACCAGCGCGCCCTGCACCGAGGCGAAGGACCGCAGGCCGGAGTCGCCGCGCTCCAGTTCCTGCATGATGAGGCCGTAGGTGATGTTGTTGACCCCGGCGGCACCATAGTCGGTCGGGAGGGTGGGCCCCAGCACACCCAGATCGCCGAGCCGGGGCACCAGATGGCGCGGGAACTCGCCGCGCAGCCACCACCCGCCGATGTGGGGGAGGACCTCGCGGTCCACGAACCGGCGCACGGTGTCGCGCACGAGCCGCTCGTCTTCCGTCAACACGTCCTCGAGATGGAAGTAGTCGGACGGGCGGACCGTCAGTTCCCTCACCAAAACGCCTCCGCGGCGCTGTCGTCTCCCTGATTGTATGGGACGGCCGGGGCCCCGTGGAAGGGTTCAGGCAGGAGGAGCCATCGGACGCGACGAACCTCCGAGATGGTAAACGTTTTCCACCTTCTACCTGTGCCGGTCTCCCGCTCGTGTCGGTGCGGGGAGGACAAGCGTGACCGCGACGATCCGTGAAGTGGCCAGGGCGGCAGGCGTCTCTGTCGCGACGGTGTCGCGCGTCGTCAGCGGGAGCGCCCACCGGGTCAGCGATCCCACCCGCCACCGGGTCCTGGCCGCGGTGGCGCGCCTGGGCTACCACCCGAATCTGGTGGCGCGGGGCCTGAAGAAGCGCGTCACCGGAACCATCGGCCTGATCGTCCCGGACATCAGCAACCCGTTCTTCCCGGCGATCGCCCGCGGCATCGAGGACGTGGCCAGCCGGGCAGGGCTGGCGGTGCTGCTGTGCAACACCTACGAGGATCTCGCCAAGGAGCGCACCTACCTGAGCGTGCTGCGCAAGCGGATGGTGGACGGCCTGATCTTCGCCACCGTGGGTGCCAACACGGGGCATCTGCGAATGCTGCGCCGCCAGGGCGTGCCCGTGGTCCTGGTAGCGCGGGCGCCCGATGGGGTCGAGATGGACGCGGTCCTGGTGGACAACCGCCGGGGCGCGCGCGAGGCGACCGAGCACCTGCTGCGCCTGGGGCACCGGCGGATCGCGTTCATCGGGGGTCCCGGGACGCTGCCGGTGGCCCGGGAGCGGCTGGCCGGCTACCGTGATGCGCTGCAGGCCGCCGGCATCCCGGTGGATCCGGCGCGGATCGGCGACGGGGACTTCCACGCCGACGGCGGGGCGGCCGTGGTGGGCGCGCTGCTCCGCCGCGGGGCGGCCTTCACGGCGGTCGTGGCCGCCAACGACCTCATGGCCATCGGCGCCATGCGGGAACTGCGCCGGTGGGGGCGTCGGCTGCCCGACGATGTGGCGGTGGTGGGCTTCGACGATATCACCTTCGCGTCACTGGTCGACCCACCGCTCACCACGGTCGCCCAGCCCAAGTACCGCATGGGTCATCTGGCCATGGAACGCATGCTGGAACTGCTCGGCGGCGGAGACCACACGCCACGCCGCCTGGTCCTGGAGCCCCGGTTGATCGTCCGCGACTCCTGCGGGGCATCAAGGGGGCGCGCATCCGTCGGCAGGGTCGCGGCAGGTGCAGGAAGACGGCGCCATCCCGTATCCTGAAGAAGGAGGAGAGGGATGCCCCGCTCCATGCGGGCGCCGAGCGAGGAGGGAGCAGAATGAAAGGCCTGGTGCTGGAGGCCGACTGGCAGCCCCGCGAGGGATACACCCTCACGGACTTCGAGCGCACCACCGGCAAGGCCGTGACCGGCAGCAGCGTCTGGAGGCACCCCCGCCTGCACCTGCGGGACGTGCCGGAGGCGCCGGTGGGACCCCGAGACGTCCGGCTGCGGCCGCGCGCCTGCGGCATCTGCGGGTCGGACGTCCACTTCTACGAGACCGATGCGGAGGGCTACATGCTGTATCCGGGGCTCACCAGGTTCCCGGTGATCATCGGCCACGAGTTCTCCGGCGAGGTCGTCGAGGTCGGCCGGGAGGTGCGAGACCTCACCGTCGGCGACATGGTGACCGCCGAAGAGATGATCTGGTGCGGGGAGTGCACGCCGTGCCGCAACGGGTACCCCAACCAGTGCCTGCGCCTTGAGGAGATCGGCTTCACGATCCACGGCGCGCAGGCCGATTCCATCGTCATCGGCGCCAAGTACTGCTGGAAGATCAACGAACTGGCCGAAGTCTACGGCGACGTGGACCGGGCCTACGAGGCCGGCGCCCTGTGCGAGCCCACCAGCGTTTCCTACAACGCCATGTTCACCCGCGCCGGGGGATTTCGGCCGGGCGGCTACGTCACGGTCTTCGGCACCGGGCCCATCGGGTTCGCGGCCATCGCGCTGGCGCGCGCTGCGGGCGCGGGCCGCGTCATCGCCTTCGAGGTGTCGCCGGTGCGCCAGGACCTGGCCAGGAAGATGGGCGCCGACCTCGTCTACAATCCGGTGGAGCTGGAGCGCCAGGGGCTGCGCCCGCGGGACGTGATCATGGAAGCGACCCGCGGGGAAGGCGCTGACATGCACGTGGAGGCCGCGGGCGCCCCCCCGAAGACGATCCCCGAGATGGAAGAGACGCTGGCCGTCGGCGGCAAGATCGTCGTGATCGGCCGGGCGTCCGACCGCGTGCCCATGTACCTGGAGCACTTTCAGACCCACGCGGCGCAGGTCTTCGGGGCCCAGGGCCACTCGGGCTACGGGAACTTTCCCAGCGTGATCCGGCTCATGGCCGCCCGCCGCATTGACATGACCCAGATCATCACCAGCCGCTTCCCGCTGGACCGCGGTGTCGAGGCCGTCCAGAAGGCCACCCGGCGGGAGGACGGGAAGATCATGGTCCGATCGTAGCGCCCCGCGGGCGGGGATGGCGGGAGGAGGTGAGAGCGCACCCGGACGACAGCGCACGACCCCATGCAGGGAGGGAGGGGAGACCGTGAGGATCACAGCCGTGGTGTTCCTGGTTGTCCTGGCGCTGGCCGCCAGCGGAAGACCGCTCGGCGCCCAGGCCCTGCCACCGAAGCCCGCCAAGCTCACCATGGCGGTGGTGGCGGGCGGTGAGACCAAGGGGCTCAAGGCGATCCTGCCCATGTGGGAGAAGGAGAAGGGGGTCAAGATCGACCTCGTCGAGTTCCCCTACCATACCCTCTACGAGAAGCTCGTGACCACATTCCAGGCCAAGGCCGCGACCTACGACCTGCTGATCGCCGACGATCCCTGGATGCCCAAGTTCGGCGCGGAAGGCTGGTTGACGCCGCTGGACAAGGAGTTCGGTTACAAGCGCGACCCCGACATCTTCCCGGTGGTCTACGACCTGGGGACCTGGCCGCCGCCGCGGGGGCCGGTGCCGCCCGGCGAGCGGGGCAAGGCGCGCCAGCTCTACGCCATTACCCTGGTCGGCAACGTCGAGTTCTTCATGTACCGGAAGGACCTGGTCTCCGAGCCCAAGACCTGGGACGACGTGCTGGCCAACGCCAAGAAGGTGCACAATCCCGCGGCGCCCATGTACGGGTTCGTCATCCGCGGGGCCAAGGGGAACCCGGTCATCTCGGAGTTCACGCCGGTGCTGCTGTCCTTCGGCGGCCGCATCTTCGACGACACGTGGAAGGTGGTGCTCAACTCGAAGGAGGCCGTGGCGGCCCTGAAGTTCTTCACCAAGGACCTCAAGCAGTACGCGCCGCCCGGGGTGGAGAACTACGACGCCGCCGAGCGTGCCCGGGAGGTGGCGGTCGGCCGGGCCGCGCAGGGGTTCATCTGGCCCGCGGAGATCACCGACATCGTGGAGAACCCCTCGGTCTCCAAGGTCGTGGGCAAGATGGGGTACACCCTGGCCCCCCGGGGCCCGGGCAACATCCACGGCCCGCTGATCGGCAACTGGCTGCTGGGCATCCCGCAGGGGTCGAAGAACAAACGGTGGGCCTACGAGTTCATCCTCTGGGCGACCGGCACCCAGGTCCAGAAGCCCTACGCGCAGGGCGGCGGGATTCCGTTCCGCAAGTCGGTGCTCGAGGACCCGGAGATGAACAGGCAGTTTGCGTTCTTCAAGGCCATGGCCGCCTCGCTGGCGGCGCCGGCCCACTGGCGGCCGCGCACCCAGGAGTGGTTCGCCGTGGAGGCCATCCTCGGGACCCACGTGAACGCCGCCCTGGCCGGCCTCGCGACCCCTGAAGAGGCGATCGCCAAGGCCGCCAGCGAGATCGAGAAGCACATGCGCCAGGCGGGGTACTACAAGTAGGAGCCGGGGGGCCGGCCTGGCCGGCCCCCATCCCCATGACCGCGGCGGCCCGACGGCGACACGCGCTCCCCTATCTGCTGGCTGGGATTCCCATCCTCGTCCTGGGAGCGCTGGTGGCCTACCCGCTGCTTTATACGGTCGCCCTGAGCGTGCGCGACTACCGCAGCGGGGATTTCATCGGCGCGGGCAACTTCGCCCGGGCGTTCGATGATCCCACGTTCGCGGCATCACTGCGCGCCACCGGCCTCTACGTCGCGACGGCGGTGGGGGTCGAGGTCGTTCTGGGGCTGGCCCTCGCCCTCTACGTGCACCGCGCCATCCCCAGCGGCGCGGTGCGCACCCTGGTCTACCTGCTCCTGATCATCCCCATGGTGACCCCGCCCATCGTCGCCGGCGTCATCGCCCGGCTGGTCTACACCCCCAACTACGGCATCCTCAACTACCTCCTGCGGAGCCTGGGGCTCATCGAGCAGGACATCCTCTGGCTGTCCACCGGCGCGGGAGCCATGTTCTCGGTGCTCAGCGTGGACGTCTGGCAGTGGACGCCGTTCGTCTTCCTGGTGTGCTTCGCCGGGCTGCAGGCGGTGCCCCACGATGTGGTGGAGGCCGCCCGGGTGGACGGTGCCGGCGGGTGGGGACTGTTTCGCCTCATCGAGTTCCCCTACCTGAAGTCGCTGGTGCTGCTGCTGCTGGTCTTCCGGTTTACCGATACGTTCCGGGTCTTCGACCACGTCATGGTCCTGACGGCCGGAGGGCCCGGGACCTCCACGGAGTTCGTCAGCGTCTACCTTTACCGGATCGCGTTCAAGTTCTTCGACCTCGGCTATGCCGCCGCCATCGGGTTGTATGTGGTCGTCGTCTCGTCGGTGCTCTTCTCGGTCCTCGGCCGGTGGCTGGTCGCGGAGGGCGTCATGTGACCCGCCGGCGCCTGGCGTCGCTGGTGGCCTACGGCCTGCTGGCCGCCATCATCATCGTCTATCTGTTCCCGTTCTTCTGGATGGTCTCCACCGCAGTGAAGTCCAGGGCGGAGCTCTACCGCTATCCGCCGACGGTGGTGCCCGCCGAGCCCAGCGCCGAGGCCTTCGCGTCGGTGCTGGCGCATCGAGGGTACACCCGCCTGCTGGCCAACAGCCTGGTCATCTCGCTGGCGGCGGTCGTCGGCGCGCTGGCCGCCAGCCTGCTCATCGCCTACCCGCTGACCCGCATGCCGGTCCGGCCCGGATTCCGGCGGGGCCTGCTGGGATGGATCCTCAGCCTGCGGTTCCTGCCGCCGATCGTCGTGGTGGTCCCCTGGTTCGACATCGTCCGCGGGCTGGGCCTCTACGACACCCGGCAGTCGCTGGTCCTGCTCTACACCGTCTTCAGCCTGCCCTTTGCAGTCTGGATGCTGAAGGGTTTCCTGGCCGAGATCCCCATGGAGATCGAGGAAGCGGCGCTGGTGGACGGGGCCACCCGTCTGCGCGCCTTCTTCCGCATCCTCCTGCCGCAGCTGGCGCCCGCGCTGCTGGCGGGCGGGGTCATCACGTTCGCCCTGACGTGGAGCGAGTTCCTGTTCGCTTTCATCCTCACGGCTTCGCCCTCGTCCCAGACCTTCTCCATCGGCGTGGCGAGCCTGGTGACCCAGTTCGAGATCATCTGGAACGACATGGCGGCGGCAGGGACGATCTCGGCCCTGGTGCCCGTCGTGCTGCTGCTGCTGGGGCGTCGCTACGTGATCACGGCGTTGACCTTCGGGGTGATCAGGGAAAAGGGGTAGGGGCATGGAGCGAACCTTCGGCCTCAACGGGGCGACGACCGGGGACCGCGCGGACCTGGCCACCGACATTCGGGTGGCGGCCGCCGCCGGGTACCAGGTCGTCGAGGTGCGGGACGCCAAGATCGAGCGCTACCTGGCTGCCGGCGGGACGCTGGGCGCCCTGCGCGGCCTGCTGCGCAGCGCCGGGGTCGGCGTCTTGAGCGTCAACGCCCTGGAAGACTCGACCCTGCGGACCGGCGAGGCCTTCGTGCCGGTCCTGGCTCGCTGCCGCACGCTGTGCGAGTGGGCCAGGGCGCTGGACTGTCCCTATGTGGTCGCCGTCCCGAGTGTCCTCCCCCCCGGGGGGGTGGCGGAGGGCGAGGTCAGGGCCCGGACGGTGGAGGCGCTGCGGCGCCTGGGGAGGGTCGCCGCCGACGCAGGCGTGCGGCTCGGGTTCGAGTTCCTCGGGTTCTCCACCTGCTCGGTGAACACGGTGCGCGCCGCCCGCAGGATTGTGGAGGAGGTCGGCGACCCCGCCGTGGGGCTGGTCATCGACGCCTTCCACTTCTACGTCGGCGGCTCTCAGCCGGAGGACCTGGACGGGCTGGACGCCTCGCGTCTCTTCATCGTGCACCTGGACGACGCCGAGCCCGGCGAGCCGGCCAGCCTCACCGACGCCCAGCGCCTGCTTCCGGGCGAGGGGGTCATCCCGTTGAAGGCGCTGGTGGCCCGTCTGGAGCAGTTGGGGTATCGCGGCGCCTATTCGCTGGAACTGTTCAGGCCGGAGTACTGGGCGCAGGACCCGGCCGAGGTGGCCCGGCGGGGGCTGGACAGCCTGCGCCGGCTGTTTGGGTGAGCGGACGGGGAGCGTGCACATGGCGGTGAAGGTGGGTGTGCTGGGCGCGGGATTCATCGGGCGGATCCACGCGTTGAACCTGAAGCGGGATCCCCGCGTGGAGCTGGTGGGGGTGGCGGACGTGGTGCCGGAGGTCGCGTCCCGCCTGGCGTCCGAGGTCGGCACCCGGGCCTACGACGGTCTGCCGGCGCTGATCGATGCCGGGGCGCAGGCGGTCTTCGTCTGTACCCCAAACTCGATGCACGTGGCACCGGTCCTGGCCGCCCTGGGGGCCGGGCTGCACGTCTTTTCGGAGAAGCCGATGGCGACGTCGCTGGAAGACGCCCGCAGGATCCGCGAGGCGGCCGGGGCGGCGAAGGGCATCTACCAGATCGGTTTCAACCGTCGGTTTGCCCACGTCTACCGCTTCGCCAAGCAGCGCATCGCCGACGGCCGGATCACGCCGCGCCTGGCGCAGCTGAAGCACAACCGGGGCGAACTGGTCCAGCCGCCGTGGACGGGGGACCCCGCGGTCACCGGCGGCTACCTGTACGAGACGCCGGTGCACCTGTTCGACATGGCCCGCCACCTGTTTGGGGAGGTCGCCCAGGTGCAGGGGGCGGCGCGCCAGAGCGTCTACCGCGAACTCGACGGGTTCGTGATGCTGTTCACCTTCACCAGCGGGGTGGTCGCTTCGGTGACCAGCGTCGCCCACACGTCCTGGCTGTTTCCCTACGAGCGCGTGGAGGTCTACGGCGACCACTGCACCGTGGTCACCGAGGAACTGGAACGCGCCTGGTTTTCCCCGGGCATGCGCGACCAGGTGGAGGCCATCGACTGCTTCCAGATGCCCTTCGAGCAGAAGTGGGGGTATGTCGAGGAAGACCGGCTGTTCATTGACGCGGTCCTGGGCGACCGACCGCCGGCGGTGGGCGCCGACGACGGGTACCGGGCCACCGAACTGGTCGAGGCCGTCTACCGGGCGGCGCGGACCGGCCGGGCCGTGACGCTGCCGCTGGAGGGGTGAGCCATCCGGTGCGCTACCGCCTCGTGGTGGCCGACATCGACGGGACGCTGGTCAACGCCAGCCGCGAGATCACTCCCCCGGTGCACGCGGCGGTGCGGGCCGCGCAGGCTCTGGGCGTGCGCGTGTGCCTGGCGACCGGCCGGATCTGGCCGTCGGCGCGCCGGTTCGTGGAGGCCCTCGGCGCCGATCCGCCGGCCATCCTCTACAACGGGGGGATGGTCTACGACTTCACCCGCGATGAGGTGTGGCTGCGGTATCCCCTGCCGGTCCAACACGCCCTGGACGTGCTGCGCATCCTCCGGCGCCACCCCCAGGTCCAGCCGCACCTGTACGTGGACGACCGCGTCTACGTCCCGGCGATGACGGACGCCACACGCCTCTACCAGCGCAAGGACAGCCTTCAGGCCGAAGCGGTGGGGGACCTGGCCGACTGGCTGGAGGCCGATCCGGCCCGGGTGCCCATGAAGATCTTGAACATCGGGGAACGGCCGGCCCTCCAGGCCCTGGCTTGCGACATCGAGGCCCTGCCGTACCGGGTCAACCACGTGTTTTCCGAGGTCAACTACCTGGAGATCCTCCCGCCCGGGGTCAACAAGGGCTTTGCCCTGCGCGCCCTCGCCGAGCGCCTGGGGATTCCCCGCGAGGCGATCATCGCGGTCGGCGACAACCTCAACGATCTGGAGATGATCGAGTATGCGGGTGTCGGCGTGGCGATGGCCAACGCTCCGGACGCCCTGCGCTCGCGCGCCGACGCTGTCGCACCGAGCAACAACGACCACGGCCTGCGGGAGGTGATCGAGCGGTTCATCCTGTCTGCCGCACGCACGAGTTCATGAGGATCGGCGGCGAGGACCCTGAGCACATCACCCATAAGGGGGGGAAGCACATGAAGCGCGTGGTGAGCATCCTGCTGTTGGCGGCGCTGGTGCTGACGGGTGCCGGCGCCACCCAGGCGCAGGTGTCGAGGGTGGTCGTCTACTCGGCCCTGCCCGACCTCGAGACGACCCTCGTCAACCGCGAGTTCACGCGGCGGACCGGCATTCCCGTCGAGGCCCTGAGTGTGGCGGCCGCCGGCACCCTGGCGGCGCGCATCCGGGCGGAGAAGGACCGGCCGCGCGCGGACATCTTCGTCGGGGGCGATCGGGTGATCCACATCCCGCTGGCGCGCGAGGGCCTGCTGCTGCCCTACAAGTCGCCGGCGGCGGTGGAGGCCCGGATCAGCCCCACCTACCGCGATCCCGACGGGTACTGGCATGGGTGGTATCTCGGGGCGCTGGCCATCATCATCAACACCGACCGGTGGGACCGCGAGATGGCGCCGCGCCGGGTGCCGAAGCCGGCCACCTGGGACGATCTGGCGCGGCCCGAGTTCCGCGGGCACTTCATCATGCCGAGCCCGGTCACGACCGGCGGCGGCTTCATCTTCCTCGCGGCCCAGATCTTCCGGCTGGGAGAGGACCGCGCGTGGGCCTTCATGAGGGCGCTCAACGCCAACGCCTCGCAGTATACGCCCACCGCGCCGGGCACGATCACCCTGCTGGCCCGCGGCGAGGGCATCGTGGGCATGATGTGGGCCCACGAGGGCATCGGCGCGCGCCTGGCGGCCCAGCAGCCTCTGGAGACCATCGTCCCGCCCGACACCGCCTTCGAGATCGGCGCGGTCTCGATCATCAAGGGCGGCCCGAACCCCGAGGGCGCCAAGGCCTATGTGGACTTCCTCATGAGCCGGGTGCCCCAGGTGGTCAACGCCGCCTACGGCTTCCGCTACCCCGTGCGGGGAGACGTCCCGGTACCGACCGGGGCCACACCCTTCGAGCAGCTCAAGTTCGTCAGGTACGACCTGACCTGGGCGGCGGAGAACCGGGCGCGGCTCCTGGAGCGGTGGCAGCGGGAGATCGGCCGGTAGCAGGACAGGGGAGGACACAGGTGCGGTCCGGGGGTGACCGGGTCGGTCCCGCCGGCACCGGTCATCCCCGGCCGTCGCGGCTCACCCATGGCCGTCATCCGCTGGGGTGAGGTCCGCCGCCACGCCGGCGACCCCGGGGTCGTCGTGGCCTTTGCCGGCGCGGCGGCAGTACTGGCCCTCTTCGTCCTCTACCCGACCGTCCGGGTGCTGATCTACCCCGGACTGCAGGACTACCTGGAGATCCCCCGGAGCCTGCGCTGGATCCAGGCCGCCCGCAACAGCCTCGTCATGATGGTCATCTCCACCCTGACGGCCACGCTGGCCGGCCTGATCTTTGCCTTCGCGATCACCCGCCCCGACGTCCCGGGCCGCCGGCTCTTCCGCCACGTGGCCATGCTGCCGCTGTTCGCCCCGCCCTTCATGGTGGCCTTCGCCTACATCCTGATGTTCGGGCGGCAGGGCCTGATCACCAAGACGCTGCTGGGGGCCGACGTCAACATCTTCGGCTGGCACGGCCTGTGGCTGGTGCAGACCGTCGCCTTCTTCCCGCTGGCGATGCTGATCATCATGGGCGTGCTCGAGGCGATCAACCCGAGCCTGGAGCACGCTGCCCGGAACCTGGGGGCCGACGAGCTGACCGTGGTCCGGACGATCTCGTTTGCGCTGGCCCGGCCCGGCATCGCCGGTGCGGCGCTGGTGGTGGCCATCTCGGTGCTGGCCGACTTCGGCAACGCCGTCGTCATCGCCGGCAACTATCCGCTGCTGGCCACCGAGGCGTGGTTCCGCATGGAGGGGATGGCCGACCTCCGCGGGGCGGCGCTGGTGGTCTCGATGCTGATCGTCCCCACGACGGTCCTGTTCCTGCTGGAGCGCTACTGGGTGAGCCGGCGCGTCTACACCACGGTGACGGGCCGCGGATCGCGCATCGAGCCGCCTCCCACGCCCCCGGCGCTCAAGTGGGGGGCGGCGGCCTTCTGCGCCGCCATGAGCGTCATGGTGATCCTGGTCTATTTCGGCGTCATCGCCGGAGGCTTCACGACCAGCTGGGGACGCGACTGGACACCCACGCTGGGACACTACCGCCTGGCCGCCGACCGCCTCGATACGCTGTGGGCCAGCGTGAAGATCGGCGCGCTGGCCGGGGCCATTACCGGGATCGTGGGCGTCGTGGTCGCCTTCCTGACCTCCCGAGCCCTGCCGCTGCGCCAGGTCCTCGACTTCCTGGCGGTGCTGCCGGGCGCGCTGCCGGGCGTGTTCGTGGGTGTCGGGTTCGTGCTGGCCTTCAACCGGCCGCCGCTGGAACTGGTGGGGACCGTGTGGGTCATCGCGCTGGCGCTGGCGTTCTGGCACCTGCCCATGGGCTACCAGGCGGCCGTGGCCACCCTCAAGCAGATCGAACGCGCCATCGAGGAAGCCGCCACCAACCTGGGGGCGTCCGGCCTGCGCGTGCTGTGGGACATCTACCTGCCGCTGCTGCAGCGGGCGTTCGTCGGCGCGTTCACCGTATCGTTCATCCGGGCGGTCACCAACGTCAGCATCGTCATCTTCCTGGTCGCCCCGGGGAACGTGGTCGCCACGTTTGCCATCCTGAACATGATCGGCAACAACATCTGGGGCGCGGCCGCCGCGCTGACCACCATGCTGCTCGGCCTCACCTTCGTGTCGGTGGGGGTCGCCCAGGCGGCGGCCGGCCGGGCCGTCCGGCCGATGAGAATGGGATGAGTTCGGCGGTCGCGCACGTCCGCCTGGCGGAGGTGACCAAGCGTCTGGGTGCGACGCTGGCCGTGGACCACGTCTCCCTGGATGTGCCCGAAGGCCAGTTCACGACGCTGCTGGGGCCGTCGGGCTGCGGCAAGACCACCACCCTGCGCCTGATCGCCGGCTTCTACGCGCCGGATGCCGGGGACATTTTCGTCCGCGACGTCCGGGTCACCGACATCCCGGCCCACCGCCGCAACATGGCCATGGTCTTCCAGGAGTACGCGCTGTTCCCCCACATGACCGTGGAAGAGAACATCGGCTACGGGCTGCGCATGCGCGGGATTCCCCGGGCCGAGGCCCGGCGGCGGATCGCCGCGGTGATGGAGCTGGTGGGTCTGGCCGGGCAGGAGGGCAAGTTCCCCGGCCAGCTCTCGGGCGGCCAGCAGCAACGGGTGGCGCTGGCGCGCGCTCTGGTGGTCGAGCCCGAGGTCCTCCTGTTGGACGAGCCGCTGTCCAACCTGGACGCCAAATTGCGGGTGCGCGTGCGGACGGAGATCCGCGCGCTGCAGCAGCGCCTGGGCAAGACGACGATCTACGTCACCCACGACCAGGAGGAGGCGCTGTCGATCTCCGACCGCATCGCGGTGATGAACCACGGCCGGATCGTGCAGGTGGGCGCGCCCCGCGAGATCTACTACCGGCCGGCGGACCGGTTCGTGGCCGATTTCGTCGGGCTGGCCAACTTCGTCCGGACGGCCGTGGAGACACCGGGCCGCGTGCGCCTGGGCGACCTCACCCTGCCCGTCGCCGCCGCGACGAAACCCGGTCCCGCCACCCTGGTCGTCCGACCGGAGACCGTGACCCTGGCGGCCGCACCGCCGGCCGAGGGGGGACGGCCCTACCTCCGAGGCACCGTC
This sequence comes from Candidatus Fervidifonticultor sextus, assembly GCA_031459875.1. Lineage (GTDB taxonomy): Bacteria > Sysuimicrobiota > Sysuimicrobiia > Sysuimicrobiales > Humicultoraceae > Fervidifonticultor_A > Fervidifonticultor_A sextus. The sequence continues at coordinate 3,223 of JAVKHQ010000032.1, read as the reverse complement.
CGGGGCAGCGCGTTCCTCGGCGGCCTCGCCCGGTACTGGGTGGAGGCCATGGGGATGGAGTGGGTGGTGGACCAGGCCGCCCCGGGGGAGACGGCGTTTTGGGGCGAGGTCTACCTAGTGTTGACGCCAGACCGCATGCACGTGCTGTACGACCACGCAGGCAGAGAGGAGAGGGAGGACGACTCATGAGCAAGTGGCAACTCCCGCCGCCGGGCGGGCACATGGACAGGCGCACGGGCATCTACCTGCAGACGATGACCATGCGCGACATCGAGGAGCGGTTGAAGACCAACGACGTCCTGATCGTGCCCCTGGGTGCCACTGAGGCCCACGGGGCCAACGCGCCCCTCGGCGAGGACATCTTCCTGGTCACGCGCATGGCCGAGGCGGTGGCCGAGCGGACCGGGTGCACGGTGTCCGAACCGCTGTGGTTCGGGTCGCACCCCTATCACCACCTGGGGATGCCGGGCACGGTGGTGATCCCCGAAGACATCTTCTGCGGCTTCGTGCGGGCCATGATCGCGGGGTTCTGGAACATGGGCTTCCGCAAGCAGATCCTGCTCAACGGCCACGGCCACGAGTACGTGATCCCGGTGGCCATCCACCAGTTCGGCAAACGCTACCGGGTCCCGGCGCTGATCGTGAACGTGAACTGGTACCACGCGATCCCCGACCACTTCGCATTGAAGGCCCAGGGCGGGCCCTATGAGACTCCCTTCATCCACGCCGACGAGGTGGAGACCTCGTGGTGCCTGGCGCTGTTTCCCGAACTGATGAAGCAGGAGTGGGCGGTTGACAACTCCCCCTTCGGCTTCCTGCCGGAGGGCCACGTGGACAAGGCCGGCAACCTGCTGCGCCGGCCCATCAACTGGTATGGCCACGTGGGCGCCGGGCCCATCGAGGTCCGGGCCTACCCCGAGGGCGTGGTGGGCAAGCCGACGCTGGCGGCGGCAGAGAAGGCGACGGCCGGGGTTGAGGCGCTGCTCGACTATCTGGAGAAACTCGTGACCGACATCCTGAAGACGTTCCCGCCCGGGGTGCTGCCGCCGATCGAGTACGTCACGGAACGCGAGAAGGAGGAACTGGACGCCGTCCTCAAGGGCCCGACGAAGGGTGGCAAGAGCATCTACACGCTGGCCTATCCGCCGTGAGGCTCGGCCTGGTCGTCTCGGTCGAGGAGACCGCCTTCGATGCCGTGGCGATGCGCGGCGGGTGGGAGTCCGCGGTCGCGCGCCTGGCCGCCCTGGGATTCGACGGGGCCGAGCTGGCCATCCGCGACCCGGCCGGGATTGACCCCGGACGCATCGAGGCGGTCGTCCGGCAAGCCGGCCTGACGGTGCCGGCATTGGGCACCGGTCAGGCGTTCCTGCGGGACGGGCTCTGCCTCTCCAGCCCCGATGAAGCGATCCGACGCGCGGCCGCCGAGCGGGTCGCCGGGCACGTGCATCTGGCCGCACGGCTGGGCAGCCTGGTCATCATCGGCCTGGTCCGCGGCCGCATCGAGGGCGGAAGGGAGGCGACGGTGCACAGGTTTCTGGAAGGGCTCCGCCCGGTCCTCGACGCCGCGGCCGCATCGGGCGTCCGGCTGGTCATCGAGCCGATCAACCGGTACGAGACCGACTTCCTCCTCACCGTGGAAGAGACCCTGGCTCTCATTGAAGCCGCCCGCGCCCCGCACCTGGGCGTGCTGGCCGACACCTTCCACATGAACATCGAAGAAGTGCAGATCGAAGACGCGCTGGCCGCCGCCGGGCCGCGGCTGTGGCACGTGCACGTGGCCGACAGCAACCGGCAGGCGCCGGGCTTCGGGCACCTGGATTTCCGGGCGATCGTCTTGGCGCTGGCGCGGATCGGCTACGGCGGGTTCCTCTCCGCGGAGATCCTGCCGAAACCCGACCCCGAGGAGGCGGCCCGGCAGACGCTGCGGGCGCTGCGGCCGCTGGTGGCGCAGGAGGCGCGGGGAGGATCGGCAAAGCAACAGCGAGATCTCCCGGGACTGCGGCAAGGTGCGTCGGCCCCGCATGATGGAGGTGAGGGCAGGTGAGCATGCTCGCGCTGATCCTGTCGCTAACCCTGGCCGCCTCGGCGCTCCTGGTCGGGCCGCCTGCGGTGGTGGGCCAGCCGGGTCCGGCTGCCCGCGCCCAGCACGTCCTCCTCATCAGCCTGGACGGCGCCCGACCCGACGGGCTCCGCGCCGCCGGCATCGGGCCGCTGCTCGAGGAGTCCAGCTCCAGCATGACGGCGCAGACGACGCGGCCGCCGGTGACGCTGCCGTCGCACATATCCATGGTCTCAGGGGTGGGGCCCGACAGGCACGGCATCCGTGAGAACGACTGGCGCCCCGGCATGCCCTATCCGGCCGCCCCCACGATCTTCAGCCTCGGCAAGCAGGCGGGGCTGCGCACGGCGCTGTTCACGCAGAAGCCCTACGTGCTGGCCATTGCCAACCCGCAGGTCACAGACAGGGTGGACCTGGTCCGCTGGCGTCCGGCGAGCCTGACGGCGGACCTCGTCGAGGCCGCCACAGCTCACCTCCGGTCGGCCAGACCCCACATCATGCTGGCGCACATCTCGGAGCCCGATGCCGTCGGCCACGCCGAGGGGTGGATGTCGTTCGCCTACCTCCAGGCACTCCGGCGCTCCGTGGCCGCCGTCGCCACCTTCCGCCAGGCGCTGCGCGACGCCGGGATCGAGGCCCAGACCCTCGTGATCATCACGGCCGACCATGGCGGGATCGACAGGGATCACCGGGTCTTGGTCCCTGAGGTGCTGACGATCCCGTGGATCGCGCTGGGCCCGGGGATCAGGAAGGGCGCGGCGCTGGAGCGGTCCATCGTGATCTACGACACGGCCCCCACCGTGCTGCACGCCCTCGGCCTGCCGATCCCGGCGGGCTGGGACGGGAGGCCCGTGGTCGAGGCGTGGGCCAGCGCGCCCATGATCCCGGTGGCCGCCCGCTGAGGTGTGCAACCGGGTGGGCCCGGCACGGGCAGCGCGGCTGACGGTACAATGGAAGGTAGGTAGCCATCTCGAGGAGGTGCAGGGCATGAGGTATCTCACCATTGCAGTCCTGATCGCCGCAGTGGCGGGCTTCGTCCCCGCCCAGGCGGGACCGGCGCCCGGCCGCGTGGTGGTCCTGTGCAGCCCCAACGTGGAGTGGTGCGACACCATCAAGGCGGCCTTCCCCCGGGCGACCGGCATCGCCCTCGACTTCATCCGGCTC
>JAVKHQ010000031.1:13739-32725 GCA_031459875.1 Candidatus Fervidifonticultor sextus | reverse complement strand
GGATTCACCATCCGCCGCACCATCGAGTACATCTACCTGACCTCCGACGGCATCTTCGGGATCATGGCCGAGGTCCTGGCCACCTACATCGTACCCTTCGTGGCCTTCGGCGCGTTCATGCTCCGCGCCGGCGTAGCCAGGTTCTTCATCGACCTAGCCATGGCGGGCTTCGGCCGGATCTCGGGCGGACCGGCGCAGGTGGCCGTGGTCGCCAGCGGCCTGCTGGGCTCCATCAACGGGAGCCCGATCGCCAACACGGCGACGACCGGTTCGATCACGATCCCGCTGATGAAGCGCACAGGGTTCCCGCCGCACCTGGCGGCGGCTGTGGAGGCGTCGGCGTCGACCGGCGGGATGATCCTGCCTCCGGTCATGGGCGCCGGCGCGTTCATCATGGCGGAGATGACCGGGATCAGTTACGGCGAGATCGCCAGGCTGTCGATCATCCCCGGCCTGCTCTTCTACCTCTCCAATGGCATCATGGTGTACCTCGAATCGCGCAAGCTCGGGTTGCGCGGCCTGAGTCCCGCCGAACTGCCCCGCGCCGGCGCCGTGCTGCGCCAGAGATGGTACCTGCTGCTGCCCATCGTGCTCCTGGCGGGGCTGCTCATCTCGGGGTTCTCGCCTGTCCGGGCGGCCGTCTACGCCACGACGGCCACCGTGGTGGTGAGCTGGTTTGGGCGCCAGACCCGCATGGGTCCCGTCCAGATCTGGCAGGCGCTGGTCGACGGGGGGAGGTCGTGCGCGTTCGTCGGGGCGGCGACCGGGGCCGTGGGGATCATTGTCGGCATCCTGGCGCTGACCGGCATCGGGATCAGGTTCTCCTCCATCGTGCTGACGCTGGCAGGCCAGAACCTGCCGCTGGCGTTGCTGCTCGTGGCCATGGCGTCGTTCATCCTGGGGATGGGGATGCCCATCACCGCGGCCTATCTCGTGGTGGCCGTGGTCGCCGTCCCCGCCCTGGTGGAACTGGGAGTCCCGCTGCTGGCCGCGCACCTCATCATCTTCTGGCTGAGCCTCGATTCGAACATCACCCCGCCGGTGGCGCTGGGCGCCTACACGGCAGCGGCCATCGCCGAGGCCGACCCATGGAAGACCGGGTGGAACAGCTTCCGGTTCGCCAAGATGATCTACGTGATGCCGCTGCTGTTCGCCTACACCCACATCCTGTTCACCGGAACCCCCTCCGAGAACGCCTGGGCCGTGGCCTCGGCCGTGGTGGGGACCGTGGCTTTCTCGATCTGCAGCACGGCCTTCTTTCTCGTCCGGACCACGGTGGTGGAGTGGGTCCTGCTGGCGGCAGCCACCGTGCTCACGTTCATCCCGGGCCTGGCGACGGACCTGGTCGGGATTGTCCTCTTCGTAGCCGTGTACCTCTGGCAGCGCCGCCGGCTGGCGGCTGTTGCTGTGGGTCCCATCCTGGCACCGGTCGTGGGGGGCCTGGAAGGCGCCCACACCACGCGGGGACCGGGTAGGGCGATGCCAGGAGACCGATCGATCCAGGGAGGTTACAGATGACGGACGCCAAGCCGAAGGCTCGCGAGGACCGGACGATCCCCCACCACGGGTTGATCGACGCCGATGTGGGCATTGACGCCGCTCCGGGAGGCTCCAAGGTGTTCCACCTGGACGACGTGCCCGTCCTCGGCTCCGAGCGCGACGGCCGGAGGAAACGGGTCCTGCTCAACGCGCCGGTGACGGGCAAGGACCTGCTGGTGGACGTGCTGGATTACGCGCCAGGCGGTACTTCTCCCCTGCACTACCACCGCGGGACCGATCACTTCTTCTTCGTCCTGGAAGGCCGCGGGCGGATCGTGATCAACGACCGGGAGTACCCGCTGGGTCCGAACACGGTGGTCTGGATCGCCGAGGGCGACGTGCACAAGGTCTTCGCCGACCCCGACGTGCCCCTGCGGTTCCTGGAATACTTCTCCTGCGGCCGCCACGAGACGGTGTTCCTGGAGCAGGCCTGCGAGTGGCGGCCGGCCGGGACCTGAGGGCCACCGTGGCTGCCGCGACGCGCTGGATCGGCCGGCCGCTGCGCCGCCGGGAGGACGAGCGCTTCCTGCGCGGCCGGGCCAGGTACGTGGGGGACATCGCGCTGCCCGGCATGCTCCACCTGGTCATCGTGCGCAGTCCCTTCGCCCACGCCCGCGTGCGGGCCATCCGGACAACGCCGGTCCAGCGGGCCCCGGGCGTGGTGGCGGTCGTCACCGGCGCCGACCTGGCCGGCCGCGTGCACCCGATGCCGATGGGGGCCAGGGAGGGCGCCACGCTCGCGTCCGCGCCGCATCCGATCCTGGCCTCGGAGACCGTCCGCTACGTCGGTGAGCCGGTGGCGGCGGTGCTGGCGCAGACCCCTGCGGCGGCGGCGGACGCGGCCGCGCGGCTGGAGATCGACTATGAGCCATTACCCGCCGTCGTCGACCCCCGTGAGGCGTTGGGCGGGGCCGTCCGCGTCCACGAGGCGCTGCCCGATAACGTGCTGCTGCGCTGGCACCGCTCGGGGGGCGACGTCGAGGGAGCCTTTCGGTCGGCCGCGCGCGTGGTCCGGGGGACCTTCACCATCCCGCGGCTGATCGCCGCCCCCCTCGAACCCCGCGGGGCCGTGGCGGCCTACGATCCCGGTGCCGACCTGCTGACCCTGTGGTGCTCGGCGCACGACCCGCACCGGCCCCGCGCCCAGTTAAGTCGGGTGCTGGGCAGGCCGGAGGACCGCATCCGCCTCATCGTCCCCGATGTCGGCGGGGCCTTCGGCAGTAAGGGCGCGCTGGCGCCCGAGGCGGCGGTCGCCGCCTTCCTGGCCATCGCCTGCGGCCGGCCGGTCCGGTGGATCGAGGACCGGAGGGAGAACTTCGCAGCCGCCCACCAGGGCCGCGGGATCAGCGCCGAGGTGGAGATGGCGGTCGACGACTCCGGCGCGCTGCTCGGGATCAGGGCCCGGCTGCTCGCCGATCTGGGGGCCTATCTCCTGCCCTCGACGGCCAACCCGCCGGTCACCACCGCGATGCTGATGACGGGCGCCTATGCGATCCCGGCAGCCGAGGTGGAGCTGGTGGGCGTGGCGACGAACAAGGTCCCCACTGGCCCCTACCGCGGAGCCGGGCGTCCGGAGGCGGCGTTCATCGTCGAGCGGATGGTGGATCTGGTCGCCCGCGACCTGGGCCTCGACCCCGCGGAGGTCCGCCGGCGCAACTTCATTCCGCCCGAGCATTTCCCCTACCACACGCCGCTGGGCTTCACCTACGACTCGGGGAACTACGCTCGGGCCCTCGACCGCGCGTGGGAGCTCCTGGAGGGCGATCGGTGGCGCCGGGAGCAGCAGCAGGCCCGGGCGGTGGGCCGGCTGCTGGGGATCGGCATCTCGGGCCACATCGAGCGCATCGGCAGCGGTCTCTGGGAAGGCGCCGCGGTCTCTGTGGAGCCCGACGGCCGCGTCGTCGTGCGGATGGGGCCGACCCCGCAGGGCCAGGGCCACGAGACCACCTTCGCCCAGATCGCCGCCGAGGCGCTGGGCCTCGATCCCGGTGCGATCGTCGTGCAGTCGGGCGACTCGGCCGTCGTCCCCCGGGGCGTGGGGACGTTTGCGAGCCGGTCGGTCACCATTGGCGGCTCGGCCCTCCTGGTGGCCCTACAGCGCGTCAAAGAGACGGCGACCCACATCGCTGCCCGCCTCCTGGAGGCCGCCCCCTCCGACATCGTGTGGGACAGCGACCGGCTGTACGTGCGCGGGATGCCGGCCCGCGCGGTCGGGTGGGATGAAATTGCGGCGGTTGCCTACGACCCGTTGCGCCTGCCGGCGGATCTCGAGATGGGGCTGGCGGCCTCGGCGACGTTTCGGCTGCCCGGACCCGTGTTCGCCTTTGGCGCCTACGGCGCGGTGGTGGAGATCGAGCGGGAGACGGGGATGGTCCGCGTGCACAGACTCGTCGCGGTCGACGACGCCGGCCGGATCGTCAATCCCCTGCTGGCGGAGGGGCAGGTCATCGGCTCCGTCGTCCAGGGGCTGGGGGCGGCGCTGGCCGAGGCCGCGGCCTACGACGCGGACGGCCAGCTCCAGACCGCATCGTTTCTCGACTACGGTCTGCTGCGCGCGGCGGACCTGCCGCCGATTGTCAGCGAGTTCCTCGAAACGCCTTCACCCTTCAACCCCCTGGGGGCCAAAGGGATCGGCGAGACCGGATGCATGGGGGCGCCGGCCGCCGTGGCCAACGCCGTGGCCGACGCGCTGGCGCCCCTGGGCATCCGGCACGTGGACATCCCGTACACACCGCAGAAACTCTGGCGGATCCTGGGAGCAACAGCCGCGCAGGCAGTCCCAAGGTGAGGAGGGGGTGGACGAGGTGAGAGCACTGGTGGCGGCGGCCGTCCTGACGGTGGTCGGGTTGTGGGGGACGCCGGCGTCCGGACAGGCGCCGTACTATGCGGGGAAGACCATCGAGATCATCGTGCCCACGGCCGTGGGCGGGCCCTCGGACATTCTGATTCGATCCTTTGCGCCGTTCCTGGAGAAGCACATCGCCGGCAACCCTGCAGTCCGCATCCGCAACATCCCCGGCGGCGGGACCGTGCTCGGGTCGAACTGGTTCTCGGCCAATGCCAGGCCGGACGGGCTGACGTTGCTGGCCAGCCCGGTCGGATCCAAGATCGCGTACATGGTGGAGAACCCCGCCGTCCGCTACGACTTCCGGAAGTTCAAACTCGTCGCCATCAGCGGCAGCGGCGCGGTGTTCTACGTCTCGCCCCGGACCGGCCTCCGGCAGGCCGCCGACCTGGTGAGGGCACAGGGCCTGGTCATGGGGAGCCCCTCGCCGCCCGGCAACGTGCTGACCGCGCTGCTGGCCTTCGAACTGCTGGGCGTCAATCCCCGCGTGGTCTTCGGGTTCGAAGGGGTGGGGCCGGCCCGCCTGGCCTTCGAGCGTGGGGAACTGAACCTGGATTTCCAGGCCACCATCGTGTACGTCACGCAGGTGCTGCCCCTGGTCCGCGAGGGGAAGGCCACCCCGCTGATGACCCTGGGCTACATCGACGAGAAGGGACAGATCGTCAGGGACCCGGCGGTCCCCGACCTGCCCACGGTGTACGAGGTCTACCGGCAACTTCACGGCCGTAAGCCGGACGGGTTGCTGCGCTGGAAGGCGTTCCGGGCCACCGTGGCTGCGGCGTGGGTCTACGGCCGGGGGCTGTGGGTGCCCGAGGGGACACCGGCGGAGCCGCTGCGGGCGCTGCACCAGGCGATCGAGCGGATGAACCAGGATCGGGACTTTCAGGAGCAGGCCAGGAGGCTCCTCGAAGGGTACGCGCTGATCCGCGGCGACCTGGTGGAACCGCAGGTGCATCGAGGATTGGGGGTCACGCTGGACGTGCGGAAGTTCATCCGGGACCTGATGCTCCAAAAGTACGGGCAGGCCATCTAGCGCCGGCACCGACCGGTCCCGTCGCCTATGGTTGAGGCCGCCCTCACCGCACTCGGGATCTTCGCCGACCCCGGCCGGCTGGCGCTGCTCTTCGCCGGAGTCGCCGCGGGCCTGGTCGTGGGCGTGCTGCCGGGCATGGGCGGCATCGTGGCCGTCTCGCTGATCCTGCCGTACATCTACAAACTGGACGCCATCGCCGCCGCGGCGGTGCTGACCGGTGCACTGGCGGTGGTCCACACCTCGGATACGATCACGTCGGTGCTCATCGGCGCGCCGGGGTCAGCCGCATCGGCGACCTCGGTGATCGAAGGGCACGCGCTGGCGAAACAGGGGCAGGCGGCGCGGGCGCTAGCCGCGGCGTTTCTCTCGTCGCTGATCGGCGGCCTCATCGGCGCGCTGGGGCTGACGCTGGCCGTTCCCATCGCGCGGCCGCTGGTGCTCGCGCTGGGCTCGCCCGAACTCTTCATGCTGACGGCCCTGGGGGTCAGCTACGCCGGCAGCCTGCTCGGCAAGGAGGCACGCAAGGGCCTGCTGGCCGGCCTGCTGGGCATCCTGCTGGGAATGATCGGCCCCTCGCCGGCAGCGGCGCAGGTCCGTTTTGACTTCGGGCGGCTCTACCTGATGGACGGCATTCCGCTGGTGGTGGTGGCGCTGGGGATCTTCGGGATCGCCGAGGTCATCACGCTGCTGGCGCGCGGGGGCGCCATCGCTTCGGCCACCGGCGTCGGGGTCGGCTGGCTCCAGGGGATCCGGGACGTGCTGCAGCACCGCTGGCTGGTCCTGCGCGGGGCGCTGATCGGCGTGTGGGCGGGCATCCTGCCGGCGCTGGGCGCCACGGCCGGCACCTGGATGGCCTACGGCCACGTGGTCGCCGCCAGCCGGGACCGGTCCCGTTTCGGCAAGGGGGACATCCGCGGGATCATCGCGCCGGAGGCCGCCAACAACGCGGTGGCCGCCGGGGACCTGATCCCGACCCTGCTCTTCTGGGTGCCGGGCAGCGCCTCGGCCGCGCTGCTGGTCGGGGCGCTGCTGCGCTACGGCATCCTGCCGGGCCCGCGCATCGTCACCGAGCACCTGCCCCTGATTTACGTGATAGTCTGGAGTTACGCCATCGCCAACGTGCTGGGCGCCGGCACCTGCTTCGCGGTCAGTCCGGCGCTGGCCCGGATCACCTACGTACCGTTCGTCCGGCTGGCGGCGCCGGTGCTGATCACCATCGCGCTGGGCGCCTACCAGACCACCCAGGACATGGGGGACCTGGTCGCGCTGTTCCTGCTGGGCCTGCTGGGCTGGATGATGAGCAAGAGCGGCTGGCCCCGGGCGCCGCTGCTCATTGGGTTCGTGCTGGCCGGCCCGATGGAGCGGTACTTCGTCATCACCACGAACCTCTACGGCTCCGCCTGGTTGACGCGGCCGGGTGTGGTGATCATCGGCGCCATCCTCGTGGCGCCGTTTCTCTGGGGGCTGTGGGCGTCCCTCCGGCGCCGGAAGGCGGCAGAGCTCGCCGCGCCAGCCCCGCCCCGCCGCATGCCGCTGGACATCGTCCTCAGCCTTGTGGTGCTCCTCGTCTTTGCAGGCGCCCTGGTGATGATCAGAGGCTTCGTCCCGGGGGCACGCCTGATGCCGCTGGTGGCCGCGACCCCGGGGCTGGTGCTCGCCGCCGTGCAGGTGGTCAGGGCCCTCCAGGGTCGGTCGACGATGGGGGATGAGGAGCCGCCGTCGCCGGCCGACCGCCGCGCCGGACTCTTCGGGTTTGCGACCCTGGCCGGCTTCTTCGTCTTGCTGTGGCTGGCGGGTTTCCACCCGGCCGCCGCCGCCTTCATGCTGCTGTTTCTGCTCGGCCCGGCCCGAATGCGGCCGGGCCCCGCCCTGTTCTTCACCGCGGCGACCATTGCCACCATCAGCGGGCTGGGAGCGCTGCTGGGGGTTCACTGGCCTCCGGGGCTGCTGGGACGCTGGCCGTGAGAGCGATCGCGGGGACCTGGGGCCAATGCTACCGACAGGAGGGATCGCTGTGGCCGCACGCACGCGCCTGCACAACCTGCGCCTGATCAGCCGGACGACGTACGGCCCGGTCGGGGCGGGCCAGGTGGTCGTCCACCGGGGGTACGCCTACATCGCGCCGATGCACGACGTCGGCACGACCATCGTGGACGTGCGGGACCCCCGCAGGCCCAAAGTCGTCGCGCAGCTCTCGGTGCCGCCCAACACCCACGCCCACAAAGTGCAGGTGGCGGGCGACCTCATGATCGCCAACCACGAGCGGCTGCCCGGCTACCAGGGCACGGAGTTCAGCGCGGGCGTCGGCATCTACGACGTGGCAGACCCCACCCGGCCACGCCTGCTCACGTTCTTCCAAACTGGCGGTCCCGGCGTGCACCGGTTCTGGTTCGTCGACGGCCGATACGCCCACCTGTCTGCGGGCGCCGACGGCTTCTCCGACCAGATCTACCGGATCCTCGACCTGGAGCACCCCGACCGCCCGCGCGAGGTGGGCCGCTGGTGGATCCCCGGCCAGTGGACCGCCGGAGGTGAACGGCCCGGCTGGCCGACCACCTGGCGGGTGCGGGTGCACGGCGCGCCGTTCGTCGTGGGAAACCGCTGCTACGTGGGATGCGTCGACTGGGGGTGGGCGATTCTCGATGTGAGTTCCTGGGCACAGCCGCGCCTGATCACCCGGCACACCTTCCACCCACCGTTTGGGGACATGCTGCACACCGCGCTGCCCCTGCCGGGCCGCGGCCTGGTCATCTGCACCCAGGAGGGGTTGAAGCCATGGCGTGAGGGGTGGGACCGGGAGAAGTACCTGTGGATCGTGGACGTCCGCGAGGAGACCAACCCCATTCCCGTCGCGGCCTTTCGGGTAGATCCCGACGGCCTGGCCGATCCCCGCTTCCGGTTCGGGCCGCACAACATCCACGAGAACCGGCCCGGCGGCTTCCAGAGCGAAGACCGCATCTACCTCACGTACTTTGCGGGTGGGCTGCGGGTGGTGGACATCCGCGATCCGATGCGGCCGGAGGAGGTCGCCTGGTACCTGCCCGAGGTCTCCTCTGGCGTGCCCCAGTCTAACGACGTCTACGTGGACGCCGACGGCCTGATCTACCTGGTGGATCGGGTCGAGGGGGTCCTCGACATCCTGGAGCACGCGGAGGCCGCTGGCCGGCGGAGCCCGGTCAGGCGCCGGGCGCGCGCCGAGGCGCGGCCCGCACGTCGTCGGCGTGGTCGTCGATTGCGCAAAGGGAGATAAGCCGAATCGGGAAGGAGACTTTGGGGGGAGCCAAGATGATCAGGGACAGGGGTCAGTGGGTGATGGTGGGTGTCGCGATGGCGGTGCTGCTGGTGGCGCTTCCGTCCGCGCCCGCCCAGAGCCAGGCCGCCTATTACGCGGGCAAGAGCATCGAGGTCATCGTTCCGTTCGCACCGGGCGGAGCCGCGGACGTCGGCGCGAGGTTTGCCGCACCCTTTCTGGAGAAGCACATCGCCGGAAACCCGCGGGTCACGGTGAGGAATGTCCCGGGGGGTGGGTCGATGCTGGGGGCGAGTTTCTTCGCGGCCAACGCCAGACCCGACGGCCTTATGCTCATGTGCACCACCTCGTCGACCGTGTTCCCCTACCTGTTCGGACATCCTTCGGCCCGCTATGACCTGAGCAAGATGCGCGTGGCGATGACGCTCGCCTTCGGCCCGGTGGTCTACGTCTCACCCCGCACCGGTGTCCGGAAGCCGGCCGACCTCCTCAAGCCTGGCGAGCCGCTCGTCTACGGAGGTATCGCGGCCACCGGCAGCGACCTCCCCGTCCTGGTCGCCTTCGAACTGTTGAAGCTCAACGTGAAGACCGTCCTGGGCTTCGAGGGACGGGGGCCCATCCGGCTCGCCTTTGAGCGGGGGGAGACGAACCTGGACTTCCAGTTCACGCCGGTTTACCTCACGCAGGTCGTCCCACTCGTAAAGGAAGCCAAGGCGGTCCCCATCATGACCGGAGGGTTCCCCAACGAACGGGGCGAGCTGGTGTCGCGCGATCCGGTGGTGCCGGATTTACCGTCGGTCTTCGAAGTCTACCGCGAACTCTACGGCAGCCGGCCCGCGGGCCCGCGGTGGCGCGCGTATGAGGCGGCATCGGTCCTCACCTTCACGTATGGACTGACCTGGTGGGCTCCGGAAGGCACGCCACCCGACGCGCTGCGGGCCATCTACGAGGCCGCAGACCGGATCAACGCGGATCGTGACTTCCAGGAGCGGGGGAAGTCGGTGACCGGCGGCTATCCGCTGAGGAGGGGCGATACCGTCGAACGTGCGGTGCAGAAGGCCATGCGCCCCACGCTGGACGTCACGAAGTACCTCACGGACCTGTTGCGTGACAAGTACGGCGTGCGCTTCTAGGGGGCGGAGGGGTCCGACCATGCCGGCCGTCCGCGGAGCGTAGCGTGCTCGAGGCGGCTGTCGCCGCGCTGGCGGTCTTCGGCGACCCGCTCCGTCTGCTGCTGCTGTGCGGAGGCGTCCTGGCCGGGTTCCTCGTCGGCATGCTGCCGGGACTCGGGGGCATCGTGGCCGTCTCGGTGCTGCTGCCGCTGATCTTACGGCTCGACGCGCGCACGGCGCTTGCCACGCTCACCGGTGCGCTGGCCGTCGTCTATACCTCCGACACCATCTCCTCCGTGCTCGTGGGGACGCCCGGTTCGCCCGCATCGGCGCCCACGGCCCTGGAAGGCCATCCGCTGGCCAAGCAGGGACAGGCAGCCAGAGCGCTGTCCGCGGCGTTCCTCTCTTCGCTGCTCGGAGGATTCCTGGGCGTGCTCGGCCTCACCCTGGCGATCCCCGTCGCACGGCCCCTGGTGATGGTCCTGGGATCGCCGGAACTGTTCATGTTCACCGCGCTGGGGATCACCTACGCCGGGAGCCTGCTGGGCAAGGCGCCCGTGCGGGGCCTGCTGGCCGGGGTCCTCGGCCTCCTGCTGGGCCTGGTCGGCCCCGCCCCTGCCGCGGCGGAATTCCGCTACACCTTCGGGCAACTCTATCTCCTCGACGGCCTCTCGCTGGTCGTCGTGGCGCTGGGGATCTTCGGCTTGGCGGAGGTCGTCTCGCTGCTGGCGCGGGGCGGCGCCATCGCCCGGTCTGTGGACCTGGGCAGCGGCTGGATGGACGGCATCCGCGACGTGATCAGGCACCGGTGGCTGGTGCTCCGTGGCGCCGCGATCGGGGTGTGGGCGGGCATCCTGCCCGCCATCGGCGCCACGGCCGCCGCCTGGATGAGTTATGGCCACGCGGTGGCCACGAGCCGCGACCGGCGATCCTTCGGCAAGGGGGACATCCGGGGGGTCATCGCGCCCGAGAGCGCCAACAATGCGGCCAGCGCCGGCGACCTCATCCCCACGCTGCTCTTCAGCGTGCCGGGCGGGCCGGCCGCCGCCGTCATCCTGGGTGCCCTCTACGCTTATGGCATTTACCCCGGTCCGCGGCTGGTGGCCGAGCACCTGGACGTGATCTATGTGATCGTCTGGAGCTTCGCGCTCGCCAACATCCTGGGCGCCGCGCTATCGTTCCTGGTGAGCCCGATCCTTGCGCGCGTGACCTACATTCCCTTTGCGCGGGTGGCGCCGCCGCTGCTGATCACCATGGTCCTGGGCGCCTACCAGGCGACGCGGCACCTCGGCGACCTGGTCGCCCTGTGGCTGTTGGGGCTCATGGGATGGGCGATGAAGCGGGCAGGATGGCCGCGCGCGCCCCTGCTCATCGGGTTCGTCCTGGCCAAGCCCATGGAACGCTACTTCTGGCTGACCGTGAAACTCCATGGATGGCGGTGGCTCGCGTATCCGAGCGTGCTGATCGTCGGGGTGCTGCTGGTGGCTCCGCTGGTCTGGGGCGTCGTCCGGGGGCTCAGGAGGCGCAGCCGGCCGGCAGTCGAGACCCCGCCCGCGCCGCGGGCCACCGGATCTCTGCGCCGGCTCACGACCACGGTCAGCGCCGCGTGCCTTGCATGTCTGGCCTTGGCACTGTGGCAGGGCATGGGGTTCCAGTTCGATGCCAGGCTGCTGCCGCTGCTGGTGACCGTCCCCGGGGTCGCGCTGGCGGGGATCCAGACGCTGCGGGCGGTGCAAGGAGAGCCTCCTGGTCCCGCCGAAAACGGCGACGACGGACTCGGCCCCGACCGGCTGGCGGTGCTCATCGGGGACGAATTGCATCGGTTCCTGCAGATCGCAGGCTACCTGCTCCTGATCTGGCTCGTCGGATTTCACGCGGCTTCGCTGGTGTTCATGCTGGCGTTCCTGACATGGGTCGCCGGGATGCGCTGGCTACCGGCCGTCGCGTACGCGGTGGTGTCTGTGGGAGTCTTCCACGTGCTCAGTTTTGGATTCGCCCTGCGCTGGCCTGCGGGGGTGCTCGTGTGGCGGTGAAGCACGCTCGGATCGTCCATGACGGCCGGATCCTCGACGTTCAGGTGGACGGCGGCTGGGTGCTCACCCCGGACGGCCGTCGGCTGGCCCTCCACGAGGTGACCTTCGCGCCCCCATGCGTGCCCACCAAGGTGATCTGTGTGGGGTTCAACTACCGGGACCACGCCGCTGAACTCAAGTGGGAGGCGTCGGTGGAGCCGGTGCTGTTCCTCAAGCCGCCGAGCGCGGTGATCGGCCACGACGCGCCCATCCCCTACCCCCGGCATACGACCCGCCTGGAGTACGAAGGCGAACTCGCCGTGGTCATCGGCCGCCGCGGGCGCCACGTCCCCCGCAACCGGGCCCTGGAGTACATAGACGGATACACGCTCTTCAACGACATCACGGCGCGGGACATCCAGCAGACGGAGAAGCAGTGGTTCCGCGCCAAGGCCTTCGACGCCTCGGCGCCGCTGGGCCCGTGGATCGTCCGCGAGGTGGACCCCCGCGCGCTGGATCTCGTGGTGCGGGTCAACGGCGAGATCCGACAGGCCGGCAACACCCGCGACATGGTCTTCGACGTGGCGGCCCTCATCGAGATCATCTCGTTCTTCGTCACCCTTGAGCCGGGCGATGTGATCGCCACCGGGACCCCCCGCGGCGTCGGACCCCTCCAGGTCGGCGACGTCGTGGAGGTCGAGATTCCCCCGATCGGCATCCTGCGCAACCGCGTTGTGGAGGATGCTCCTCCCTGACGCCCCGTCTGTCGCCGTCGTCTATAATGAAGCCGTGCGACGGTCCGAGGTCCTTCCGGGTGAGAGCCTCATCGAGGCGGGGCTGGCCGACCTCGCGGGGGGGGTCGAGTCCGTCCCGGCCCTGCTGGTGTCCATTGGTGCCCCGCGGCTGCGCCGGCTCGGCTTTCGGATTCCGCGCGTCATCCCCTCGGCCGAGCACCGGCTCTACGAACTCCTGCGGCAGTCGGACCCGGATTCCGCCCATTCCCGGTACAACGCTCTGGTGCGCCGACTCGTGAGCTTCGAGCGCTCCGCGGCATGCGCCAGGTAGCCGACGCGGAACGCATCCGACGGTTCATGCGCGCCCTGGGCCGCGAGGCGACCGCCGAGGTGCGCGTGTACTTCACAGGGGGGGCGACCGCGGTGCTGTTCGGGTGGCGCAGGAGCACGATCGACGTGGATGTGAAGATCGTGCCCGAGGACGACCATCTGTTGCGTGCCATCCCGAGGGTCAAGGACGAACTTCAGATCAACGTGGAGTTGGCATCGCCGGTTGACTTCATCCCCGTGCCGCCGGGCTGGGAGGATCGGAGCCCCTACATCGCGCAGGAAGAGAAGATCACCTACTATCACTTTGACCTGTATGCGCAGGCGCTCGCGAAACTGGAACGGAGCCACGCGCAGGACATGGACGACGTGCAGGCCATGCTCGACAGAAGGCTGATTGACCCACGCCGCGCCATCGAGTACTTCCAGCGCATCGAGCCTGAACTCTACCGGTACCCCGCGGTGGACCCCAGGACCTTCCGCCAGGCAGTGGAGGAAGCCTTCGGCAGGCGCTGAAGATTCGACGATGAAGAGGCCGCCTCGGTCCCGGAGCCTGCCGCTGTGGTCCGCCGGGGCAATTGCTGGCCTGCTGCTCGCCGCCGGTCTGGCCGCCTCCCAGCCTGCTGGCGCCCACGGCGTCCTCCAGCGTTCCTGGCCTGCTCCCAACTCGACGCCGGATGCGGCTCCCCGTCAGGTCGATCTGTGGTTCACCGAGCCGGTGGATCCCGCGTTCAGTTCCGCCACGGTGGTCGATCCGTTTGGGAACCGCGTCTCGGGACGCGCCACGGTCTCGGCGGACGGCCGGCAGATGACGGTGCCGCTGCGCGACCTCCCGGGGGGAGTCTACACGGTCCGCTGGCGCGTGCTGTCGGCTGTGGACGGGCATACGACGGGGGGCGCCTTCGTCTTTGCGGTGGGAATTCCGGAGCGCGGGATCCCGGCGCGTCCGACCGCTGCGGCAGGTGAATCCGAAGCACCCCATCCCGGGCTCGTCGTCATCCGCTGGATCGGCTACCTGGCACTGACCCTGCTGGCCGGCGCAGTGCTGTTCACGGCTCTGATCGTGGAGCCGGGGCTGCGCCGCCTGGACCCACCCCATGCGGTGCGTTTGGGTCCGCCGGCGCTGGTGCGGTTACGGGTGGTGCAGACCGGCGCCGCGGTGGTTGTGCTGGCGTCCGCCGCCTCCGAGGTCGTGCTGCGCGCCGCGCTGTTGCTCGACGTGTCGCCCGGGCAGGCGATCGCCACTGGCCACCTCGCGCAGATGCTGTGGGGGACGAATCCGGGATGGAGCGCGCTCGTGCGCGCCGCGTGCGCGGTCCTCCTGCTGTTGCCCTCGTCGCCGCCCGGACGGATCCTCCGTGCGGCCGGGCTGGTGTGGATTGTCGTGGTGACCATCATCTCGGTCATGTTCGGCGGGCCGGCGGGCTTGAGCCAGAGCAGCCACCTGGCGCTGGTCGTTCTGGTGGCGACGGTGTATGGCCTCGCCAGCGTCCTCGCCGCGATCCTGCTGCCCCAGGTCCCGGACCTGCGCGTGCCCGAATTCTCATGGGTCCTTCCGGTGGCAGCCTCAGGGGCGCTGGCCGGACTGACGGTCACGTCCCACGCGTGGGGCGTCGGTGCCTTAGCCGTGGTGATGGACTGGATCCACCTGATGGCGGTGGCCGCGTGGATCGGCGGCCTGGCCTGCCTCCTGGTGGTCCTGCTCGGCACGTCGCCGCCGGATCGCCCCGATCTGTCCCGTGTCCTCGTCCCGCGGTTCTCCGCCGCTGCTCTGGTGTGCCTGGTCCTGCTGGTGGTGACGGGCGCCTACAGCGCCTGGCTTCACATTCCGGGCCTGCGGGCGTTCCTGACGACGGATTACGGTCGGGCGCTGCTTTTGAAGATCATGCTGGTCGTCCCGCTGGCGGCCCTCGGCGCGCTCAACCGGTTCCTGCTGCGGCCGCGGATCGAGCAGATGATTGCCGGCGACGTGGCGCCGCTGGTGGTGCGGTTTCTGCGGATCGTCGGGGGCGAGACCGCCCTGGCGGCCGCCGTCCTCCTGGTGGTTGCGGTGCTGACGGTGCTGCCGCCGGCCCGGGTGACGCTGGCGACCCGGCCCGCCGCGTCGGCCCTGCGGATGGCGAGATCGGCGGGGGAGATCCATCTCATGGTGCTCATCGACCCGGCGCTGCCCGGTTCCAACCGGATCGAAGTCGCTCTCATCGGTCGCGACGGCCGGCTGCATGGCGTCGACGGCCGTGTCCTGGTGCGTCTGGTGAAGCTCGACGAGGATCTCTCCCCGACCGTGGTGACGCTGGAGCCACGCGGCCAGGGCGTGTATGGCGCACGCGATCCTGTGCCGCTCCCCGCCGGGTGGTGGGAGGCGGAGGTGCTCGTGCGCCGGCGGGGGATGCCTGAGACGTCGGCGGCGGTCCCGCTGCGGCTGGGGCAGGCGCCTCCTGCCCCCTCGGAGCCCTCTGCCGTGCGGCTGCTCGAGGGCACCCGGACGGCCATGGGTGCGCTGGGCGCGTGGCGGGAAGCGGAGCAGATCACCGACGGCGCCGGGGGCCTCGTGGTGGCCAACGCCGAACTCGTGCAGCCCGACCGCCTGCGGATCCGGACGTCGGGCGGAGCCGAGGTGATCATCCTGGGCGCCACGCGCTATCTGCGGGAGGGCGGCGGGGCCTGGCGGCAGGAGACCTTCCCGCGCCCCGTCGCCGCCATTGGCGTGCTCCAGTACCTCGAGGATGCCCGGTCGGTCGCGCGTGGGCGGAGGGTCCCGTGCGATGGCGAGACCTGCCAGGTCGTCCTGTGGGAAGCGCCCGATCGCCAGGCGGCGTTCGCGGGCTGGATCGGGGCCCGAACGCATCGCCTCCACCGGCTCCTGATGGTGGCGCCGTCCCACTACATGACCCTGCGGGCCTACGACTTCGGGGCGGCGGTCCGCATCGAGGCGCCCAGGTGAGCGGCTCTGGAGACTGTCCTCAGGGAGGTGCCAGCGATGAAGATCCAATGGTGGACAGGCTTCGTCGTGGTCGCGGTGGGCGCAGGCGCGTGGTATGCGGTCCTGGGCCCTCCTGCCCCGACGCCCCCACGCATCCCGGCTCCTCTTGGCGGCCCACAGATCGCCGTGGATGTGAACACGATGGTCGGGAAGCAGGCGCCGCCGTTCGCCCTGCAGGATGCCGACGGCGTGCTCCACACCGTGGTGCCGGGCCGGGGCAGGCCGCTGGTGGTGATCTCGCACATGGGGTTCTTCTGACCGCGCTGTGTGGACCAGCTCGGCGAGCTGGAGCGATCGGCAGCGGCGTTGCGGGCGGGCGCCCTGGTCTACGTCGTCAATCCCGATACGCCGGAGCATGCACGGCAGGTGAAGCAGCGGAGCGGCCTGACCCTGCCGCTCCTGCTGGACCCCGGCTACACCGTGGCCAAGCGGTTCGACCTGCCAGGCGCCGGTCGGCCGATGAACGGGCTCGTGGGATTCGTCGTGATCGACCCGGCCGGGACGATCCGAGTGCAGCGCGTCGACATCGACTTTGGCCGACATGCCGCGCAGATCCTGGAGATAGTGCGCATCGTGGGCGGAGGTTCCAGGAGGTAGGAGCGCGTCGCCCTCGTCCTGGCCGGGCGCGACTGAGCCCGGGGTGTGCGCCCGGGGCGACTTGACACCCTGCCGCGCATCCAGGCATAATTTAACTTAGCCTAATTTAGGCCAGTCTAATTCGAGGTGAGCACCATGGGGGGTGTGGTCTCACGCCGCGACTTCTTCCGCCTCGCGGCCCTGGGCGCCGTCGGACTGACCGGCGGCGCGCTGGTGCGTCCCGACCGCCGCGCCGCGACAGCGCCGACGCAGCACACGGCACCGAAGGTCCAGCCGCCTCCAGCCGGGCACGGCCACGATGTGGGCACGGTCGGCGAGGTGGACCTGCGGCGCGCTGGCGTCGACCCGGTCCGCTATCTTGCGCACTTCGACGGAGGGAAGGTGAGCCGGTTGCCCAACGGCCGCACCCTGCGGGAGTACCGCATCATCTCCCACAACCGCGAGATCGAGATTGCCCCGGGCGTGGGGTTTCCCGCCTGGGTCTACAACGGGCAGGTCCCCGGGCCGACGCTGCGGGCCCGCGAGGGCGACCGCATCCGCGTCCACTACACCAACGCCGTCGACCACCCCCACAACATCCACTTCCACGGCTTCCACGCGGCCGAGATGGACGGGGTCGAGCCGATTCCCAAGGGGCAGTCGTTCGTCTACGAGTTCGACGCCGAGCCGTTCGGGCTGCACCTCTACCACTGCCACGTGCAGCCGCTCAAGCGCCACATCCACAAGGGGCTTTACGGGGTCTTCATCGTGGATCCCCCGCAGGGTCGGCCGCCGGCTCGGGAACTCGTCATGATGATGAACGCCTTCGACACCAACTTCGACGGGGAGAACGAGTTCTACGCCGTCAACACCATCCCGTTCTACTATGCGCGGCACCCCATCCGGATCAGGCAGGACGAACTGGTGCGGGTGTATCTGGTGAACATCACCGAGTTCGACCCCATCAACTCCATGCACCTCCACGCCAACTTCTTCCACGTCTATCCCACCGGGACGAGCCTGACCCCCGCGGAGTTCACCGATACGGTCATGCTCTGCCAGGGGCAGCGGGCAATCCTGGAGTTCCGGTACCGTCGGCCGGGCCGCTTCATGTTCCACGCCCACCAGAGCGAGTTCGTGGAATTGGGCTGGATGAGCTTCTTCGAGGTGGTCCCCCATGACGTGGCCTGAGACGCGGCGGCGCCTGCTGGCAGGGCTCGGGCCGCTGGTCCTGCTGGCGGTCTTCGTGGTCCTGTTCCTGGCCTACGGGCCGCTTGGGGTCTTCGAGGCCGCGTTTCCGCCGGTCGAGAAGCTCACGATCGAGCGGGTGACGCTGCGCCCGGGCGAGATGGTCGTGGCCGTGACCAACGGCGGCCCGCAGCCCGTCACCGTGGCACAGGTCCTGGTGGACGACGCGTACTGGCGGCACACCATCGTCCCTGACCGGACGATCCCGCGGCTGGGCCGGGCGACGATCACCATTCCGTACCCGTGGGTCGAGGGCGAGGCCCACGCGATCAAGTTGCTTACGAGCACGGGTCTCACCATCGAGCACGAGGTCCCGGTGGCCGTGGAGTCGCCGCGGCCCGACGCCCGCTACCTGCTCACCTTCACGATGCTGGGGGTCTACGTCGGCGTCATCCCGGTCTTCGTGGGGCTGTTGTGGTTCCCGTTCCTCCGTCAGATCGGCCGGCGCTGGCTGAACTTCTTCCTGAGTCTTACCGGCGGTCTGCTGGTCTTCCTGGGGGTGGACACGCTGGCCGAAGCCCTGGACGCCCGGACCGGCGTGCCGGGAGCGTTCCAGGGGACGGGGCTGGTGACACTGGGTGTCGTGGGGACGATCCTCGCCCTCACCCTCCTCGTCCGCCGGACGACCGCCCGCGCCGCCGACGGCCCGCAGGCCCGGTTCGTGCTGGCCTTCCTGATCGCCCTGGGCATCGGGCTGCACAACCTCGGCGAGGGCCTGGCCATCGGCGCGGCGTACTCCCTGGGCGAGGTGGCCCTGGGGACCTTCCTGGTGCTGGGCTTTCTGTTGCACAATACCACCGAGGGGCTGGGGATCGCGTCCCCGCTGGCCAGGGATCGGCCACCGGTGTCCAGATTCGTACTGCTGGGCGCGGTGGCGGGGGTGCCGACCATCCTGGGCGCGTGGCTCGGCGGGTTTGTCTACTCGCCGGTGTTTGCGACGCTGTTTTTGGCCATCGGCGCGGGGGCGATCTTCCAGGTCGTGTACGAGCTGGTCGGGATGATGGTCCGGCAGGCCGGGGACGAACTGATGACCGCCGTTAATTTCGCCGGATTTGCGGCGGGCTTGCTGATCATGTACTTGACCGGCCTGTTCGTGGCCGGGTGATGTCGGACCCAGGAGGTCGCGCCGTGCCCGCACCGCTGTCCCAGGCCGTCGAGGACTACCTGAAGGCGGTGTACATGCTCTCCCAGGAGGAGCGCCCGGTGACCACCAACGGGCTCGCGCAGCGGCTTGGGGTGGCTCCCGCCTCGGTCACCAACATGATGAAGCGTCTGGCCCGGCTGCGCCTGGTGCGCCACGAGCCCTACCGCGGCGTCACGCTCACCG